>CAYMLO010000004.1:0-127587 GCA_964390905.1 uncultured Planctomycetales bacterium | reverse complement strand
CAAGGACTTCGTCCTCCGCTACAAGGTGGCGGGCGAGCGGATCAAGTCCAGCCTGATCACGCACCAGGACAAACGCGGCGGGTTCTTCACGCTGATGCTCTACCCGCCCGAGAGCCAACGCTCGCTCGCCCGCAAGCCGCTCGAGTTGGTCTTCGTGCTCGACTGCTCGGGCAGCATGGAGGGCAAGCCAATCTCGCAGGCGAAGAAGGCGGTCAACCGGGCCCTCAGGCGGATGCAGCCGGACGACACGTTTCAGGTCATCCAGTTCTCGAGCCGGGCGTCGAAGCTCGGCGCCAAGCCGCTCGAAGCGACCCCCGGGAACATCCGCCGCGCCCTGTGGCACGTGCACTTCCTGAAGGGCGGCGGCGGGACGATGATGATCGAGGGGATCCGGGCGGCCCTCGATTTCCCGCACGATCCGCGGCGGCTGCGGTTCGTGGTGTTCCTGACGGACGGGTTCATCGGCAACGAGGCGGAGATCCTGGCGGCCGTTCGCGCGAAGCTCGGCGCCAGCCGGATCTTCAGCTTCGGCGTGGGCTCGTCGCCGAACCGCTATCTGCTCAACCGGATGGCCAAGATGGGGCGGGGGGCCGTGGCGTATCTCGGCCTGGACGACAGCGGGGCCGACGTGATGGATCAGTTCTTCAGCCGCGCGAGCCATCCGGCCATGACGGACCTTCGCGTGGACTGGGGCGGGGCGAAGGTCACCGAGGTCTACCCCAATCACATCCCTGATCTGTTCGTCGGCCGGCCCGTCATCCTGACCGGGCGGTACGACGGGGCCAGGCCGTCCCGGATCCGCGTCCACGGGAAGATCGGCGACCAGACGCACGAGATCAAGATCCCCGTGCAGCCCGACGAGACGGCCCGTCACGCCGGCCTGGCCGCCATCTGGGCCAGGATGAAGATCGCGGACCTGTGGGACCGGGCCACCTATGACCGCAGCGGGGAGCTGACCGGCCAGATCAAGCAGCTGGCGTTGGAGTACGGGTTGATGTCGGCCTACACCGCGTTCGTCGCCGTGGACTCGCTCACCCGCACCGCCGGAAGCCACGGCACGACGGTCCCCGTGGCGGTCCCCGTCCCCGACGGCGTCCGGTACGACACGACCGTCAAAGAGCGAACCCCGTAAGTCGGGTCCGCAGACCCGACGCCGAACTGCCAGAGCCGTCTTCGGTAGGACGGTTTCGCGCAGGAATGAATCGCATGCGGTGTCGTCGGGGCGACGCAGTCGCGTGGGTTGCCAGCCGGCTTCCAGCCGGCGCCACCGTTAGGCACGGGCTTCAGTCCGTGCGTGTCTGCGGCTGTCATCGTTCCCCCCCCTCCCCCAAGCCGGCTTAAGCCGGCTTGGGGGAGGGGGGGGACGTGGGGCGATCTGTCACACGGGCTGAAGCCCGTGCCTATCGGGGGAGCCGGCTGAAGGCCGGCAGAGGCCATGTCGGCCTCAACGAGCTCCAAACCGGTCGCGCTGGGGGCATTGCCTCCCATACGACCGCGGGGAAACGAAACTGACCGACCGTACACGGCGTTGGTACGAGGACGGAGGACATCACCATGCAGCGATGGATGCGCCTTACCTGCCTGTCGATGTTGGCGGCCGGATGTGGTCACCGCCAGGCCTACGAGATCAACTTCAACGAGGACCCGAGCTTCCAATGGGACGGGAAGGTCAGGCTGGTCAAGTTCTCCCAGCAGCGTCTCGGGCCCCTTCTGTCCACGGAGGAAGACTCGCGCATCGAGTCGATCACGCTGGGAAGCCGGGACGGCAGGGAGGCGATGATCGACCCGACCGGTTACAAGAAGGTCCCGCTGGCACTGGTCGGCCCGCAAGTCCTCGGCCCCATGCGTATCCTGGGCACCGAGGCGATCTGGAGAGACGACAGCGTGGCCCTCGTCTGCACGACGAATCCCGCGACGCTGACCCAGCCCGCGACGAGCCAGCCGGCCAAGTCGTTCCTCGATTACGTCCGTCAGGTGCCGTCCGACAAGAGGCCCTACGCCAAGCACGTCGCCGAGTTGACCCTTCACGACTGGTGGGCGATCGCGCTGCAAGAGGGGGCCTCGGTCACCGTCGAGTTCGAACTCCCCCACGAAGACGTACGGATCATCGCGAAGGGCGAAGAGCGACAGTACGGCCCGGAGGTCGTCGAGGTCCGCACAAAGGATGGCAAGCTTCTCAAGCGATACGAGCAACGGTCGATCGAGGCCAAGGAAGTGGACCTTCCCCGGGTCGAGCCCCAGATGGTGGAGTAGTGGCGTCTTCGATACGACGGCGTCACGTCGGAATGCGTCGCACGTGCTATCGCAGAGACGCTGTCCTCAGGCAGATCGCCAGCCGGCTTCCAGCCGGCGCCACCGTTAGGCACGGGCTTTAGTCCGTGCGTGTCTGCGGATCGCGTGATTCCCCCCTCCCCAAGCCGGCTTAAGCCGGCTTGGGGAGGGGGGAATGAGAGGTGGGGCGGCTCACCACACGGGCTGAAGCCCGTGCCTAACGGGGGAGCCGGCTGAAAGCCGGCAGAAGCGGTGTCGGGCTTGACGAGCCTGACACCGGTCAGGCTGAGGGGCTTGCATGCCACATAGCACCGGAAGAGCGAAAGTGAGTGACCGAAACCGGCTTCTGTTTGCAGTGCTGACTGCACTGGTCCATGGCAGCCTAGGATGCGTGACACTGCCCAAGGAGGAAATCGAGCGGGGCCTCGCTGAGATGACAGGATGCGTCGTCTTGAATGGCGATCGCTTTGCGTACAGACGGAGCAGTTGGGCGACGTCTGCGACAACCAAGCCGAGGATGCTGGGCAGAGGCATTCCCGATCACAACCACGGGTGGGCGGATCTCAAGGACGAGATACGCCGACTCAGCGGGTCGGGAAACGCAAACGCGCTCTTGATCATCTATCCCGCCACGGAGCAGGAGAAGCACCTGAAGATGATCGTGGACGAGTGCAAGGAGGTGGGACTCCGGTATGACGTCACCCCCCCGTCGAGAGATGTCCTCGAAGAGGTCGTGAAGTGGTACCGGGGCGAAAGGCGTGCGACGACCGCGCCAGCATCGTCGCGCTGATTCCTGGCGCCGGGGGGGGTGGATGGGATACGAGACGAACCGGTTGAGACGTGTAGGGCGGGTTTCACCCGCCACAACGAATGGGTAGGGGACTGAACAAACATCGTCGCTGCGTGCGCAGCGTTTGGTGGGCGAACGAGATCCGAGTTCAAGCGCGAGGTGAGACCATGAGATCAATGTGTACAGGATGCCTGCTGCTTCTGGTCGCTGGGTGCACGACCACGTCGACCCAGCCGAACTTCATGAGCTCGGCCGAGTATCAGAGCCGGGAAGCCGCAACCGAGTCGCTGTTCGCCAGCGATCGGGAGGTCATGAACGGCGACGACATCAACAAGATCCTCGGCGCGAAGGCCACGATCCCCAAGAACGCGCGCCTGGCCGTCCTGCGGTTCGGCAGTCGGCGGCCGTGGCTGTGGTGGTCGGGGGAGCTGGCCCAACGCGATCACGACCTGGAGAAGGGCCTCATCGAGAAACTTCGCAACAGCCGCCGGGCGGCCGACGCGTCGCTCCTCCCGTCGTTGATGACGCCCAGGAAGCGGACCATCCCGCACCTTCGCGTGGCGGCGGCCCGGTATCAGGCGGACCTCCTGCTCATCTATCGGTCTGCAAGCCACACGTACGAGAAGCAGCGGATCTTCAGCGCCGACCAAGTCAAGGCCAAATGCGTGGTCGAGGCGATTCTGCTTGACGTCCGGACCGGGCTGGTTCCCTTCGCGTCGGTGGCCCGCCAGGAGTACCAGGCCAAGGAGTCCAAGAAGGACTTCGGGTTCGAAGAGACGATGGCCATGGCAGAGATGGAGGCGGTGTCGAAGGCGCTGACCGAGATTGGCGCGGACCTTGCGACGTTCTTGGACGCGGTGCCGTGAGTTGCGCGCCGGAGCGTTTGGGCGGAGGGCGAGAAGCTTTTCGCAGGCCTTGCCACTTCACGTTTGGAGCGAAGGGTTCAGGGTTCAGGGCTCGGGGTTTGGGCAGACGCGAACCATCATCCTGACTCGAAGCGCCTCCCGTTGCAGTCGCTCGACGATTCTCCATTGTGAACGACCGGGGCTTCAGCACTCTCACACGATTCTCAAAAAGGGGGTTGTCTGGTGAAGTCCAGCTGCGAAGAATTCAGCCGGAGCGAGCAAGGAGGCGACAGGTCGACATCACACGAGGACTGAGTCGCCAAGTGCACATTCGAGCGATCAGGTCGCTCCAAGTCGACACCTGAGCACGAGGGTCTCAAGACAGCGCTTTAGACGGCGCAAAGGAGAAAGTGCGATGAACCGTACTCATCGGACTGGGCGCGTATGCTGTGTCTGTTGCGCGCTGGTCGGAAGTTGGCTGGGCCAGGCGGCCTTCGCCCAGACCTACAAGCTCATTGACCTCGGGCCCTGCGAAGCCCAGGACATCAACAACTCGGGACAGGTGATCGGTTCTGAGTTGGCGCCCTCGGGTCTGCACCGCGCCTTCCTGTGGCAAGCGGGGGTGAAGACCGAGCTGGGCTACCTCGCGGCGGACCCGAACGAGACCAGATTCAGCTACGCCCAGGCCATCAACGACAACGGACAGGTCGTCGGCACGGCGGATACCGATGGCGACGGCCCCCTGCATGCCTTCCTGTGGCAGACCGGCGTGATGGCCGACCTCGGGGCGCTCTGCGGCACGACCAGTTTCGCCTACGACATCAACAACGCCGGCCAAGTCATCGGCAGGTGCGGACCCGACTTCGGGCCCCAGCAGGCCTTCCTGTGGCAGGACGGCGTCGCGACGGACCTCGGCGGACTGCCGGGCTACACAGAGAGCTGGCCTACGGCCATCAACGGCGCGGGCCAGGTCGCCGGGTACTCAGCCCTGCCAGACCAGCCCGCGCGCGTCTTCCTCTGGGACGATGGCGTCGTGACGGACTTGGGGGCGCCCAACGATCTTCTCAGCACGCCGACCGCCATCGGCGAAGGAGGTATCGTCATCGGCTTCCTGCTGACCGCCGACGAGACCCCGGTATCGTTTCTGTGGTTCGGCGGCTTCTTCATCAACATGAGCGGCTTCTTGCCGACCGGGGCGATCATCGAGGACCTCAATGAGACATGCACGCTCGTGGGAAACATCGACTATTGGCATGACCCGTTCCTCGTCGAGCCGTTTCTCGAAAGCGCCGACGGCCAGGCAGCGGCCAGGGGGACCGATCTGCAGGACGTGCTGACAGACCTGACCTATGGTTGGCCGGTCTTCCCGCTGCAGGATCTGATCGACCCGAACCTCGACGTCGAGCTGAGAACCGCCCGCGCGGTCAACGACGCCGGTCGGATTGTCGGCAGGATGTTGAACCATGCCACCGACAAGCTTCACGGCTACGTGCTGATGCCCATCCACCCCGACCAGCAGTATACGCTGACGCTTGCCGTCGCGACGGACCCGCCGCAGCAGCCGTTGGGGTACATCCAAGCGGATCCGCCCGGCCCGGAATACGCAGAAGGCGACGAGGTCGAGCTCCACGCGGTGGCCGGCATCGGATCGACCTTCGTGCGCTGGGAGGTCCACGACGTCGCGCACGCGGGGGACCCCAACTACGCGGTGATCAGCGCCGACAATCCGCTGACGATCGTGATGGACGCGGATCGACAGGTCACGGCGGTGTTCGAGTGCGCGTTCGGTGGCGGGTTGGGCCCGCCCCTTCTGGGCATCCTGTTGCCGATCTCGTGCCTGGGCATCTGGCGCCGACTTCGATGAAGCAAGCGACGTAGACCTCGAGGCACCCCCCGATTCTCGGCGATGCGGTCGCGTGTTGATCACCGGCCGCGTCGCCGAGACACGAATCCACAGAAGCCCGTCACAAGCAGCACCACGGGCAGCATCTGCTCGACGCCAGGACCGCACTGGCCCCGGTCGAAGATGGCCGTGACCTCGCGGTCAGCGTCCATCACGATGGCGATCGGATTGTCGGTGCTGATCGCAGCATAGTTGGCGTCGCCGGGGTGGTTGGGATCGTAGATCTGCCAGTGCTCGAACACCTTCCAGTCGCGTGGGACTGCCTCGAGTGTGACTTCGGTTCCCGCCAGGTATTCGCCGTCGGGATCGTACGGGTCCGTTTCGACATGCCCATACGGGTAACACGGCGGTCCACCTTCGATCGTGATCGTCAGCGCGTATATCGGCGGCGGGTTCAGGAGAAACGCTCGCGAGCTGCCCCCCATGCGGGTACCTCCCCCGACGATCTGACCCGCATCATTGATGCCGTAGGCGACCTCGAGAACCCAGCCGGTGTTCGGATCGATCAGATCGTTCAGATCGATCATGGCGCCCCCCTGCCACATAAACGCGCGCCCCCCCGAATCGCCGACGACCTGCCCGGATTCATTGAGGTTCCACGCCCGGCTGTCGCTGGCGCCGGGGAGCGTGCCGAGATCCGTCATCACCCCGTCTTGCCACAGAAACGCGTGCCGCTCGTCGGCGGCGGTGTAGCTGTACCCGACCACGATCCCGGACTCGGTGATCTCAAACGCCTCGCTCTTGGTGCTCCCAAGCGTCCCCAGGTCGGTGATGACACCGTCCTCCCACAGGACGGCGCGGAAATCGGGGACCGAAGGAGCGCCGGCCCACCCGACCGCCTGGCCCGACTCGTTGATGTCGTTTGCCTTGCTCGCGCCGCTGCCATCCAGCGTACCCAGATCCGTCATCACGCCGCCTTGCCAGAGGTAGGCGTGATTGCCCGAGGGGTCACAGTCGGAACGGCCGACCACCTGACCGATGTTGTTGATCTCGAAGGCGCGACTGGTGGTGCCCGAGAGCACGCCCAGGTCGGTCATCACGCCGTCCTCCCAAAGGAAGCCGCGCAGTCGGTACAGAGCGTCCCGTGACTCGCCCACGATCTGCCCGAGATCGTTGATGGCGAAGGCCACGCACCAACCGTGGGACGTTCCATCCAACGAGCCAATGTCGGTTCGAACGCCGTCCGTCCAGAGCCAGCCCCGACCCGCGCTGTCTCCCACGACTTGGCCGTTGGCGTTGATGTCCTCACCCTTGCCGAGGCCCAAGTCGATGACCGTCCAGGTCTGAGCAGACGCCTGCTGAATCACCACCAGGCCGGCAACCACGAACGCTGTCCAACCCCCCAGCCGCCCACAAACAGAAGGTGCCATCGTCGTTCCCCTTGGTCTGGACTGATCCTCGGTACCTGATGCCCCACTCCGGCGTGGCCCTCCCCTCAGTCCCGAAGGGGCAGGCCCTTCGGCCGATGTGGGGGTCCGAATCGCGTGCCCTCCTTCGGTACGATTATCCGCGACGGGCTCAGAATCGGCAAGTCAACTTCTAATAGTTTTCATGGGGACCAAGGGAACTTGTCTTTCTCAGGACAGCCTCGTCGGGGACCCGGGAGCCGACGGGATCTCCTTAGTCCTTGGCGCGAATGGCACTGACCTGTCGCGAACCGCGACAAGCACGCAACGCCACATCGCTGCCCGGCCTTCGCGATTCACGGTGGGCAGGGCACGTCTTGACGCACCTTCGATTCAGCCTACTGTGTGCGTTTGACCCCATGGGGAAGGTCGACTCCGTTCAACGAAGGGAGCCATCGTGGACATCAACCCAGAACGACGCGCGTTCATCAAGTGGACTGGTCTGGCCGCCGGTGCCGTGGCGCTGCCCGCGAAGGGATCCACGGCGCGCGGACGCGCAACGCGCAAGAAATCGGATGCACCGAAGCTGTCAGAAGACGTGGTTCGACACCTGCAGAACCTGTATTCCGAACGACACCGGACCTACACGTTCCGTAACGACTACCCCGGAGGCTTCCGCAAATGGCAGGCCGACGCCCGTCCGGTGCTTCGCCGTCTGATCGGCCTGGATCGGATCGGCGCGCTCGCTGGCGAGCACGCTCCCACGGTCAAGCTTGACCCGCCGAAGGACCTGGGTCGCTGCACGCGACAGCGCGGCCAGATCGACACCGAGCCGAACGTCTGCATCCCCTTCTGGCTGCTCAAGCCGAAAGGGCGCGGGCCCTTCCCACTGGCGGTAATGCCCCACGGCCACAGCAAACGCGGCTACGATGTCTACGCAGGCGTCTACCCGACCGAAGCAGACCGCCGACGCGCCCTATCCGAGGACAGAGACGTCGCGGTGCAGGCGGCGGAACGGGGCTTCGTCGCCGTCGCCCCGGCAACGCGCGGACTCGGGGCCGACGGCGTGCCCGACGTGCACGGCCGCCACGGCAAGCGGGATTGTCGAAGCCAGTTGATGCACTGTCTGCTGGCGGGACGAACGCCCATCGGCGAGCGCATCTGGGACGTCCAGCGGATCATGGACTGGGCGGCGGGGCTCCCGGAGGTAAACGCCAAGGACATCCTGATGATGGGCAACTCGGGCGGTGGGATGGTGACGATCTACGCCGCCGCGTGCGATGAGCGAATCACGATTGCCGTGCCCAGCTGCTCGTTCTGCGTGCTCGTCAGCCCGCAGGGACGGATCTATCACTGCGACTGCAACATGATCCCCGGGATCCTCGGATTCGGGGACTTCTACGACGTGGCCGGTCTGATCGCCCCGCGGCATCTGCTGACCGTCAACGGGCGAACCGACGCGCTGTTTTCGGTCGCGGACGTGTCCCATGCGGCCGAGCGCGTCCGCGCGATCTTCGCGGCCTCGGGCCACTCGGCGCGATACCGACACCGCTGGGGCAGCGCCGGTCACCGGTTCTACAAGGACCTGATGTGGCCGTTCGTCCTCGGGGCGCTGACGTCGTAGAGCACCCAGCGGGTAGCGTGCGTCTTGACGCACGTTCGATTCTCTCGGCGGCTCATCCGTGCTTGGCTCTCAGGCGGTCGCGGAGCTGGGCCAGGAGCGGAAAGACCTCGCGGGTCGCTTCCTCGGAGATCGGTCCGGCGCCGCAACTGGGGGTGAGCAGCGATTGGCCGATGAGGCGGTCGGTCTCGATGCCCTTGGCGGTCAGGGCGTCGAGGGCACAGGACCAGGCTTGCTCGATCTGGTCGATGTCGGCGGTGCCGGCGAGGGGCCCGGTCGGGACGAGCCCCCACGCCATCCGTCCGCCGCGGGCGAGAAAAGCCCCGACGGCGTCGGCGTAGAGCGCCACCGAGCCGGCGTACTGAAACGCGTCGAAGCTGATGATGTCCACCTCGCTTCGGGCGAACATGGCCCAGTCGGTGTTGCCGCAGCAGTGGACGCCGACGGTCACGCCCTCGGCGTGGAGCGGCGCGGTGACCTGGTTGATCGCGTCGACGACGTGCTCTTCCTGGATCGACACGTACGCCGACGACCCGAAGGCAGCCAGCACGGGCTCGTCCAGGAAGACCACGACCTGATCGCAGTGGTCCCCGAGCCGCCCCGCCTGCCATCGGGCCTTCATCTCCACCAACTTGATCACACAGTCGAACACGTCCGCGTCGTAGCAAACGGGCCGCTGCTCCTGGTCGTACAGACCCAGCCCGATCGTCATCGGGCCGGTGACGTGGCCCTTGAGATACCCGAAGCGCCGGCCCGTCGCGGTCAGCTCGTCGAGGAACACATACAGCCCGGCGGCGTGGTCGGGCGAGACCCGGCCCAGCTCGAGATCGCCACTGAGGTAGCGCTCGTAGAATCCGGCCAGCTCGGTGGCCTTGCGATCCGCGTCGGACAGGTCCAGCCACACCCGCTTGTCGGCCACCGATATTTCCAGGCACGGCAGGGATTCGGCGTACTGGTGGATCATCAGCTCGCGGAAGTCCCGCCGGGGCAGCTGCGGCCAGAAAGGCAGGTCCAAACCGGCGTCCCACACGAAACGGCAGGCTGCAGCCGGGTCCGAGAACGGTAGGCTGCCGATCCCCGTCGTCGTAAACGGGCCTTGCATGATGATTCCCCTGATCCAGCGACCACACCGGACCGGTCGATTTGACCCGGCGGCGTGTCGACAGTATACTACACATCCAGACATTGGATTGGGTTCGGACACAAGCGCCGGATATGGATTTCGGCCGAAGGCGAATGCCGTCCCACTCGGTGCGACCTTCGCCATCGGCCCACGCGGATTGAAGCTCCGTGACCAAGGCGGAGGTCCTTGACAAGGCCGAAGCTGCGGTGGGCTATCATTTCAAGGATCGTTCGATCCTGGCCACCGCACTGACCCACGCGTCCCTGGCAGACAGCCGTTTGGAGAGCAACGAACGGCTGGAGTTCCTGGGCGACGCCATCCTCAGCGCCATCGTATGCGCGGATCTCTTCGAGAAGTATCCAGATCTGCTCGAGGGCGAGTTGACCAAGATCAAGTCGGCCGTCGTCAGCCGGCGGACCTGCGCGACCGCAGCACGGAATCTCGGGTTGTCCGACCTGCTCTTTCTGGGCAAGGGCATGAGCGGCCGGGGGCAGGTGCCCAGTTCCCTGTCGGCGGCCGTCTTCGAGTCCATCATCGCCGCCATCTACCTCGACAGTGACGACATGGGCGCCGCTCGCGACTTCATCCTGAACCAGATCGGCGACATCATCGCCGAAGCGGCGGCCAGCGAGCACCAGCGGAACTACAAGTCCCAGCTCCAGCAGTACGCCCAGAAGCAGATCGGTGCAACGCCCGTCTACGAGCTGCTGGACGAGCAGGGACCCGATCACAGCAAGTGCTTCGAGGTCTGCGTGGTCGTCGCGGGTCGGCGCTTCCCCAGCGCCTGGGGCCCGTGCAAGAAGGACGCCGAGCAAAAAGCCGCCCTCCGCGCCCTCAAGGAGGTCGGCGTCGCCATCGAAGAGGACGAAGACCTCTGACCCGCCGGATCGCGCAGCGTTCCCAACCGCTCAAGTTGTCCGAGAGGTAGCACGGGCGTCTCGCCCGTGAAGACCCATGCGCAAGATGCGCAGAGGTGGATGAGGGTTCAGGGTTCCGGGTTCGGGGTTCCGGGTCTGATGCCCGAAGCCTGACGCTTGGCAGCGGCAGCACGGGCGTCTCGCCCGTGAGGATCCATGGGCAAGACGCCCATGCTACGGGGGGCGACCCGCCACGACGCCTTGCCCGGTCTTGGTGTGACGGATAGGCTGCAGGCGTGACCCATCGCGATGGACAGGTCGGGAATGACTGCTCCGCCCGAGCGAAGCGCGGGACGCTGTGGGATCGGCGTCGGCTGGCGGAACCCCATCGTCAACCGGACAAAGATCGGCGGGTGCGGCGGATGTTCGACGCCATCGCGCCGACCTACGAGCTGGTCAACCGTCTGGCCAGCTTCGGGCTGGACGCCTCCTGGCGGCGTCGGGCGGTGACGCTGGGCCGGACCATGGAGCAGGACAGCGTGCTGGACGTCGCCTGCGGCACGGGCGATCTGGCGCGGGCCTTCGCCCGGCGTGCGGGATCCGTGGTGGGCGTGGATTTCGCCGAGCAGATGCTGACGTTGGCGGCCCGTCGGCAGGCGAGGGGGACTGCGTGCACGGCCCCGTGCTGGTGTCGGGCCGATGCTCTGCGCTTGCCTTTTGCCGACGGAACGTTCAACATGACGGGTTGTGCGTTCGGCGTGCGGAATTTCCAGGACCTGGATCGCGGTTTCCGGGAGATGTATCGGGCGTTGCGGCCCGCCGGCCGTGCGGTGATCGTCGAATTCTCGATGCCGTCGAATCGGGCGTTGCGATGGCTGTACGGCCTGTACTTCGAGTGGCTCATGCCCCTGCTGGCCACGCTGATCAGTCGGGACCGCACCGGTGCGTATCGATACCTTTCTCGCAGTGTGGTTGAGTTCGTCGGTCGAGATGACATGGTTTCACGCCTTCGGGACGCCGGCTTTGCGCGGGTGGCGGCGACCCCGCTGACGTTCGGGATCGTGGTGGTGTACGTGGCGGAGAAGCGCGCTTGACCCAGACGACCGGCCAGAACGGTCCGGATACCGGCCCGGCCCTCGTGCCCGGGGGCCCGGGGAGGGGTGGCGCCGCTCGGCCGACCGCCGCCAGCCTGCCTCCAATCGGATTTCCTCCTAAGCACCCCGAGCCCGAGATCATCGACGTCTGGTCGCGACCGGCCCGGTACTACCGTGGCCTGGCCGTTGCGTTCCTGGTCTTCAACATCCTGTTGTTCGGCGCCCTGGGGTGCTACACGTACCGTCTGCGCACGGGGGATCCCTATCCGCTGTTGCGGCCGGTCATCTCCCTGTTCGGCGGAGACCTGGCCCCGCCGCGCTATCCCTATTGGACGCTTTGGAAGGCGTGCTTCGACCCCTTCGGACCCAACCAGGTCACGCTGACCGACTTTCTGATGTTCCCCATCAGCGTCGAGCACGTGCCGACGCAGATTGTCATCGTGGGACTGCTGATGGCCTCGCTCATCACGATCCCGATTCTGGTGGCCATGCTGTACCGATTGCCGGTGGCGATGGTGTTCCTGGTGATTGTTGGCTTCGTCGCCGTGTTTCCCTGGCTGTCCCTAACGCTGCTGCTGAGCTGCGTCATCACGACCGTCCGATGGTTCAAGTTCTCGTTCCGCTACGCAACGGTGCTGCTGGCGCTGATCCCCGTGATCGTCTATTTCTACACGTCGACCAGAAGCGGCGACGATCTGGCGACCCTGGGCGGGGATATCGAACGAATGAAGCTCTACGCGCCCTGGGTCCTGGCGGTGATTGCGTCCTGCCTGAGCGCGGGGCTCGTGCTGGCGTTTGCGTACCTGATGGACTACCGACCGGGCGGCATCGCCTCCCTGTTGGCGGTGTTGTTCGCCGTGCCGGTCAGCCTCTTCCACACGCAGGTGGGAGGGGACGAGCTGGCGTACCGGCTGCTGGAGCACGACTACGGGCCGGACAGCCGCCGGGTGTTCGTCGACATGGACCCCCGGGAGCTGGTCGAGCGCGTCGCCGAGCTCGAGTGGACCGCAAATGCCCACGGCGAGCGACGTGACATCCGGGCCGTCGTTCAGAACAAGATGCTCCTGCTGAAGCTCGCGCTGCCCACTGAGCTGCACCGCCAGCAGCACGAGGTCGTTCAGCAATGCGACCGGTTCATCCAGGAGTATCCCAACAGCCGCTACTACTGGAACTGCCTCTACCTTCGCGGGCGGGCGATGGACATGCGGATCGACATGGAGCTGCTCCGGCGTGAGGCCTTGCTGCAGTTCTACTCCGGTTTCCCCTCAGAGGCATCGCGAGAGACCTGGAAGGAGCTGCTCGGGGAGAACCCGGACTCGCCGTTCGCCAGCGTGGCAGGTTTGAAGCTGGCCTTGCTCGAGGCCCGCGAGGGCAACCTCAGAGTGGCCGAGGAGACGCTGCAGAAGATCGTCGACAAGTTCGCCAGCGGCCCGCGCTCGCCGCCCACGACCGCGGCGACGTCGGGGCTCCGGCAGTTGTTTGCCCGCAAGCCCGCGGCCAGCTCGCTGAACGTCGATCCCCAGGCCGTCGCGGAAGAGGCCGCCCAGTTCCTGTCGTTGATTCGAGAGAACCAGTACGGACAGTTCACCGACGTCGTCTACCCGGAACACAACCCCATCAGCTGGCTGCTCCGGTGCGACCCACGACACGCCAAGTACCCCGAGAACCTCGAGCACATCGACCAGTGGTTCCCGGGCAGCAGGCTCCATGACAACCTGATGGTCCGCCTCGCGCTGACCAAACATACCGTCGAGGAGCGCCGGGAGGCGCTGGAGGCGGTCATCGATCGCTATCGTGGCGGGGACGCCGCTGCCCATGCGATCTACGAGCTGGGCGTCCTCGAGCTCAACGACAACCGAAAGGCCAACGGAATCCGGGCCCTCAACCAACTGGTGCAGGAGCACAAGGACTCGCCCTGGGTGGCCTCGGCGCTGCGGAAGTTGATGGCCATCGACGCCGCGCCCCGCGTGAAGTGACCCGAACGGGGGATCGAGATGTCCCAGAGAATCGTCGTGGGGGTGACGGGTGCCAGCGGAGCCGTCTACCCCCGCCGTCTGCTGGAGGCGCTGCTCGAGGTCGGCGCAGACGTGCACCTGATCGTCAGCCCGCTGGGGCGGGCGGTGGCGGCGGCGGAACTCGGCGATGGCGGGCTCGACGTGCCTGCCGTCGCCGGCAAGGGACGCCTGACCCCCCATCCGCACGACGACCTCTTCAGTCCGCTGGCCAGCGGCTCGCGCCCCACGGACGGCATGGTCATCTGCCCGTGCAGTTGCCACACGCTCGCGGCGATCGCCGCCGGTCTGGGCGACAACCTGATCACCCGGTCCGCACACGTCCACCTCAAGGAGCGCAGGCCGCTCCTCCTGTTCGTCCGCGAGATGCCGCTCGCGCAGATCGACCTGAGGAACATGCTGCGGGTCAGTGAGGCTGGCGGCGTGATCTGTCCGGCGTCGCCGCCGTTCTACGGCCGGCCCAAGACGCTCGACGACCTGGTCGACGCCACCGTGGGCCGACTGCTCGACCTGCTCGGCGTGCCCAACGACTTGGCGGTGCGATGGCCCGGGCCGCAGGATCCTCCTTCCCCCAACGCGGGTCTCGATGGGTAGCGGCGCGTCATGGCCAGCCTGATCACGGCAGTTCGGACGTGGGGCGAGATGATCAAGTTCTCGCACTCCGTCTTCGCCCTGCCGTTTGCGCTGATGGCGACGTTCCTGGCCGGTCGGAACCTACCCGGTCGGGAGCTGCCCCGGCCCGGGCAGTTCGTCCTGATCGTGGGTTGCATGGTGTTGGCCCGAAGCGTGGCGATGACGTTCAACCGAATCGCCGACCGCGCGATCGACGCGCGCAACCCCAGAACGCAGAATCGCCCCCTCCCCACGGGCCGGCTGAGCCTTCGGGCAGCGTTGGTGTTCTTTGGCGGATGTGCGGGCGGGTTCGTGGTCTGCTGCGGCGGGTTCTGGGGGTTCTATGACAACCCCTGGCCCGCCATCGCTGCGGTCCCCGTGCTCGCCTATCTGTGTGGGTACTCCTACTCGAAGCGGTTCACGAAGTGGTCGCACTTCTACCTGGGCAGCGCGATCGCGTTGTCGCCGATCGCGGCATGGGTGGCGATCCACCCCGCTTCCGTGGGCTTGCCGGCCCTGGTGCTGACGGCTGCCGTCACGTTCTGGATCGCGGGGTTCGATATCATCTACGCCTGCCAAGACATCGATATCGATCGCCGCGACGGCCTGCTCTCGCTGCCCGCTCGGATCGGTCCGGGGCGGAGTCTGTGGATCGCCCGCGGCTCCCATGCCGCTACGGTCGGGCTGCTGACGTGGTTGGCCTGGCTGGCGCCGATGGGGACGTTGTACCTGATCGGCGTGGCCGGCGTCGCCCTCCTGTTGTTGATCGAGAATACGCTCGTCCGGGCCGACGACTTCTCGCGGGTGAACCTGGCGTTCTTCACCATCAACGGCGTGGTCAGCATCGGTTTGGGCGTGCTCGCCGTGGCCGACGTGTTGCTCATGCAGCGTGGTTAGCGCGGTCGGTGGGCGTCCGATCGCGCCGCAGGGAGAAATCGGTACAGAATGGCACGGGTTGGACTGATCGCCGTCTTGCTGCTGGCGCTTCTCGTCGCGATGACGGGCATTCGTTGGGGATTGCCCTCGCGTCGGGCGGACGCGTACCTGTTCGGGACGCGCCCGCCCTGGTCCGGCGAGCGGCTGGTCGAGCTGAAGGGCCGGGCCTGGCAGCAGTCCCGTAAGCTCGGCGCTGACGTCGACATCGACCCGATTTCGACGCGCAACCTGCCCGTCGATCTGACCGCCACGGATCAGGACCGGGCCGCCATCCTCGTGCGCTACCGCCTCTACACGCATCAGCCCGACGAGCTGATCACGCTTCGCGCCCTGGCGGGCATGCGGCCGATGATGCTCTGGCTCGATCCGAAGCTGTACCAGTACGGGGGGCTGTTTATCTACCCGGTGGGGTTACTGATCGGGCTGGCGTCGGCCTGTGGGCTGCTCGGCGCGCGGGCCGACCTGGCCTACTTCTTCGAGCATCCCGCCGACTTCGGGTCGCTCTATGTGGTTCTTCGGGCCTACTCGGCCACGTTTGGGTTGATAGGTGTGGTGGCGTGCTATCTCATCGGGCGGCGATTGGGCCGAGCCAGCGTGGGGCTGCTGGCGGGTGTCCTATTCGTGCTGATGCCCGTGGTGATCACGTTGTCGCATGAGGGCAAGCCGCACCTGCCCGGAGCCGTCCTGATGCTCCTGGCCGGTCTGGCAGCCATGCGATACGTGGAGAGCGGCCGCCCAGGCCGATGGTGGACGACGGCCGTTTCGTGCGGCCTGGCCAGCGCGATGGTGCTGAGCGCCTGGCCGGTGATGGCAACGATGATCGCCGCGATCTGGCAGCGGCCCTGCGACTCACCCCGGCAGACGGCGCGGCGGCTGATCATCGGCCTGGCGGTCGCGGCAACGGTCTTCCTGGTCGTCAATCCCTATCTGCTCATCAACCTGGTCAAGGATCGCGAGGTGCTACGCTCGAATCTGGGCGGCTCGGTGGACATGTATCAGATGGGGCGGCTGGGGGAGGGCGCTTGGACGGTCGGGGCTTTGCTCGTCGAAGGCATGGGCCCGGTGCTCGCGGCCGCGGGCGCCGCGGCGCTGGTCCTTCTGCTGGCACGACGAGCACAGCCGATGCTGCCGCTTGTGTTGCCGATGGTGCTGGTCCTGGCACAGTTCGTCTGCATCGGCGCGGGCAAGCCGGGCGAATACGGACGCTTCCTCCTCTTCCCGGCAGCCGTGTTGGTCATCGCCGCAGCCTGGGGGATCGCGTCAGCCTATCGTTGGCGGCGCGTGCTCGGCGTCGGGCTTGCGGGGATTGTCTTGGCGACGACCGCGTGGGACGGATACCGGTACCTGGCGGGCTTCGTCCGCGACGCGGGCACGACCGGCAGCCGGAACGCGGCGGCGGCTTGGCTGTCGACGCGTTTGGCGGATGATCCCTACGCCACGGTCGGCCTGCTCCGCGAGCCGGCGCCCTACTGCGTCCCGCCGGTCGACTTCGATCGGCGTCGTGTCGTGCTCCTGCCCCAACGCCCGTCGGGCAAGATCAACGACTGGCCCGACTACATCGTGACCACGGCCGACCGACCCGATGCGATGGGTTCGGCCTGGTGGGCGTGGCGGTACCGTCAGACAGCCAGGTTCCCGACGAATCTGAATGCGTGGTGGAACCGTCCGACCGTCATCAGCTGGGCAGACAAGCCCGTCGTGGTCTTCAGGCGCCGGGTCGAATCCCACGCGCCGCCCGCCACGCAACCGTACAATCAGAGCCGCGACCGTCAAGGAGCGGTCCCAGGATCGATCGCTGATCGATCCTAGAGCCCTCCCTTACGGTCGGGCCTCTGATACGGTCAGGCCTCTGATGCCGAATCGCCCCCGCACGAAACTGTCCGACCGAAGATGACCCCTACCCGTCCAACCGACGGCGGATGATGTCGACCACCTCGTCGACGTTGCTGGCCGTTGCCAGGCAATCCAACGACCGTGGCGCCTCCCGAGCGACGACGTCGATGACCGGGTCCCAGAAGTCGCCGAGCAGAACGATGGCCTTGTCCGTGACGAATCCCTTGTTGGCCAGCTCCCACACCTCGGCCAGCTCCAGCAACGTCCCCGTCGACCCGGGCAAGACGACGAACGCGTCGCCCAGCTCGACCAGCTTGCCCAGACGGGCGTTCAGATCGTCGGTGACGATCTCCCGCTGGACCCAGCGATTCGCGCCGCTTCGCCCAAAGGCCGAGCACGTCACGCCGATCGTCGCCCCGCCGGCCTCGACCGCCCCGCAACACCCCGCGGCCATCGTTCCGCCGTAGCCGCCGTTGCACAGGACCCAGCCGGCGGATGCGATAGCCGCACCCAATTGGCGGGCCTCTTCATAGGCAGGTTCGTCCGGCCTGGGCTGCGAACTGCCGAAGACCGTGATCGTATGCTGTCGACTCATTGCGTTTCCGGTCGTGCAGTCGCGTCGGTCGTCGTGGGAGCCGCCGCCATCGCTTCGCGACCTAGTAAGCCGCCCGGACGTCTTCGACCGTCATCCCCAGCGCCAGCTCGGCGGCGGCCTGGATGAATGGGTTTGGGTTGCCCTTGCACTGGGTCAGTAATTCGGTGATCGCCTCGTGATCGGCGCGGTTCCCCCCTGTGCTCAGGGCAGCGCGGCACAGACCGAGCTGGCGGATGGCCTCGATCCGCCACATCGGGTCCGCGTCGTGCGCGGCGATGTTTCGCAGATCGCCGGCGTGCAGGTGTCCCCGTTCGCTCAGCCGGAACACCGCTTCCCTCGCCTTCTTGGCCGCGACCTCCTGGACACGGGCGAGCTCGTCCAGAAACGCCCTGACCTTCTCGAGCCGGTCCTTCTGCCCTTGCTTGTAGTAGAGCTCGGACAGGCGGTGGGCGGCCTTCTGTTGGATGTCCAGCCCTACCTGGAAGCCCCAGAGCCGGACGCGGTCCTCCGTGACGTGGTGGCCGAAGACCAGCACGGCCTTGTAGAAACCCTCGGCCTGTTGGCGCTTCTTGTCTTTCTCGCAGATCTTGCCATAGACCAGCGCAGCGTCCGCCATGGCTGCGAAGGCTTGCAGGTGTGGCAGAGGGCCCGCGGGACCTTCTTCGGCGCTGATGAGCTCCCGCTGGCTGGGCTTGACCGCCTCGGCGGGCTTGATGTACTGGGCGAAGTAGTCCATCCGCCGCTTCTTGGCGCCTGCCGCGATGTAGTCGTGGGCCCGGTAGGGGAAGTCGTTCCGGCCAAACGCCGTTTGCCGCTCGGGCGACAGCTTACGGAGCCTGGCGTGGCCGTCGCTGTCGTAGTACTCCACCACGCCCTTGTTGTAGTCGTCAGCGGCCAAGCCCCTCTCGGTGGGCTTCTCGACGACGTCCCAGATCGACGCGGGCAGGTCGATCCGATCCAACCGACCCCGCGCCGTCGTGGCGGCGGTCGGCTCAGTGGTCGCGTCGGGCCACAACCACAGCAGGCCCACCACCAGGACCAACACAAGCACGCCCCCACCCGCGATCAGCCACCCCAGTCTGTTGCCCACGATGCCCGCTCCTTGCCGGTCGATGGTGGTTTCCTTCGCGGCTGCTGCGCGGCGTGATCACCCGCCGTCACGCTACGGCCATCTCAGATTGCCGAATGAACGGGTGTTGTAGAAGTACCGCCGGGCGCCAGACCAGCTGCTGTATTCGCCCACGCGTGGCTGGTAGCGCGCGAAGTTGATGGCCCAACGCTTGTTGGCCAGCGCAGCCCGGCCAAACGCCGACAACGGAACGCTCGCCTCGACGGTCCAGCCTTGCTCTTGCCGGGAGGCGGCGACGCGAACGTCCGCGGGCCAGTATCGACTCGTCCCCCACCCCGTCCCGGTGGAGACCCCCTGCCGGACCAGCACCGCCCCAGTCGGACGGATCACGACACGGTAGATGTCGATCGGCTGGCCCGTCCCGGCGTTGGTTGGATCGATCAGGATTTCCAACAGGTCGTCGTCGGCCGGCAGCAGCCCGTCGTAGCGGACGAAGTTGCTGCCGGTGCTCGGGAGCTTGCCGACCTGATCGTCGCGACAGTTGAGCGCGAAGTACAGCCGGTCGCGATGGAGCCCGACGAGCACCATGGTCTGCAGCTCTGCCCTGCCCGTCGGCTCCTTGCCGGCCGATGCGGGATCCTGACCGGCCACCACGACGAAGTCGCTTGCCACGTTCCGGATGCCCGGCGGCCAGCCCGACAGATCTCCGTCCACGACGATGGGCTGGTTCAGACGTCTGACGGTGATCTGCGTCAGCCGCGCCTGGATCTCGATCTTGCCCGCGGGCCCCGCGTCGAACACCACCGGCACGTAGGCCACGCCCGCTTCGTTCGTGCCGATGCTGCTGGCCTGGGCGACCAGGGACAACCGTGCCCGTCCCAGGCTCGGCAGGGACTTGACGGGCAGCTTGTCCGCCACGCGTCGCCACCCGACGGGCAGCTTGCCGAACCGCAGTTGGCCGGTTACCGGCGTCGGGCGCTCGTTGCGGACAACGAGGCGAAGCTCGACCTCGGACGCGCCCGTCTTCTCTGGCGGGTCGGCCGACCGAATCCGAACGCCTTCACACCAGACCCTCAGCCGACAGGCCGCATCGACCAATCGCCGCCATTCCACGCTCTGGACGAACTTGTCGTCGGAGGTCGCGCGGCCGCCCCCCTTGACCTGAGCGATGCGGTCGGCCATCAGGCGTCTGGCCAGGTCCCACAGTTCGGGTTGGTCGACCCAACTCCACTGGCAACCGTCGGCGAAGTGGTCGTTGTAGGCGGCCGTCCCACCGTAGCGGAACAGGACGCGGGCGATCGTGTCGGCCAGCTTGCCCTGGCCGTTGCGCTTGAGCAACATCAGGTACTCGAGGTCCTGCAGCCCGCGGCGGAGCTGCTTGAGCCGCACCGACGGGATGGGACCGGCGACCCCGAACGATCTGCCGGGATAGACCAGCCACTGGCCATCGGCCGGCACGACGCTGCTCAGCGGATTGCCCGTCCAATCGTTGATCCGCGGGACGACCAGGCCACCGATGTTGTATCGAAACGCCTGCCAGGCCAGCGCCCGCGGGTCGATCTGGGGCGCCGCAATCGACAGGGAGGGGCTGAACGGTGGTCGATCGACCGTCATCCATGACGTCCGACCCAAGGCCCGCTGCTTGGCCATCGTCGCGTCGTCGTAGAACTGTGCGGGCGGCGCCCAGATGGACACCAGATCGGCGATCGACGGATCGAACGCGTGGTTGGACCATCCGAACGGCTTCATCGATTGCGGGATGGCCGTCGTCAGCAGCCTGAGCTTCTCGGTCGCCTTAGCCACCAATGGGCCGAACGCCTTGATCCGCTCGGGCGGATCGGGGCGGCGCGGGTCGGGCGAGTCCGTCCAGACGACACTCGTAGTCAGCCAGCCCTTCTGCCTGAAGTGCGCAGCCGACTGGGCGAGGTACTCCTGGACGGCGGCTGCGTATTCCGGCGAATTGGCGCCGCCATAGCTGGCCGGCGGCGGGAAGGATCGGTCGAAGGGGATCGGCCAGGCCGCCAGGCGCTGCCGATCGGCGAACGCCGTGCCGCTCAGATAGCCCGTCACCGTACGATCGTAGCTGTCCCACCCCACGCGCATCCGCCCGGACGCGTCGAGCGAAACGGACGGGTGCAGTCCAGTCAGGAAGGGGCTGCACCGATGGGCGTGCAGCATCCGGAAGGTCCGCTGGAGGACGGCTTTGGCCTGCTGCGCCATCGGATCGCCAGCCACCACCCCCGCAGGAACGTAGGGCTTGCCGTCCCGTTCCAGATGGTGGCGAAACAGCGAGGGCATGTCGACCCCGACCAGCACCGGCAGCTGCGGGCGGACGGGCAGGACGAAGGGAAGGACCTCGAGCTGCAGCTCGGCCGTGGCCACCACCAGGTCGCCGCTGCGGATCGCCACCGGGCTTCGGTAAACCCCGGGGGTCACACCCGCCCCGACCTCCAGGTCGATCCAGATCGGCAGGGACACACCGGCAGGCAGATCGAACGGCTGACCGCCAGGCTGGGCGTCCAACGGAACGAGGGCGTCCGGCCAGCTCTGGTCGGGCGGTCCGGCATCAGGACGGATCAGCAGCCAAGATGGCGGGCGGCCCGCTCGAACCAATCGGGGACAATAGGCGCGAACGGTCATCACGGGCGGGCCGGCTTGCTCGCCCGAGAATCGGCCGATGGTGATCGAGACCCCCTCCACCGGTTCGGTCCCGGTCGTGAGCACCAACTGACAGGCGGCCACCTCGTTTCGAGCGGCCCGCAGGCTGATGCGGTTGTCCTGATGGCTGAAGCAGTCGGTCTCTTTGCGGGCGGGCTCGTCCGGCCTGATCCGGTGCGAACCGGAAACCGCCCAGACACTCAGCTGAACGTCCGTCGCGACCTGCGTACAACCGGTCGTCGCGACCAGGCCGATCATGAAGCCCCCGAAAAGCGCCCGTCTGGCATCTTCGCTGATCATGGGTCCGGCCCTTGACAACGGTACCCTCGATATCGCCAACTGCATTTTATGACCGCCACGGAACCTAAGCCAGCACTGAGACAAGCGAGGTTTCCCGCTCGGGTCGGGCGGGGACTCCGAGGGATGACGCTGGTCGAGATGGCCGTCGTCGTCCTCCTGCTGGGAATCGCGCTGTTCCTGTTGGCAGGGCTGGCGCGAACGACGCGCCAACGTGCCAAAAGGGAGCTGACCGTTCGCCTGCTGTGCGCGCTGGACGATGCCCTGAAGGCGTACATGGCGCGATACAAGTCGCCGCCACCGGGAACCGCCGATGGATCAGCCGATGAAGCCATCACGGCGCTCCTGGCCCACGGGCCGAGCAGTGCCAAGCTCGACGGCCTGCCATCCGTGCTGCGGCGAACGGAGGCCAAGACCCTCGTCGACGCATGGGGCACGCCGCTGCGGTACGTGACGGCCAACCACGCCTCGCCCGAGCTTCGACGCCGCGTCGCCGCCAACGGCGGCCGACCCATCTTCGACTCCGCCGGTCCGGACCGTCAGTTCGGCCCGACGCAGGCCAGGCCCGACGGACCCGATCTCTGGGGCGAGGAGTGCCTTCTCGAACCGAGGCGGTAGTCCCGGCGACGCAACGGGGCCGCGCGGTTCAATCAGCCTGCTTGACGAGCCGTCGCAGTCTGGCCAGGTTGACCTCGTCGAGGTCTCGGCCGCGGGCGTCCCGGCCCTTCGGGGTCTCGAGGATCTTCGGCACCCCCGCCAGTCGGGCGTCATTGACCAACAGCCGGAACGCCCGCAGCCCGAGCTTCCCTTGTCCGATGTGCTCGTGACGATCGGCCCTCGAGCCAAGCCGGTGTTTGGCGTCGTTGACGTGGATGCACGCGACGCGCGACAGACCAATCTGCTCATCCAACGCCGTCATCGTCTGCTCATAGCCCGCTGGGGTCCGCAGCTCGTAGCCGGCGGCAAACAGATGGCAGGTGTCCAAGCAGACGCCGAGCCGGCGCGGGTGTTTCGCGCGGTCGATGATGTCGGCCAGGTCCTCGAACCGCCCGCCCAATCCGTGACCCTGACCGGCCGTCGTCTCCAGCAGGATTCGCACCCCGCTGTCCGCCGTCTTCTTGCAGATCTCATCGAGCGCCCGAGTGACCCGCTTCACGCCCGCCTCGCGTCCCGCGCCGCGATGCGACCCGGGGTGGATGACCAGCTGGCGGATTCGCAGGACGGCGCATCTGCCGATCTCTTCGGTGAAGGCCTTGACGCTCCGTCGCCACAGGACCGGATCGGGCGAGGCCAGGTTGGCCAGGTACGTAGCATGAGCGATGACCGGACGCACGCCGCTCCGCCGTCTCAGTTCGTGCCATCGACGGACGTCGACGGGATTCAGCGGGGCGGCCGACCACTGCAAGCGGTTCTTGACGAAGATCTGCACGCAGTCGCAGCCCAACGCACCGGCTGCCTCCAAGGCCCGGTGCACGCCGCCGGCGATGGAGAGATGCGCGCCGAATCGCTGCGTCGTCGATGCCGCATCCTCACCGGCCATCTCGCCCTGCCGCTTCCCGTCGGCTCAGCGCATGCTGACCACGATAATGTCGTAGATGGTGTGACAGCCGACGGCGACGCCGAACCCTCGAAGGACGAACACACCGGCCAGGTAGACGCCGGCCGCCGAGCGGAACAGAAAATGGCTCATCACGAATGGCTCGCCGCCGCCGAACCCCTTGCAGTGATGAAGGGCGAAGATCACCGAACTGACCAGGACGGCGATCAGCTCGGCGGGGGGGCGCTTCAGGTGAAGCACCTCGGTCAAGAGAAACGTCAGCAGATTAATGAGCAGCAGCCGGAACACCAGCTCTTCGTAGATGCCCGCGCTCATGCTCAACAAGACCGAATCGGCCCACCCCCCGCTGGCCAACCGCACCCCGCTGGCCAGCACCGCATGATAGAGCAGCAGCGGCAGGGCCAGCAGCACGCTCTCGATCCCCATGCCGATCAGGACCCGCCGGTCCACCCGCCAGGGGTCCTTACGCAGGAGGTGCCAGGCCAGCAAAACCACGACCACGATCAGCCCGGGCAGGTAGTAGCCCGAGGCCCCGAACAGCGCCATGAACCATGCGAGCAGGACCTTGGCCATCACCTCCGGCGGCTGCTCGTTGGAGAAGGACGGGTACGCCAGGAAGATCCCCAGCTCGTAGAGGATCAGCATGGGGAGCAAGAAGCCCAGGCAGTGCAGCGGACGCCGCGTCTGCTCGAGATAGCCCGTCTGAAGCCCTGAAGGCTGGGGACGAGACCGGATTCGGCTGGATGAGCGGGCGGACATCAGGCTACCATTATGGCCGTGGGGCAGGCGTTTTCAATTCGGACGTCGACGCCCGCGTCGATTTCGATGTCCTCGCCGCGCCCCATCAGACGGAGTGCCCCATGCCCCGCAGCACGACCGCAGGAACGCTTCGGGCCTTCTACGACGCCCTCTACGCCGCCTACGGCCCGCGTCATTGGTGGCCCGGCGAGACCCGCTTGGAGGTCATGGTCGGCGCGGTGCTGACGCAGAACACCAACTGGACCAACGTCGAGCGGGCGATCGCCGAACTCAAGGCGGCGAACGCCCTGGACTGGCGCCGCCTGCATCGTATGCCGCACGCCCGGCTGGCCGAGCTGATCCGTCCGGCGGGGTACTTCAACGTGAAGGCCCGACGCCTGAAACACCTGACCGCCTGGGTGGTCGAGTCGTTCGACGGGGATCTCGATGCGATGTTCGCCGTGCCCACCGGCCCACTGCGAGAGCGGCTGTTGGGCGTCAACGGGATCGGGCGCGAGACGGCCGACTCCATCCTGCTCTACGCGGGCCGGCACGTCACGTTCGTGGTCGACGCCTACACCGCCCGGATCCTGCGCCGACACGGGCTGATCGACGAGGAGGCCGACTACGAACAGATCAAGGATCTGTTCGAGAGCAACCTGCCGGCGGACGAAGCCCTGTTCAATGAGTACCACGCCCTGTTGGTGGAACTGGGCAAGCGCTGCTGCCGTCCGCGGAACCCCCGATGTACGGAGTGTCCCCTCCGCGAGTTCCCGCACGATCCGCTGTGCTAGACAAGGGAAGTTCGCACGAACGGGGGAATCCCTGTTCGTCTTGGGGCGTACATCACCCGAGGCAGGCCGCCGGGATGTACCCGCTGTGAAGCGCTAGCCTCCCGACTGCTTCTTCCTGATCACGAACAGCACGACGATCAGGACGACGAGGATGACGATCAAGACCCACTGCCACGATGCCAACTCCATTGGACCACCTCCCGCTGCTCACGATCGTCTCTTGTCCTACATGCGTAACGGCCGGGTGAAACCATAATTGAGCCCCTCGGGGACTGTCAACCCCACACTCAGGAACAAGTCGGCCGAAAGCGCCGGGGGCGGCCTTGCGGTTGCGGGATCCAGAGGCGGAACTTACCATTCAACCTTATTGGCGGGGGCGGACCTCCAGGAGCGACGGGCCATGAAGATCATCGTCGCTTGCCCAAACGGACACCGCTTTCGCGTGGACGATGTCCATCGCGGGAAGACCGTCCAGTGTCCGCATCAAGGATGCGGCGTCGAGTTCGTGATCGAAGCGGTCGGGGAACAGCCACAGTCCATCCCGCCTTCGGCGAAGGAACCAAGCCCGGCAGATGGCGAAGGCACCGAGGCATCGACACCGGTCCCCGGCGTCACTCCTCTGCCCCCTGGTTCCCCCAGCGAGACAGGTGCTGGTCGTGTCGATGTGGGCGTCCCGGCGGTCACCCCAGTCGGCGAACCGCCGGAGCCCGCAGGGCTTCCCATCGGGGAAGCGCTCTCCCAGGGATGGCGAGTCATGTCAACTCATTACGGGGTCCTACTGGGGGCGACGCTCATCTACTTCGCCATCGAGGCCGCCATCGGGGTCGGTGGCGTAGTTCCTTGCGCCGGCGTCCTATTGAGCATTGCCTCGCTTCTCATCTCGCCGGTGTTGGCAGCGGGCTGGTCTTTCATGGGCGTGATGGCCTACCGGGGACGCCCCCTGCGGGTCGCGGACCTGTTCTGTGGATTCAACCGGATCGCCCACGTGTTCGGGATCGCTATGCTGCAGGCCGCAATCATCCTGGGCTGCCTGCTTCCCGCGGGAGTGGCCATCGGGATTGCCGCCTTCTTGTTGGGCGCTGCCGCCCCCACCGATGACGCCGCCATGACCGGGGGAATCGTGATTGGCGTTGCCGGTGGCCTTGTGTCGCTGGTCGCCTGCGTCTACGTGGGTCTGCGACTGATGTTCTCCACTCAGGTCTGCCTCGAGACCGGGCTGGGCATCGGAGATTCGATGCGTAGGAGCTGGCGCGGGACCCAGCGGTTTCTCGGCAAGCTCCTGCTGCTGACCCTCGTCTTGAGCCTGATCTCGATCGCGACAGCGGCACTGTGTGTCCTGCCCTACTTCTTCCTGGGATTGCCCCTGATGATCGCCGTGATGGGTGCTGCCTACGGCATGGTATTCCCGTACGCTGGGTTGGCTGTGGGCCCTCGTGGGTTCGAGGTACAGGTTAGCTCGGGCGGAACGGGCGCGGTTGGCGTATAATGCTGCTGTGGGTGCTGGAGTTCCCTCGTATTCATCCGACGCGTCGTTGCCGGCATCGCGCGGGCGACGACGCAGGGAGTAGGTTATGAACGTCCAGGTCGCCAGCAAGGACTCCTTCGAAAAGCTGGCCCAGAACATGGGCGAGATGATCGAGAGCATCTACCAGTCCAGCTACGTGGGCTTTCGCCCGGACAAGGCCTGGGAGCCACCGGTCAACGTCTACGAACAGCCGGACTGCCTGATCGTCTGCGTGGAACTGGCCGGCATGCGACGGGAGGATATCGACGTGGAGGTCGCGCCCGGGCGGCTGATCGTTCAGGGGGTCCGCCCGGATCCCCAGCTCCCCAAGACCGACACGCCATGCCGCCTGCACCTGCTGGAGATCCACCAGGGCCCGTTTGCCCGGACCATCGCACTACCGTCAGAGTTCGACGTCGGCAACACCCAGGCCCAGTACCGAGAAGGATACCTCTGGATCCGCGTGCCCAAGGGCCCGACCCAACAGACAGAGTGAGGCCCATGCCAAACGAGCCGACCCAACCGAAGACGAAGGTGCCCCTGGATCCCGGCGATGAACCCGAGGCGCCGGGCGGGCAAGCACAGCCGGACGTGTCGGTCTCGCTCGAGAAATCCACCGACGAGGAATCGCCGGAACGAGCGAAGATCGCCGAGCAACTGCCGATCCTGACCATTCGGGACGCGGTCGCCTTCCCAGGGGCCATCATGCCCCTCGAGGTCGGGCGCGAGAAGTCCCGCAAGGCCATCGACGCGGCCATGGCGGGGGATCGGATCATCGGCCTGGTCGCTCAGCGGCATATCGAGACCGAGGACCCCAGCTTGGCCGACCTGTACCGCATCGGTTCGGCTGCCATGATCCTGCGACTGAGCCCCATGCCCTCCGGCAATCTGAGCCTCATCGTCCACGGCATGGTCCGCTTCGGGTTGGAGACTCTGGCGCAGACTGAGCCCTATCTGGTGGGCAAGATCAACACCCGCTATGACGAGGTGCGCCCCTCCACCGAGCTGGACGCCCTGGTCCATACGGTCCGCGACATGGCCGTCCGCTTCGTCGAGCTCAGCCCGAACGTCCCGGACGAAGCGATATCCGTGCTGAATAGCATCGATCGGCCCGGCGCGCTGGCGGATTTCCTCGGGCAGAACCTGGCGATCGGGCTGATCTACAAGCAGGAGCTGCTCGAGACGTTCGACGTGCTCCAGCGCCTCCGCAAGATCAGCGCCGCCATGACCAGCCAGTTGGAGGTCCTCGAGCTGGCCCAGAAGATCCAGAAGCAGGTCAAGAGCGAGATCGACCAGTCGCAAAAAGAGTACTACCTCAAGGAGCAGCTCAAGGCCATTCGCAAGGAGCTCGGCGAAGTCGACGAACGGACGGCGGAGTTCGGTGAGATCCGCGAGAAGATCGAGGCCGCCAAGATGCCCGAGCAGGTGGCCAAGGAGGCCGACCGCGAGCTCGAGCGGCTGCAGCGGATCCCTCAGGCCTCGCCGGAGTACTCGGTGACCCGCGACTACATCGAGTGGCTGTGCGACATGCCCTGGGCCGCCAGCACCAAAGACAAGCTGGACATCAATCGGGCAGCCAAGATCCTGGACGAAGACCACTACGGCTTGTCGAAGGTCAAGAAGCGGATCTTGGAGTATCTGGCCGTCCGCAAACTCAATCCCGAGGGGCGGGGTCCGATCCTGTGCTTCACCGGGCCGCCCGGGGTGGGCAAGACGTCGCTGGGCCAGAGCATCGCCCGCGCGCTGGGCAGGAAGTTCGTCCGCATCAGCCTGGGCGGCATCCGCGACGAGGCGGAGATCCGCGGTCACCGGCGGACCTACATCGGCGCCCTGCCCGGCAGGATCATGCAGGAGATCCGCAAGGTCGGGAGCCACAACCCCGTCTTCATGCTGGACGAGGTGGACAAGGTCGGCGCGGACTTCCGCGGCGACCCGTCCTCGGCGTTGTTGGAGGTGCTCGACCCGGCCCAGAACAACACCTTCACCGACCATTACCTCGACGTGCCCTTCGACCTGTCGCGGGTGATGTTCATCGCGACGGCCAACTACATGGACCCGATCCCGCCGGCGTTGCGCGACCGGATGGAGGTGATCGAGTTCCCGGGCTACACGCTCCGCGAGAAGGTAATGATCGCCAAGCGGTACCTCGTGCCGCGACAGCAGGAAGAGAACGGGCTGAGCAAGAAACAGCTGCATTTCACGGAGAAGGTCCTGGCCGACATCGCCCAGGACTACACCCGCGAGGCGGGCGTGCGGAACCTGGAGCGGGAGATCGGCACGATCTGCCGGGGCGTGGCCGTCAAGGTCTCGCGCGGACGAAGCCGCAAGACCACCATCACGCCCGCCAAGCTGAAGGACTACCTGGGCCCGCAGAAGTTCGAGGCGGAAATGGCGCAGCGGACGAGCACGGCGGGCGTGGTGACGGGGCTGGCGTTCACACCGGTCGGCGGCGAGGTGATCTTCGTCGAGTCCACCGGCATGCCGGGCCGGGGCAACCTGGTCCTGACCGGACAGATCGGCGACGTGATGAAGGAGTCCGCCCAGGCCGCTTACAGCATCCTCCGCAGCCGGGCCCGCGACTGGGACATCGATCCGGACGATCTGAGACAGAGCGACCTGCACATCCACGTGCCAGCCGGCGCGATTCCCAAGGACGGCCCGTCGGCGGGGGTGGCCATGTTGACCAGTTTGGTCAGCTTGTGCATCGACCGCCCTGTCCGGCACGATGTGGCCATGACCGGTGAGATCACGCTCCGCGGCCTGGTCTTGCCCGTCGGCGGGATCAAGGAGAAGGTCCTGGCCGCCCACCGCGCGGGCATCAAGACGGTGATTCTCCCCGAGCGCAGCCGCCCGCAGCTGGAGGACGTCCCCCAGGACGTCCGCGATCAGCTCGATTTCGTCTTCGTCAAGAACATCGAACAGACCCTCCGCGCCGCCTTCCCCGAGGACAAGCGCCCCGCCGCCAAGAAGACGCCGTCCAAGCGCAAGAAGCGGACAGCCAAGAAGCGCCCTCCCAAGCGCAACCCCCCCAAGCCGCAGTCAAAACGTGCCAAAGCGGCCAAGCGCCGGTAAACGGATCCGGTGGTCGGCGCGATAGTGCCCCGCAACGCCGGTGGGGGACTGATGCCTATCGCTGCGCCGGCCGCGGCGAAAGCTGCTTGGCGCGTTTCGACGGGGCAGCGCCGTTGATCGTGGCTACAAGCTGCTTCTGGAGATCCTCCATGGGGAGAGGCGCAGCCGGTGCCTCCAGGACGAGCGTGTCGTCGCGGGGCGCCCATTCGAGGCGATAGCGACCTTTCCTCCGGCCGAGCTTTGGCTCGCGCGGTGGTCGGCGGGGAGCGTCCGCGTCGGTGAGGCGGATGGCGAACAGACTGGCGGCCTCGTTCAGCGAAGGCAAATGGAACGCCTTCTCGGCTCCCCTGTAGAGATGCACAACCAGGAGAGTCCGCCGACGGACGGTCTTGATCTCGGCGATGGGCGTCTGGCCGGCGAACGTGCCGCCCAGATAGCGCAGCCAGATTCGCGTGCCGCGATCCTCGATGACGAAGGGGCGGTCGAGATCGAACCGGTCGGGAATGCGGGCCTCGTCGAGATGACCGCCGAGCTCGAACTCGATCCGCAGGCTCGTGCACTCGAGCGTCTGGTTGGGCAGCTTGTCCAGGTCGACGTAGCGGTTGCCCGAATCGGTGACGAAGACGACGGCGGCCATAACGTCCCCCCCACGCTGCACGCTGGCAAAGACCGCCGAGCAGAACCCGTGTCCACCGTTCATGCACCGCAGGGCCAGATAGGCCGGCGCCCGTCGCGTTCCCCAGTAGGCCATCAGGTTCCGGTGCTGCTCCCAGAAGTCGATGAAGCTCACCGTACCCAGCGAGAAGCGCGGATGAAGATGGGTCGTGCCTACGATCGGGATGCGTGAGACGCGACTGCTCCTGTTGCCCAGACCGTTCGGTAGGCGGTGATCGGCCTGGAAGAAGGTCTCCACCTCTTCGCGCGGTCGCGTCAGGGCCTTGAGGTACGCGGCGACGTCGCGGGGCGGTCGGCGCGGGCTCCGCCAGTCGCCGACGTCCAGCGGCAGCTCATCGGCCGGCACGAGCTCCGCGCCGCCGTCGGGCCGCGGTCGGATGAGCCGGCCGAATCCCGATCCCGGAAGCTGCGTGTAGGACCGGCTGAAGGGTCCGGCCAGCTGCCACGTCGGGGCGTGGAACCGTTTGGCCCGGTGGGTCCACAGCATCCAGTTGAGCTGCTCGGCCTTGGCGCGTCGGTCGGGGTCGAGGATGTCGGTCATCATCCGCGACACGACCCCGATGGCCACCCTCGTGTAGGTCGGGCTGTTGAATTCCGTAAAGGAGCCCAGGTCCATCGTGTATTTGTGCCACGCGTCGAACCGTTTCCGTCCACACGCGAGCAGCGTGGGGTCTTCAAGTCGTTCGCCCGCCACGAGCAGGACGTAACTGGTCATGGCCGCAATGTTGGTGTAGCCCATGTGGAGCGGCCGACGGCGAATGCACATGCAGGCCCGGCGGACCGCCTCGCGGACGTCTTTCTGCAGCGCAGGCGGGAGCTGCGCGTCGTGGTGGATGATGATGTACAGCAGCGTCTTGCCGATGAAGGCCGCCCAGTTGAAGTCGGGCATGAACATCTTGTCCAGCGGTTCCTCGACGTACCACGACCACAGGCCGTAGGTCCAGCTCTGCTCGTTCGTGTCCTGCAGCGAGAGGATCTTGCGGATGATCTGGCAAGCCCGTTCCCGGTGCTCCGGATCGTTCGCCTCGAGCAGCATGGCCGCGTACCCGATCGACGCCCGCGTTGGGTGGGCGCGCTTGCCGTCCAGCTTGGTGTAGTCGCCCTTCCCGACGCGACCGACCACGACGAGTTGGACCTCGGGGTCGTACTGCCTCGACCGGGCCGCGAGATACTTCAGCAGCTCCATCCGAGCCGGCCCCTGGAGGTATTCGGTCGCGGTGGCGTCCGAGGCTGTTCCCGCCGATACCGCCAGGCAGAACGACAGAACTCGCCAGGTCCAACGGGCCCTTCCCGACACACAGGAATCATCGAGCAGCATCTTGGCACCCAGATTGGCTTTTCAACCCAGCCACCGAAGTCCCAGTCGGGTCGCGGCGCCGCGCGTTGTCTTCAGCCGCCCCCGCCAAACATGGGATCATTTCAGCAGCTCGCGGAGGGCTCCCATCAAGACGTCCTCGACGTCGGGGCTTACCCTCGAGACCCATCCGCTTTCGTAGCCGCCTTGCGCGTAGGCGATCCTGGTACAGATATACCCCGGTCCGAAGTCGGCATACGCGGCCAGGCACACCGTCGCATCCGGGCGCATCCGTTGGGCCGCCAGCTGGTATTCGATGAACAGCTCGCCCGGCATGTGCAGCACGTAGGCTGGGCCGATCCGCAGACACGTCAGCTCGATCCGATGACCGCTCCGGACCCGACGCAACCAGGCCAGTTCGCGGGACGCGAAGATGCGATCCCGTCGCTTGGCCTGCGCGTTCGCCAGCTTCTCGAGGACCTTGCCCTCGACCAGCCGCTCGCTGGGGGGCAGTGCGACCGGCCGGACGCGCCACTCGACGTCGGTGGCCGTGATCGGCACGCGCTTCGTCGCCTCCCACGCCGACGCCATGCCATCTGCCAGGCGTCGGGAGAGCACCGCCCGATTCCCCTTCGAGCCGTCGTTGTACTTGCCGACCGCGACGTTGCCCCCGGCGCCGGTGAAGTAGATCTGGGCGACGCCCGGGAGGGCCTTCTCGCGGATCGCGCGGGCCAGCCCGGGCAGCTCGGCGCTTACCCCACCGTGCCCGTAGTTGCATTGCGGGTGCGTCGCGTAGTAGCTGATGCACACGATCGGTCGGTCGCCGTCCCAGAAGCTCAACGTCCGGATGTACGGGTCGATCACGCCCTCGGGTTGATCACGGGCCTCCTTGTTCCTGCACCCGCTCATCCGCGTGTACTTGACCTTGCCGTCGGGCCCAAGGAGGCGCCGGTTCGACGCGACGCGGTCGACCTTCGCACGGCCGATGCCCAGATGCGTCACGCGTTTCGGCCTGTCGACGGCCCGTCGAACGGCCTCGGCCGTCTTGGCGATCGCACGCCGCGCGAAGTCGGGGTCGAACATTGCCCCGCCCAGGCCGCAAGACTTCAGTGCCTCGTCGGCAGAGAAGTCGCAGCCCGGCGCGTCGTGCTGGTGGACGGCGTGGACGGTGACGCGGCGTGGGGTCGTGCCCGCCGCTCGGGCCAGGGCCTCTCGCCAGGCATCGTGGGCGGCGTTGCCGATCCCCACCCAATCGACGACGCACAGAACGATGGGCGACGGTCGGGTCAGCAGCACCACGCCCCGGGCGCTCAGCGGCAGATCGATCCGCTTGACCGGCAGCGTGTTCCCGTTGCAGAGCGGACTCCCGATCGGTGGGGTGACGTCGGCCTGAAACGTAGCGATGGTCAGGTGGTGATCGGCATACCCAGGCTGGGCCGCACCCAGCGTGCGGATGCCCAGGAACACAAGTGCAGCGGCGCAGAATCCCCTGATGAACGGTGTTCTCACAGCGATGTTCCCCGTGGTTGATGGATCATGGACGGCCATACGCCTCCCGGTTCAGGTCCACGTCCGCCTGCCCGGCGGCGCGGGCCAGCCGAGCGAAGCGGTTCAGCGACGCGGCAATCCGTTTCTTGGCCCCCTCGGTCTGGATCAGTCTGACCCGTGCGGGCAACGCCAGGGCGAGCATCTCGCAGACGTCCGCCTCGGCGAGCAAACCGAAGCTGAACAGACAGGGGGCGTCCTGGTACTTGACGCGTTTCTCGATCAGAAGCTTCAAAGAGGCCGGCAACCCCACCGTCACGAGCATGGCGGGCCGGCGCTCCTCGGCCAGACCTGCCGCGAGCACGGCCGCCACCGACGAGGTCCGCCCGACGCCGGCTACGGTGATGGGCAGGTCTGGGTACGCCTTGGCGACCCAATCGATGATGGCCAATAGCTGAGTCACTTGGACCCCAAGCGGTCGGCCGCCGACGTTGCCCATACACATCGCGACCTGCCAGACCGAGAACCCCACAGGTCGACACTGGCCCGCAAAGAGCACATCGACGGCGATCACGCGGTGACCGTCGGCCAGCAGGTCGCCGACGAGCGACTCGGCCTGCTGTCGCCCCCCGTCGGCCACGACGACGGCCACGCGCTTGGGCGTCCTGCCCTTCAAGGCGACATCCACTGCCGGCACGTGCCAGGCTTGGCCGATCTGGATCCTCAGCGCCCTCCCCTCGTACTTGCCGACCGACAGTTCCCGACTCTCCACCACCTTGGCCGATGTTGGTGTGATCCGCAGGTTCTCTCGCAGGGCGGCCCGGCGAAGGGCGCTCCACTCCTTGATCGAGGCGAGGGCATCTCTGTCGGGCAGGGGTTCTGTGGGCAGCCCTGCGGCAGCGCGCTCGGCGAGCGTGTAGAACGTTGCGTTGCCCTCCGGCACGCCCACGCTGAGCTGCTTTCGCGTCTTGACCTCGTCGTCGGACGGGATCTCGTCATTCTGCCGCTGATCCTTCGGGAGGAACCATTTGCCGGCGAACCGATAGAACTGCTGGCGGTTGTCGAGTTCATAGTTGTGGTCGCCCGGATCCCTGTTCTCGTGGTAGCCGAATCGATCGCGCTGGCCATACAGCTCGTAGAACGGAACGACCGGGGTGTAGACCGACGGCCGGGCGCGCTCGGACACGAAACAGCAGTTGTCCCGCACGTTGTAGATCAGCAGGGCCGGCCGCGGTGCGAGCATCGCGGTCAGGTGCGTGTAGTCGGCCACGGTAAGCTGATCGACGGGACACTGCTCTAAGTCGCCGATGTCCGATCCGTGCTCGTACCGGACGGCCTGACCGATATAGCCGGCGTTGGGAGCGGCGAGCGTGACCCGCGTGTCCAGACTGGAAAAGAAGATCGTCTGCCACCCGCCCCCCGACAGCCCCGTGACGGCCACGCGCGACGGATCGGCGTGCGGGTGGTCGAGCAGCACGTCCAGCCCGCGTTTGAGCAGCATGTAGAACACGCCCACGCCCGCTTGCCCGCACAGGTCCAGATAGGCCAGCTCGTAGTGGTCATAGCCGGCTCGCCGCAGCTCGCCCATGGCGATCCACTCGGGGTTCAACGCGATCATGCCGCGCTTGGCCTGATTGATGCAGCGGAGTTGCTTGTATTTGACGGCCTTGCCCGCGGGGCGCTCATGGCCGTTGGGGTTGAGGACGACGGGAACCCGGCCCGACAGCCCGGTCGGCTCGTACAGCAAAGCGGGGATCCACATGCCCGGATACCCTTCGTACCGCAGCTTGCGAATCCGATAGCCCTTGCCCGTCTCGATCGTGTCGAACCATTCGACGCCCGGCTTGCCGGTCAGGACGGCAGGATCGTGGCCCTTCATCACGACCTTGTCGAGCATTTGCTGCCGCAAGGCGTTCGCCTCCGCGTCCCAGTCTGCTGAGCTGTCGGGCCGTTCGAGCGGCGGAATGCGGGCGTGGAGAAAGGCCCGCTGCTCTGCGTGCGACGTGTCCTTCGCCAACGTCGGTGTCGCCAAGAGCTTGGCCAGATCAGACGGAGGCGGCTTCGATTTCTCGGCGGCCACTGCGGTCCACGTCATCGCGAAGATCGTCAGCAGGATCGCAAGTGACAACGCGGTGTCCATGCGAAGACTCCTTCGCCATCGATGACGCCCTATGCCTCCGTATCGTGGAATGCGACGGCGCTAGCGTTTGGGCAGCCGGCCGCGGTCGAACAGGAGCTCGGGCATCGAAAGGGCCAGGCTCCAGGGCCGCATCAGCATCTCGACCTCGCCGCGGCAGTTGTACCAGCAGTCCGTGCAGGTGTTGCCGCGTGCCCTGGCGTTGAGGCGGCGGACGATGGTCTGCTCGTGGTCGCGGAAGAGATTGGCCACCGGGCGATGACGCTGCTCCACGCAGATGGCGATGTCGCCCGTCGAGTCGATGTTGAAGAACGCCCGACCCGCCTGACACCCCGGAACGCCCCCGTTGAGGGCCTGATCGAACTTCCGCAGGAAGATCGGATGACTGAGGAAGTTCTGGTACCGCCGCTTCAAATCGAGCAGGTACGGGGAGACCTGTCCGTTCGAGTGGGCGAACTTGCGACTGCCCGTCTTTCTGAAACAGTAGGGCTGGATCATGAGGTACGCGCCGTGCTCGCCCGCCAGCTTGAGCAACGGCTCGATCTGGTCGAGGTTGTCGTGCATCAGGACCGTCATGACGTTGACCCGCTGCCAAGGCCAGCGACGAGCCGAGCGGAAGTAGTCCAACGCGCGAACCGCCTGCTCGAACGCACCGGGCCTGCCGCGGCGACGGTCATGCGTGTCGGCGTCGGCGTAGTCGAGACTGAGCGAGACCCCCCACAGCTTCGCGGCGAACAGGTCGCGGGCCAGGTCGGGCGTCACGCCCCAGCCGTTCGTGGTCATGAAGCACACGTGCTGACGCGAGACGAGCCGGGCCACCTCGACGATGTCGTCGCGGAGCAACGGCTCGCCGCCGGCGAGCGAGATGAACATCGTGCCCAGCTTGGCCAGCTTCTTCGATCCGATGTCGAACTGCTCGAGCGTCTGTTCCGGCTGCTCGCCCATGGGGTCGCGCCAATACTGGCAGAAGCCGCAGCGGAAATTGCAGCGGTACGTCACCTGCCACGCACACCACATCGGGTTTCGCGCAGCCCACTGGCGGACCAGCCGCCATTTCTTTCCCGTAGATGAGATCATCGTCGTCTTATAGGCCCCCGCGACCGCGAACGCAACACCCCCCAAACGTGCTACCCATGCTCTCGGTCCTGCGGTACGATGTCAACAGCATGTCCGTCTCTTGGTGTGTCATCCCGTTTGTCGCGGCGGCTCTGGGAGCAGGATCAGTCCGACTCGGGGAGGCGCATCGCCTTCCCGCCGTCGGACTTCAGATCGCCCTGCCCGCCAACATGACCGCCTTGCCGCTGGACAGCCTGACCGACTGGGTCCGCGTTGGCGTCAAGGGCGACCAGGACCGCTATGCACAGATCCTCGTCCTGTCCGCCCTGCCCGAGGGCACGCGCCGCGACGCCAAGACCGCCGCGAGCATGTGGATCCGACAGGCAGAACGGCAGCGAACCCAATACCGCGTCAAGGCCCAACGTCCCGTCAAGTGGCAGGACAACGGCTGGGAGGTCCTCGCCGGCTATCGCGCCGACGACCGAGACGTCACGAGCCTGCAATGGTTTGGCTGGCGAACGGGCAGGCCCGGCCTGGTGTACGTCCTGACGTACGACGTGCTCGAAGGTCGGGGCGATGCGATGCGGCTGGTCGTTCGGGCGGTGGCGGGATCATGCAGGACCACGCCCATCCGTCCGGCCTGCACCCAGCCGGTGCGGATGGGCAATCGGCAGTTCCTGCCCAAGCACGGCCTGTCGCTGCAAGTACCCGAATCGCTGCGAATGCTCGTGCCCAACCGCAAGAACATGCTGCTTCGCGCCGGGGCGGTGGACTACCAACGCGATCGGCTGCTGCCGGTGTTGGCGCTGACGACGAACGAGACCCGGTCCGGCGAGACGCCGCAGGTCCGCCTCGAACGGTCGGTCGAGACCTTGCTGCCATCGCTGAAGCCGGCGGGCGGGAAGATACAATCCCGAGGGCCGGCGATCGTGGGCGACCGCCAGGCCCATGAGGTCCTGCTGAGTCTGACGCAACGGCGCGAGCGGCTGTTGACGGCCATCCGGCTGACCCTATGGCGGGAACGGGCGCTGGTGTTGTCGCTGACGTATCCGGCCGCCAACGCCAGGCAACTCGCCGAGGCGATGGACAAGGTGGCGGGCTCGGTTCAGTTCCAGCCGTGACGCGACATCCTGCAGGCCGGGCCCCGCGCACCGCGGATGTGCTGGGGACGGATGCAGCATCTCGAACCCATAGGGCGAACGACCATGCGCTGCGGTTTGGTATCCTTCATCGCGTATCTTGCCACGACGGCGTCGGCCGGCGGCGCGCTCGGCGCGGCCGCCAAGGAACGTCGGATGGACGGGCCCTGGCCCCAGTACGAGCCGAACCCCTTCGTCATCAAGACGGAGTTGCCCCCGCCGAAGGACTCCGCCGGTGGGATCATCGTCGCCGACGTCGATGACGACGGGCTGATCGACTACGTCGTCACCGTCCCAGGTCATGTCGGGGCCTACCACCACGGTGGCAAGAAGCTCTGGCTGGTCAAGATCGACGTTCGCGTCGGAGGGTCGTCCGAGCGGCAGGGGCTGCCCGGGCATAACGGCCCCGGGGTCCAGGCCGGCGACTGCGACGGCGACGGCCACACCGAGGTCCTGTTCCTGACGCAGGACGGCAAGCTGCACGTCCTGGCCGGGGCGACCGGCAAGGCCAAGACCGTCCTGGCCCTGCCCCAGCCGTTCAAGGACGGAATGGCCTGGCAGCACGCGATCCTCTGCAACCTCCGCGGCAAGGGCGACCGCGACGTCATCGTCCAGACGACCAACAAGACCGGATACAAGATGGGCCGCTATCTAGCGGCCTACGCACTCGACGCACCAACCAAGCCGCTGTGGCAGACGGACGCGTACCTTGGCTGTGCCCACACGGGCGCGCGCGTGGCGGACCTGAACGGCGACGGGCTGGACGAGGTCCTGGGCGCGACGGTCTTCGGCCCGGACGGCAAGCTCCTGTTCCGCCTGCCGATGAAGGCGGGGCATTTGGACAGCATCTTCGTCGGGCCGATCCTGCCGGGTGTCAAGACGCTCCAGATCGTCGGCCTGCAGGAGGGTGCGGGCAACCACGTCTTCCTGTGGGATCACCAGAAGATGTACTGGCAGGTGCACCACAATCACGCCGAGCCGCAGAACGCCGCCATCGGTCAGTTCGATCCCGCCCGCAAGGGTCTGCAGGTGTGGTGCCGATCCCGGTTCGACACGCATCAAAAGCCGTTCGTCTTCGACGCCACAGGCAAGCTGATCAACCATTACGAGATGGACAAGGTGGCCCCCAAGGGATGGACGACCAAGGGCGTGGAGGTGATCCACACCATCGACTGGACGGGCGAGCCCAAGCAGCTCGCCGCCGCCAAGGAACGTCACACGTCCGGCGACGTCTGCGTCTTCGACGGGATCACGGGCAAGTTCGTGCACAGGATCCCGTCGAAGGCCGACCGGCTCTACGTCGCCGACGTGGCCGGCGACTGGCGGGAGGAGATCATCGTCCTGGCCGGAAGCGAGCTCCGCATCCACCACAATCCGGCCCAGAACCCCCATCCCAAGCGTCCCCGTCTCTGGCACCGTCCGTGGTACCGTCGGTCCAAGATGACGCACAACTACTACTGCCCGTAAGACGACGATCGGCCTACTGCACGTAGCCCAGCTCGCGGAGGCGTCGGGCTCGGTCGGCGTCAATGCGGCGTCTCGGGGGCCTGCCAGACCGGTTCGGGTCGAAGCGCTTGAATGAACGTATCCACGTGGCAAGCTTCCGTTCGAGGCGCACCACCTTTCTGTGATGCTTGAGGGTCAGGTCTTGCCGCTCGCCCGGGTCCGCCAGGCGATCGTACAGTTCGGTGCGCCGGTCCGAGCCGACGATGAGCTTCCAACGTCCGTGATAGACGGCATGGAGGCGCGTCAGCCATCGCGACACGTCTACGGACGGGTGTCTCTGTTGGACCAATCGGATCGGCCAGGATGGTGGGCAGAGGTACTCGGCGACGGCCAGCTCGTCGGCAGGCTTCGTAGCAGGTACCCCGCCGACGACGAGACAGCGCCCGGGAATCTCGCTCGAGGTCGTCCTGCCAGCGCCGACCCATCTCAGGACGGTCGGGAAGATGTCGCTGGTCTGGACCCGCCGATCGACCTTCCCGGGTTTGACGGCCCCAGGCCACCGAACGATCAGCGGCACGTGGAGCAGTGTGTCGTAGACGCAGTACTGGTGCCCGAGCAACGCATGCTCGCCCAGATTCTCGCCATGATCGGACGTCAGGATGACGATCGTTTCGTCGAGATCCAGAGCGGCCGACAGAAGGCCCATCAGTTCGGCGAAGCGGTCGTCCAGCTCGCGGACGCGGGCGTCGTACAGGTCCGAGAGGATCGCGATATCGCGGGCGCTGTAGGTCTGGCCGCCCATCAGGATGTGCTCGTGCACTTGCGGGTAGCTCTGGTCGAGGCGATAGGAATCCCCGAGATCCTCCGGCTTGACGAAGGCCTTTCGGTACGCGCCGGCGGGTTCGTAGGGAAGATGGGGTTCCATGTAGTTGATGAACAAAAAGAGCGGGCGCGAGCGATCTCGCTCCGAGAGCCAGCGAGTAACGAGCGCAGTGGTGGCCCGCCCGCCAGCGTCCTCGAGGAGCCATCGTCCGAAGACCGCGCCCGGCGAGGCGCCTTCTGCGCAGGCGCCCCGCAAGAAGTTGCGGAAGCAGCACGCCCTCGACCAGGAAAGCCGATAGGGCGCGGCAAACCGATCGAAACCTTGCGCAAGGTTGGTGTGAGGAGATACGTACGGGTTGTTCGACAACGCCATCGTCTGATAGCCGCGATCGCGGAGGGCTTCAGCCAGGGTCACGAAGCTGTCCTCGAGCCACGAGCCATGCGCACTCATCGAGGCACCATGCTGAGACGAGGGGAGTCCGGTGAACATCGACGCCTGCGCGGGAACGGTCCACGGGGCAGGAGAGATCGCCTGCTGGAATCGCAGGGCGTCCGCCGCGAAGGCATCGATATGCGGGCTCACCGGCCGCGAGTACCCATACGCGCCCAGCCGGTCCACTCGAAGCGTATCGAAGACCACGAGGACAACGCTCGGCGGAGAGGAAGTTGTTCCGCTGGCGGGCCCTGCTTCAGCCGGGGGCCAGAAGCCATCCGCAGATCGAAGCCGCGAGCGCGTTGACCCCTGGAAGACGATCGACGTCAGAACCAACAACGCGCCGAGCCCCGCGGCGGCACGCAGGACGCTGCCCAGACCTCTCCGGGGGAGGGCCCTGCCCACTCGCGAAAGGAGCAGCGAGAGAAGCAAGACTGCAATGACCCCGAAGACGATGACGGCGGCTAGGTTCGTTCGGTCGGACAGGATGAATTTGCCGGCCACCGCGGCCTCGCCGAGGACGATCGCGACCCCCAGGCTCACGAATAGGGCCGCGCAGGCGACGCCTCCTGGCGCAGCGCGTTTCCGCCACCAGGCCTCGCGGCGAGCCAGTAACCCGCTTAGCAAGCAAAAGACCGTGCAGACGGTCGTCCAAGCCGCCACGTGGGACACGCACGAGAAGCTGAAGGCCTCGAGCCACAGCCACGAGGTCATGAAGTCGGCATCCCCCCACATCCGGACGATCGGCTCGACGAATCCGACGAGGGTCCCGCCGATCAGCCCGACGACCGGCCCGGCAAGGAGCCAAGACCGTCCCGACGAACGCCGGCGCGACGTCGGCTGGGCGTGGCGAGTTGTACGTGGTGCAACCGGTGGTTTCTTGCCCGGCATCTGTCGCCACCTACTCCGGAGGCCGCGCCGTTTTGGCATCCGGCTGGACCCGCTCGAAGCGGTGCCCCCGGTCACAGGGCGCGCCACTAAGTCGCGCCACGATGGACGTGTCCCTCAGCAAGGCGATTCCGACGGCGTCGCACGCAAACGGGACACAGCCGTCGCCCTTGATCGATCATCGCATCCGCCATCGAGAACCCCAAGCCTCGGAGCGGCCCTCTTCTTCGCGCAATGAGGCATTCAGCTATGAAGGGATCAGGTGATCTCTGATCCAAGCGGCCAAGTCGTCAGCGGAGAGCTCACCGGCTGCGAGCTTCAGGAAGGTGAGGTACTTCTGCTCCGGGGAGGCGTCCAGATCGTGACCGTTCAGCTTGAGGAAGGTCCGGCACACCACAAAGGCCGTCCGTTTGTTGCCGTCCACGAACGGATGGTTCATCGCAATCCCATGAGCATAAGACGCGGCCAATGCCGCCAGGTCCGGAGGGTCGTCTGAGTAGGCCAGCAGGTTCTTTGGCCTGGCGAGCGCCGAGGCCAGCCGCCCCTGGTCGCGGATTCCCTCCAGACCGCCATGCTCGGCCAACTGCCGACGATGAATCGCCAGCACAGTATCCTCCCTGACCCAGACAGGTTCGCTCATCGCGGCTACTCGGCCAGCTTCCTAAGTACGTCGCGGTCTTCGCGCATGACCTGTTCAGCCACGTCCATCTGGGCGGCGAACTCCGGGTCGTAGGGCGTCAGCTCGATGCCGTTGGGGGTCTCAAGCACGTAGAGATTGTCGCCCTTGTCCACGCGAAGCCGCTCGAGGACCTCCTTGGGCAAAACGACGCCCGTCGAATTGCCGACGGTAGTAAGTTTCAGCGTGACCATGCCTTCAGCTCCTTCAACAGCAGGAATTATAACATCTGTTATAACTTGCTGTCCAGGGCCATGGGGAGGGATTCGTGGGTAGCGAGATGGGCGATCGGCGAGTTCTCCGGCTGGCCAGCGCGCTGGGCAGACGATCCTCCGCACGGCTCACGCGCGCTCGAAGCGGCAGACCTGGTCGTAGAGGGCGCCGCCCAATCGTTGGGCCACCTTCTCGTCTTTCAGGAGGGCAATCTTGAGCACGTCGCAGGTGAAGGCGACGTGGAAGTTGCTCTCGATTGATCGGCCCATCCCTTCCAGGATGATCAAGTCGGCGGGACGGGCGGCGTCGTTGCAGGCATCGCTGATGTCGGACAGGTCGATCAGCGGGGTGCCGCAGCCGCTGGGGACGGTGTCGATGCGACCCTCAGTCAAGAGGCCGGCCAGCACGGGGTCGATCTGGGCCGTCCGGTCGAGAACGCCCTGCAGCTCGTCCCAGGTGATGTCGTTGAGCGACGGCGTGGTGTTGGCGGCCAGGACGACGCGCGTTCCCCCGCGCGCCAGGTGCCTGGCCAGCGGCAGGCAGCCGAGGATCAGGTCGGCCCCGGCGTTGTCGACGAAGAACAGGACCTGCCGATACGGCGGGCCGTCGAGTAGCCGGGCGGACAGGGCGTCGAAATCGTCCACCCGCCAGGGACGCGCGGGCTGGCGTTCGCGTGTGGCGTGGAAGTCCATGCCCTCCTGGTGGTAGTTGTCAATCGTGGCCAGCGAGCCCAGGTCGAAGATGTTGCCGGCGAAGATGCCGCGGACCAGCGCCTCGATCAGGGGCGGCCCGGTCAGGTCGTCGAGTTCCGCCAGCACCTCGACCATCAGGCCGAGGGCGGCGGCGTTCTCACGTTGCTTGACCTGGGCGTAGGGATCGGCGATGCCGTGCTTGCGGAGCAGCCGTTCGCGACGTTCGTCGAAGCTGAGGATCGTCAGCGCCCCCCATGACGTCGGGTCAGCCCGCAACCGGTCCAGCTCGGCCAGGAGTTCCTTCTGGAAAGCCGCCATGGCCGCGGGATCGGTCCCCTGCGCCGCGCAGAGGTGCAGCATCGTTTCGGTATGCTGGGTGAAGTGCCCGATCCAGTATTCCCGCCCGGCCGGATCGGACAGGAGATCCCAGTCGGACGCGACGTATCCCGCGGTGTCAGCGAGCTTGCACAGAACGGCCATGAATCCTCCCGGTGCCTCTGATCCTTGTGGGGACGCTTCGGCATGGGCCGCCGCGGCGCCCTGTCTTCATCCCGCCCTTGCGTCGGCCAACAGATGATCGTGAAGCCTGGGCCCGGCGGCGAGGAACCCCATGTCTTCGCCACGGTAGTCCGCCACGGCGCGGGGGAAGAGGGATTGACCGTCTGCCGTGGTCATCACGCCGCCCGCCTCGGTCACCAGCAACCACCCGGCGGCCAAGTCCCACAATTTGCACTGCTGGTGGTAGGCGGCGTCGGCGCTCCCGGCCGCCACAAAGGCCAAGTGCAGTGCCGCCGAACCGATGTTTCGTAGGGCAACGCGGTCGACCCAGCGGTGAATCACCGGCGTAGCCGGGGCACCGCTCTTGCCCCGAACGAACACGATCGTGTCGGCGGTCGGCGGATCATCGCGAACGCGGACGGGGCGATCATCGAGCGTCGCGCCGTGCCCCGCCGACGCGGCGAAGACCTGCCCCGTCATCGCGTGACAGACGGCGGCCACGACCGGGCGACCGGCGCACAAGACCGCCACCGACGTGGCGAAGATCGGCAGCGCCCGGCTGAAGTTCCGCGTTCCGTCCAGCGGGTCGATCACCCAACAGTGAGGCGCCTCATCGATCGGGGCGTGGCGTTCGGGACAGGACAGCTCCTCTTCGGCCAGCACGGCGTGGTCACTGAACTGGTCAGCGATCGCCCCGAGCAGCGTATCTTGGATCTCGAAATCGACCTGCGTGATGAAGGACCGGTCTGCCTTGCGTCCGGTCTGGGCCTGACCGATGCGGTCCGCGGCAATCCGTCCTCCCGTCCGCGCCAGGCGGACGGCGGCCGCGAGCAGCGTGGGTTGTTCCTCGGCATCGGGCATATCGGGCATCGACAGACGGACTCAGCGGCCCTCCTGGCCGCTTGAACGCGTGCCATGATAGCAGACCCGATCCCCGTGCCCAATTCCTGCAGTGCTGCCGCGAGTCATCGGGCGGGATGATTCGATCATCCCCGCTCAGGAAGGCCCGGCCGCCGCAGGCCAGCGACCAGACCATCCCCCCATGTCGGCCGCCTCTGCAAGTCTCTAGTCCACCCCGTCCTGGAACTCGGCATCCGGGAAGAGCGCAAAGGGCCCTTCCGACGACGTAGCGGTGTAGTACTCGAGCAGCTGATAGGTGGCCCTCGTCCCTTCGGGGATCTCAGGTCTGCCGGCACCCGGGTCTTCGGGGATGTCCGCCAGGGCCGTGTAGACCAGCTGGAGGTGGATGGCACACTCTCGGCCCTCATCGTCCTCACCTCCGTACATCCAGAGGCTGGCCGAGAGTTCCACCAATAGACCCTCATTGCCGAAGCTCAGCCCCACCTGCCATTCCCAGGTATCGCCACCGTGCTCCTGCGGCGCCACGCCTATCAGGAAGTTGTCCTCGACACTGTCGACCGTCACGGTGTTCTCGTCTTTGTCGTAGTCGTACCCCTGCACAAAGGTCCCAGCCAGGTCGAACAGAACGAACGAGCGCTCCACCTCCGCCAGCAGACCCGTTGGCAAGGAATCCTCCCCGATCAAGAGGGCGAACGGCGTCTCGGGGTCGTCCCAGCCCTGGTAGGTGTCGTACGGGTCCGTGAGTTCGTAGTAGCCCTCGGGCGGCTCCGAGTCACCGTCGTCGGGCTCCACGACTTCGACGTCCGCATCTGGGAAGAGTTCGTAGGGACTCTCGGAGGAACGGATCACGTAGGTCTCATCCTGCGTCCAGGTCACGGAGGACCCCGCCGGGATGGCCGGGCGATTGGTTCCCGGATTCGCATCGATGTCCTGCAGGACCGAGACGGTCATGATCATCTGGACGGTCAGGTACTGACCGTTGTCGGGATCCCCATGGTGGACCGTGAAGAAGAAGTCCACGGCTATCGCCACCGTCCCGTTTTCCTGCGTCGGGAACTCTGCTTGGTACTCCCAACCATTGCCATCCTCCGTCAGTTGCGGTGTCTCGCCGACGAAGGGGTTGTGTCCGGGATGACCGTCAATCTCGAGGAGGTCCTCATCTGTGTAGTAGTCGTACACCATGGCAAACGTCCCGGACCCGTCGAACAGGATGAAGACGCGGTCGTTCTCCTCAATGATGAGGGGTTCCTCGCTAACAGGGACCCCGCCCGCTTCCTCCTCGAGGTACTGGAGGATGGCCGAATTCGGGTCGGACCAGGAGAAGGACATTTCCATCGGTCCTGTGATCTCGTAGAAACCGGAGGGGAGGGCGCCGAAGAGACAGTCGGGGTTGAGCGCCCACTCCGAGTCGGGGTAGAGCACCGCGGGACCGGGAGAGAGCGCCAGCTCCTGCGAATCGACCGACGAGTAAGCGACCTGATCGCCGGCTTGGATCGCCGGCCGCCCAGTATTCGGATCCGCGGGGATGTCCTGTGTGGCCGTAACCAAGACCGTGTTGGTCGCCCTGACGTCGGCGGACTTGCCGTCCTCGCCCAGGGTCACGAAAACGGTCATCCAACCGGCATACGCGACCTCCGAGCCGAAGTCCCCTTCGTGCGTGAGCACGGGCTCAAAGTGGAACGCACCGTCTCCATCGCTGATGAGGACCTCGCCCAGCAGCGGCATGCCCTGTGGCGTGCTGATGTAGACGGTGTCGTCCTCGGGTTCGTAGACGTAGTAGCCCACCATCCGGTCGTTCGGGTCGATGACCACGAATTCCCGCGAATCGTCTTCCTCCTCCTCGTTGGGGTCACTGTTGTCTGCGAACGGATTGCCGTTCTCCTCGATGTACAGCGCCAGCGGAGCCTGCGGGTCCTCCCACTCCGCTTCGGGTTCATCGTCGGTGGGGATGATCTCCCAGGTACCGGCGAGGGCGGGCGCCGCTGATTCCTCGGGTGCCTCGGGGGCATCGTAGGCGTCACGCTGACGGAACGTCGCTTCGGCCAGTTCCTCGTACGGACCGTCCGAGTCGGCAACGGTGAACGTCGCCGTGCCCGTCCACGTCGCCGAGGAACCCGCCTCGATGGCATCCCAACCTGCTTCCTCGTCCGCAGGGATGGCCTCGGTCACCTCATAGGTATACGTCGTGGTCACCTCGGCCGTCATCGACCCGTCCTGCAAGGTCATCAGAGACAGCGAGGTCTCGACCGAAATGGACAGCGGATCCGCCGTGCGACTGGCCGTGCCCGAAAAGAGCTGCGCCCCGTCCTGCTGAGCTTCTGCCACCGCGCCCAGCGCCGCGAAGCTGTGCGGCCCTTCGACAAAGACGATGTCCTGCTCGGCATCGTAGCTGAACACGCTCGACAGACGTTTGGCGTCGTCGAACAGCACGAACGCCCGCTGCACGTCGTCGCCAAAGACATCTTCGCCGGGCATGTGGTATCCGGCGTCCTGCACGTAGGCGACGACGTCAGAGTCCGGCGCGTCCCATCCGGACGAACTGATCTGGCGGTCAGCCAACTCCCAATAGCCATCAATCCCTTCCTCCTCCGGCTCCTCGATGGGTTCCTCCTCGGGCGCCTCAGGCGCGTCGTAGGCGTCTCGCTGGCGGAACGTCGCGTCCGATAGCGTCACGTAGGGCCCGGGGGACCCGCTCCCGGTGAACGTCGCCGTGCCGGTCCAGGTGACCGTCGTCCCGACCGCGAGGGCCCCGCGACCCGACTCGGCATCCGCCGGGATCGGCTCGGTCACCGTGTAGACGTACGTCATCACCAGCTCGACCGTCATGGTGCCGTCGTCGGACCGACTCAGGGACAACGAGGCGTCGGCCGACACGGACAGCGGGCTGGGGGTGCGCTGGCAAGCTCCTTGCCAGAAGGGCGTGCCGTCTGGCTGGGCGTCGATCCCCGCCCCCAACGCGGCGAAGCTGTGCAGGGCCTCGACGAACACCGTATTGGCATCGGCGTCGTGGCTGTAGGCGCCGGCCAGACGCTGAGTGCTGTCGAACATCAGAAACGCCATTCCCACGCCCTCGCCGAACATATCCTCACCAGGCATGTGGTATCCGGCGTCGTGCGCAAAGGCGATGAGGTCCGAATCGGGATTGTCCCATCCGGCCGAGCCTATCTGACGACTCGTCAGCTCCACGTAGCTCGCGGGCGTTTGCCGGGCCGGTTCCTCTTCGTTCGGCTCTGGGTCGTTGGGTTCTTCGATGGGCAGGTTGGGCTCGTCGTTCGGTTCGTCGGGCGTGTCGGGCAGCAGGGGCTCGCAGTACTCCTGGCGGTGAAGGAAATCGGCCGCTGAGAGCTCCGCGAAGGGCCCGGGCGACGCGGTCGCACGGAACGTCGCCGTGCCCGTCCACGTCACGGTACTTCCCGCCTCGATGGCGGGCCTACCCGTCTGCTCGTCTGCCGGGATCGCTTCTGCGACGAGGTACGTGTAGGCCATGCTGACCTCGACACACGGGACTTCGTCGTTCGCGCAGCCCGTTGCCAATGAGGTCTCGAGCGTGACCACGAGCGGCCCGGCACTTCGTTCGTTGGTCCCCTCCCAGAGCCTGCCTTCCCCGTTGACGACTTCGGCGGTCTGGTCCAGGGCGGCGAAACTGTGGGGCGCCTCAACATAGACCGCGTTGGCGTTGGGCTCGAAACTGTACACGCCGCCAAGGTGCCCTACCTCGCCGAGCAGCATGAAGACGCGGGCCACCCCGCTTCCCAGCAGGTCCTGTCCGGGCCTGTGGTGTCCGGTCTGCTCCGCATACGTGATGATGGGCGATTCAGGATCGTCCCAAGCGGAGGAGCCGACCCGGCGCTCCGTCAATTCCACGTAGCCCTCGACGAGGCCCGCGACGATTTCGGTCTGGCCGTCATCGCTCGGTTGGAGCCAATCGAGAAGCCAGTCGAGGTCGCAGCCGGTACTCGAGACCAGGCAGGCGCAGAGCGCCACAGCCACCAGAACATTCATGCGTCGGACGAAATCCATAGATCGTCCCCCTATCCAGAAGACCTCAGATGGGTTGATGGGATGTACGGGCGCGTCCCCAGGCGGCCTTCAGAAAGGCTGCCCTGCCGACGTACCCCCCCCCAGAAACACTTTCAAGCTTGTTCTTCCTGACGCCGCCGACGCGTGTCGGCGAACTTGTCCTGTCGTGCTACGCTAGACCTCGTTCGGTCTTGCGTTTGGGCCGATATTCCCCCGTGACGTATCGCCCCCCCCCAGATCGCTTCGCCTCGTACATGAACCTGTCCGCCTGCTCCAGGACCGACTCGACGCTGAGTTGGCGGTTGGGCGTACCTATCCAGGTCAGACCGACGCTGGCGGTGACGCTCACGGCGAGGTCGTCGGCCGTCACCGTCAGATTGGAAAGGGCACCCGCGAGCCGATCAGCGATCTCGGTGGCTTCGGATCGATCGCTTGCGACGATTAGAAACGCAAACTCATCCCCGCCGAACCGCCCCATCCACCCGGAACCACGGATGGCGTCCCGAAGTGATTCGGCGACGGCTCTCAGCACCAGGTCCCCCAGGCTGTGGCCGTACCGATCGTTGACGGTCTTGAAACCGTCGAGATCGACGAAGCCGAGGGCGCACTCGAACTCGAGCTCGGCCGCTCTGGCGAAGACCTCATTCGTCCTGGCCAGGAAGCCCCGGCGGTTCAGAATTCCGGTGAGGCTGTCATAGTCGGACTGGGTCGCCCGCCACTCGAGCTTCTGGATCTCCTGCTTGAGGTTGGATTCCACCGTCTTGAACGTCGAGAGCAGCATGTTGGACTCGCCGATCATGGCTTCCAGCCCAAGCGTCAGCGCATGGGTGGCCTCCTGCAAACACTCTTTGAGGCCCGCGTCTGCGCTGCTGTCTTGTCCGAGGACCTCCAGGGTCATGCTGTACTGCTTCTCGGTGTTGGCCAGCATCTTGGCAGGCGGAATATCGAGGGCATCAACGTTGTCCTCCCGCTGGAAGAACGCGACCACGTCCCGGCTCACGCCGTCGCGCTTCCCGGCGCGGTGGGGCAGCAGGGCGGCGAACTCGAGGCATCTGGCCAGCCCGTCGTCTTCGACGACGCGGCGTAGATCCGGACCGTCATGATGTGCCTTTGTCGCTCCGCGGTAGAGCTCCGGCAGGCCGAGTCGTTCGGTCAGCCGCCGGCCCATTTCCGTGTGGTCGGTTCCGTAGACCGAGATCTCCCGCTCCCGCCGAACGTCATTGCCGGCGTCGAGCACGGCGTCCACTTCGGGCCACGCCTGGAGATCGGCCGCGTAGAACACCGGCAAGACCAAGTCCTGCAACAGGCCGCAGACGAACGCCTCCTCCGCCCGGTCGGGAACACAGTGACAGGCGCATTCGCGCGCAGCCACGCCCTTGAGCAGGAAGGATTCCCAGAACCGTCTGCGGGTCTCAGCCGGAAGGCCCACCTTGTCGTAGATACCGGCGATCGCCGAGGCCAGGACGAGCGGCGAGAGGTGTCGCAGCCCGATCATCGAGATCGCCTCGGAGACCTTCGTGATGGGACGCGTCGGTGAGAACCAGGCCGAGTTCGCAAAACCGAGCACCTTGGTGCACAAGCACGGGTCGGCCGCCAGGACCTGGGCGAACTGCGAGGCGCTGGCCGACCGACTGCGCTGAAGCTCGAGCAGGCGTACCGGAATGCTGGTCGTGGTCGGCAGCACGTCCAAGCTCTCGACCATGGTCAAGACAGCTTGGCGTCGCTGCTCAACGCCTTCGGTCATGGCTTCCTTGACGATCATGACTTGCAGTCTGGGCTCCTTGTCTCCCAATACCGTCCTCGAAGGGATTCGGAATCATCCGTCTGCCAAGCAGATGGACTCGCCGAGGCCCCGGGATCCCCCGCGCCCGCGTCGGAAGGCCTGGCGTGGCCAGGCCCTTCGGGTGAGAACCCCAGGATGATCCCTTGCCTCAGCTGAACGACGAGGTCCACCAGGTCTTGGCCGATGAGCCCATGGGCAGCCCTGTCCTGCTTCAGACAGCGCTCGAGCTCGTCCAAGGCCTCGAAGACCTCCTGCGGCAGGTAGGCGCGGGAGCCTGGATCTTCGTGATGCGTGTTGCTCGCCACGATGCTCTTCCCGGCCCGTTCCCCCGCGACGCCCCCCCGACCGCGTCCCATGCTCCCTCCGCCTCGAACCTAGCCGAGGCAGCGTCCCTGCCTCAGCAGGCAAGATGGACCAACATCCTGTGTAGGTGATCGACTAGACCAGCAGGGCCGTGCACGGGCGTTTCCCCATGCACCCCTGGGGGGTAGTCCCCGTCACCTCCATTGCCACCCCCATCCGTACCAGGGCGGGTAGACTGTCTGCCTCCATCTTTTCCATGACCCGGCTACGGTGTCCCTCGACCGTCTTGCAGCTGACGCCGAGTTCTGCCGCGATCACCTTGTTCGCCTTGCCGGCAATGACCAGCGCCATGACTTCCCGCTCGCGCGAGGTGAGCCTCTCGTAGCGTTCGGCGATGGCGAGCACCCGGGCCTGCCGATCGCGGGCTACGGCGTCGCTGTCCAGCGCCTGGCGGACGGAGTCCAACAAGTCCTGATCTCCAAAGGGCTTAGTGAGGAAATCTGTGGCGCCGTTCTTGATCGCGCGGACGGCCATCGACACCTCACCGTAGCCGGTGATCAGGATGATCGGGATAGCGATCAACTCGTCCGCCAGCTTCTCCTGAAGCTCGAAGCCCCCCATGCCGGGCAAGCGAACATCAAGCACGAGGCACCCCGGCGCTCCGGGAGTGTACACCTGCAAGAATTCCTCGCACGAGGCGAACGTCTCTACCGGTAGGCTAATGGACGCCACGACGCATCGAATCGCGTCGCGGATCGAAGGGTCGTCGTCCACAACGTAGACGGTTGGCTGTGTGGTCATGCCGCTCGTTCTCCCCAAAAAACCGGGCGCAAAGCCCGACCTGCATCCTTGAAGTCGACCTGCAAGGGGGGGGAACATGAGGGGAAAATCCTGGTGGTTGACAGGGGTTCCTCCCTAGACGAACGCACGGACACCTATAAAGCAAGACTTCTAAAGAAGATGTGCCACTTCACTTTCTGGCGCGGCTCGCAGTCCCGGCCGGTAAAACCTCTTGTGCGACACCCGGGCCCAGCCGCAAGCGCCTCTCGCTGGCTCTGGACAACAGACGGTGGCGTAAAAGGGGGTTTCTGCCCGGGCCCATGCCGCTATGATCGCCCGGCCATCAGCGCCAGAACGGCGTCGACGGCAGCCCGGCCCTCCGTCGCGTCGATCACCCCTTCGGCGGCCAAGCCGTAGACCCCTACCACCGGTTCGACCAAGGCGCGTCTGACCACCAGGAGGACAAGCCCGTGGGCCTCCTCGACCAACCGATCCACCTGGGCCCGCCACCCTCCCCCGTGAAGCTCGAGCGGCCCGAACTCGTCGACGACGACCAGATCGGCCGTCACGGCTGCCCCGTCGGACAGCGCCGCACGCCCCAACGCCAGACCGTCGGCGTCGAAGGCGAACTTGCCGGTCGTCTCGGGTCCCGCACGACCCCGGGTGGCCAGCGGTCGACGACGGCCCGTTGCCAGGTCGAGGATGTCGAACCCCATCAGCCGCCCCCCTTGCCAAAGGGACGGAGCCAGGATGCCGGCCACGGTGTGGTGATCGGCCCGGGCGCGTTCGATGAGCCTGCCCGCGGCCGTCGTCTTGCCGCTATGGCGCGGGCCCGTCCACAGGACAGGTTGGGATGTCCCTGACTGGGTGGGTCTCGACTGCAAGGCGCTCTGAATCCCCGACGGTGCCGCTGGGTTACCTAGCCAAGCCCGCGCCGTCTGACCGCGACCGCGCCAGTCAGAAGCACAAGTATCGCCAGCGATCCTGGCTCCGGCACGTAGGTCAGCTCGACGTAAGGAAGATTGCCTCCGGATCCGTCACTGCTGGTGAAGGGCGCCCGCGGCTTGTTTCCCGGCCCGGGATCCGACTCGTCGTCCATCCTCAACATCGCGCCGTACGACCGCAGGTCCGTGTTCTCCCACAGGCCGGTGATGTCCCAGGTGAACCAGTTCGTGGACTCGACGGGCGTGACGAACACGTTCGGGTCATAGTCTCCGCCAGGGGTCCCCCATGCATTCACGCCGTCATAGGTCAGCCACGTAACGCCGTCGCCGGACTCCGTTCCGTCGCCCGTTCCCTCGACGAAGCCCGTCGTTAGGGGGTGCAGGCTAACCGTTCGATCCTCCGTGTTGTCCTCCCACAAGTAGAAGTGAACCGTTGCGCTGATGAGTTGGCCCGAGGAGACGGACCAGATGTCGTCGGGCAGCTCGAACACCGACCGGACGAGCGAGCCGTCATCCCCGTTGACGACCACCCTAGCCGTCGTGCTCACGCCGAAGTTCTCGTTCGGATCACGGCTGTCGATTCGGGCATCGACGTCGAGGTAGTACTTCTCAACATTGGGATCCGCGCCCGCAACCCGGGTCAGGACAAACAACCCACAGCAAGCAACCCCCGTCACAAACCGCGCCACACGTTCAATCATCTCAGCCTCGCCTCCAAGAACACCTCACCAGAGAACTTACGCCAACGACCCGGAACGCACCGCAGCGTTTCGACGTTTGGACGTTTCGACATTTCGACGTTTTGACGGTTTGAGTTGTCGACGTTTCTACCCCCTCAATACGGATACCACGTCAGATCATCCCTCGACGGGACCCGGGGATTGCCCAGCGACTCGTCCCACAGGTCGTCTCGCCACTCGAGGTGGCCGTCGATCATGATCACGTTTGCACCGAGCCGGCCCTGGACGTGGGGGTGACGCTCGCTGAGCGCACGGGCGTCCTCGGCCGTGTACCGGCCCGCCATCGGATGTCCGCCCTGTTGGTCGTACGCTCGTTCGGGATCGAGCGTCTGCTCGAACATCAAGAGCGTCTTGAGCGGGGCCCGGCAGCGGTTCAACTGCAGGAAGCTCGAGTACGGTTCGGCGCCGTCGGGCAGACCAAACGGAAAATCGTGCTCGAGGTACGAGTTCATCGCGTAGCTGTGATAGCCCACGACCGACGGCTGGTACTTCGGGCTGTAAGCCGCGTCGGGCAGCGGGATGGCGAGCGGACACTGCCAGATGTCCCCGGTGGGCTTGTCGCCGTCCGGATGATCCCGCCAGGGACGCCGATTGAGCAGCGGCGGGAGCAGATCGATGTAGCAGCACTCGTGCTCGGGATGATCGGGGTCATACGCGTCAGGCGGGCTGTTGCGGGCCCGGTCGTCGGTGTGCGGGAGCGTCCCGTTGTACTCGTTGGCATAGAGATAGAACGCCTGGGCCCAGGTACGGAGATTGGTCGCGCAGGTCACCTCCTTGGTCTGTGCCCGCGCGCGAGAGAGACTGGGCAGCAGGATCGCAGCCAGAAGGGCGACGATCGCGACGACCACCAGCAGCTCGATCAAGGAAAACGCGGCACGCGCGAGGCCCGTCACGGGCATGGCTCTCCTTTCCAAGCACGGGAGGCCCGGGCGTTTCCACCCGAACCCTCGTGACCGCAGCGCCGGTCTCGTTGTCTCAGCGACGGAGCTGCGGTCCACCGTCCGATCGCCCATGCCTCGCGGCCGCGCAGCGCGCAAGGCGCAGGTACGTCGGATCGAAGGCCATCCGTACACTACCTGATAGGAGCGCAATACGCCCGGGGTCAAGAGGTTTCCGGCAAGAAAGCGAGGGCAATTGCCCAGTTGGCGTCACGGACTCAAACAGACGGACGGGCGGGGATGATGGGGGGGCGGTTCAGGACTTCGCAGGCGGCCTCGAAGGCGATGGCGACGGCGTCCAAGGGCAGTCCAGTCAGTTCGTCGGGACTGATCGCGGCGTCGAGGTGATACGGTCCGACGGCCCGACGCACCAGACGGGTCAGACACCCCCCCGTCCCGAGCCGTTCGCCCAGGTCACGAATCAGGGACCGAACGTAGGTGCCTCGGCCGCAGCATATCTCCAGGTCGACCTCGGGCCAGGCGTAGCCAGAGACGTTGAGCCAGTAGATGGTGACGGCGCGAGGCTTGAGGTTGACGGGCTTGTTGCGTCTGGCCAGCTTGTAGGCCGGCTGACCGTTGACCTTGACGGCGCTGAAAGCGGGGGGCGTCTGCTCGATCGGGCCTTCGAAGCCCCTCACCGCCTCGGTAAGCGTCTGAGCATCCGGCCGGTCGGCCACTGGCACGGGGGAGAGTTCTGCGTCGGCGTCGAAGGTCTCGCTGGTGACGTCCAGGCGGGCGGTGGCGGCGTAGACCTTGGGCTGATCCATGATCCGCTCGACCAGCTTGGTGGCTCGTCCCATACAAATGACCAGGACGCCGCTGGCCAACGGATCGAGCGTCCCGCTGTGGCCGGACTTGCGAACGTTGGTGATTCGTCGGACCTGGTCGAGCGCCCGGGCCGATGTGATGCCCGACGGCTTGTTCAGGTTCAGCAGGCCGTCGAATGCCCTTCCCTTTCTGGCCATGTCGCGATTGTACCTGTTGACGGAACGCTTACCATATCGATGACCGATCGTACCCGCACGTGCGTTCGGTCTGTCCTGGTCCGTTCGGAGGTCTCGATGATGACGCCCCGCCAGCGCGTTGAGGCGGCCCTGCACGACGAGCCGGTCGATCAGGTTCCCTTCACGATCTACCACGGGATGCTACCGCGCGGCGCGCGGGAGCGCCGCCTTCGCGAGCTGGGGTTGGGCTTGTGCGTCCGGACCTCGGTGACGACGTCGCACGCCCCCAACGTCGAGATCGAGACCCGCACGTCCGTCGAGAACGGTCGGTCGGTCACCTGCGAGCGCGTGCGGACGCCGGTCGGCGAGATCACGGCCAAGCGAACCGCCGGGGGCGGCTACGGATCGATGGCGACCATCGAGCACTACATCAAGCGTCCCGAGGACTACGACGTGGTTCGGTTCTGGGTGCAAGACGTCGTCTGCGAGCCCGCCTACGACGGTTTCCGCCGCATCGCGGGCGAGATCGGCGAGGACGGCTACGTCATGACGGCCATCGGCTACTCGCCGATGATGGAGATGCTCGTCTGCTACCTCGGGCTGGAGCAGTTCAGCATCGACATGGTGGATCGGCCGGACGCGTTCTTCGGCCTGTACGAGTTGCTGGCGGCGCGCCGGCGGCGGGTCTACGAGATCATGGCGGAATCGCCCAGCGAGGTAATTCTGTACGGCGGCAACGTCCATCCGGAGATCATGGGCGCCGAACGATTCGCCGAGTACATCGTTCCGCGCTACGACGAAGCGGCCGACGTCCTGCACGCAGCCGGCAAGATCATTGGCGTGCACATGGACGCGGACAACCGGGTCTTCGCGCCAGCGGTGGCGCGTAGCAAGATCGATCTGGTGGAGGCCTTTACCCCACCGCCCGACTGCGACATGTCCGTGGCCGAGGCCCGGATCGCCTGGCCGGACAAGACGCTCTGGATCAACTTCCCATCCTCCGTTCACCTGGCCAGCCCCGAGAGGATCCGGACCGCCACACAGGAGATCCTCAACCAGGCGGCCGGCATGAATCGGTTCCTCATCGGTATCACGGAGGACATCCCGCAGCACGTGGTGCTGCAGAGCCTGACTGTCATTGCCGAGACGATCAATCAGCGGCGGCGGTAGAATCGGGCAGTTGTCCCGGCGGAATGACGCGTCGCTCCTCGAGAAGCCCGATGACGACGGCCGCGGCCTCGCCGGGCGACAGCCGGGAGGTGTCGATCGTCAGCTCCGGATGGAGCGGGGGTTCGTAGGGGTCGTCGACGCCGGTGAACTGCTTGACTTCACCGGCGCGGGCCTTCTTGTACAGCCCCTTGGGGTCGCGCTGCTCGCAGATCTCGAGGGGGGTGTCCATGTAGACCTCGATGAAGTGAAGATTCGCCTCCTCATGTAGTGCGCGGGCCAGGTCGCGGTCGCACCGATAGGGGCTGATGAAGCTGGTCATGACGATCACGCCGGCGTCGGCGAAGAGCTTGCCGACCTCGGCGATGCGGCGGATGTTCTCCTCGCGGTCTTCGGCGCTGAACCCCAAGTTCTTGTTCAGGCCGTGCCGAACGTTGTCCCCGTCGAGGACATAGGCCAGATGTCCCGCTTCCACGAGGGCGTGCTCCACGGTGAAGGCCAGCGTGCTCTTGCCGCTGGCGCTCAGGCCGGTGAACCACAGGGTCGCTCCCAGATGTCTGAGCATCTGCTCCCGGTCCTTGCGGTCGACGTGGCCTTCATGCCACTTGATGTTCGTGGCCTTGATGTCCATCTTGTTTCTCCCAGGGGCGGTCAAATCAGCTCACGGGTCCGCAATCGTTCGCCAAGAGGTCGTAGCGGCGCGTTTCCGGAGCGTTCGCGGGTGCGATGCCCTACACCCCTCCCACGTCACCTACGATCGGACGACGCACGGTTTCAACTTCAACGGGCAGACACGTCGTCCTGCGGTCAGCGCGCCGCGCCGAGCAAGACGGGGTCCTTCATGCCGCGCCCTCACTCAGTCGCTCACGTCCACGCGAATGGACTTGGGCCGGTGCTCTTCCTTTTTGGCCAGCACGACCTCCAAAACGCCCCGCTTGCAGGCGGCCGTGACACTGGATGGATCCACGGCGACGGGCAGCTGGATCGTCCTTGAGAAGCTGCCAAACCGCCGTTCGAGTCGCAGACAGCTGCGCTCATCGCCTTCACGTCGCTCGTCGCCCTTGTGGCCCTTCAGCGTGACGGTCTCACCGGTAACGGACAGCTCGATGTCCTTTGCCTCGAGGCCCGGCACCTCGGCCCGGATCACGTACTGCGTTTCTTCCTCGAGAACGTCAACAGGGGGGGCCCAGTCCTGTCCGTCGAGCGGGCCGGCCGTCACCCCGCTGTGCCAAAGACGCTCAAACAGGTTGTTCATCTCGCTCTGGAACTCGGTCAGCGAGAGCGGAATGTCCTTGCCGAAAGGCAGTCGCGCCATGGGAAGTCCTCCTGCAATCGCCCTTCACCCGACAACCCCCGATGCGTCTTGACCCATTGTACCATCGGCACGGCCGGCCCGCCCCCTGGAACCGATCGTCAGCGGCGCCACACAGCGCTCGACGGCGAGTCATCTGGGCCCCGCCAGGGCTGACGCTCGCTCATAGATGCGGCTGGCGCGGTGCGCGGCGAACTTCTCGGCGAACCCTTCGGCGATCTGGGCTGCTCGGTCGCGCTGCCCTTCGTGAACACAGGTGTCCGCCAGGTAGTACACGGCGATCATCGCCTCCACCGATCCCGGCAGGGCGGCTGCCCGCGCCTGCTCGTAGTGCTTCTGGGCCCGCGCGAACTCCGACAGCGTCTCGGCGGCGATCTGCCCAGCGAGCATCGCAGCGCCCCATCGAAGCTGCCCGGAGGCCCGATCGGACTGGTAGGCCGCCGCCATCAGCCGTTCGGACCGCCTGAACCCCTCGAAGTCAGTCTGCTGGCCCGGTCGTCGGAGACGATAGACGAGTCCTACGCCCGCCTGGAACGCCGCCGTCGGGTCCGCGGGATCGGTCGGCGGCGGCTTGGCCCGGTCGGGGCAGTCCAGCAAGGGCGCGAACTCCCCAGCAGCCGCCCACATCGGCTCGTGCTGATACAGAAGGAAGCGCTGATCCTCCCCGCCGCTGGGCCCGATGGACGGATAAACCATATGCAGCACGTCGACGGCTGCCCGGCTGTCGGCCCGCTCCAGCCGGATCTTCTTGCTGTTCGGCGGCGCCTTCATCGAGGCCGAACCGCTGATCAGATAGAGCTTGTAGTAAGCATGCGGGGCCTCCCCAGCTGGCTGGGGGGCGCCGCCGGGCCGGGCCGCATCGGTCCTCACGCCGCCTTCGGTCGTCCCGGACCGGGCGCCCGCCTTCGTCGGGGGCGACCCCGTGCGGACGTCAGGTCGATACGGATTGTAGTCCGGCGGGACGCGACGCCGGCTTGGACGGATGGGTCGATGGGGACGGGTCCACTCCTGCCGCTCCCAATCCCAGTCGACATCCTCGCACCCACAGAAGGCCACCACGACGGTCAGCGCCGCCGTTCGGCGGAATAGCATTCGTGGCCGGATTGGCGTCGGCATCCAAGCGTCCTCGCCACCCAGACGGTCAGAACCAGAACCACGAACCGGACTCAGGATGTCGGGTCGGTCGGCTCGATCCGGCTGGTTGAAATTCCTACCCTGACCGGCATAATAGCCTCTGGGGTCGCAGGTGGCCAGAGCGCGCGGCCGATCGCCGCCGGTTGCGAGTCCGGACCGACCTTGGGTTCACTGCGGAGGATCGGTAGATGCACATGGGGGTCCGGCGCAAGTTGCTGGTCGGTTACCACGCCGCCATCTTGGCCGGCGCCGTAACGGTCTACGCGATCTGGCCCGAATCGGTATGGCCAGTCGTATCCCTGACGGCTTGCTGCCTGGTCGGCGCCTGGGGGGTGACGCGGATCAGCAAGTGGTGGCTTCACCGGTCGATCAGCAGACTCCGCCGCGCCGCCGAGGCCATCGGGCGCGGCGATCTGTCCGAACGGGTCCAGGTCTATCCCGGAGACGAGCTGGCCAAGCTCGCCCGATCCTTCAATCAGATGGCGGACCGACTGGAGGACACCGTCAAGGAAGAGCGCCGACTCCAGGAGCAACTGACGCGCAGCGAGAAGCTGGCCGTCATTGGCGAGCTGGCGGCCGAGGTCGTCCATGAGGTGAACAACCCGCTGGATGGCATCCAGAACTGCAGTCGCTTGCTTCGGCGCAGTGCCGACGACCCGCATCGCGTCCGCCAGATGCTCGATCTGATGGACACCGGGCTCTACCGGATCGAGATGATCATCCGTCGGTTGCTGACGTTGGCGCGAGACGAGCAACCGCAGATCGCGACGGTGCGGCTGGACGAGATCATTGACGACGCGGTGATGTTCCTGGAGCCGAAGATCGCCCGCAGGGAGGTGGATTTCGTCCGGCAGATGGGCGATGGTCCGGTCTATATCAAGGCGGACCGGCAGCAGATCACGCAGGTGGTCATCAACCTGATCGTCAACGCGGTAGACTCGATGCCCGACGGCGGCCGGCTGACCGTTCAGGTCGGCGGGCCCGACCGGGTGCGTCGCGTGGTCCAGGTTCGGGTCAGCGATACCGGGTGCGGCATTCCCGAGGCCCAACAGGGAAACATCTTCGAGCCGTTCTTCACGACCAAAGGACCGCGTTCGGGAACGGGTCTGGGCCTGGCGGTGGTGGCCCGGATCGTCGAGGCACACAAGGGCAAGATCGAGGTCGAGAGCACGCCGAACGTGGGCACGGTCTTCACGGTGGAGCTGCCCATCCCCGACGAGCCGGCCCAAGCCGGTGAGCCGGCCGGGTTGGCGCTGGCGCGTCCCGCGAAGAATGGATTCAGCGACCATGCAACCGATTGAGCAAGCCCCCAAGGGAAGCATTCTCGTCGTCGACGACGAACCCCTCAAGCGAATCACGCTTCAGATCGAGATGACCGAGGCGGGGTACCAGGTCTACGAAGCCGCCGACGCCAAGACGGCGCTGCACGTTCTCGACGCCGAATCCGTCGACGTGGTGGTGACGGACTTGAAGATGCCGGGCATGGACGGGCTGACGTTCCTGGAGCACGTCAAGCAGCGCCGTCCGGACGCCCACGTCATTTTGATGACGGCCTTTGGGACGGTAGACACGGCGGTGGCGGCCATGAAGCGGGGGGCCTACGACTACCTGACCAAGCCCTTCACAACGGACGTCTTGCTGTCCAAGATCGACCACCTGTTGGCCTATCGGCAAAGCGTCTCGGCGCCGGACGGCGACCGTAGCGAAGAGAAGACGCGTTCCGTCGAACGGGTTGGGCGACTGATCGGCAAGAGCCCCGCGATGCGGACCCTCTTCCACCAAACGCGAACCGTGGCCGACAGCGAGCGCCCGATTCTGGTCTGCGGCGAGAGCGGCACGGGAAAGGAGATGGTGGCCGAGGCCGTCCACCAGCTCAGTCGGCGAAGCGGGAAGTCGCTGATCAAGTTCAGTTGCGCCGCCACGCACACCGAGCTGCTCGAGGGTGAGCTGTTCGGTTGGGAGGACGGCGGGTCGGGACGGGCGAGATCCGGTCGGTTCGAGCAGGCCGACGGCGGGACCCTCTTCCTCGACGAGGTGGACCATCTCCCACTCGAGACCCAGGTCAAGGTGTCGCGGGCCGTGGAACAACAGACCATCGAGCACGTGGGGGGCGACGTGCCGATGCACGTCGACGCTCGGTTGGTGTGCGCGACCAGGACCGATCTCCGCGAGCTGGTGGAGGCGGGCCGATTCCGAAGAGACCTGTACTACCGGCTCACCGCGGTCAGCCTGACCCTCCCGCCGCTGAGGAACCGACGAGAAGACGTGCCGGTGTTGGTGGCCGAGTTCATCGAGATTCACGGGACGGTCGGCCCGGACGGCAAGCGGCCGACCATCTCGCCCCACGCGCTGGATCTGCTGGTGGGGTACTCATGGCCAGGAAATGTCCGCGAGCTCGAGCAGGTGGTCACACGCGCGCTGGCGTTTTGCGGCGGAGGGCAGATCCGTCCAGAGCACCTGCCACCCCTGACCGACGAGGGGGGCGGCGGAGAGCACGTCATCCCGTTCGCCCAAGCGGGCCAGGGGCTGACCGAGACGGTGGCCACGATCGAACGGCGGATGATCGAGTCTGCGCTGGTGCAATCGGACTACAACCAGGCGAAGGCGGCCCAGATTCTGGGAATCCCGCGAACCACGCTCCGCGACAAGATCGCCAAGTACGGTCTGAGCTCGGGGCCTTGATCGCGTCCTTGGGCGCGGGTCCCTCTGCCCCAGGGCCCGACGCCCGGGCGGGGGACCTCCGGAGGCCCGTCCCTGGGCGGGCTGGGGGCGAGTGGGTCTCGATGACGGCAAAAAGTTTTCAGATTTTTCAGTGGAATCGCTGCTTGCAATCGACCTGGGTTTCGGGTACAAGATCCGCAGCGCAGGGCGGTAGGCTACGCCCGATCAGGCCGTTCCGGGCCGAGTCTCCATGGCGCGGGGAGTCGGCGGAGGGCGGTCAATTCGTTCGATGCCCATCCTGACATGAAGGCCAAGGGGGCTGTTGGCGTCTGGGCCTCGGGAGATGGGTGCTGCGTGTTGTACGGAACATGGGGTCGTCTGAACGGCCCGCGGCGGCTGAGGCAGCGATACCGCCCGTAACCGCAAGAAGCCAGACTGCAAGGAGAACAGAGCGATGAGGAGGTTTTCCTTTAGACGATGCCTGAGGACGCTGGCGGTAATCGCCTGTGGCGTAGCCCCCCTCTCCTGGGGGTATGGCTGCGGGGATACCCAGGCGCAGCGACAGGCGCTGATGAACCAGGCGGTCTTTGCCTTGACGGGGATTGCGCAGGACCAAGTCACCGCCAGCGCGAATCCAACGGGCGATCCACAGGTTCAGGCGGAAATCAACTTCGGGTTTAACACGCTCAGGACCATAATCATAGACAATCTTAGCCTGATCAACCCGTTCAGCGCGTTCGAACGGGGCACGCCTGGGTAGCGGCTGTAGAACGGCTTGACTGGAATCATGGCGGTCTGCCGGCTTGGGGTTGGTCGGCGGCGCAGAGATCTGAGGAAGGAAGGACCCATGAGATCGATCGCTCGCAAGCGAATGCTGGTGTGGATCACGGTCATGACCACGGGCACGCTGCCGTTCATCCCGCTGGCCTGTCCAAGCGGTGCCACACAGGAGACGCTCCTCGGCAACGCGTACGACACGTTCGGCGCCCCCTTTGTCAACAGCTTCTTCGAGCGGGCCGCTACGGAGATCACTCGCGATCCGAACCCGCGGGCTACGCCCATCATGAGCGCGCTTATTGATTTGCTCAACGCGGCCGCGGGCCAGTGGGTGGGCATGCAGATTGAGCAGGCCATCCCGAACGATCCCTTCGGCCCGGTTCCTGTCGGGCAGTAGCCTGGACCGGATTGGCACGACTTGCTTTCTTCTGCGGAGGTTGCCCAGAAGGGCAGCCTCCGTCTTTTTGTTTCCCTAGGGCCAAGCCCGTGCTGGCCCGAGCCCCTTGCGGGTGAATGCAAGCGCCAGGTTGACCTCCACAGATCCACAAGCCACAATCGCGCGATCTGATATGCCTGGAAAGAGCGCGTCGTGGCCCGTGTAAACCATCAGCCCTATCTGCCCTCCCTGCACCCAGATCCGCCGACGTCCAAGGACCAGCCGGTGGTGCAGGTGGCCCCGGTGGCGCCAACCGACAAGATCTACAGCTACGTCGTGCCGCCGGAGCTGACGAATTCCGTGCAGCCGGGCCTGCGCATCGAGGTCCCGTTGGGCCGACGGAATCGACCGACCGTGGGTTTCTGTCTGGGGCGCAGCGCCGAACCGTGGACCAACACGCTGAAGCCCGTGCTCCGCGTTCTGGATGAGCGACCGGTGCTGAACGCCGCGCTCGTTGAGCTGGGACGGTGGATCGGGCGCTACTACTGCTGTCCCGTCGGCAAGGCCCTGGAGGCCATGGTTCCCGATCCCGTCTGGCGGCGGAGCGGCTTCCGCAAGATCCGTCTGGCGCGGCTGGCGAAATCCCCTGGCCAGATCGAAGCTGAGGGACAGCGGATCGGCCCGAAGCAACGTTTGGTCATCGAGCACCTGACCGGGCTGGACGAGCCGGTCGAGGTGGGGCAGCTCAAGGCGGCGGCGGGGTGCAGCGACGCGCCAATCCAGACGGCCGTCCGGCGTGGCTGGGTGGTCATTGAAGAAGCGCGGCAGCCCGAACCGGGCCCCGACTTCGACCAGCCACTGGAGGAACCGGCGTTCGAGCTGAACCCCGAGCAGCGGCGGTCCGTCGACGCCGTCCGCGGGGCGGTTGAGAGCGGCGAGTTTCGCTCGCTGCTCTTGTTTGGCGTGGCCGGCAGCGGCAAGACGGAGGTGTACGTGCACGCGATCCGGGACGTCGTGGCTCGAGGTCGGCAGGCGATCATGCTCGTGCCGGAGATTGCCCTGACCACGCAACTGGTGGACCGACTCGCCCGGAGGTTCAGCGACGTGGCCGTCATCCACAGCGGACTGACGGGCGTGCAACGGTCGCTGGTCTGGTCCGACATCGCGTCGGGTCGGAAACGTGTCGTCATCGGCACGCGCAGCGCGGTCTTCGCCCCGACGCCCGAGCTGGGGCTGATCGTGGTCGACGAGGAGCAGGACGGCAGCTACAAGAATCTTCAAGCCCCGCGGTTCAACGCTCGCGACGCGGCGATCGTCCGGGCACGGCAGGCGTCGATCCCCGTGGTGTTGGGATCGGCTACGCCGTCGCTGGAGACGTGGCACAATGCCCGTCGTCTGGCCCACTATGAAGTGATCGAGCTGCCGGAGCGTGTGGCCGGCCTGCCCATGCCGCTGATCCGCGTCGTGCCCATCCAGGGAGCCGCGGAGGCCCGCCGAGGGTTCGGCGTGCTCAGCGAGCCGATGACCCAGCAGCTTCGTGAGACGCTGGCGCAGGGCGAGCAGGCGGTCCTTCTGCTAAACCGTCGGGGGTACGCCAGCTACCTGTTCTGCCCGCGATGCGGGTGGACGGCGACGTGCCCGCGATGCGACAGCCACCTGGTCCTCCACAAGGCGACGGGGGCGGTGCAATGTCATCGATGCGCGACGCGAGAACCGGCGCCCGACGTCTGTCCGGACAGCAGCTGCGGTGGCACGCCGCTGCGCTTCGGTATGGGGACCGAGCGGGTGGAGGAGGAGCTCCGCCGCAGGTTTCCACAGGCCCGCGTCAAGCGGGCCGACAGCGACACGATGCTTCGCAGCGAACAGTACGAATCGCTGATCCGCGAGTTCGAGGCGGGTCGGCTGGACGTCCTGGTCGGGACGCAGATGATCGCCAAGGGGCTGGACTTCCCGCGGGTCTCGTTCGTCGGGGTGATCAATGCGGATACGTCGCTGATGGTGTCTGATTTTCGTGCGGCGGAGCGGACGTACCAGTTGATCACGCAGGTGGCGGGTCGGGCCGGTCGCGCCCGTGGACGGGGAACCGTCATCGTCCAGACCCAGGCGCCGGACCTGCCCCCGATCCGTCTGGCCGTCGGCGGAGATTTCGGCGCGTTCGCCGAACAGGAGTTGGCCATCCGCACCAAGCTGAGGCTGCCCCCCGTGTGGCGGATGACGCGAATCGTGCTGAGCGACCCGGTCGACTCGAAGGTCCGCGATCAGGCCGGCCAGCTCGCCGAGGCCATCCGCAACGCGGCGGCGACCGCCGGGGCGCAACTGCGATGCGACGGACCAGAACGCTGTCCCGTGCAGCGCGAGCGCCAGCTGTATCGATACGAATTGCTGCTGCGGGCACGGACGGCCGACCAGATGCAGCGGGTGATCGATGAAATCCGGGGCAAGACGCTCCAGGCCGTGCGGGTCAAGCGGCTCATCGTGGACGTTGACCCGATGTCGTTTGCCTAGGCTTGCGTTTCGTGAAGTGTGCGAGGACCACCCATATGGAACGAAGCTGCCAACAGGACATCCAGCGCCACTGCCGCGAGATCGACCGCTGCAATCAACGTGGCGGTCGGATGCTGTCGATCGTGGACCTGATCGATGCCGGGACCGTCACGGTCGAGCTGGCGGGCTACCTGCTGGCATCGATCCACAAGGGCAGCTCGGTTATGGTTGGCGCGCTGCCTGGCGGGGCGGGCAAGACCACGGTCATGGGGGCGTTGCTGAACTTCGTCCCGGCGGACGTCGAGCTCGTGCCGGCGGACGGCGACGAAGTGGTCCACCAGGCGTTGAGCGATCAGTCGTCGCGGCGATGCTATATCTGTCACGAGATCGGCGCGGGCTACTACTACGCGTATCTGTGGGGGGCGGTGCTGACGGATCTGTTCCGTCTCCCGTCGTCGGGCCACCTCGTGGCGACGAACCTGCACGCGGACACGATCGAGCAAGCGCGTCACCAAATCTGCGTCGACAACCCGGTGCCGGCAGAGGTGTTCGACCGGTTCGGCTTGATGCTGTTCCTGCACGTGCGAGGTCGGTGGGGATCGGCCCAGCGGCGGATCGCCACGGTCTACGAGCCAGCACCGTCCGGCCCACCACGGCTGGTGTACAGCATGAACCGGGATGGCCGGATCGAGCCTGCAGAGCCCTCATCCCTGGTCACCGCCGAGGAGGCAGAACGAGCCACGGACCGAATCGACGCCCTGCTCGCCAGCGGCGCGCGAACCATCGAGCAGGTGCGTCAGTTCGTCGTCGACGCATAGCCCCGCGTGCCGCTTGACCGGACTGGCGCTCGTGGGAGGATACGGACCGGCGTGGGGCATTGGCGCAAGGAGACACGAGTCATGAGTGTGGGTTCGGTTGCGATGGCGGTTCTGGGGCTGGTGGGAACGGGAGGGGCCGGCGCGTCGCCCGACCTGACCTTCAAGGCGACGGGGGAGGGATGGTTTGCCTTCGACACCGGCGTGGTGCGGGGCAAGCTCCGCGCGGACGCGAAGAGTCAGGGCATTCCGACGTTCGCCGACGTCAAGACGGGCAGGGAACTCGCCTACGGAGGCGGCAACCCCGGAATCCTGAGCTTCTACCGGCTGTTCTCGTCGGGCAAGCGTTGGGGGGACATGAAGCGGGGCGATACGTTCCGTGGTTGGCCGAAGACCGCCAAGCGTCTGGACGACGGGTCGGTGCAGGTCCACTGGCCTGGGAAGGACGACCACCCCGTGGAGACGACGGCCACGTTTCGTTGGTCGCGTCCGGACACGCTTGATCTGGTGACGGCCGTCAAGCCGCAGATCGACCTACCGGAATTCGAGATCTTCCTGTCGAGTTACTTCAACCGGGATTTCCAGAACCAGGTCTACGTCAAGGCGCCGCGCTTTGAGGCGGGCAAGCCGTATTTCCTGGCGCCGGTGTGCAACCCGTTGGTGATCGGGACGTATCTGGCCTATCCGCGCGACCTGCACGCGGCCCGGATGATCTACGACGGGCGGTGGGAGCAGGGGCACAGTCCGGTTCAGTGGTCGGTCACGCGGTTCCTGGTCGCGCCGCTGGGCCTGATGCACGACGCCAAGAACGACATAACGTTCGTCTTGATGGCGCGTCCGGATGAGTGCTTCGCGGTGCTCATGCCCTACAACAAGACCCCGCCGGACGGCGTGGCCGGCCATCGTTCGATGTACTTCTCGCTGTTTGGCGGCGACCTGAAGGCGGGGAAGGTCGCGCGGGCGCGATCGCGCCTCGTCGTAGGTCGCGGAATCACGGAGGCGCGCGCGGTCGAACTGTATGAGACGTTCCTGAAGGAAACTGAGTAGCGAACCGGAACCAGCCAGCCAGGAGGAAACTGTGGTCGATGATCGTACAAGCCGAGCGTGGCCCAGGTCAGGCCCGACCTGGACGGTTCTTCTGACGGTGTGTGCCGGTGGCGTTTGTCCCGCGGTGACGCCGAGTCCTGTGGAACTGGAACGGATGCATCGGTGGGTCGGCCTGCTCCTGCCAACCGGCGAGCCCCGGATTGCCAAGCAGCGCCCAGGCATCACGATCCTGCACGCCTCCTACCACACGAAGTTCAACGAGAACGGGTGGGGCCAACCCATCACGCTGGGGACGCGGCGGGTTGAGCACGGCATCTACGTGGATGCGCCCAGCCACCTGCGCATCGTGCTCGGCAAGCCGGCCGATCGGTTCACCGCCCTGGTCGGCATCGACAACAATCCGAGCACGCGATCGGGGCAGACTCGCGGACACGGCAGCGCGACGTTCCATGTCGCGGCGGGCGGACGCGAGGTCTTCCATACCGAGGTCCTGACGCTGAAGAACACGCCGAAGGCCATCGACGTGCCGCTGAAGGGCGCGACCGAGTTCGAGCTCCGCGTCGGCGACGCCGGCAACCGGTCGCACGACCAGTCCGTCTGGGGAAACGCCAAGGTAATCTACAAGGATGGGACCGAGATGCTGCTGGACGAGATGCCCCTGCTGCGCGAGATGAGGCCGCAGATCCCGTTCTCGTTTGTCTACGACGGCAAGCCATCCTCTGAGTTCCTGGGCGGGTGGGCGCGGACGGTGACCGACAAGCGGATCGATGCGACGCGGACAAGGCGGACGGTGACGTACAAGGATCCGAAGACGGGCCTGGTCTGTTCGGCAGAGGGGATTCTGTTCGACGAATTCCCGGCCGTCGATCTGGTCCTGCGGTTTCGCAACGAGGGGAATGCCGACACGCCGATTCTGGAACAGGTCGACACGCTCGACGCCGTCTGGCCGATATCGCCCGCAGACTGGGTGATGGTCCGGAAGTCGAAGGGCAGCGCGTGCGCGGCCGACGATTTCCAGCCCATCGACGAGCCGCTCGACGCGGGTCGGCCCGTCGCCTTTGCGCCGAGGGGCGGGCGAAGTTCGAACGGGGTGCTGCCGTTCTTCAAGGTGCAGTGGCAGGAGGGTGGCGTGTTCGTCGCGATCGGGTGGTCGGGGCAGTGGCGGGCGCGCGTCGTTCGGGACGGCGGCGTCCGGATCAAGGCCGGCATGGAGCTGATCCGGACCACGCTGCGCCCGGGCGAGACCATCCGTCTGCCCCGCATCCTGCTGGTGTACTGGGACGGCGACGACCCTCAGCGCGGTCACAACCTGTACCGGCAGGTCGCGGTCAAACACTACCTGCCGCGGATCAAGGGCGAGCTGGTCTATCCCATCATCGCGCACCCGTCGAGTTACGACGAGCTGCGGAACTCGAACGAACGCAACCAGACGGACATCATCCGGGCCACGCACCGGGCAGGCCTGGAGGGTTACTGGCTGGACGCGTACTGGTTTGAGGGCTACTTCCCCGACGGTGTGGGCAACTGGGCAATCCCAATCGCCCAGACGATCCGCAAGAAGGACTACCCGCATGGCATCAGGCCGCTGTCGGATCTGACGCACGAGCTCGGCATGAAGTTCATCTTGTGGTTCGAGCCCGAGCGCGTCGGGCCCGGCACGCACATCGACAAGACGTACCCCGACTGGGTCCTGCGGATCGGCAACAAGCGTGGCGGTGTGTTCGATCTGGGCAACACCGAGGCGCGGAAGTGGATGACCGATTACCTGTGTCAGTGCATCGAGGCCTACGACATGGACGTGCTGCGGATCGACCACAACATCGACCCGCTGGCGTACTGGAGGGCGGCCGACGCGGCCGACCGTCAAGGCATGACGGAGATCCGCTGTGTGACGGGTTTGTACCAGATGTGGGACGAAATCCTGCGGCGGTTCGAGCATATCTTCATTGACAACTGCGCGAGCGGTGGGCGTCGGATCGACCTGGAGACGAACATGCGGTCGATCCCGATGTGGCGGTCGGACTACAACGACAACAACGTCCGACGGGGCGATCCGATCGGGGACCAGGGCATGGTCATGGGGCTGAGCATGTTCATGCCGCTCCATGCGGGCCCGGCCTGGCGGGCCGATCCATACTACTGGCGGAGCGCGAACGTTGGCGGGCCGATCCCGTATTGGGACATGCGCAAGGACGACTTCTCGCACGACCAGCTCCGACGGGCGGTCGCGGAGGCGCAGGCGCTCCGGCCATTCTTCTTGGGCGATCTGTGGCATCTGACCGACAATTCGGTCGATCCCAAGGCATGGGTGGGGTACCAGTATCACCGCCCCGAGCAAGACGACGGGTTCGCCTGTTTCTTCCGTCGGAAGGACTCGCCCTACCGCGCGCTGGACGTGTCGTTTCGCGGCGTGAAGCCTGGGCGGCGGTACGTGTTGCGGCATCACTACGACTACGAGGTGGCGCGAGAGGAGACCGTGACAGGCGAGACGCTACGGGCCTTCCACGTCGAGATCCCGAAGCGCAACGGCAGTCTATTGATCCGGTATGGGCCGTCCAGAGAATAGTGCGCCGTCGTGCCGGATACTGCCTTCTGCCGGCGATCGCTTCAATGGCGCTCGAGCTGAAGGCGCGTTCTGAATGGACCGGGCCGGCTCGCCCTTCCCCGAGAGGTCTCTCCTATGCTACCATCGACTCGGGCGGGAGCGTGCCCAGGCTCCGTGAAGCCGGGCGACGTCGTCCCGGCGGGAGCATCCGATGACTGACGACAGACAGGTTGAGGACGATGCATCCAGGATCGTGGTTGAGGAGGCGGGCAAGAGCCGATGGTCGGATCTGATTAGAAGGGAAGACTACTGGGCGATCTGGCTTGGCTTCATCTTGATCGCTGTGGCCTTCTTGACGTTCTTGCCGCGACCGCCCGATGGGATGCAGGATACGATCGACAAGGCCAACGCGACGAGGAAGCAGGAGGCGGCCTCGGCGCCCTACCGCACGGTTGCCTGGTACAAGGCCAGCGAAGACAAGAAGAAGATCAAGGCGACCGGCGAGAGCTACGCCAAGGCGATCACCAAGTGGCTGAGCAAGCCGCATGGGTGGCGTTCGAACCCGCTGGACGCCTTTGTCATGTCCGACGCGGGGGCCGCCGCGAAACGACAGGAGGCCGAGGCGAAACTCGCGACCGTCAAGTCCGAGGCGGATGCGTGTCTGACCCGGGCGAGCAAGGCTGACGCGGACGCCAAACGTGCGGGATACAAGGACGAGCAGCTCAACGAGCAGGCGAGGACCTCGATCGCCAAGTGGCGTGAGGTGAAACAGGGCGCGTCGGCGGCGGGCAAGAAGGTCAAGAGCGCCAAACCCTACAACCAGGTTCCCTATCTGATCGGTCTGTGCGCCTTCTTGGCCGTGCTCTTCGGCGTGGGGGCGAGGTTCATGGGGCAGTCGTTCGGGAAGTTCGCGGCCGCCTTCCCGGTTGTCTTTCTGATTGCCGTGCTGGCGTACCTGTTCGAGGGCCAGGCGACGATGAAGGAGTACGGCATTGGGTACGCGGCCTGGGCCATCCTGTTTGGGCTGATCATCAGCAACACGGTGGGGACGCCCGGATGGCTGAAGGGAGCCGTCAAGACCGAGTACTACATCAAGACGGGGCTTGTGCTGCTGGGGGGCGAGATCTTGTTCGGCAAGATCGTGCAGATCGGGATTCCCGGGATCTTCGTGGCCTGGGTGGTCACGCCGCTCGTGCTGGTGGGAACGTACTGGTTCGGGCTGAAGCTTCTAAAGATTGCGTCGAAGACGCTGAACATCACGATTTCGTCGGCGGTGTCGGTGTGTGGGGTCTCGGCGGCGATCGCGACGGCGGCGGCCTGCAGGGCGAAGAAGGAGGAGCTAACGCTGGCCGTCGGGATGTCGCTGGTCTTCACGTCGATCATGATGATCCTCATGCCGCAGACGCTCAACGCGCTGGGCATGGATCACGTGTTGGGCGGGGCGTGGATGGGGGGCACGATTGACGCGACGGGCGCAGTGGCGGCCGCGGGCGCGTTCCTGGGGGAGCGGGCGTTGTACGTCGCGGCCACCATCAAGATGATTCAGAACGTGCTGATCGGGGTGATCGCGTTCTGCGTCGCCCTCTACTGGTGTGCGAAGGTGGATCGCACGGAGGGGACGCGCGTCGGCGCGATGGAGATCTGGCATCGCTTCCCGAAGTTCGTGATCGGCTTCATCATCGCGTCGATCGTGATGTCGATCCTCTATCAGAGTCTGGGAGCGGACGTCGGCTATACGATGATCGACAACGGCGTGATCCGCGGGTTCACGAAGCACTTCCGCGGGTGGTTCTTCTGCCTGGCGTTCGTGAGCATCGGTCTGGAGAGCGATTTCCGGCAGTTCAAGAAGTACCTCGCGGGCGGCAGGACGGTGATCCTCTACGTATGCGGCCAGAGCCTGAACCTCATCCTCACGCTCGCGGTGGCGTACCTGATGTTCTTCGTGATCTTCAAGGAGATCACGGCAAAGATCTGATCCGAACGGCAACGATGAGCAACCCGAACGCCGGACAAAACGATGAAGCACCGACACGCCCGCACGGTCGGGGCGATACGTATCGCCGATGGCGGAACTTCGTGATCTCCCTGCTGATCGTGTGGGTGTTCGTCTTCCAGATCGCGCCGCGGGCGCAGCGCCTCGGCGTGATCCGTGCGGTGCACGAATTCGTCCGCGTCAACGACATCGAGGCGACCGCGCTGTACTACACCGAGATCGAGGAATTCAGTGACGCGGATGCCTATATGCGCGACGCCATGGCGCATTGATCGAGGCGACGAACGCGTGCCGCTTCTCGCAAGGGCGTTGCCGTTCTGCAAACCTGTGCCGGTTCTTGACAGGTTCTTGAGCGACCCGCTAGTATCCTCCTGATCCACACGATTTCTCCAAGCAAATGCAGCTGTCTCATCGAGGGGAGTCGGCTTCATGGCCATCCGTACGCAGTGCCCTCACTGTTCGGCCGTGTTCAAGGTCTCCGAGCAGGCCTTGGGCCGGAAGGCGAAGTGCAAACGGTGTGAGCAGCCCTTCACGGTGACCGAGGGGGCTCAGTCCCCCCCTGCACCGGCGAAGGCCGGCGCCGGCAGCGCCGTTGCGACGGGGCCGAGCGAGGACGGCGGGGAAGCTGTGGACTTCGGCGTAATTGCGCCGACAAAGAAGTGCCCGCACTGCGCAAAGACCATCAAAGCGAAGGCGAAGAAGTGCCGCTTCTGCGGGAAGCGTCTTGATGCCCACGGGTTCGCGGCCGACTCGGGCCCCGAACCCACCGACGCAGACGTGTATCAACTGGTCGGGGAAGGCGCCGATCCTCCCACGAACGACCTATCGTGTCCGTCGTGTGGGACCCAGATGGGTCGGGACGTCGTCCCGTGTCCCTGCTGCGGTCTCAATCCGGCGAGCGACTCGCCTGTCCAAACGACCGTCCAGGGAGCCAAGGCGGTCAACGAATACGTCATCTACTTCTGCGGTATGGCGGCCTTCAGCGTTGTCTTCGTCATCGTACTAGCCCTCGCCCAGCTGACGGGCGCGACGCTGCTGAGGAATGTCGCCTTGGGAATCGTCGTTGCTTTTGTCGTCGTCCCTGGATTGAGCGTCCTGTACTCCCGTCTATTCGGGTGGATGCGCGACAGCATGCGAGCAATGGGCGAGGGAGCAGGCTGCATGTTGGCCCTCATGTACGGACCAGTAATCATCCTGATTGGCCCGATGGCCGAGCTATTCTCCGCGATCTACAGGCTGTACCTGACGATCTTCGGCAGCTTCACTGGGCTTCTGGGATTCAAGCCGCGTGTGCCCCCCCCGGCCTGAGCTGTCTACATCAATCCCCAAACGGTTTCATGAGGTGGTCCTATTCGGCAGAGCGACCCCAGACCGCACAACCGAGAGCGGCCATGCAACACGCTCCAATCCTCGGCTGCAAGCGGTCTAGCTTCTGGGGGATATCCCCCTCTGCATCGTCAACTCTCAGCCTGGGATTCGATGACGTGCGCGTTCATGTCCAAGATGCCATGTGTTGACACGTTCTGGAGTGCCTCACTACCATCCTTTGAATCTGTCCCTCTTCTCGACACATATGCAGACGCACCGTCAAGGGGAGTTGGTGTCATGGCCATTCGTACGCAGTGCCCGCATTGTTCGGCCATGTTCCGGGTTTCCGAGCAGGCTGTGGGGCGAAAGGCGAAGTGCAAACGCTGTGAGCAGCCCTTCACGGTGACCGAGGCGGCTCAACCCGATTCCGCGCCGGTGCAGGTCCGGGCTGGCAGTTCCCCTGCGAGGGAACCCCCCGAGGCCCCAGTCGAGGGGATGGTAAGCCCTTCGACGATGAAGCCGCCCGAGCCGAACCCGAGCGAAGATGAAGAGGGAGCCGTGGATTTCCGCGTGATCGCCGAGGCGGAGCGTGCCGATCGGATGGCCGAAAGGATGATGGAGTGTCCATACTGCGCGGAATATATCGAGGCCAACGCCAAGAAGTGCCATTTCTGCGGGGAGCGTGTTGACGTCCACGACACGACCCTTGACCCACTCCCGGTGGCCACGCCCCCTCCCCAGGTACCCCAGGTCCCATCTGTGGCGGTCAGGAAGTCGGGCAAGAGTCGCGTGGCGTATATCTTGCTGGGTCTGTTCATGGGGGGCTTGGGGATCCACAACTTCTACGCTGGATACTCGGGCAAGGGCCTGGCACAACTCCTGCTGTCTCTCTTCGGCATCCTCTTGTTGGGGATACCCAACCTGGCCGTCGGAATCTGGGTGATTGTCGAGGTCTGTACCGTCAAGCAGGACGCGACCGGGCAGGCCTTCTCCTAGCACATCATTACACTCGACTATAGCCGATCGCGGGGGACCTTCCCACTCGTGCTCGGCTCCGGGAGCCGGCGCGAGCGGGCCGAAGATGGCTCGACGTGGGGGTCGTCCCCTGCAGTGGGATCAGCCAGCGGGCGCCTGCACGGGTTGGGTGTCCATCTCCGGGCCGTCGGGCCCGCGGCGGAGGGTGGTGTGGACCCGCCAGTGCACGTCGTCGGTGTCGGGATAGTCCTGGCGGAAATGCACGCCGCGCGATTCGGTCCGGTGGCGAGCGGAGTAGGCGATGAGGCGGGCGGCGGACAACATGTTCTGGCTTTCCCAGCCGTAGCGGTCGTCGAAGGTCTTGTCCATGACGTAGCGGCCCCAGAAGTCGATGTTCTGGATGGCCTCGTCGAGGCGGGTCTGCTCGCGTTCGATACCCACCCTTCGTGTCATCAGGGCGCGGAGGCTGTTCCGGATGTCCTCGAGGTCGAGCTCGACGCGCTCAGAGGGGGCCGTGGTGTTGCTGATCCTGCTGGGATGACCGTTGGCGGACCAGGTGGCGAGTGCTTCGCCGGCGGCCTGTCCTGCAACGGCGCCGAACACGAGGCCTTCGAGCAGAGAGTTGCTGGCGAGTCGGTTGGCGCCGTGGACGCCGGTGCAGGCCGCCTCGCCGCAGGCGAGCAGACCTTCGATGGTCGTGCGGGCGTCGATGTCGACGAGCAGCCCGCCGATCATGTAGTGCGCGCTGGGGCGGACGGGGATCAAGTCGCATGCGGTATCGATGTCGAACTGCCGGCACAGTCTGGAGACCGTGGGGAAGCGCGCGGCGAAGCGGTCGCGGTCGATGTGCCTGGCGTCGAGGAAGACGCAGGGCGCGTCGGTGCGGGCCATCTCGGTGAGGATGGCGCGACTGACGACGTCGCGTGGGGCGAGCTCGGCGTCCGTGTGGCAATCGGTCATGAACCGCCGCCCATCCCGGTCGACGAGGTGCGCGCCCTCCCCGCGGACGGCCTCGGAGATCAGCGCGCGGGTGGCCCCGGCGAGGTAGAGGGTCGTGGGATGGAACTGAACCATCTCCATGTCGCGCAGGACGGCGCCGGCGCGGTAGGCCATGGCCACGCCGTCGGCGGTGGCGACCTCGGGATTGGTGGTCTCGCGAAACAGCCGGCCTGCGCCGCCGCTGGCGAGGATGGTTTGCTTGGCCCAGATCAGCTGGTGGCCGTACTTCGGGTGATGGGTCGTCGCGCCGCAGCAAACGCCGTCGAGGGTGACCAGATCGATGGTGAAGCAGTTGTCGAAGGTGCGGATCCTGGGCGTCGCAGCGGCCGTTTCGATCAGCACGCGGGCCAGCTCGCGCCCAGTGGCGTCGCCGTCGGCGTGGAGGATGCGCGCCAGACCGTGTCCGCCCTCGCGTCCCCGACTGAGCTGCCCGTCGTCCTCGACGTCGAACCGTGCCCCCCAGGCGAGGAGTTGCTCGATCTCGGCCGGCCCTCGGCCGACAAGCATCTCGATCATGTGATGATCGCCTATGCCGCAGGCCACGCGAAGCGTGTCGGCCATGTGTCGCTCGCAGGAGTCGTCCTGGGTGAGTGCCGCCGCGATGCCGCCCTGGGCGTAGGCGGTGTTGGATTGGAGGGCGTCGCCTTTGGTGAGGACGAGGACGTCGCCGTATCGGGCAGCTTGGATGGCCGCACGAAGCCCCGCGATACCTCCACCGATGACCAGCACGTCCGTGAAGAGATGGGGCATGCGGTTGGCGGTGAAGACACTCAGATATCGCCGACGATCGTACAGGTCTGACATAGGCTGCCCCGTCTTGGAACCCGTTATCTTACACGCCCCCTCGACCCTTTGACAAATGTCGTCGCGGCACGGTGCGCTCATCCCCCCATCAGAGACGCGACCGTCAGGGAGCGTTCACGCCAGCGGTCACGCTGGTGTGGCTGAGTTGCACATACGGGACACGACAGCAGATCCGCCGCCGTCTGCTCGTTCGCGCAGCGCGTCAGCCCGATCCTGGCATGATCGGGCTGGCCGAACGCTCCCTGACGGTCGCGTCTCTGATCCGCCCGTGCCCGAAGATCGTGCGATGTCCTTCCGCCAGTGCGTCATCCGCTCGCGTCCATTCTGTCGCGCGCGGTGCGTCCTCGACCTGGGTGGGTGCATTCATGGCGCGGGCGGTTTGCGGGCCCAAGCAACGAGACGGCTGCCCTTGCGTCCGAGGACATAGCCGGCCAAGACGAGCCACGGGAGCATGAGCAAGCGGGTCCGGAAGGAGGAATGGGCCTCCGTCCAGGCAAACGGTTTTTCATAGAGCCACAGGCGCTCGAGCCCGACGTCCTGCAGGACGGTGAGGAGCGTTCGGGGCGCAAAGAAGTTGATGTGGTAAGGGGGATTGCCCTCCGGATCGGTGGGGGCGCGGGTGTGCGGGCTGCGGTCGTTCGGGACGCTGAGGGTGAGGATGCCGCCGGGCATGAGGGCGGCGGCCATGGCCCGCAGCTCGCCCAGGGGGTCCAGGACGTGCTCGAGGATCTCGAAGCCGCTGATGACCTCGAAGGCGGGGCGGTCGATGGTCAGATCGTCGAGGCGACCGACGTGCACGGGGCAGCTGCTCGTCTCGGCGGCCAGCTCGGCGGCATGCTTGGCGACCTCCAGCCCGACGGCGTCCCAGCCGGCGCGACGTGCCGCCAGCAAGAACATCCCGTTTCCGCAACCGATCTCCAGCAGACGGCGCTGCCCGAAGGGGGAGATGCGGTCGAGCTGTCGCCGCTGGAACCAGTAGAGGGGCGGCTGGCCGCCGTCCTGGATCTGACGGAGCTCCTGTGCGTACCGACGGTAGACGAGGTGATCGGCGGATTCGTAGTCGGCGTTGTAGTCGGGCAGGTCACCGGCCGTACACACCGCCCACCGTCCGTGGCAGCGAGGACACGCCAGCATCCCAAAGCCGTTCATCGGAGCTTGGGGACGAGGCTGGGAATGGCCACACATGGGGCAGGTCGTGGCGCGGTCACGGCCCGGCGCGTCGGTCGCGTGCGTTTGGGGCGGGTCTACGTCGGTCATATCGAAGGACACGAAGCCAACGGAACGCATCTGGGACCGGTCAGATCAGTCCCCACCGAGAGGCCCGAGCGACTCGAAGCGATCACCGGCCTGGACGCGACGCCCGTTGACGAAGTCTTGCCACAACATGATCCGACCGCCGGCCGGCTGGATCTCCAGGATACGAATCGCCCCGTCCAGACAGGCGATCGAGCCGTCGTCGAGGATGGCCCCAGGGGACTGGCCCGGGGCTCCGCCCCGCTCCTCGCTCAGAGACGCCCGCGCCAGCCGGACTTGGGTCCGTTGACCGTCGCGGGAGACGTACGCCACTTGGACGGCCGGCCAGTCATACAACCCGTTGACCCAAGCGACGAGGTCTGCGGCGGGCTGGTCCAGGTGGATGCGTCCCATTTCCTTGGTCAGCTTGGGCGCTGTGGTCGCGAGGGCGTCGTCTTGCGGCTGACCAGGCGGGGGGCCATCCGGCCCGATCTGCGCCAGGGCGCCATCGAGGGCGTCGCAGGCGATACCGGCCAAGCGGGCCTCCAACTCCCACGCCGTTTCGTTGGGCTTGATCGCCGTTTCGCGCGTCGTGAGCACGGGACCGCCGTCCATTCTGTCGGTGAGCCGGAAGACGGTCACGCCCGTTCTCTGTTCGCGGCGAATGATGGTCCAGTTGACCGGCGCGGCGCCGCGGCACTTGGGCAGCAACGATGGGTGGATGTTGAGACACCCGCCGGGCATGCCGTCCAGCAGCTCGGGGCGGATCTTCTGACCGAAGGACATCGAGACGCCGAGATCGGCGCGTCGACCCAGCAAGCCGGCCACGACGTCTGGATCGTTGACGTCCTCGGCTTGGATTACCTCGACGTCCGTCTCGAGGGCGAATTGCCTGACGGGGGTCGGGGCGAGGCGCCGCTTGCGTCCTGCGGGTCGGTCGGGCTGGGTCACGACGGCGACGACCCGGTGTGGGGAATTCATGAGCCAACGAAAGGAAGGGATGGCGATCTGGCCGGAAGCGAAGTAGATGATGCGCATCTCGATCTCGTTGGCCGAGGTCGCCGACCGCTCCCGAGCCGTGGCGCTCAAGGTCTCGCCTCAGGGCACGCGGATGCGACCGCTTCCGGACCGCCGTTTCTCGTACTTGCGCTCGAGGTCCTTGAGCAGGCGCCGGTTGGCGATCCTGGCCGTCGGCGACATGCGATCACAGATCAGCACGCCGTCGAGGTGATCCATCTCGTGCTGCCACGCGCGGGCCAGCAGATCAGTGGCCTCCTGCTCGAAGGGCTCACCGTCAAGCCCGAACGCACGAATCCTGCACCACTGAGCCCGTTTCAGGGGCGCGACGACGTCCGGCAGCGACAAACACCCCTCCTCATGGTCCACGGCGCCGCGCATTTCGAGGATTTCGGGATTGACGTAGATCTCCTCGCCACTGGGCTGACCGATCGGGTTGGTGACGAAGAGGCGGAGATTCAGCCCGGCCTGAACGGCGGCAAGCCCGAGTCCCTTGGCCTCGTACATGAGCTCGAACATCCGGGTCGTCAGGTCGGCGATGAACGCGTCGATCTTCTGGACCGGCTCTGACGGCTTTCGGAGTCTGGGGTCGGGGTAGTGGATGATGCGAAGTTGTTTGAGGTCCATGCCATCCCATCCGAAGTTCCGGCTCTCACCAAGGCGATGTCTATATTCTATCCGGACGGGGCCGTCGATCAACGGAGACGGGACGGTTCCGCCTCAATTCGCCCGCAAGGACACCGACGGATGGGAGCCCTTGCGCCCGGATCGGGCTTGCGTCTCCGGTGTCAGGCCTTCTCAGGCGAACTCCTCGGTGAGTCCCATGGCCATGTCCACCCATTCCCACATGCGTCTCGGCTCCCGGCGGCAGGAGTGCAGGTCTTTCATGAGGACCTCGACGACGCAGCCGCGGGTCCGCTCGAAGGCGTCGCGGAGCTGTCGGCGTGCCAGGTCCACGTCCCAGGTCTCCATCCCGATGATGGCCGGGTTCGGCTTGTAGCTGAAGATGTAGTCGTGTCCCAGGCCCTCGGCGCCTCTGGCGACGTCTACCCAAGGGCTCATACTCACGCGGCGGAGGTTCGGGATCGTCTTGACGATGTCGAGTTTCTGGTCGAGCGGTTCGCAGCACCCATAGCCGGCCAGGCCGAACCGGGACAGGAACCGCTTCTCGTAGGCCAGGGCGAACTCGTCGTGCATGGCGGGCGAGACCTCCGAGAAGATCTGCGTCGTCGCGTGGGCCCACTGGTCGACGGCGCGGACGTGCGTCCCGTCGAAGTCCGACTGCGGCAACTCGTCGGTGAACCCGAGGCCGCCCGGCCCGACCCCGCAGTTGCCATTGTTGAGCGACAGGACGCCTAGCTGCTCGTACTGGTCCAGGCGGCTGAGATGCCACCGGGTCATCCGGTCCAGCCATGAATGGACCCAGTCGGGCCGATCGATCATGTCGATGAACATGTTCTCGAGCCCCCGCCACCCGAGGAACTCGTCCATGATGGCGAACCAGTGGCCGGCCACCCCCCGTTTGACCACGGTGAGAATGCCGCCGTACAAATCGCAGAGGTGTTGGTAGTCCCGCTCGGTCTCGTCCCAATCAACCGTGACGGCCGGCATGGGGATCGCGGAGGGGTCGGCGTCGGCGTCCAGGACGGGGTTGAACCTGGCCGCACCGAACTCATGGTCGGGACGCGTTGCGTCCATCTGCACGCCCCACCCCGTGTCCTTCATGACGATGGGGCAGTCGATCTTCGCCTCGTAGACGTGGTCGTCGCGCATGTGCTCACAGTGATACAGCGCGGCGCGAAGATGCCATTCCTGGTCCCTGGCGAACGCATCGCTGGTGGTCAGCGTGATCTCGTCCTTGGTCTCGTGCCACGTCCCGTTCTGGAGGAGGACCATGGGCCGGACGCGCTCGAGTCGGTTGAGCCGGCGCCACAGCTCAGCCTTCTCCTGCTGCGCCGGCAGGGACGCGACTTCGGCAAGCCGCTTGGCGAGGTCTCGCAGAACGATCGTGTCTTTCCGAGAGAGTGCCATGCCGATCCTCCTTCCGGGCCGCCCAGAATCGCCGGAGTATGGTCGCAGTTCGCGTCTTGGGCAACGCTGAATCAGCTACAACAATGTCGGGACCGACCGGGGCACGGCCGGGCGGGAAACTTTGCACAGGGCCCTTGACCGCGTCAGGGAGACGAACATAATGCGGGTTCGCCCTTGGCGACCGCGGTTCCGCGGGCGTTTTCGTGACGCTGCTTTCTCCGGAATCGGGTGTCAGGGCTGTGTGTGGGCAATTCTGAAGGAATGCGTGACGCCGCCCACGCCTGCAATAGCATGGTCATGAGCGGCGCCCGGGCATCGTTTTCCGCGCTGCCAAGTTCGGGTCTGAGGTGCATAAAGGAGAGAGTCTGCGATGAGAAATCGAGCATTCAGAATCGTGGCCACGTTTGCGTTGCTGGGAATGTGCGTCGGCACCGCCGGCTGTAAGGGCGGCGGGGGCGACAAGGAAGTTGCCCAGGTGACCATCAGCTACCGGGCAACCCCGACGACGGCCCTGCCGCGCGGAATGTCCACGGTGGCCGTGCTGGACGCGGAGACGACCGACGAGGCCGAGAAGAAGTGGTCGGAGATGTCCGCCACCATGATCGCGGGGTTGCTGGACCGGGCCGCCCGGAAAGAAGGGCTCAAGCTGACGGTCGCGGACCGGCAGAACCTCAAGAAGGTGATGGCCGAGAAGGACATGGCCGCAGCCGGCCTGGTGGACGGCACCAAGGCGTCCCAGATGGGCAAGGTGCTCGGGGTCCAGGGCATGATCGCCAGCGCCATCAACGTCAAGGTCGAGAAGCACAAGGGCAAGGGCCGGACCATCGACGCGATGCGGATTGCGGGCTGGCACTACGGCGGGTCGGGAGCCGTCGAGAGCGAGGAGGTCGAGAAGGTCACCCGGAACATCACCGTTCAATGCCACTTCCGCTTGCTCGACTCGACCTCCGGGAAGGTAGTGATCGACCACGTCAGCCCGACGCTTCGCCAAACGGAGAAGACCAAGACGAGCCCGTTCTTCGGTTCGAGCAAGACCGAAGCGGAGTTGACGCCACGCGATCAGATCATCGGGACGCTGGTTGAGAAGGAGGTCCGCCGGTTCATCGGTCAGTTCGTCCCGATCGAGATCGAGGAGACGATCGAGGTTCAGTCCAGCGGCAACGACGCGTGCAGGGCGGGCGTTCGATTCCTGGTGGCCAGCGAGTACGACGAGGCGATCGGGATGTTCAAGCAGGCCATCACCGAAGCCAAGGACGGCCAGGACGAGTATGCCGTGTTCGGCATGGGCGTGGCTTGCGAGGCCAAGGGCGATCTGGAGCAGGCGCTGAACCATTATCGGACGGCGGTTCGTCTGGACAGTCCCGGTGCCGAGCGAGCGATGAAGCGGGTCAAGGCCCGCATGGCGGACAGCGGCCAGAAGTGATTGGGCAGGGAAAACGGCCTTGCCGAGGCCAGAAGCGGCTAACCTCCAGGTGTTCGGAGCTGTCTGAGAGGGTGTAAGCTGCGGGTAGAGACCCGCCAGCGAACATCGCAGACACAAGAGACGGCGCGTCGATCAGCCGTCATGGGTAAGGAGAATGGCAAATGCGACACAGAGTCTGGCTAGTAGGACTGGTAGCGGTGGTGGTGGCCGGCCTCTCGGTACCGGCCGGTGCCGAGACGACGGAGGCACAGAACAAGCTTCTGGCCAAGCGAGCCGCTGAGGCGGATGCCTACCGGAAAATCGCCGAGTGTATTAGCGGCCTCCAAATCAACTCGAACACCTACGTCAGGGACTTCGTGACCGAGTCCGATACCATCCAATCGGATGTGAACACCTTCATCAGTGGGGCGAAGATCGGCAAGCATCGGTGGTTCGAGGACGGGACGTGCGAGGTGGAGGCCGAGGTCACCGTCGCTGCGGTGATCACGATGCTCAAGGAGCTCCACACGCGTCACTACAAGGGCAACCAGATCAAGGCCGTCGACTTCCAGCAGATGACCCAGCGGATCAAGAAGGACACGATCCGCGTGGTGGGGATGGGCGCACCGCGACCGGACCTGCCTCCCGATCTGCCGGAGGTCGTGGTCGCGAAGCTGGGTGGCCCGCCGCCGCCGCCCCGTCCGGCCATTCCGGCGATCTGGCAGAAGATCAGCCCGCAGGCGCGCCTGATGGCCAAGCGAGCGGCCGAGCAGGACGCCGCGCGGAAGCTGGCCGAGCGGATCTCCGGCCTTCGAATCGACAGCCAGACGCTGGTTCGCGATTTCGTCACCGAGTCGGACACGATCAACGCCGAAGTGACGGCGCGATTGAGCGGTCTGCGCTACGTGCGCGTCTACTACCACGATGACGAACTGATCGCGGAGGTAACGGCCGAGGTGCCCGTCGAGTGGGTCATCGAGATGATCAAGCGGCTGAGCGTTCGAAGCTGGCAGGGCAATCGTCTCAAGGCGCTGGACTACGAGACCATCCTCCGCAAGAGCATCAAGAAGAGCTTCCGAGCGACCGGGATGGGCGTTCCCAGGCAGGAGTTCGTCAAGCAGGTGGCGGTGGCGGAGATCGCCACGCCGAAGTGGCCTGACGTGATCCGGGCGACGGGCGCGGGCACGGACCCGCAGATCAAGACGCCGCAGGGCAAGCTCAAGGCCGCCCGGGCCGCCGAGCAGGACGCCAAGCGCAAGCTCGCCGAGCAGATCTGGGGCCTCCAGATCGACAGCAACACCACCGTGAGGGATTTCGTCACCGAGCGCGACGAGATCCGCAGCCAGGTGCAGGCCATCCTGGTGGGGTCGTATGTCGATTCGACCCGGTTCAACGACGACGGGACCGTGGAAGTCACGGTGGCGATCCCGTCCGCCCAGGTCTGGACGATCATCTACAAGGAGTTGCGGATCGAGCTGAAGAGGAAGGTAGGCTAGCCGCCAAGCGTGGGCGCGTCTCGGTCGCCCACGCCCGTGTCAGCGAATCGGTTCCTACAAACAGACACCGACGATCGCCGCAGGGGATCGTCGGTGTTTGTCTGCGCAAACCCGGTTCTCGCCAGAGGGTCGCTCTCGGTTGCAGCGGCGCTATCGCCAGCGACGAAGGAACACGATCGACATCAACCCGCACACGGCCAGGGGGAAGAACGCCTTCGCCGAGCCGCACTTGAAGACGGCCGTCACCTCCCAGTCCGCGTTCATTATGAGGGAGATGGGGTTGTTGAAGTCCTCGACGGCGTAGTTGTCGTCGCCCGGGTAGTTGGGATTGAGGATGACCCAGCGGGCGAACTCGTCGTCCCCGTCGACGACGGCCGTCAGCGTCACCTCCGTGCCCTCGATGTACTCGGGATTCTCCGGATCCTCGGGTTCGGGGTCGAGCTCGACGTGCCCGAAGGGCTCGTTGACGATGCTGATCGTCAACGTGTGTCGGGGCAGGCAATACGCGTAGGCGCTCATATCGCTCTCGAGGAAGTCCTCGGGGAGCCCCTCTCCCTTGGATAGGCCCACCAGCCCGTCCGTCGCGTCGATCCCCAGCCAGGTCAACCGAATCTTGCCGTCGAAGAACAGCTCGAACTGGAAGCTGTTGGCGTTCGCCGTGCCTGCCTCCGGGACATCCTCGAACGTGATGGCCACGCGATCACCCAGCTGCTTCCACGAGACCGTCCCTCCCGCGGACGGGTCGAGGTCATCAAACAGACCCGAGATGCGGGGCAGCCCGAAATGCTCGGCGGGATACTCGGTCAGGGCGACGTCGGGGTAGAAGCCGGTGATGTAGCCGTTGCTTCCCAGGAAGAACGTAGGGCTGGACAGCCCGTACAGCCAGATCGCGGCCCCGCCGGATAGGGACAGCTGTTCGTACCAATTGTCCGCCATCGCCAGGACCGTGCCCCCGTTGGGGTCCGTGTGGAACTCGGCGGTGACGTCCCAGCAGACGCTGTAAGAGTCCGGTGATTCGTCAGGGGTGAAGGTCACGTAGTGGTAGGCAAGGTCGTTGTCGCCCGATTCGAACCACTCCGTGAAGTAGTCCTTCTGGTAGATCGTTGTCAGCGGGTAACACGCGCCGTTGTTGTCGTCGGTCGTCAGGTTGTCGGCGGCGTCCCAGGCGTCGACGACGAAGGCGTAGGTGGTCTCGCTCTGCAGCCCGGACACGCGGATCGTGTGTGCCGTCGAGAGGTTCGGATCTTCACCGACGAATGGATAGGGGCCGCCGCACGTCTCGCCGCACCGCACGCGCCCGGTCGTGGGCGTGTCCGTTTCGAACGACACCGTCGCCCAGTTGCCCGTCACTTCGGCCACCTGGACGTTGGAAATCACGGGCGGGACGGCGTCGACGGTGGCGGTGTCTTGTACGGTTGCCGGATTGCCGGAGCCGTTGTCCAAGTCCTCGTAGGTCGCGGTGATGGTCTCGCCATCGGCGACCTGCAAGATGCCGTCTCCGAGCGTCGGCGTCCCCGATCCGGCCGGTATCGTGCCCGTAAACAGGCCGCTGTCAGCGGGCGTCTCGCTGAGCGTCACCGTCTCCTCGTCTCCACCGACGCTGGTCTCGATGGTCACGTCCTGCGTCCCGGCGCTCACGAGGTCGGCATCGACCACCGTGATCTCGATGGTGCTCGATGCGGAGTAGGCGTTCTTGTCCAGATGGATGGCCCCGGCTGACGAAGACGTCGCTGTAAGCGTGCCTTCGTGGGGCGCGGCGTTGTGGGCCGTGGCGACGACATCGTAGTCGTCTTGCACGCTCAGTGTGATGCCGGAGAACGTGATCGAGCCGGCAGGATCGGTCAGGCCGGACCAGAGCTCGGACGTGGCGTCGTTGGAGATGGCCACCCTTGCGCCCTCAGCGGGAGATCCACCTTGCTGGACCGTCACCGTGACGTCCACGGGCACGCCGTAGGCAACCGAACCGGGGTAGACGACGTTCAGCGTCTGAGGCGATAGGGTGCGAAGCCTCATCTCCGGATCGCCGAACCAATGGTACATGTAGAATGTTTCCTGGGTATGCCAGCCAGCGCCCCTGTATGTCAGGACGTAGTACTTCGCCAGGGCCATTGCCCCCGCGGGACGCCATGTTCGTGGGTAGGTGGGGTCGGTGTATGCGGAATCGTAGGTTTCCCACAACCCGGTGAATATCCCATGCGTGAAGGACGTGTTGAAATCGGACTCGCCCGACATGGTCGCGCCGGCGATGCCGACACACCCCCCAGGGCTCTTCTTGAGGAATGCTTCGCAGAAGCAATCGCTACTGTCGTAGGTAAATCCGCCTGACAGGCAGTTGATGCTGAAGACAACAGGGGTCTTCGCGCCGTTCGCCAGCCCGGCGACGTCGCTGAGCTCATAGGGGGGGTGGCCCCAATGCCAGTAGTTGCCGTGATCGCGGTGGAGCACCAATCCCACGCCGGCATTGATGGTCGAGGTAATCGCAGCCGTTGCAGTGGTGCTGTCCGTCCAGAGCGAGACCACCCAGCTGGGGACCTCCGAAGGCGGGGGGAAACGGTGCGGGTAGCCGCTGCTGTTGTAGTAGTAGTGATCGTGCGCGCCGCTGTTCGTGCACCATGCCGTATGGGTGGTCATGCCCAGGCCGGAGAGAAAAGACGTCACATGGGCGGAGTCCTCCATGAACCAACGATCGGCCTCCCCGTCGTCTTGGTCGTCTTGGAAGAAGGCGGCGCTAAGGAAGGCCTCGTACCACGTATCGATGGGGGGATTCCGGTCATACGCAAGCACTTTGCCGACGACGTTTGCGCATTCCGTCGTCGTCTGTACGGGAAGGCGCCCGATCATCAGGTCCGGGTAGTAGTCGTCCCCATCCACACAGGCGAAGGAGTGATCCGTGGGGCAGACATCGTATCCCCAGTCGAAGATGAAGACGATCTCTGGGGGCACCTCGTCGCTGTCCCCCACCAGCAGGACGTAGGACGGCGCCGGCGTCCACGTCTCGTAAGCGGCCTGGATGGCGCTCTTGATGTCGGCCGCCTTCGCGCCGATCTCCGACGTCTTCAGCACGCGCGTTAAGAAACCTTTCCTCCGCTTCCAGTCGGCCAGGGGCAGGACCTCGTCATAGAGCGCATCGGGCACGATGATGAGATAATCCGCACCGTCGCCACCTGACAACGCGACCTCGGGCACCGGCGCGCCGTCGTCTGCCTCGGCCGCACGCGGCACCGTGCCTGGTGGTGTCGGGACACAATTCAGGATCAACTGGCGGGCCAGCAGCTCCGACGTCTCCGTCGCCAGCCGCCTCTTGCGGATTTCCCCGGCCGGATCGACGGCTCCTTCGAAGTTGAGCCTGAGCGCCAACGATGGAAACGCTTGCAGCTCTCCGGTGGCCGGGTTGTACCTGAGCGGGAACGCCTGCACGAAGACCACGCGCCGGCCGCGAATGAAGCCTGGCTCGTCTACGATGACCGGGGAGGCAGGATAGAAGCGGTTCTGGGCGTACGCCTCGGCGTCGATGGTGAAGGGGGGATCGGGGCGGCCGTCGTCGTACCTGGGGGGCTGGCGCGGATAGACCTTCTCCGTGACGCCCAGCGATACCGTCTCGGCCTTCAGGAGTTCGACCGAGACGGTCACCCCGTAGGGGATCTCCAGGAAGAACCCTTTGAAAGGCATGACCGGCGCGCCCACCTTCTCGGACGCCCCACCGCAGCCGCGGATGCTCAGCTGGACGTACTGCTCGCCATCGCCTCCCTTGACCGGCGATTTCAGGACGCCCGGCAACGAGAGGGCGACATCCTGGCACAGGGCACTCGCCGGCGCCGCCGCCACGCCAATCGTGGTCTGAGCGTTGTCGGCACCCACGGCTACCCAGGCCGGGCCAGTAGCCTCCTCGGCCGCCCCCGCTCCATACGGGAACCAGGAAACCACCAGAACCAACGCGACAGAGAGTGTTTGGGTCAGGCGCTTCATGACAGGTCCTCCGCCCTCCTCGGGCTTTCGCATGTTTGGTGGCACCAAGATTGACCCCCGCGGTCCGCCCTCAACGCGTCTCGGCACGACCGCTTGACAGGCCTGCGCTGAGTGTCTTGCGCGCCACGGACGTGTCTGCGATTCTCCAATCACCTTCGGCCTTGGCCGAATCGCATTGGCGAATTGAGTACCCACGCTGTGCACGTCCGCCTCAGGACAAGCCGGTCCGGTCCATGCTTGCGTCTAGGGATCCCTCACATGGCAGCCGCCACGATGCCCTGGCCCGCGACGCTCCCGCAGCGGTCCCTCCCAAGGGACTTGTTCTGCTGCGGGAAGAGACTCTGACAGCATTTCCGGCCTTTTTCCGGGCCTTGAGGCGCTGACGACAGGGGCCAGCGCCATCCTGTGCCCGGTCGTCACGTGCGGTCCGCATATGGCGGACCAAAACCGTCTCCTGGGAGGGAGAATACCCAGTTGGGGCGACTCGAGGGAACCCTTGCGTTCGTGAACCGGCCCTTTCTGAGAATCCTTTCCCATTGTATCCAGCTGAGCAGGGGCGGCAAGTCCGAAAAAAAGCGGTTTTCGGGCCAGGCACGCCCGCAGCCCCCAAAACGTCCTATGCTGGGCCATTCAGTTCCCTGCCGGGCGGGAAAGCCGGCCCGGGCCTGGGGGCCGGGCGGCGACGGCGGTATCATGGCGCGGACGTCACGAAGTGGTGGACGCCCCCACCCCCCAAGGAGGCAAGCCGAATGGGTCTTTTGGTCGTTCTTCTGGCGAGTCTGCTTGCGGTCGGGGCGGACGAGCGTCTGGATCGTCAACCCGCCTCCATCCGGGAAAGGGAGGAGAGCTTGGCTCGCCGGATCCTGGCCCCCCTTCGCGATGCGGGTCTGTGGGTCGACGGTCGGGAGGACCGGGATGCCAAGGCGGCCTGCAACGTGTCGCGCTACGCCCACGCCATAAGAACGGAGCGCTTCACCGAGACCTGGCCGGACGAGCGCGGGGCCGGAAAGACCATTGCGGTCAAGGCGGAGGTCTGGACCGACGCGTTCCAGGCGGCCTTGAACGAGAACGCCCGGGTGTTCGTTCCCTCTCGTCGGAAGCCCTACTACATCGACCGGCCGCTGATCATGCGCTCCGGAGGTCGGCTCGATCTGGCGCCGGACGCCGAGATCCGACTCAGGCCCGGCTCCAACTGCTGCATGCTCCGAAACGCGCATCTGGTCAGCGGCCAGACGGGCCCCGTAACGTTGTCAGACGACGCCGACCACGACATCGTGATCACCGGGGGGATCTGGACGACGCTGGCCACCGGCAGGTGGCGCCAATCCAACGGCAACGTTCGGGGCCGGGCTGATCCGAAGGGGTCGTTCCACGCACACGGCGTCATCGTCCTGAACAACGTCAGACGCCTCCGGGTGTCGGGCGTCACCATCCGGCAGTGCCGGCCCCACGGGGTGCAGCTGAGCAACTGCTCGCAGTTTTGCGTGGCGGGGATTCGCTTCGAGGACCACCGGCGTGACGGGGTTCACATCAACGGCCCGGCCAGCTACGGCGTGGTTCGAAACGTGCGCGTCGGGCGCGGGGTGATGGGCGATGACATGGTCGCACTGAACGCGTGGGACTGGAAGCACACGAGCATGACGTTCGGCCCGATCCACCACGTCCTTGTGGAGGACGTCGACGGCAGGGCGGTTGGCGAGACGCGCGGGGGTCAAGCCGACGGCGCCCAGGGCCACGACTCGGAGATCCGCCTCCTGGCGGGCACCAAGCACTTCGGTGACGGCCACACGCTGAACTGCAGTATCGAGGACTGCGTCATCAGGCGTGTCGCCGGCATCCGCACGTTCAAGATGTACGACCAACCGAACCTCGAACTCGGGCGGGACAAGGACTTTGCCGACCCGATAGGGGAAATGCGGAATCTGTTGTTCAGCGACATTCGCATCGACCGTGCAACCGGCGCAGCGTTCTTCCAGATCCACGCCAACGTGAACGGAATCGCAATCCGCGACGTTGTCTTGGGCTTCGACCCCGCGCCGCGATCGGGCAAGCCATTTGCGCTTGTTCAGGTCGGCCCGATATCGCAGACCTACAAGTTCGACCAGAATGACCCCAGCAGGTGGGTCGAGATCTTCTCCCCCGACAAGGACTGCGTCGTGAGAGGTCTTGACCTGTCAAACGTCCGGGCGTTGGGCAAGCGGGTAAACGCTGACGATCTCGTGCGCGTCATCGAGCAGACGTTGAACAAGGACTATCCCCGCACCACGCCCAGAGGCGGCAGGGGCAAGGGCGTTCTGCGATCATCTCCTAGCCGACGACCGATCGGGCCAGGGCCTGACGGACCTCGTCGAGGAGTTGGTCCACTTTGAACGGTTTGAACAGGACCGCCGACAGGCCCTCCTCGCGAGCCCGGACGATGGCATGGTTGGGGTCGTACCCGAATCCCGTGATCAGGATGACGGCGCAGTCCGAGCTGCGCTCCTTGGCGGCCGAGAAAACCTCGTAGCCGTTCTTGTAGGGCATGCGAATGTCGGCCAGGACCAGGTCGTACTGCGTGCGTTCGAGCATACTGATGGCTTGGGCGCCGTCGCGGGCGGTGTCCACGTGGCAGCCTTGTTTGTGGAGGACTTCGTAGAGGGTCTCGCGGATGATGTCTTCGTCATCGGCCACGAGCAGACGCTTGCCCACCAACGCCGGGTCGGGGCGGCTGTGTCCGTTCAGGCGAGCTCGCAGGCGGCCAGCGGGCTGGGCAACCTGCTGGACGCACTCCCGAATCTTGCCCACGTTCTTGGAGATGGCTTCCAAACGGGCGCAGAGGGTATCGTCCCCGATGTACTCGGACAGCAGGGCTGAGGCGTCCGACGCGATATCGTTGAGGGGCCCGGCGATCTCGGAGGAGACATCATCGGCCAGCTCGCCCGCGGACCGGTAGCGCTCGATGACGAGCAGGTCGAGGAGCTTCAGGGCCATCGCCACGTACCGGCCAAAGGCCCGAAGCATCTGACGATCGACGTCGTCGAACGCGTTGATCCGGCTGCTCTCCACGTTGAAGACCCCCACGACTTCTTCGTTCAGTCGCAGGGGCACGGTGAGCGAGGAGCCGGCCTCGTCGATGCCGTGCAGGTACCTCGGGTCCCGCGAGGTATCCGAGCAGATGTAGCTCTCTCCCGTCGCGGCGACGTACCCGCAGATGCCTTGGTCCTCCATCGAGGCCGTCATCTCCCGATGCCAGACGCAGTCGTCCATGCCCTGCGCCATCGCCACGCTCAGCTGTCCGGTCTCGCGATCGAGGAGACGAATGCTGAAGCGCTCGAAATTCATTAGGCTGTGGGCATAGGAGGCGATTTGCTCCTCGATCTTGGCCACGCGTTTCGGCACGTCCAGGTCGGCGAACTGCTCGGTATCGAGCCGGACCAGGTGCTGCCCTGCCCGTTCGACCGACTGCAGCCGCTGCTGGAGTTTCCGGGAGGTGGTCACGTCTCGGATGACGACGGCCACTTGGGTCAGCTCGCCGTCGGCGTTCAGTACTGGCGAGAGCGTGGCCTCATATGCCGTCCCGACGCGCGCGTCGCCGGCAATCGTCAGGCGTTCGGTCACATGCAGTCGGCCGTCGAGCGCGCCGGCTGCTTTGGTCCACTCATCAGCCACGCGTCGAGAAACCTCCATGACCGCGTCGCGGGCGTCCTCGGGCATGGCCTGCAGCGCGGCGTCGGCCCAAACGATCTGACCGCTCAGATCCACCCCCGCCACGCCCTGGCTGGCCGCTTCGTGGGACTTTCTCAGCCAGTGATCACACCGGGCACAGTCCCCGGGCAGGAAATCGCCCGCCTCGCTGACGACGAGGTCGATCTGCCCTGACTGGATGGCCTCGATGGCCTCTTCGAAAGAGTCGACGACGCGGATCTCGGCCTGATCGGCAAGTGACGACGTCAAGACCGCGGCCTTGGCCTCAGCGCCGCTGAGCAAGAGAACCTTCGGATGGTCTGTGCCTACAACCTGCATCCCCCAACCCCGTAGGCGACGCGCCCTAGGCCTACCGTCTATCATGAGCGTAGACGGCTTGGGTTTCGCCGCCAAGGACTTTGTGGTACTTCCTGCCGCTTTCGTGCAGAGGACACTCTCAGGCAAGACCGTCAGCTTTGCCGGACCCCACGCTGCTCGCGGCGTCTGGACCTGACGGGGCGATCGGATGCGCCAGGATCAGTGTGACTCGACGGGACGGCGCGGGACAGACGCACCGATGGCGGCCTCGGGCTCGGGGGGCCCATGGCCGACAAGCGCTTCCAGCCGATCGTCGAGAGGGATGTGATAGCCCTCCCGCCCGTCCCCCGCTGCCAGAAGGATGGGGGCTACCCAAACGGCCACGAATTGCCGACGCGCCCAGCCAGTATGCCCGCCGCGGTTCCCCGTCTCGGCCATCTCGGGCCGGTAGCGGACCTGGTGAAGCTTGTCGTACACCCGCGCCCTGGTCCTCGACGCGCCGGCAGGACGCCGGAATCCCACTGCCCCCGCGGCTCGGGTATGCTTGCGGTCGATCGTGCCGAACAGCCCCGTGCCGACCTGGAGGTACCCGACGTCGGAGCTGGTGTGGAAGTTCCAGACGCCGTTCTCGGCGTGGTTCAGGGCTCGTGTCAGGTCGTGGTCCGGCGAGATCGCCGCCGCCAGCAGGACCGCGCTGCTTACCTGCGTCTTGGGCGGCAAGGCTTCCAACGTCAGCACGGCCAACCCGCCGCCTCCGGAATGCCCCACCAGATGGACGGACCTGCCCGGGTGGTCTTGTTGGTATCGCATGATCCGGTCGGCAATCTTGCGGGCCTGACCCCGATTTCGGTCCAGGGCCACCAGGTTCACCAAGCCGCCCAACGGGAGCCCCGTGCCCCAGTCATAAATCTCGATCGCGAACGGCACGCCCCCACGCGACAAGCCGCGGGCGATATCGGCGTTGTACTTGCTTCGGCCTTCGATGCCCGGCAACACGATCACCAGGCCATTCCTCATCCGGTCGGCCGTTGCCAAGTCGCCGACCGCGCAGCCGCTCCCCGCGCCGACGGTCAGAACCATTCCGGCCAGAAGACCCAGACGCCGAGGATGAAGACTCCTACCGGGCGTATCAATCTGCATCATGCCAGTCAAACGCATCCATTCACCACATGGGGAACCGGGAAGGCGGTATGTTATGGCTCGCCCGAGTGTATCGCAAGCACCCCCTTCGGTTGACCGGAGGGACGCGTTCGCTACTATTCACTACAGAAGGCAGGCTGGCAGGTACCGGCGTCTCGGGGAACCCCACCATGGCGATGACCGATGCGGAATGGATCTTCGCGGGTCACCAAGCCGTCTATCTCATCCCGGTGATGCTGGTCGCGCTTGGGGTGACGCTGGTGGTGGCCTTGCGTCGCGATCGTGCCCGCCACGCCGATGGACCCAAATGCCCGTCATGTGGAAAGCCGAACCGGATGGGGGCCAGCTACTGCAGGTCCTGCGGCCAGTTGCTGCCAGGCGCAACGCCCCATCTCCCTGTCACGCCAGCGAAGGAAGGCCACACCAAGACTCCGGCCGAGTCCCGAAGGCGATCACGAGGCAAGCGCTCCTGATCCATACGCGCGAACCGATCCCACCCGAATCTCCGAGGCCGACGCTGCGGGCCTATGAACGCTTGGCGCCCTTCATGAAATCGGGGAACGCCTGTGGCTTGCCGCCCGCTTGGATCGACGCGGCGGACAGCGGGATGATGCTGCTCCAAACGACCGCATCGTAGACGTCGATCGGCGGCTTCGTGCCGGCCCGCAGCGTCTCCAAGAACGCGCGGGTGGTGAAGTAGTCGGCCCCGCCATGCCCCGCGCCGCCGGCGGCCTCGCCCCACTGCTTCCACAAGGGATGATCGTATTCCTTCAGATAGCGGCTGCTCTTCTCCCACCCGGTGCCTTTGGTCCGCCCCTCGATGTAGATGCGAAGACCGTCGAAGAGGTACGCCCCCTCCGTGCCCTGCAACAGGTAGTGGGTCGTGCGCTCGACGGGTCGGGTCGAACTGGTGTCGTAGCGGATCTCGATGAGGTTACCGTTGGCCGTCTTGATCATGGCGTTGCAGCTGTCGCCTGCACGCCACTTGATCTTGGTGGCGGGATGGTCCTTGCCGAACTTCCTGATCGCATAGGCCCTGTGGCCCTCCGGACGATTCATCGACGCCGTCAACGACGTGAACCGGTCAGTCTTGTTGATGCCCATACCCTGCGCAACCGGTCCGATGGCGTGCGTGGGGTAGAGATTGCCGATGTAGTTCGTGTGCAGCTCACCCCGCCACGTCAACGACCCGTCCGGCTTGAAGGACAGGTGACGGCAGTCATGGACGTATGCGCACTCCGCGTACGTCATCTTCCCGAACAAGCCCTGCTCGATCATGTTCAGGAGCATCATGCACTCGCGGTAATAGCAGCAGTTCTCGGCCATCATGTAGATCTTCTTGGTGGTCTCGACGGTGCGGACCAGGTCCCAGCACTCTTCGAGCGTCATGGCCGCCGCCACCTCGCTGAAGACGTGCTTGCCCGCCCGCATGGCGGCCACGGACATCTCGGCGTGCAGCTGCATCGGCGTGGTCACGAGGACGGCGTCGAGGTCGTCGCGCTCGAGCATCCGCAAGTAGTCCTTGGGACCTTTCGTATACGTCTCGGCCCGCTTGCCGCGGGCTTTCTGGATGACCCCGGCGGAGCGGTTGGCCTTGCTCGCCACGATGTCGCACACGGCCGGCACCTGTGTGCCCTTGTGCGCGAGCATGACACCCATCAGATACTGGCCCCGGCCGCCCGTCCCAATGACGCCCAGCCGGATGTCCCGTCCGCCGATGCCGGCAGCCGTGACGACCTCCGACAAGGCCGTTCCCGCCGCGACACCGGCCGCCGTTCCGATGAACTCCCGTCGGTTGATGCTGCGATCCATGGTTCCGTTCTCCTGTCTTCAACGGCCCTCTCGGGCCGTGCCCGAGCCGTCACCGCCGGCCTAAGGTCAGCGTATCACGCACCTGTTCGGTGGCGGGGCCTGCGTCGGCCCATTCGGCGATGACGATCAGGCACAGGGCCTTATCCGCGTCGACCTTCAGGATCAGTCGCTGCTGTCCCGCCACCAGCGTCATGCTCTCCAACGCCTTGAACCGCCCCTCGACAATCTCACCGACCACGTCCACCGGTCGATGCCAACGTCGGTCGGTGGTGATCCTCACCGTCCCCACCGCGTTGGGCATGACCAGCAGCCTCGCCGACCGGGCCAGATCCTCACCGTCCAGGGCAACCACCATCACGTCGGCATCCGCCTCGACGACGAACCGCCCGCCCCGCCGGACGTTGCCTTGCGTCTGGAGCAGGGCCAGTTGGCCCTTGGCGCTGAGCGCCGCCAGACCGTACCCGGGCGCAGCCACATCGATGGACAGCGGCTCGGTCCCAGCAGTCAGCTTGACCGTTCTCGGCCGGCCATGATTGACGACACTGTAGATTGTACCACCGTCGACGGTGTGCGTGACGAACGCGTGCAGGTCTGGGTCTTCCGGTTCGATGCCGATCCGGGGCGCTTCGGCGTACGACAGGAACGCCCCCACCTGTTTCCGCAACGCCTCCGGGGCGGCCAACTCAACCGGGTGGGGGACGAAGAAGACGCGTCCGCGACCGACGCGCGTCTGTTGGGCCTCACCGGACGACTTGGCCTTCATGGGTGGACTGTGCGCGTCGAGCCGAAGGCCCAGCGCCGCCAGCCGGTCCGATCGGGTCGCTTTGCGGGCATCGTCGAACGACACGTCCCCCGACAGATACAAGGACGCGCCGGTCTCTACGCATTTCTTGACGGCTTCGAACGTCGCGTCGTCCGGGCAGTAGGGCATCGGCCAAATCAACACAGGCGGTGCTGCGTCGGAGCCTTTCGGTCTGTTGATCGGGCTGACCAGCGCGCCGGCGACGACGTCCTTCTCCCGCAGTACGCCGTAGCTGACGCGCAACCCGAGCAGCGCGTCGATCGTTCGATCGATGGCGTCGTCGATGTCCGCCCACCGTCCGCCTAGCCGATGGGCGCCGGGTAAGATCAACCAGACGCCCGGCGCCTGATACTTAGGCTTGATGAACCGGCTGAGCAGCGTGAAGTTCCGGTATGCCCGCACCACGGGTTTGGCCAGGTGATCGGGCCGCGTCATCCCCCAAGGGAAGATGCAGTCCGGCATGTCCCGCCAGCACCAGCTGGCCGTGAACGACCCGCCCAGCCCCAGGACGTCGTGGTTGTAGGCCAGGTAGCGTTGGATCGACGCGACCGGCCGGTCGCCGGTCTGACCGTTGACGCGAGCGTCGTGAGCCTCGCGCTGGCCGAACTCGCCCAGCGTCAGCGTCTTGCCGACCGCGCGGCGGTCCATAATCTTGAAATCCGACGGGAACGCCCGCGGGGGCAGGTAGGAATGCATGTTCGCAAAGTCGACGTGCTCGGCGCCCAGGACCTTGTCCGCCGGCCTCATCCTCTGCAGGTATCCGACCGTGATCAGGGCATCAGGATCGGCGCGGCGGACCGGCTCGACGTTGCCCTTCACCCACCGGTTCAGCAGGTGCACGCGGAAGCGCTCGACGTCGGCGGCCTTGAGATCGCCCCACGCCTTGCCCGCCGCCCGCGGTCGCGTCGCCGAGGGGTCGGTCGCGGGCACGCCCCAACGACGGGCCGCTGCTGCGACATCGCCGTATCGCTCGGTCAGCATCCGCTTCCACTCGGCCGTCACGTGCGGTGCATCGCCGACGCGCACGGACGGCTCGTTCTGCACGTCGTAGATGATGCCGGGCACGTCCTTGTATCGTTCGACCCAGAACGCGTTCCATCGGGCCTGGGCCGCCAACTGCTCGTCGGTCAGCTCGACGGGCATCCAGTCGTGCAGCGTCAGGAAGATGACCACACCGTACTTCTGGGCCAGCTGCACGATCGCGTCGGTCTGGCGGACGACCTTCTTGGGGACCTCGCCGCGCAGCGCCAGCGGATCGTTGCGGTGCATCACGGCCGAAAAGTGCAAGATCCGCCACAGGATCAGGCCATGATCCCGCATCCCGGCGAAATCGTCCCGCCAGACCAGCGGTGTCTCGTATTCCGCCAGCCACATCCGACCCGTCTGGTTCGTGCCCGTCAGGAACATGGGGCGGTCATTGATGCAAAAGTAGTTGTCGCGCAGAGCGATCTTCGGGCCCGCGCGGAGGACATTCTCGTCCCACGCACAGAAACCGTTCTCCAGTACATCCGTGTGGGATGGCAGTACCAGCGTGGCGCGGACGTGGTAGAAGTCGCGGTCGAACCGACCGGGCCGCCAGACCACCTCGATCCGCTCTGACCTGCTCCGATCGGGCGCGACTTGTACCGGCTGATCGTAGACGACCTCTTCATCCACGGCGAGCCGGAGTCGCCCCGCAGCAGCGTTCCGGCCGCGATTGGCCAATTGGATGCTGATCTGGACGGCCTCACCCTCACGGTAGCAGGCCAGATCCGTCGTCAGGCCGTGCAGATAAACCTGGTCGACCAGCCGCCTTGCCAACGCTGCGACGAAGTCCGCCGGCAAGCCGCCCTCGGCGAACACGTCGCGGTCCTCCACGCCGAAGAACGCCCAACTGCTGCCGGCATACGGTCCTGCGAAGTGGTGAGCGACCCCGCCCAGCGGGCCGCGCGGTTGGCCGAGCCGGTCGAGCGTCTGGCCAAGGGGGATGAACCGAAGGTTCGCCGTGCCGAAGACCGGGCTCCCCGTCGGGTCAGTGATGCAGGCGACGTATCCCAACAGCGGCCCATCGATCCGCCGATCGGCAATCTTTGCACAGACCACACGTTCGAACGGGTACGACGGATCGAACATCCCAATCTGCAGCTTGTCGAGCCCCATCGCATCTCCTGGCCGACCGAACCGCGTGTTGATCCGTGCGATGGGAGGCCGTCCGGCCTGCAACTCAGCCGCGGTCTCGACCGTGCCGGCGGGCTGCCAGGCGTCGCCCGCAAACACGACCGGTTCGTCGAATGCATACCCCCCGCTGGTCAGCAGCGATCCGCCGGCCTGGAGGTATCGCAGCAGGTTCTGTTTGGCCTCGACGGGGAATCGCGGCCCTTGCGTTAAGACCAGCAGATCGAAGTTCGACCGCGCCAGTCGGGCCGGGTCCGCCAGGTCGCCCGCTCGGATCGACGTGACGCCGAACCCGCGGGTCCCCAGCGTCTCCTTCAGACGCTTGACGGTCTGATGTCCGTGCGGCCCGGCCAGGCCGGGCTCGTCGAGCAGCGCGATCCGGCCCGATGGACCGGCCGCGGGGTTGAAGGATTCGGATCGGGGCAAGGTCATGCGGCCGGCTCCTTCTCTCAACTCCCAGGCGACGTCGTCGACGCTCACCTCCATCGGAGCGTAGTTGAAGCCCAGCAGGATCCGGTCCACGGACAACAGGTCGCGCTTTCGGTTGCCCCGGGGATCGTAGCGAAACCGTCCCAACGGGACCCGGATGCGAGTCCACTCGCCACCCCATTCCGCCGGCCCGCGACCGTCCACGGTGGCCTGGCAGATGTGGCCGTCGCCGTCCGGCTCGAACAGCCAGACATACATGCTCGAGCGGCTCGATGTCTCGTGGACCCGCGCCCAAAACGTCACCGCCGTTGCGTCGCGCGGGACGCCGGCTGCGTGTCCCAGGTTGCCCCACCGCCGTCCCTTGAACGAGACCCGCATGGCCGCGGGTGGGCTGTGACAGTCGGCCGTCTCGGCGCGAAAGCTGATGGCGTCGCCACCGTCGGCGTTGACGGACCAGCCGGTGACGTCGTCGATGCGGTCGATGGTCGTCGTGGCAGCGGCAGCGTCAACATAGGGTGTTCTCTCCGCCGTGATCACCAGCAGGACCACCAAGCCAAGCGATTGACCCACGGACCGGGCACGGCGAATCGGCGCGAAGCTGATCATCTCACACACGTGACTCCCTCACAGAAGCGGCGGTGCCCCTCCGCATGCCGTTGTCAGCGCTTGGGTGTTGCCTTGGACGCGTCGCTCCTCGACTTGCCCTTGCCTCTAAAGTGCTTGTCGAGAAACGCCTCCATCCGTTTCAACGTGGGCTCGAAATGGGGAGGACGGTTGAAGAACCCGTGGCCGGCGCCCTTGGCCTCGTACATCTCCGCCGCGACGCCAACGCCCTGCAACTTCTTCATCATCGCCACCGACTGCTCGAACGGGACGGTCTTGTCGGCCGTCCCGTGAAGGAACAGCGATGGCGGGTCCTTGGCGTCGATGTGGGTGATCGGCGAGGCGAGCACGTACAGCTTGGGGTTCTCCGGATGCGTCGGGCCGAGGAACATCTGGATGGCGTTCTTCAGCGGCCTGTTCCTGCCCAGCTCGTCGAGGTCCGAAACGCCGTTGAAGTTGACGACCAGTTGCACGCGACTGGACAGCCCCTCGTGGCCGCCCTTGCCCTCGAATCCGTGGGACGCCTCGGTCACGCCCACCATGGCGGCCAGATGGCCCCCCGCCGATCCGCCGCAGGCCGCGATGCGATTCGGGTCGATCTGGTAGGTCTTGGCGCTGGCCCGCATCCAGCGGACGGCGCACTTGCAGTCCTCCAGCGCCGCGGGGAACTTCGCCTCGCCCGAGAAGCGATACTCGATGCAGGCGCCGACGTAGCCCTTTCCGGCGAGGTAGGCCGCCTGCCGATGAAACTGCCTCCGGTTCCCGCCCTTCCAGCCCCCGCCGTGGACAAAGACGATGCCCGGTCGCGGCGTGGGACCGCCCTTGGGCACGAACAGGTCGAGCTTCAGGTCTCGCCCGCCGCCCTTGCCGTAGACGACGTCTCGCTTCATCTCGACGTTGGGCGGAAGTTCCACTTTGCGCTCCCGCTTTCGCTTGGCCTCACCGACGGCGTCCTGCGACAGGGATAGCACCCCCGCGGCACAGATGACCACACCCACCACTCTCAGCATGGTTCCTGCCCTCCACGATTTGCCGATTCGAATCGTCCTCCATGGGCCACAAAGCATAGCCGAATCGGGCGCGGTTGTCTCACTCCGACCGGCCGATATGATTGTGCGTCAAATCGCGGCAGCATTCTTGGATCATGTTGGCCAGACGCCGGATCGATGCCGCACAGGAGCGTTCCCATGGGTCGGCGAGAGACGTGCTTGGCGTTATTGACGATGCTCGGGTTAGCGTGGCTGCCTGCACCCGTCTGCGCCCAAGCCAGTGATGGACGGCAGAAGGACGGCGGGCAGACCTCGGAAGGCGTGGTTGGCCGCCCGGTCCGCGTCGTCAGCCTCGGGTTTCGGGGCAAGTCGCTCGAAGACGTTGTCGGGCTCGTCGATCGGGAGGGATCGAAGGGCGCGGACCTCATCGCGCTGCCCGAGACCTGGCGGGGCAACAAACCCGAGACGCTGGACGGACCGGCCGCAACGGCCATGTCGAAGCTGGCGCGGAGGCACCGCACCTACATCGTCTGCGCCATCTACCGCTGGGAGGGCAAACGACGCTTCAACGCCGGAATCCTCATCGACCGCGCAGGCAAAGTCGTCTGCGTGTACGACAAGGTCTACCCCTACTGGTCCGAGTTCAAGCTGAAGCCCCCCTGCGATATCGGGCGCGACGCGCCGGTGGTCCAGACGGACTTCGGACGCGTGGGCATGGCCATTTGCTTCGACGCCAACTTCCCTGAGGTCTGGAAACGGATGGCGGATCAGGGGGCAGAACTGGTGGTCTGGCCCAGCGCCTATACTGCCGGCACGACGCTCCAGGCCCACGCCCTGGTGAACCATTTCTACATCGTGACGGCCACGCTCCACCGCGATTGCCTCGTCTACGACATCACGGGCGAGGAGATCCTGTACGAGAAGAGCAAGGACGTCAACGTCAGCCGCATCACGCTCGACCTGGACCGCGGGATCTATCACCAGAACTTCAACACCGCCAAGCGGGACAAGCTCCTGAAGGAACACGGGCAGGACATCGTGCAGGAGAAGTGGCTTGATCGCGAGCAGTGGTTCGTGCTCAAGGCGAAGCGCCCCGGCGTCAGCGCGCGGGCGCTGGCACGGCAGTACGGCCTGGAGGAGCTTCGCGACTACATCGATCGCAGCCGCCGGGAGATCGACAAGATGCGCGGCAGACCCGTTGGCCCGTAGGCGCCTCAGAGCAGGCCGTCGACCAACTCGCACAGCTCCTTGACGCGCCCGACGGACGTTTCGAACATCTGCCGCTCGTCGGCGTCGAGATCGACCTCGATGATCCGCTCGACCCCTTTCGTTCCCAACACGCACGGCACGCCGACGAAGTAGCCGCCCACGCCATACTCCTTGTCGCAGTAGGCGGCGCAGGGCATGATCCGCTTCTTGTCGCGGATGATCGACTCGACCATCTGGATCACGCCGGCTGCGGGGGCGTAGTAGGCGCTCGTACCCATCAGCTTGACGATCTCCCCGCCGCCCATCCGGGTCCGCTGGACGATCTGCTCCAACCGATCGGGCGGGATCAGCTGCGTGACCGGGATCCCCGAGACCGTCGTGTAGCGGACCAGCGGCACCATGTCGTCGCCGTGGCCGCCCATCAGCAGGGCGCGGACGTCCTCGACGCTACAGCCGATCTCCATCGCCAGGAACGTGCAGTACCGCGCGACGTCCAGACAGCCCGCCTGACCGACGATCCGCCATTGGGGGAAGCAACTGATCTTCCAGGCGGTGTAGACCATCGCGTCCAGCGGATTGGAGACGATCACGAGCACGGCGTCCGGGCTGGTAGCGGCTACTTGTCTGGTGACGTCCGAGACGATCTTGACGTTGGTCTGGACCAGATCGTCGCGGCTCATCCCGGGCTTGCGCGGGATGCCGGCCGTGATCACCACGACATCGCTGCCGGCGGTCTGCTCGTAGCTGTCGGTTCCCACCAGTTTGACGTCAAACCCTTCGACCGGGCCGGCCTGGGCCAGGTCGAGCGTCTTGCCCTCCGTCGGTCCCGCCTTGTCGGGAATGTCGACCAGGACGATGTCGGTGAGCTCCTTGGCCGCCGCCCAGTGGGCACACGTCGCGCCGACCGCGCCGGCGCCAATGATCGATAACTTTGCACGTCGCATAATGCCAGCCCCTAGCAAACGTCAAAACGTCGAAAAGTCGAAACGTCGAAACAGCAGACCTTCATACTGTGCCGAATCGTTACCTCGTTGGTTCGGCTTGGGGATTGTAGTCGAAAGGGGGCGGCGGCGGCAGACGGTATCCGCGGGGCCTCCGCTATGTGCACCGGGCTTCATCCGCGTCAGACGGGTGTGCCGGGCATCCATTTGAGGATGTACATCACGATGAAGAGTCCGGCGAAGACGTAGACGAACGCGTGCGCCTCGCGCCAACGCCCGGTGACCGCCTTGAGGACTGCGTAGGCGATGAAGCCCCAGGCGATGCCGGCGGCGATGCTGAAGGCGAACTGCATGACGACCATGCACAGAAAGGCCGGGACGGCTTCGGTCAGGTCGTCCCATTTGATCTTGCGGACGGCCGGCATCATCATGCAGCCGATCAGGATCAGGACCGGTGCGATGATCGGGTACCGGTAAACGGGAGCGCCGCTCTCGGCGACGTTCACGCCGCTGCCGATTGCACAGACCAGCGGATACGCGGGCAGCGCCAGCAGGAACAGCGCGCCGGTCACGATCGACGCCAACCCCGTGCGCGCCCCGCTGCTGATTCCGCTGGCCGACTCGACGTAGCTGGTGACCGTGCTCGTACCCAGACACGTCCCCACGACCGTGCCGACCGCGTCGCTGAACAGGGCCCGACCCACCCGCGGGATCTTGCCGTCCACCATCAGGTTGCCGCGCTCGGCCACCCCGATCAGCGTACCGATCGTGTCGAACAGGTCGAGCATGAAGAAGATGACGATGACGGCCAGGCAGGTGACAAACCGCTGGCTGAACAGCCCGCCGAAGTCGAGCTTGAGAAACGTCAGGCCCGGGTTCAGCGCCGGGGTCTCGCCCAGCGGGGCGATCAGCCGATAGGGCAATTCGTCGATGACGCCGCGGACGGACAGCTCGGTGACCCCGTAGCCCGCCGCCGCGGTCACGAAGATGCCGATCAGGATTGCGCCGCGGACCTGCCGGGCCATCAGCACGGCTGTGACGACGAGCCCGAACAACGTCAGCAAGGCCACCGGGTTCGACAGCTTCGACAGATCGACCAGCGTCGCCGGGTGGTCGACGACGATCTGCCCCCACTGTAGCCCGGACATGGCGATGAGCAGACCGATGCCAACGGCGATGGCGTACTTGAGCGAGTCGGGCATGGCCGCCAGGATCGCCCGCCGCAGCCCCACGAAGCTCATGAGCAGGAAGAGCGCCCCTGCGATGAAGTTCGCCGCCAGCGCCTGCTGCCACGTCAGCCCGAACCCGCCGGCCGCCACGCCCGCGCAGACGGTGAACGAGAACAGGAAGTTGTGTCCCATCGCCGGTGCGAGCCCGACGGGCAGATTCGCCAACAACCCCATCAGTAGGCACGCCAACGCCGAAGCCACGCACGTCGCGAACATCACCGCCCCGAAGTCGAGCGGGTTCTGGTCCGTGCCGGCGAGCTTCATGACGGCCGGTTGGACGAAGATGATGTAGGACATCGCCATGAAGGTCACGGCGCCGCCGAGGATCTCCCGGCCTACAGTCGTCTGTCGTTGTCGGAGTTGGAACAGACGTTCGGGCATGGTCGTCGACTCCTTGGGCAATCCGGCATCCGTCGTCTGCTTCAGGATCGGCTCGCCCCGTTTTCGGGCCGAACCGTGGTCGTCAGAAGCATACGACATGCGGGCTGGGAGCGACAGTCCGGTTCCACACGGGATCCGCACCAGCCCGCCCAGGCGGGGGGGCTAGCGGATGGGGCCCGCTTCGTGCTATTCTGATTCGCCAGGAGTTGCCAAGGCCATCGAGGCGCCCGTTGGGGGCGCCCGGGGCCCGTGGTATCCATACCGATCGACTCCCATCGGGTCCGGGGCGCCGGTTCGGATCTGATGCGATGTCTCGCCGAGAGGGTTGGCCCGATCGACTACGTCAGTTGTCTGATCATCGTTGGGGCGTTCGCGCAGCTATGCGTCGGGGTGATCCCGATGAGGTGGCGGGCTGGGATCCTTGCCATTGCGCTGCCCCTGGGCGGTGCGATCTCCGGGAGTCACCACGGTTGGCCGGTCCCATTTGGCCTCGAGTTCTTGGCTCATCTTGGGGCGACCGGGGCGCTCTTCTGGGGCGGGGTCGCCGCCTTGCTGAGACGGGTCCGACGCGCCGACGTCGGAGAGGGAATGGCCGCTGAGGCAGCGTCATCGTTCGAAGGGGCGGCCCTGGGCTGGGGCGTCCTTGCCGCTGTCGTGATCGTCCTGGAATTGGCCGTGGCCGGTCTCCTCCGGACCGGCGTGGTTGGGCCCATGGACGGGCCCTTCCGTGTGTCCGGCCAGGGCCTGATCGATCTGGTCGCCCTCATCGCAGCCGTCTGCCTGAGCCCGTCGGCCCGATACCGCACCACACCCCTGCTGTGGCTGATCGTTGTCGCCGTGGGTTGGTCCGGCTTGATGATCCCGGCGCGCCCCGCCCTCCGCTACGCGGCGACGTCCTGGCCGGAATGGATGCCCTCGACACTGTGGATCTTCGCCGGTGTATCGCTGGCGCTGTCCGGCTTCGTCGCGATCCAGGGCGTGCTTCACCAACATCGACGGAAGCGCGCCTGGCCCGATCATCTCGAATGGCTCTGCGAGCCGCACGATCCCGGACCGGGGTTTCGACCCAGTGCCGCGGCGTTGGCGATGGGACTCCTTCCGCTGGGCGCCTACCACGCCGCTTCCTTCTTCGTGGCGGCCGGTGCGGCGCTGGCAGGCGGATCGTCCTTGCAGCTGGCCCGACGACAATGGCATCCGAACTTCGCCGAGGTCGGGATGGCTCTGGTCACGCTCGCCGTCGTCTCATTCGCGGTGGCGTGTGTGCCAGACTCCGTCGGGGGAGCCAATCTCACGACCCGCATGCCCCTCCTGCTCGCGGCGGCCATCGTGGGCTTGGCCGTGATGGTCTTCATGTGGCAGTGGCTGCCCAACGTCTGGGACCAGCAGCTCCACGACGGTCGGGCTTGGACCACCACGGGCAGGATGATTCCATTGGCCCGTCGAATGGGTCTGATCGTTGCCGCCTTCGGTGTGCTGGCGGGTTCGCAGCTGGCGTTCTGGCCTGAGATCGCATCGGTCCGGGACGATTCGGTGGGCAGGTGGGTGGTCGGTTCGCTCGCCTACGCTGTTCTGCTGGGCGCGCTGGTCTTGGCAACCCGACTGTCCCAGCGCAAGCACCTGGCGGCCCTGTCCCTGCTGGGTCTGGCGGTGGTCGGAGTGTTCGCCGCCCTTCGCTTCCCCGAAACCCGTCTGGAGTTCTGGCTCCTCGAACACTGGCCCATCATGGTGGCGTGCGTCGCGCCGATCTGCCTGGCCCTCTCGAGGCTGTCCGATCGGGGACGGTGGCGGCCCTTCACGGACCTGCTGGAGAAGATGGCCCTCGTGCTGGTCCCCGCAGTGGCCCTTGCCGGGACGGTTGCCGCTTCGTTCCACCCGGTCGCTCCCCTCAGGAGCAAGCTGATCCGCTACGACCCCGTCACGCTCCGCACATGGACGTGGGCGATCCTGGCCGTCCTCTACGCCCTGCACGCTGGCGCCCCGGCAAGACGGTCCTTGAGCTTGGCAGCGGCGGTCCTCTTGAACGGCGCCATCGCGAATCTCGCGTTGTCCTGCGGTTGGGACCCGGTCGGGCAGTCCTACGGCTACCTCATGCCAGTCGCTGCGAGCCTGATCGTTCTGGCCTACGTGAACCGCTCGCGGCTCTCGGAAGCCGCCTTCAGGGGAATCCGTCTTGGAGGGGCGTTTCTGCTTCTTGCGTCGCCGGCCTGGCGACTGTTCGTGCCCGGCGTGCAGGACTTCGCTGTGCTGTCGATCGTCCTGGTGCTGGGAAGCGTCTCCCTCCTCGTCGTGGGCCTTCTGCTTCGAACGAGGATCTTCATATACATGGGCCTGGCCGGTGGGTGCGTCGAGCTGATTGCTCAAGTCGCGCGTCTTGCCACCAAGACTGCGTCGTAGCCGGGAGTTGGGTCCCGTCCAGCGAGTTCCTGGGAGCCCGTTGATGAGCAGGAATCGCGTGCACCGCCTCTTCAGCCTGATCGCCCTGCTTTCGAGCGGACGATCATTCACCTTGGATGACTTGGCCGCGAAGCTGTCCGTTTCGCGTCGGACCCTCTTCCGCGACATGAAGAAGCTCAGCCTGGCGGGGGTGCCTTACCACTACGACGCCGCGGGACGCACGTACACCCTAGATGCTTCGTTCTACCTGCCGTCCCTCAACCTGAGCCTGGACGAGGTCACTGCCCTCCTGCTGATCGTGCGACGCTTTGCCTCCGGTCAATCGCTGCCGGTTCATGACTCGTCCGTGCGAGCGGCCGAGAAGATCGAGCACGCCCTGGCGCCGGAAATCCGGGAGCTATGTCGAAGCATGGTAGAGGGCGTCACCGTCAACCTGCCGCCCCTCGTCGACGCCGGCCGCATCGAAAACGTCTTTAGAGAGCTCCAACGTGCGCTCGCCGAACGCCGAAACGTTCATATCGAGTACGACTCCTACTTCGAAGGCCAGACCGTGGACACCGTCGTGTCCCCGTATCACATGGTGTTCGTCAACCGCGCCTGGTACCTGATCGGCTACAGCAGCCTGCACACCGAGGTCCGGACCTTCAAGCTCGACCGCATCACCAGCTTGGTCGATCTGGAGGAGCGCTTCGACCCGGATCCGGAATTTGACATCGAAGCGCACTTCGGACTGGCCTGGAGCATGATCCCTGAAGGCAAAGTCTACCACGTTCGGCTGCGGTTCCTGCCCAAGGTGGCCGGCAACATGGAGGAGATCTCCTGGCATAAGACGCAGCAGGTCACTGCCCGGCCGGATGGTTCATGCATCTTCGAGGCCGACGTCGACGGGCTGCGGGAGATCACCTGGTGGATCCTCGGATACGGCGACCAGGTCGTCATCGAGGAGCCGCCCGAGCTGAGGGATCGGATCGGGCAGATCGCGTCGAGGATGTGTGAACTGGCGGCGGGCGGTCCGGAGCCCCCCGAGAGCGATTGAGGCGGGTGCCATCATGCGAGCGGTGGTGCAGCGTGTCAGTTCGGCGAGCGTCCGCGTCGACGGCCGCGAGCACGCCCGAATCGGCGCAGGAGCGCTCGTGTACCTGGGCGTGGCGGTCGAGGACGGGCAAGATGATCTGGCCTACCTGGTCGACAAGGTCCGGCACCTGCGGATCTTCGCGGACTCGGCGGGCAAGATGAACCTCGACGTGTCCGAGGCGGGCGGCGAGGTGTTGGTGGTCAGCGCGTTCACGACCCAAGCGGATGCCCGTCGCGGCCGGCGTCCCTCGTTCGACGCGGCCGCCCGGCCCGACGACGCCAAGCCCGCCGTCGAGCGGTTCTGTGAGATGCTCTTGGCGGCCGGCCTGACCGTCCGACAGGGCGTCTTCGGCGCCTACATGGACGTCGTCAGCCACAACGACGGGCCGATCTGCATCCTGCTCGATTCCAAGCGACAGTTCTGACCCCAGCGCGCCCGTCGGCGAGGCGTCAGCCGTCAGTGGGAACCTCGTGCGAAAAGAGGGCATCGTCAAGCCGGCGGGTGAAGCGTGCCTCGCCCAGGAGAATGACCATCGGCGTGCGAAACAGGATTTTCAGGTCCAGCCACGGGCTCATGTGGTGCACGTAGTAGACGTCCCACTTGATCCGCTCCGGCCAGGAGATGGCGATGTTGCCGTTGATCTGGGCCAGCCCCGAGCAACCCGGACGGACCCACAGGCGTTGCCGCTGGAAGTCGTCGTACCGTTCGGCCTGATCGGGCAGTGTCGGGCGGGGACCGATGACGGACATGTGGCCGAGGAGCACGTTGATGAACTGCGGCAGTTCGTCGATCTTGGCCCGACGTAGAAGCCGGCCGACGCGGGTGATGTCGGGATGGTCCAGCGGCACCAACTCCGTGGGGTCGGGGGTCCGATCGGCCCGCATGGTGCGGAACTTCAGGACGCGGAACGTCCGGCCGTTCAGGCCTGCTCGTACTTGCGCAAAGAAGAGCGGTCCCCGGCTGGTCAGCTTGAGCGCCAACGCCGCCGCCAGCAGGATCGGCGAGAAAACGACGAGCGCGATTCCGGCCGCCAGCACGTCGACCAGACGTTTGACGTAGACGTACACGCCCGACGGGCGCCTGGCCAACGTCGGGGGTTGATCCACGCTATTGGCGGGGTCGGCCATGGCAAATGACTCGGGGCAGCCCTGGAACCCTCACGGGCGGCGCCGTAGCATTCAGGTACTGCGACAGTCTACGATAGCCGCGTGCCCGAGCCGTGCCAAGCAGGGCGGCAGGTGTGAGGGACAATGTCCGAGACGGGTGACGACTACTCGAAATACCTCGACCCCAAGGTGCTGGCCAAGATCGCCGGCCTGGATCTCCGCGCGCGGCTGGTGGTGCAAGGCTACGTCAGCGGCCTGCACCGATCGCCCTACCGCGGATTCAGCGTCGAGTTCGCCGAGCATCGCGAATACGCCCAGGGCGATGACCTGAAACACCTGGACTGGAAGGTCTTCGGCCGGACCGACAAGTACTACATCAAGCAGTACGAGGAAGAGACGAACCTCAACTGCGTGCTGCTGCTTGATTGCAGCGAATCGATGGCCTACCGATCGGACGCGGCGGCCCTGAGCAAGCTGGAATACGCGACGGCCGTCGGGGCCTCGCTCGCGTACCTGGCGCTGCGGCAGCAGGATTCGGTGGGGTTGGCCACGTTCGACGAACAGATCAGCCGTTTTCTCCGGCCGAGCAACAACCCCGCCCACTGGAAGACGCTGATCCGAGAGATGGAAGCCGGCGCCGGGCCCCGCAAGACGAGCATCCGCGCCGTCATGGACGACCTGGCCGAGCGGTTGTCGCGTCGGGCCTTGATCATCATCCTCAGCGACCTGTTTGACGACCCCGATCAGATCGTTCAAGGTCTCAAGCACCTTCGCTACCGCCGGCACGAGACGATCGTCTTCCACGTGATGGATCACGCCGAGTTGGCGTTTCCGTTTCGCTCGACGACGTTGTTCGAAGGGCTCGAGGCGTCCGGCGAGCTGCTGGTCGAGCCGCGGGCCATCCGCAGGCGGTACCTCGAGGAGGTCGGCCGCTTCACCGACGCCTTGCGAAGTCGGTGCCGGGATATGCGGATGGACTACGAGGTCGTCGACACGGCCGACCCTCTGGACGCTGTCCTGACCAGCTACCTGGCAACCCGAAACGCCACCGTTCGATGACGCCGCTGCTCACTTGTCGACGTGTCGGGCCTTCCAGGCCTGCCAGTCGGCGACGGTCTTGTGCTGCATCCCCGTCAGCGTGGCCAGCGCGGCGAAGATGTGGGGGCGCAGGTCCGCATCGGCGTGTTCGATGGCGTCAATGAGCGTAGCGGCCGCCTGCTGACGGAGCCCCTCGTCCCCGCGGCGGTCGACAAGCCGCCGGGTATCGCTCTTCTTGAACGCCCCGCGCCGCAGGGCCATACCGCACAGATACAGCACCTTGGGACTGCGGCTGGCCAACAGGAGCTCGGCCGCCTTGCCGTGGAACTTCCTGCGGAAATCGACGAAGCCGCGTACGATCCATAGCCTCGGCACCGGTCCCTTTCGGGCCTGCAGCAGCTCGACGATCAGCTGGGTGGCATCCTTGTCTCGTCTTGGCATGAGGTGGTAGGCCATCACGTCGCGCTCGCCCAGGACGGGCGTACGGATGATCTCCCGCAGCACCGCCGTCGCGGCGGGATCGACGATCTTGCACAAGGCGTCCGTGGCCCAGGCGCGGGCGTAATGCGGCTCGTCGCGGCCGAGCAGGATCTTCAAGGTCGGGACGGCGGGGGCGCCGATCGTGACGGCCTCCGGCGCCGCCTTGCTGGCGCTGACGACCCCGCGTCGGAACTTGGGGGCCAGCCGATCGTAGACGGCCTGCTGCTCGGCGGTCAGGTGAATGGGTTCGGGGGGGACGATGTCGAAGTTGATGACGCGGCTCCGCGCCATGGCGGCAGGGCGGCTGTCGGCCTGCGCAACGTAGACGCAGACCAGCATCTTGTACTGGCCCATCTTGAACAGGTCGCGTCCCCGCCCCGCGGGCTCGGGCGGCGGCTGGCCGGCCTTCGGCGCCGGGTAGCCGTCGACGATCTTGAGCTTCCCGTCGCTGACGAAGAACCGCTGCTCGACCAGATCCGCCGACAGCACGCGTTTCGGGCCGCCCGTTTGCAGCTCGATCGGGTCGGTCGGTCGGAGCTTCTGGCTGAAGTACCGATTCTGGCCGGCGCGGAGGATGCAGAACGCCGACGCCTCATCCGGCATCAGGCGGGCCGTCTGACCGACCGCCTCCGCCCACACGTCGAGGCGTATCGGCCTGCCCAACGTCGGCTGGGTCGTGGGGACGGCTGCCGACACGCGAAGCCATCGAAATAGCTCCCCCCATTCGGTCGGCTGACGGGCGCTTGGAGCCGTCGTGGGATGGGCGGGGCCCGCGGCCATCACGCATCCGATGATGAGGCCGGCAAGCATGGTACCCCTTCCCGGCATTCGGGGGCCGCGTCGGGACCGTTACCCCTCGTCCTCGTCCTTGGCAGCCACGTAGGATGTCCGCGTCTTGACTTGCTCGGGATCGTACCAGGTCTGCAGGAACTTGATCGTGCGATAGGCCTGAAGCATTTCCTGGGCCTGGCTGCGAATCTTCATGAAGTCCGCTTGCGGCACGCGGTCGACCTTTGCGAACTCGACGATCGCCCACTGTTTGCTCCGCGGCATCTCGACGAGCGTCACGCGCCGCGCGGGTTGGCTGGCCGCGCCGGGCCTCGGCGCCAGGGCGAAACACGCTTCGATGAACGCCTCGGCCTCGGGCTCGAGTCGTTCGGCCACCATGGGCATGGGAAAGTAACCGAGTTTCCGCTCCTCCGTGACGCCCAGTTCCTCGACCGGCGTGACCACCGTCAGCGGCAGGTCGAACTGCATCGCGAACTGGCCGATGTTCCGCTTGCGCGCGAACGGCTCGGGCTCGACCAGGCCTTTGTCGCCAAGCCGCTTGTGCAGGGCTGCGTCGGCCTTGACGGCGGCCTCAACGCCCTTCGAACGTGCGGCGCCCAGCAACTTCTTGGCCGCCTCGCCGGCCCGTCGGTAGCCCGCCAGCTCGATCACGTCCAGGCGGAGTCTCTCCTTGATCTCGTCGATCGTCTGGGGGACGTGCGCCGGCTCGGCCCCCACCACGCGGAACAGGTAGTGGTTGTATGGCTGACCGGCCCTCGTGTCGCGCAGGGGGGCGTTGAGCGTCTGATACAGTGCCAGGCCCCGCTCGCCGCTGCGCTCCGGTGGCGTATAGAGGTTCTGCACGCGAAAGGCCAGCTTGGCGAAATCGACGACAGCATCTTCATCCACAGCCTGACCGGCAACGACGGCCTGTCCGATCCCTTCCAGCGCCGCGGCATCCTCCCGGGTCAGCCACCGTCCGGGTTTGACCACCCGCAGGACCTTCGCGGGCAACTCGTTCAACTCACAGACCTTCGCCGCGATCTTCTCCAGGTAGTCGGGGGCATCTACGCCCGGCGGAGCGACCTTGTAGCCCGTCTCGTCGGCGGCCACGTCGAACCACGGCTCGATGAGGCTGATCGAGGTCATTCGGATCACCTTGTCGGCCGTGTCGGGCGCGCGCTGAGCCTTCATGTCGGCCACGACCTGCTCGAGCGCTTCGGGGAACGACTTGACGACCGTCTTGGTCGCCGGCTTGGTCGACGTGGTCGGGCTGCTCGCCGTTGCCGGGCGGCTGGTCGTTGTCGGCTTGGGCGCCGTGGCGGGGCGGCTCGTCCCGGGCACCGGGACCTCTTTGGTGTAGTTCTTGCGGTTCTTCGACCAGTACTCCCTGGCGTCGTCGTGGCTGATCTTCATGGCCGACTCGATAGCGTCCACGTCGGCCACCAGGTACTCGACGCGAATCCGATCGGGCCACTTGTACCCGTATCCGTACTCGCCCTCGCCGGGCAGATGCTCGCGATACTCGTAGAAATGCTTCTCCAGCGCGCCGGCATCCGGCTCGGCGTCTACGTCGGCGAAGTCCGACGCGCGCAGCAACGCCATCTTGACGGAGACCTTCTCGCTCGTGTCACGGACGAAGTGCATCACCTCGGGCGCGGAGACCTTCACCGCAGAGGCGGCCAACTGACCGACCTTCCCGATCCGGATGTAGTCCGCCATGCACGCCATGATGCGATCGATGGATATCCCCTTCTGATCGCGGATGTTCTCCAGCCACTTGCCCTGTATCCGCGACGCCTTGATGAATCGCTCCACCTCCTTGTCGGGGATGTCGATGCCGCTCCGACGGGCCTCCAGATCCAGCAGGAACCAGGTGAACTGATCCACGGGTTTGATGGGCAGGTTGTACAGCCCGCCGCCCCAGGGGCGGTCCCAGAAGATGCGGAGCGAACCGAGCACGTCGATCCGCGCCAGCGCCATCCGGACGTCGTCCCGGGTGACCTCCGCGCCGAAGGCGTGTCCCGCCGTCTTGCCGCCCGTGTCCGGTCGGAACATGTCCTGCAGCGCCTGGGAGCCCAGCCAGACCACCAGTAGCCCCGAAGCGAAGATGGCCAGCAGCTTCTTGTTGTGTTTCCGCATGAACTTGATCATCAGGTGCAACTCCAACCAGGTGTCGGGGCGTCTCTTGCGCTATCCGAATCCAACAGCATATCCGCTCCGGGCGGGCCCTGGCAAGTCGCAGATCGCAGCGTGTCCTCGGCTCCGAACACGGTTGCCCGAGCCGCGGGATTCATCCCGCGCGGCAACCGGCCCGCGCGGGATGAATCCCGCGGCTCGAGCATGTTCGTGTTGGGCGACGGCAAATGGCTGCACTGGCCGCGCGGTGGTTGAAAACCGCCACGATGACGGGCACAATACGCTCTGTCTTTTGCGTTACGCATCAAGCGGTAGGAGATCGTTAGCGATGGCGAAACTGAATTTCGGTGGTGTGAGAGAGAGCGTGGTCACCCGGGACGAGTTCCCGCTGAGCAAGGCGCGGCGGGTGCTGAGGGGGGAGACGGTGGCGGTGCTGGGGTACGGCGTGCAGGGGCCGGCCCAGGCGCTCAACATGCGCGACAACGGGGTCAAGGTCATCATCGGCCAGCGACCCCAGGAGAAGGAGTACTGGGACAAGGCCCTCGCCGATGGGTGGGTGCCGGGCAAGACGCTGTTCTCGCTGGAGGAGGCGGCGGAGCGGGGCACGATCGTCCAGTTCCTGGTCTCCGACGCGGGTCAGGTGGCCATCTGGCCGAAGATCAAGCCCCTGCTGAACGCCGGCGACGCGATGTACTTCTCGCACGGGTTCTCGATCGTGTACCGCAAGCAGACCGGCGTGGTTCCGCCCAAGAACGTCGATGTCATCATGGTCGCCCCGAAGGGATCGGGGACGAGCGTGCGGCGGAACTTCCTGGCCGGCAGCGGCATCAACTCCAGCTACGCCGTCCATCGGGACGCGACCGGCCGGGCCGGGGAGCGGACGTTGGCATTGGGGATCGCCATCGGATCGGGCTTCCTGTTTCCCACGACGTTCGAGCAGGAGGTCTACAGCGACCTGACCGGCGAGCGCGGGGTCTTGATGGGCTGCCTGGCTGGCGTGCTCGAGGCTCAGTACACCGAGCTTCGCCGCCGCGGCCACAGCCCAAGCGAGGCCTTCAACGAGACGGTCGAAGAGCTGACGCAAAGCCTCATCCGTCTGGTCGACGAGAACGGGATGGACTGGATGTTCGCCAACTGCAGCCCGACGGCGCAGCGGGGTGCTCTGGATTGGGCGCCAAGGTTTCGCAAGGCGGTTGCGCCGCTTTTCAGGGAGCTGTATGGGCGGGTCAAGAGCGGCAAGGAGACCGAGATCGTCCTGAAGGCCAGCAAGGGCGTGTCCAACTACCGCAAGAAACTGGCGACCGAGCTGAAGGCGATCCGCGAGTCGGAGATGTGGCGGGCCGGTGCGACGGTCCGGTCGCTCCGCCCGCAGAACTGGGCCAAGATCAAGAAGGCGGCGGCCAGGAAGAAAAAGTCCAAGAAGGCCGGCAAGAAGTAAGCCTGTCCGCAGGTGGGGCGTCTGTTCCACTCGCCGCGGCGGACCATCCGATCACGACGAGGGTGGCACGGTCATCTGCAGCCTGGCCGTGCCACCTGTTCGTTGGGGCGGGCCCTCGTCGCAGACCTTACCTGACTGGAGCACGGACGTGTCAGCAAGCACAGGTATTCGGATTGAGATCGCGGCCGATGAATGCACCGGCTGCGGTCGTTGCGTCATCACGTGTCCCCGAAAGCTGATCGCGCAGGAGGGCGAGGACGTTCGCCCCGTGGCGGACCTGTCGCTATGCATCGAGTGCGGGCATTGCGTGGCGGTGTGCGAGACGGGCGCACTGCAGCACTCGTCCATCCCGGCCGACGCAGCGTCGGCCATCGACGAGTTCACCCTCACCGATGGGCAGCTGGAGCGGTTCCTCCGCCGCCGGCGGAGCATCCGGCGGTTCAAGTCCGCGCCCGTCGAACCCCAGAAGCTCAACCGACTGTTCGACGTCGCCCGATATGCGCCGACGGGCAAGAACCGCCAGGCCGTACATCACACCGTTCTGACCGGCGAGCGCATCGGACAACTGGAAATCGCCACGGCTGCGTTCTACCGCCAGCTCATCCGCCGCGTGAAGAGTCCCGTCGGACGCTTCCTGGTCCGTCGGGTCGCGGGGGCCAAAACGCTCGAGGAGCTGCTCTGGGGCCTGCCCGATATGCAGCGGGACGCGGCCGACGTCGAGGCGGGCAAGCCGACCTACTGCCATGGGGCGCCCGTCGTCGTGGTCGTGCACGGCGAACCGTCGTCGACGATGCACGAAGACTGCAGCTACGCGGCCTATCATCTGATCCTGACGGCCGAGACGCTGGGGCTCGGCACGTGTTTGATCGGCTACGTCACCGCGGCGGCAGGGCGGCTCCGGGCCGTCCGCGAGGTGGCGGAGGTCCCGGCCGATCATCAGGTCTACAGCACGGTGGCGATCGGCTATTCGGCGGAGAAGTTCCACCGGCTGGTGCCCCGACGTCCGGCCAACGTGCGACACCTGCCGTAAGCCCGTCGGTCTTCGCGCCGTTCTCGTAGCGTCGCTGTCGTCCAACTCGAATCAGGAGCGAGCCGATGTATCGAACTGCCGTCGCGGGTGGACTGACGACGGTGGCGGCGCTGTGCGCGGCTGCGCGCGCCGACGTCATCACCACAGCGGAGCTGTCGGCGTGGTCGGATGGTTTCGCGGACGTGTCGGCCTGGCAGGCCAGGCGCGATTGGCTGGGCAATCCCGACGCGGGCGCAACCGTGACAGGCGATGGGAAGGCCGCGTGCTTCCGGGTCGACGCGCCAGGCACGGGGATGAAATGGTCGCGATCGATCCGTCACGTGACGTTGAGCGATGCTCCCTATCTGTTTCTGCGCTATCGCGCGGAGGGGCTGAAGACCGAAGGTGACGACTACCTGGTCTACGTCGACGACGGCATCCCCACGCCGGAGTGCCGGCCGATCCGCTTGCGCGATGCGGTCGCGGACGGCCAGTGGCGAACGGTGGCGGTGGACGTGGAACGGATCGCGCGGGGCCGGACGGGCAGCGCGGTGGCCGTTCAGGTTCAGGCGGGCCCGACTGGCAAGGCCAGGCTATGGGTCGACGCGTTGGGTTTCGCAGAGTCGCCGCCGCCCGGCGCGTCGCTGCTGCGGACGGGTCCAGGCGGCGCCACGAAGGTCGACACGTCGGTCGACCTGTCCGCCGCAAGCTGGGAGCCGCAAACGTCGTGGTTGGCCAATCCGGCGGGCAAGCACGCGGTGTCGCGTCCGGCGGCGAAGGGCCCGACGGTCTTCCGTGTCGACGAACCGGGCCGGGGCATGAAGTGGCACTGGCGGCTCGAGCGCCAGCTTGACCTGAGCGGACATCGATACGTGGCGATGCGGTACCGCGCCACCCGGCTTCGACCCTATCACGACTACGCGTTGTGCTTCCTGGGTGAGACGCGCAACGGATCGGCCTACGAGGAGGTGATCTGCGGGACCGACCTGCAGGCCGACGGCCACTGGCGGACGGTGGTCGCACCGTTGCGCCACGCGGCGGCTCGGATTCCCAAGGCCTACGGGATCGCCGTTCAGGTCCAGGCCGACGGCGCGCCGGCCGAGCTGCAGGTGGACCGTATCCGATTTGTGGCGACGCGGCCGCTGACGCCGCTGGCGGACCTGATTGCATACCAGCCGGGCGCGACGTTCGACGGGTTCACACCAATTGGCCTGTCCGAGGTCTGCAATCAGACGTTGGGGCCCGTGCTGCAGGCGTTGGGGCTGACCGACTGGCCGACGTCAGCGGCCATCACGGCGAACGGCGTGCCGTTCCGGCTGCAGCCGGGGGCATCGGCGCTGGCCGCGACGGGACTGGCGGCCAAGACGCAATTGGCCCTCCCGATCGGCCGCCGCACGAGCCAGGTCTTCGTGCTGATGCTGGCCGTGCTTCGCGGGCGGGAGGATCCGGTGTACGGCGCCGGGGCGTTCCGCCGCATCGATGACGTCGACCGGTTTCGCCTACAGCTAACCTACGGGGACGGTACGGTCGAGGAGTGCCTGCCGGGAAACGTCTCGACAGGCCGGTTCGAGATCCCCGCCGGGCCGCAGGTGCTGTGTGCATTCGCCGACGAGGCCAAGACGCTCCAGTCGGTCACCGTGCACGACGTCACCGAGCGCGGCGGGTTCGCCGTGGCGGCCGTTACGTGTCGCACCGACGGCGGGACGCTGTTCGCCCAGTTCGACGAGCGCCGCCCGCCAACGCCCGTCAAGCGTTGGGACAAGCCGCCCGCTCCCGGGAAGATCGCGGGGATGGTCGGTAAGGGCGGCCAGGTCACGATGTTCAACAACCTGCTGCGGATCGTGGTGGGCACCCGGTCCGGCCGGTCGCCGGCATGCGTTCGACATCTGGCCGACAAGGTCGCCCGGCGAGACATCATTCCGACCGATCGGGCCGAGCCGTTGCTGGTAATGACGGTGGGCGGTCGGCGGGTCGGGCAGGATCAATACCGCCGTGTCACCAAGCAGACAACGTTGGGCGGGCCCGGTCCGAAGACGGTCGTGTATGACGTTCTGGCGTGTCCGGGGCTACAAGTACAAATCGGCCTGCGGTTCACCGACCACGGGGCGCTGCGTTTCGGCGGCCAGCTGATCAACCGTGGGAAGCGGGCGTACCGCGTCGGTCTGGAGTATCCGCGAATCGGCCCGTACGTGCTGGGGGACGACCTCGCCGACAACGCGTACGTGTTCCCCTGTCGCGCCGCCGTCATCGGGCGTGAAGACACCTCACTTCGGATGCGCTACGGGGGAATGTTCGGCGTGCAGTTCATGGCGACGGTGAATCCGCCGGCCGGGCAAGGACTCTTCCTGCGAACCGAGGACACGACGTGTATCGAGCGCAGCTACGTGCTCCGCAAGGACACCAAGGGCATGTTCATGGCGGTCAGCTATCCGGAACGATCGATCGCACCGGGCATGACGCGGCCACTGGTCGACACACTGATCGCGGTCGGCGACGGCGACTGGCACACCGCGTTAGACGACTATCGTCGATGGCTCAAGACCTGGTACCGGCCTGCGTCGCCCCGAAAGCCTTGGTTCCGCGAGGTCTTCAACTTCCGCCAGCGTTTCCTGCACTGGCTCGATCCGTTGTACGACGCCAAGACCGGCCGGATCGATCTGCCGCGAGCCGTGGCCGAGGCCCGCGAGGAGTTCGGCGGCATCGACTACCTGCACCTGTTCGATTGGGGCAACTGCGGCCCGCACGGACGGATCTACGGCCGGATCGGCGACTACAGCCCGTATGACTTCATCAAGGGAGGCCAGAAGAACCTGCACGACGCCATCGCCGGCGTGCGAAAGGCCGGCGTCCCGACCGGTCTGTACATCGAGGGCTACCTGCTCAACGAGCGCGGCAAGCTGGGCAGAAAGCACGGCGCCGAATGGCAACTGCGTCGCGGCGACGGCAGCGGTGCGCGGTGGCCCAAGAGTCACGAGATCTATGCTTGCGCCGGCGTCGAGGCCTGGCGGGACGTGCAGGCCGCTACGTACGCCGCCAAGGTTCGCGAGCTCGACGTCGACGGGATGTACATCGACCAGTACGGCTTCACGGGCACGGACAAGGACTGCTACAGCGCCAAGCACGGCCATCCCGTGCCGAGCTACCCCGTGCGAACCGAACTGCAGACGACGCGGGCGATCCGGCAGGCCATCGACGCCGTCAAGCCCGGCGTGGCCATCTACACCGAGGAGTCGCCGTGCGACGTGACCAGCCAGGTCCAGGATGGCAGCTTCACGTATGAGATGAATCAGTGTCATGCTCGGCGGGGGACGATCCCGCTGAGCCTGTTCCGGTTCGCCGTGCCCGACTTCAAAACGTTCGAGATTCTGATCTGTGACAAGCCGACGGCCTCTTGGGCGACGGGCGTGCGGTGGACGTTCTTCAACGGTGAGGGGTTGTGGCTCGAGGGACCGGCCGACGAATGGTTTGCGCCCGAGACGCTGGCCACGATCCGGAAGTGCCACAGCATCCTGCGCCGCCATCGCGACGCCTTTGCCACCGACCGACCGCGCCCGCTCGTCCCGACGCTGGCGGGGGGTGTGGTGGCCAACCATTTTCCGATCGAGCGAAAGGAACTCTGGACGCTCTACAACACACGCCATCGGACGGTCCGCGGGGAGGTGCTCCGCGTCCGGCACAGGTCCGGATGGACATGGCATGACGCGTGGCACGACCGTCCCCCGGCAGTTCGGCGTGATGGCTCCGTTGACGTTGTCGGTACGAGGATCGGGCCGCAGGGCGTGGGATGCCTGGTCCGGACAGGTCCTTGACAAGCGTCCGGGCACGGTCCATCTCTTCCGGGACCCGCCATGCGAAGTGCCAAGCCTGTTCCAGGAAGAAGAGGCACGGGGTGATCGATCGGGACATAATGTTACCCCTACGCTTGGCGCCTTCGTGGGTCCCGGGCCTGGCGACGGATGGGAGCCGGAACCAACGATGGAACCGCCCGTTGCACATAAATCACCTGTTTACTGTCCCTTACAGTCGTTCCCCTGTGAGGGTGTGTGCGCATTTCGGGTTCCCTGCTGCCACATGCCGGGCAAGATCGGGTGGCCTCAGAAGGGCGGCATCTGGGCTTGCTGCTCTTGACAAAATGTTACGACGTGCTATACTTCCTTGTGAGAGCTGAGCATTTCACTCGCTTGTTTGCCGATCGGGCGTAGATCGCGCGTCCCTGGAGGCTTCATGGCACTCGGTGTCCGTAGACGACAGAAACCGCGCGAGCAGGAAATCCTCGACGCTGCCCGCGAGGTCCTCCTGGACGACGGGTACGGCGGCTTCAGCATCGAAGCGGTTGCCGAGGCGATGGGGTGTTCCCGGGCAGCCATCTACAAGCGATTCAGCTGCAAAGAGGAAATCGTCTTCGCGCTGGCCATCGAGACCGAGCGGCTTCAGCAGAAGCTTCGAGACCGGGCGTTGCTGTTCAGGGGGCGCCCGCGCGAGCGCCTGATGGCCGTAGGCGCCGTGAGCGTCGTCCTGTACCCGCGGCAGTTGATCGCCAAGCTGCTGGTCACGTCGCCAGCCGTTCGTCGAGCCAAGACGTCGAGGGAGCGCCAGCAGGAGCTGCGTCTGTTGATGACGCGAGGCGTCTGCAGCGACATGGGGATCGTCCGAGATGCGGTGGCGTGCGGCGACCTTGTGCCTCCGGACGGCATGGGCCATCAGGGAATCTTCTTTGGATTGTGGTCCGCACAGTGGGGGGGAATGGGCTTCATGAGTTCGGACATCCCCCTGCGACAGCTGGGCTTCGAGAATCCCGAGGGAGCCATTTTCGGGTCTCTCGTTGCGATGATGGACGGTTTCGGCTGGCGGCCTTTGTCGTCCGAGTGGGATTACAACGAAACCCTTCGGCGCATCAGCACCGAGCTGTTTACGCCGGAGGTGGTGGCCGAGGTCGATGGACGCTCGATAGATCATGTTTCCCTGCCGCGGATGTCGGCGCCTGAGGGCGCACAGACCACCGCGCTGGGAGGCATGCCCTTTGCAGACAGGAAAACCGTGGAATCAAGACCCGTCGGGGGTCTCGACGTGGGGGCAGGAAGATCCAGCAGGATCAGCTGAGATGCAGGTCCGTACCACACCTCACAAGGAGGAGGAACCATGAGCAAGGGACACTTGACTGCGTTGGGGATACTGGCGGTGGTATGCATGCTGACGCCGGGCAGGCTGGCTGCAGACTACTACGACGACTTTCGGGACGGGGTCTTCGAACGGGTGGATCCGAACGGGTACGGCTACGACGCCAACGACCCGTACTACACAAATCCGATCTACTGGACCGACCCCAACGTGTGGGACATCGACAACCCCACCTGGACGATCCTGAAGCTGATGGGCACCAGCTACGCATACGGTGTCGGAAGCGACGCCGTTGCCGACAAGGCGCTCCGAATGTCTGTGGTGGGGTATTCCTTTCCGCCGGTCACGATGGGGTTCATTGGTGCTGTGGTCAATACCGGCGACAACGATCCCAACACCAGTCCCAGCTACTGGGATGACACGACGGATCACTATGTTCTGGCCTGGTGCTACTACACCAACTACCCGGCCGACCCCAACGACGACAGAGGCCGGTTCTTCCTGTGCATCCACACCGACCCCGTGTATTGGACGTGCATCGGGTACGCACTCGAGCTTGACGCGGGGATAGGTGTCAAGGACGTGCACCCGCATTGCTGGCATGCCGAGACGCAGGGCATCAACTTCCCGCGGGCGACGGTGGCTCCCTACTACTCGCCGTTCTGGAACTTCGAGCGGATTTGGGTGGACCCGAACGCCGGCGATCCCGGAAGCGAGTTTCCGGACGCGAACGACCCGACGTTGGTCGCGCCGGATGACTACGACGATCCGAAGTGGTACCGCGTGGACATGAACAGCTGGGAACGAACAGGCGTTTGGATGCTCTGCCAGTTTACGCAGGATCCGAACTTCGCTCCGGGCGACCCGAACGGCAAGTTCATGAAGGGCGCGCTGTGGCACGGCGGCAAGTTCGACTGGGACGGGGAGTATCTCCTGGACAGAGAGTTCTCGCAGTCCTGGTGGTCCGGGAGCAAGCCGGGCTATGACACCGGACTGGACTGGTATTGTCCCGAAGGCGTCACGGTGCTCTCGGTCTTCTCTGACCTTGACTACCAGGGCGGCTACCCCGGCGACGCCGCGTACGACAACATCGAGGCGCGGATAGGGACCTTCACCAACGTCTCCCGCTCGCTCGACCTGACGGTGAATAATGCGCACATGGGCACGGTCACGATCGATCCTGACCTGCTCGACGATCCGAATCATGACCCCAACAGCTACGACGAACAGCGGCGCTACACCGACGGGACCGAGATCGTCCTGGTGGCAGAGGCCCTCTCGGGCAAGTCGTTCAAGGAATGGATCATCTTCGACCCCAACCACCCCGGCGACTCCAACTACGTCTCACAGGACACCAACACGGTGTTGTACCTGACGATGGACGCCGATTGGGTGATCGAGGCGGGATTCAAGTGCGGGGGCGGCGTACCGCCGTTCATCGCAGCGACGCTCCTAGCGCTGGCCCTAGGCGTGTTCGTCCGGCATCACGTGGGCCGGCGAGGCTAGTAGGCGACGTAGGTCTGTGGGCAAGTACATTAGAGAGCGATCCTTGCTAGGAAAGGATCCCAAGTAGAAGGATTGGCGTCATGCCAGCGCACGAACTGCAGGTGCCGCGTCAGGCAAGGGCGTTCACGTTGATCGAGCTCTTGGTCGTCGTTGCGATCATCGCACTGCTGATCTCGATCTTGCTGCCGTCTCTGGGCAGAGCCCGCGCGCAGGCGCGGACGACGATATGTCTCAGCCGAATCGCGCAGCTCGGAAAGGCGTTCCTCATGTATGCCGACGACTATGAGGACACGCTCCCGTTCACGGCGACCATGCATGAGGGCGTCACGGCGGGTCCGAATGCGATCGAGACGTGGCTTGGCGATTGGCAGCGATTCCCGGATCCTCAAGAGGCCGTCAACACCATCGCGAAGAACCGCGAGGAGGATTGGGGCGAGTATGCAGAGGTGGTCGTCAAGGGCGGCACGCTGTTTAGCTACGCGCGCTTCGAGAATCTGTACCTGTGTCCGGACTTCGAACGGAAGATCAGCCCGGACAAGACGCACAACGCCTGGAACTACACTCGGGCGCTGTGGGGACGGCGCTGGCGGACGCCCCAGGAAGAGGAGGCCGAGCTGGGCAAGCGGATCACCGACTGGGGCGACGTGAAAGGCCCGATCATGAAGACGTCCCGGGTCTACAGCCCGTCCGAGCTGCCCATGATCCTGGACGAGCAGTTCGACCGGTTCGTCGCGACGGCGGGGATGCTGGGCGATGGGAACGGGTCGGGCTACAACTGCAACGACTATGGCTTCGCCCCGGACAACATCCTGGGGGTCTACCACGGGTCCCGGACCAGCTGCCGGTTCGGGAACTACGACTACAGCAGTGAACCCACCCTGGAACCGTTCCTCTGGGGACGCGGCGGGATCTTCTGGTATGACGGTCACGCCCAGCTCGAGCGGGACCCCTGGCCCACGTTCGAGCTGGGAGCGAACACCCGCCTTGGCGTCTACCGCATGCAGAACGGCGTTGGCCTGCGGTGGTTTGACGAAGCCGGCGCCGTCTCCGCATGGATGATGCACCTGCTGTTTGCCCAACGGGGGCACCACGTGGAATCCGGCGAGATCCAGCCCTGGCCGTAACGGGGATCTCCGGTCGCTCGCTGACGCTGGCAAGACTTCCTTACAACCGCACCTTGCCTCAAAGGGGCGACAGGGGACTTCCTCTCCCGCGCGCGCTATCGACCTTCCGGACACCCTCACGTTCTGGCATTCTGGTCTTGACGCAGCGCCCGGCTGCGCAGATAGAGGGGGAACAGTCCCTGGAGGAAGAGCGACATGAACGGCAAGACGAAACGCGGGGCGCGACCACGCGGCTTGTCTCGGCGATCCGTGTTGAGTTCGGCTGCGACTGCGGCGGGGGTCTTCACGATCGTGCCCCGGCACGTGCTGGGCGGCAGCGGGCGCACGCCGCCGAGCGAGAAACTCCACATCGCCGGCATTGGCGTGGGCGGGCGTGGGGCGGCGGACATCAACGGCGTGGCCAGCGAGAACATCGTGGCGCTGTGCGACGTCGACGACAAACGGGCTGCGGCAACCTTCAGGAGATACCCGAAGGCGAAACGATACCGCGATTTCCGCAAGATGCTCGAGCGGCAGAAGGACATCGACGCGGTCGTCGTGGGCACGCCCGACCACACGCACGCCGTCGCCGCGATGATGGCGATCAAGATGGGCAAGCACGTCTATTGCGAGAAGCCCCTGACGCACACGATCTACGAAGCCCGCAAACTCACCGAAGCGGCGCGCCGAGCCAAGGTCGCAACGCAAATGGGGAATCAGGCCCAGTCCTACGAGGGCTGTCGCCTGGTCCGCGAATGGATCGAGGATGGCGCAATCGGCCCGGTGCGCGAGGTGCACGTCTGGTCGGACCGTCCCGGGGGTCGTTGGCCTCAGGGCGTGGGCCGGCCCAAACAGACCCCGCCCGTCCCGTCCACGCTCGACTGGAACCTGTGGCTGGGGCCCGCGCCGAACCGACCGTACCATCCGGAGTACGTGCCCTTCAAATGGCGGGGCTGGTGGGACTTCGGCACCGGCCCGTTGGGGGATATGGGCAGCCACAATCTCGCCCCGGTGTTTTACGCCCTGAAGCTGAAGTACCCAACGAGCGTCGAGGCCAGCTCGACGGCCGTCAATGACGAGACGCTGCCGCTGGCCTGCATGGTCCACTTCGAGTTCCCCGCCCGCGGTGACATGCCGCCCGTGAAGGTGCACTGGTACGACGGTGGTCTCCTGCCGCCCCGACCGGACGAGTTGGAGCCAGGCCGGACGCTGCCCCATGACGACGGCGTCATCTTCGTCGGCGACAAGGGCAAGCTGATCGCCGAGAAATGGGGAGCGCAGAAGCCCCGGCTGCTGCCCGAATCGAAGATGAAGGCGTACAAGCACCCGCCCAAGACGATTCCCCGGTCCGTCGGCCATCATGCAGAGTGGGTCGAGGCGTGCAAGACCGGCAAACCAACGGGCTCGAACTTCGAGTTCGCCGGCCCCGTCACCGAGACGGCCCTGCTCGGCACGATCGCCGTCCGCACGGGCAAGCAACGCGGCGGGTCGTGCTTGATTCGCCAGAAGCTGCTCTGGGACGGCCCGAACATGAAGGTCACCAACGTGCCGGAGGCGAACGCATTCGTCCACACGACGTATCGCAATGGATGGACGCTGTAGCCGACAGACGCGCTACTTCGCCTTGACGAGCACGACCCGCTCGACGCAGATCGCGTTGGTGTCGTCGGGGCGGCCGTGGGGGAAGCCCGGGCCCTCGAACTTGATCCGCGCCCAGACATCGAACGGTCGGTCCGGATCGATCGGATCGATCACGCCGCCGATATCGACCTGGATGATCCAGCTCCAGAAGAAGTAAAGGTAGTAGGATGGGCCGATCCGGAACGTGCCCATCTGATACCAGTGGTATCCCGCCCCGGGCACGTCGGTGGGCTTGATGGTCCCGGTGCCGCCGCTCCGCTTGTTGGCCGTGTCATACAGGCCCCACGGCATGGGCAGCTTGTACTTGGCCATGTCCTTGTCGGACAGCTCGAGGCGGTTGGCGGTGCCGGTCTCCGATTCGCGGTCGGGAACGCGCTTGACGATGTTCTGCCAGTTTCGCGTCTCGTCGGCCGTGAAATCGAACAGGGCATTCGGCGGCAGGCTGCTGAACCGCTTGGGGGGCGGGACGTGGGCGCGACGTCCCAACACGAACTTGAGCTCCGCGTCGGCCTTTCGCCGCTCGGCGGCCCGCTGCCCCGCCGGGATCCGAAAGTCGATCTGCGCGTCCCAGGTCTGGCGGCATCGCGCGGCGATGGCTTTTCGGTCCAGCGGCATAGCCTTGGGATCGTGCCCGGCGCGGACCCACTCTCGTACCAGCTGCGGATAGCGCAGCACCGCCGCCCGATCCAGCGGCAGTCGAGCGTGTCGCAGGCGGCGTAGCAAGACCGAATCGCCGCCGACGGCTTGCTCGGCCCGGTCGAAGACGGCCATCGCGTCGCGGATGAACGCCAGGTCCAGGTACCGATGCCGAACCGGTGAGGCGCCCATACTCAAGTAGCTAGACTTGGTCTGCGAAGCGGCCTGGAGCTTGTTGAGATACTCGCGGACGTGCTTGCCGGCCGGTCCGTAGAATCCGTCGGTGAACTGCCGCAGCAGCGTTTCATCCTCGCGGTACGGATCCTCAAGCAGCTTGATCATCATCCAAACCTTGAGGTCCCGCATGTCGGCCAGGACCGGGTACTCGTGCTCCGTGAAGACCCCCTCGACGTTGTGCTCGGCGTAGAACCGGTAGTCGGCCGCGTAGGTGTGGACCGTCGCGAGCGGCAGGCCGTACCCGGGAGCGTAAGTGACTGCGTAGTCCCAGATCCGCAGGTTCTTGCTGATCTTCGACCAGCTGAGCAGGTGATCGCGAAACCGGCGGTTTTCCCGATGCGTGATGGGCTTGGTGAAGTTGCTGGCCGTATCGCAGAGGCGGATGATGACGTTGTCCCGCGGCCTGAGGGCCTTGGGCGCCTTCTGCGTCATCATGTAGGCAAGCGTGTCGATGAAGACGTCGGGGTACTTGTCCTTGATCGAATCGGCCATGGCGTTGACGAAGTCCAGCAGCGGTCCGGCCTCGGATCCCTCGGCCTTGGCGATGGCCTGGCAGTTCGCACACTGGCACATGCCCCGCCAATCGTTCTGCGAGATGTCGAACACGATCGGCACGGGTCGGTGTACCTTTCTGGCCGCGGCGTGGGATGTCTCGATGTAGGCCTCGAGCTTCCTGGCGAACTCGCGGCGCATCTCCGCGTTCGTCAGACACAGCTGGGCCCGATCGTGCGTCCGCTTGCCCTTGATCAGCGAGAACCATTCCGGGTGCGTCTTGAAGTGGGTCTCAGGCGGGATGTACTTGTAGAACGTGTGGACGTGGTAGGGCGGGCCGTAGTCCATCTCCCCGCCATACGCCGGGGCGATGCCCGAGTCGCCCTGCCGATTGAGCCGGTTGCGGGCGGCGAAGCGTCCGCGGTCGTTGCCGTACAGCGTGTAGATGTCGCGATAGCGGAACGTCGGGGCGTCCTTCACGTCGAGGCCTTTGACGACAAGCGACGGCGTGCGGGGCACGGTTTGTTCCCAGGGGTTCCACCAATGCACGCCGACGGCGTCTTCCAAGAACCGATAGACGGCGTAGAGCGTCCCGCGCGGCCGGCCGCCGAGCAGGACGAGATGCTCGCCACTGTTCCGCATGACCCACTGCTCGGGACCGAGTTTGGACGCATCCAGGCCCAGGCGCTTCGCGTGTGACGTGGGTCCCACGTAGACGCACGACGTCGACGTCGGGGCCTTCGATTCCGCAACGACGTCGAACGCACCCCCCGTGACCTTCGAGAGGGAATCCGCAAGCTCCCTGGCCGCCGTCTGCTCGGGCGCCGTGGGCGCGTCGGCCAGTACAATCGTGGCGGTTGCCTTCCCGCCCTTGGCCAGCGTGATGGTCTGTGCGTACAAGGGCGACGCCAGAATCGTTACGACGTGGATCGCGAGGATGCTTCGCAACATGAGCTGAGTCCTTTCCTATCCCGGAGGTTCCACGGTCGGGCCGACGTCGATGCGGATGGCGCTCGACCGTTCGCGCGTGCGTCACCCTGTCAGGTTTTGCCCGGTGTGGCAAGCCTCGGCGACTGGTTCTGCCGCCGGGAATGCCAGGATCCGGTGTCTTGGTCCGCGGCTCGAAAGACGGGAATCGAACTCAGCCTGATGATGGTGCGGATTGGCCGATCAATCGCCAGACGATCCGACGACCGGAACCACGATGAGATCGACGAGACTTCGCCTCAGCGCGATGCACGTGGACACCACGCGGCCAGACGTCAAAGGCGCCTATGCCAGCCACCGGCGCCGGAGCTTGACCACTCCCAACGTCAGAACGGCGGCACCGACCATCGCAAGGAACAACGCGTCACTTCCGGAGCAGCCGAAGACGGCCTTGACCTCCATGTCGTAGAGCATCACCAACTGGATGGGGTTGTTGGCATCCGTGATCTCGTGGTTTGCATCGCCCGGGTACCTCGGGTCGAGAATCTTCCATTGAACGAACGAGCGATCCGGGTTGGGCACGGCCGTTAGGGTCACGATCGTGCCTTCAGGATACCGCTCGAGGTCTGGGTCCTTCTCGACCGTCCCCCAGCTTCCGGTTCCTCCCTCAATCGTTACGTCGAGCGAGTACGTGTCCGGCTCGTCGGCCGTCACGGCGTACCTGAGGCAGTCAAAGGTCGAATCGTAGTACGCGACCGCTGGAAGCCCGTTCGGATCGATGGCGTGGGAATGGTAGAGCCCCTTGTTGGCCTGTCCGCGGACGGGTCTGCCGTCCACCTCCCGGAACTGCCAAACGCCGTTGACATCGTTCGGGTCGTTCGGGTCCAACCAAGTATACATCATGGGCCAGATGTGGGTGGCGTCCAACTTGCCCCGGTAGCTGATCCCCGGGTTCCCGTCCGATCGATACGCCAGAATCGCCTCGCGCGAGAAATCGTCCCACAGCCCTGGCACTTCCACCACCTGCCTGATCGTCCAGGGACCCGCGGCGCTGCTGAGGTAATAGATGTGCGTCCCACCATGGGCGAGGAACGTGGCGATCCCGGGGCGCCCAAGCGAGTCAAACGCAAGGGAGGTTGGAAGCGGGCCATACTGCGGTCCGCCGATCGAATCCGGACTGCACACGGCTCCCCAGGACCACTCTCCGTACAGTTCGAGCGGCGCGGCCGGGTCGTGCTGGCCAAGACCTACCCACTCCTCAGGCGGGTCGTCGCCCGGCACGGGGTTCTGGAAGGAGACGTGGGGCCAGCCGTCGTTGGGATCGATTGCCAAGTCGGACCGCGTGGCCGGGGACGACGGGGAGCAATGCATGATAATCGTTCCCACCTGCCAGGCACCGCTTGGCCCTCCCGCAGGCGTCGCGGCAAGCGCAACCACACTTGGCGGCAAGGCCACGTCCAGAACCACCCAGGGGCGCCCGCCGAAGTCGAAGCATAGCCTGACTCGGTTGTTGACGTCTGGTAGGAAACCCGGCGTTACGTCGCCAACGGGGATGTCCACGGCATGCCATCCGCCGGCATCCTCCCACGCGTACGCCCACGCGGCGCCGCTGAGGACGAATTCACCATATGCGTACGCAACAGCGGGGTAACCGTTCGGCTGAAAAGCCAACGTCATCCCACCCATGTCATCGGTCCACTGGGCCGCTGATGCGATGACGGTCTTGTTCCAGACTCCGTCAGGGCTGCCGGGGCCATCGGGGTCGAGCCGCGCCACCACCAGGTCGCCATTCCCGTCAAAGTAGGCCACGGCCGGATTTCCGTTCGGGTCGAACGCCAAGGAGCACCAGTGCCCGCAGTCCTCCCCGTCCGCATCGACCAGCACACGATGCCAATACGGCGGGTCGGCCTGAGCGGACCCCACCCAAACCAGACAGAACATGGTGGCGCAAGCCAGCAATACGGTCATCGTCCCCAGCTTCATCGTCGTGCCCTCCAACAACAACCAAGTCCGGATACCCAGGAACCAGGCAGGCTCCTCCTTCACCGCTCTTGGAATTCTACGGATCGCCCAAGAGACCCGACAAGGGGGGGGCCTTGTCATATCCTGCAAACGGGTACGATGCTTCTCGTTCGTCGTAAACATCCCTACGTGCGTGCCTTACGACCCAAAACCCGTGAGCGGCCCTTTCCAGCTATACCCGTCGCGGCAAGCTTCGACGCTTTGTCTTGTGCTCGTGAGACCCACGATGCGGTCGGCCCGTCTGGGGGTCGGCAGCGCGAGGCTGGACCTCAGCGCGATGATGGCGTGCATTGTCGCTGGTGACAGGAGGCGGCAAAGGTCCCTGATGCCTCTTCCCTACCCACTGTTCCTCCCATCCCCCTGGCAAAATGCACAGACCAGGAAGCTCAGCCAGGAACCTCCCATATTGTAAGACCAAGGGCGCCTTTGGGTCAAGTGGGAAAGCGCCGTCGCTCAACATCGGGGGGCGACTGTTTTGACATCGCATCTCGAATGTCGCCTTTTGCTCCGTCAGGGGGTCCTCAGGTGGGAGCGACTTGCTTGGGCTCCCCAACGAAACCGACGCAGCTTCGCGCCGAGGCAGCGCAGGCGGCGACTGCGCCGCCCAAAAGAAGTTCCTGACACCTTTTCGCAGCTTGACCTCAGGCTGGTGATGGTGTGCATTGTCGCTGATGACAGGAGAGAAACCGTGAGAGCATCTACCTACCGAATCCTCGTCGTCTGGGCCGTTCTTCTTCTTTGCTCTTGGCCTTGTCTCGGCGCGCCCCTCGACATCGGGCTTGGGAAACAACTGCTGGTCGACGACCACGTGATCGCCCATCGCCAGAACGTCGCGCGCGGCCTGGGCGAGGTCACAAAGCACAACGGCGGACAGCCGGCTTTGGTCCGCGACAGGCCGTGGGAGGACGACGGCGTTTGCTTCTACGGCTCGGTGGTCCACGACGGTCTGAA
>CAYMLO010000003.1:0-141976 GCA_964390905.1 uncultured Planctomycetales bacterium | reverse complement strand
TATCGAAGACGACCAGCACGATGTTCATGGAATGCTCCCTTGGGGATAGGGGTCAGGGGTCAGGGTCTAGGGGCTTAGGGCACTGCCGCTCAGACCCCAACCCCTGAACCCTGAACCCTGAACCCTAGACCCTAACCCCTATCCCAATACCTCTCGAAAGACGTCCGGACAGTTCGTTAGGATACCCTCGACGCCGAGGCGTTTCATCCATAGAAAATCGCTGTACAGGTCGGCGTAGAAGACGCCCATCACCATGCCGGCCTGTTTGGCGAGGCGGACCTCCTCGTCGCCCGTTCGCTCGAAGATCCGGTGCGACGGCTGGAGGAGCTTGACGTCGAGGGGGAAGTTGGCCTTGACGTAGCTTGGTTCCCATTGGCCGACGAGCGAGCAGACCCAAACGTCCGGCTGTTCGGCCCGCAACCGTCTGATCTCGTCTTCCCATCCGACGGCGAGGAACACCTCCTCGAGAATGCCGGCCTTGCGGCAGGCGTCGATGACGCGGTCGACCAGCTCGTCCGGGCTCTGCACGTGGAGGTTCATGCCGATCCGACCCGCCATCCGGTCCATCACTTCTTCGAACGTGGGGATCTTCTGGTCCATGCCCATGTCGACCTGGCGGACCTGCTCGAGGGACAGATCCTCGATGCGGTCCGGCCGGCCGGCGATCCGTCTGAGGTCCTGGTCATGGAAGATGACCAGGTGGCCGTCGGCGGTCCAGCGGATGTCGAACTCGATCATGTCCGCGCCGACCTCGACGGCCTTCTCGAAGGCCAGCAGCGTGTTCTCGGGATACTTACTGGAGAAGCCGCGATGGGCGATGCAGACGATCGGTAGCTTCCCGGCTGCGTAGTCCGAAACGCGGAACGGTGTCGGCATCTGTCGGTCTCCTGGTCTGGGGTGCGAGTGTGGGCGTCCATGGGCTCTTTCGATACCGAGTCGCGTACGTCCTCCCGCTCTCCGTCATTGCGGCAGGTCGGGCGGGTCATCGTCCCGCCCGGTGCCCGAGAACAGCCAGTTCGTCGCGTTGGGATCGTCCTTGGCGTACGTGCCGTCCTGCTGGATCACGTAGCCCAACTCCTTGGGGGTCTGGGGCTCGCAATGGCCGTCGCAGAAGGCCACGTTGGCTTTCCCGGCGTGTCGCGGATCGACCGCTGCCCGAGGGCTGCCCTCGTCGCCCGTGCCGCAGTCGGACGCGTCGGTGAGTCGAGGCGGGTCGAGCGTCCAGCCGTGGTTGCCCAATTCGTCGTAGCTCTTGCCGTCGTTGTTGTACGGGTGTCGTTGCGAGGCCGGGAACCCCGCGGCCGTCCCCATGCAGTCGGTTGCCATGACGGTCCCCCCGAAGCTGCGAATCTGCGAACGGTTGACGGGGAAGTTGTGGAACTGACCGTTGGTCTGGCGGGCGTTGCCCAGGAACTGGTGGTTGTACCCGTAGGCGTAGTTGCGCTCGTCGATCCACTCGGGCACTTGCGGGCAGGCGTAGACCCTCGCGTCGTAGTCCTGCCGGTCGTCGTCGGTTCGCGGGAAGTTGAAGGCGGGCAGCCCCACATACTCTCCCATCGTGGCGACCCAGCGCGGACGGTACTTCAACCCGTTGGCGATCTTGTACCAGTTGGCCGGGTTGCTCATTCCGCCAGGCGCCTTGGCATACCGGCCCGGGAGGAGCACCTCGTCGTGGTCGTCCGCGTACATGTGCCAGCCGTGCGACAGCTGCCGAAGATTCGAGAGGCACAGGACCGACCTGGCCTGACTTCGCGCCCGTGCCAGGGACGGCATGAGGATGGCGATCAGCAGGACCATGATGGCGACAACGACCAACAGCTCGATCAACGTGAAACCGCGCAGACGCGCCATGACACTTGCTCCCTGACCAAGTCACGGAGTCCAGCGTGTAGCGTGGGTCGTTTCGACCCACGTTCTGCGTAGACACCGTGTAGAATACTGGGGTCGAAGGACACACTGTACGTGAGCCGAAGTCGCCATGAATGAGTCGTGCTCTATCGAAGTAAGCGAGAGAAGCCCTGGGCGGGCACACCGGCTTGTCTCAGGAGGGTCCTCAGCGTTCCTCTATCGAGTTCCTTGTGGTCGGGAACCGACAGCGTCGTCGGCGGGTCGGGCCGAAAGAGGATCATGTGACTGCCTTTCTGTCGGTCAAGTTCGAACCCGACCTTGGCAAGGGCCCGGACAAGCTCACGTCCGGAGACAACGGGCAGCTTGCTCATACGCAGATGACCTGGGTTTCAAACGTCTCTTCGGGGACAGGCTGGCCGTGTGCCCTGGCCGTTTCGATCCAGCCTTCAATGGCTTCCTTGATGTTCGTGATGGCCTCCGCCTTGGTTTGTCCTTGGCTGACGCACCCCGGCAGCGACGGACACTCGGCCACCCAATAGCCATCTTCACCCGAATGGAGCACAACGACGCGCATGGCCACCTCGCCTTCGCCTAGATACAGCGTTGACGATTACCTCCCAGCAATTCTACCACGGGCGACCTGGCCGGGACATCCTGGCCAGCTCTTAGTTTCCGAAGATCGCGACGCTGCAGACGCTGCTGGACGGGAAGCCGCCGAGGTTGTGCGTCAGGCCGAGCTTGGGGTCCTTGATCTGGCGGGGGCCGGCCTTCTCTTGGAGCTGCTTGTAGACCTCGTAGATCATTCGCAGGCCCGACGCGCCGATCGGGTGGCCGAAGCACTTCAGGCCGCCGTCGGGCTGACAGGGGATCGCCCCGTCGAGGTTGTAGAAGCCGGCGTCGATGTCCTCCTTGGCCCTGCCGCGGGGGCTGATCTGTAGGTCCTCGTACACGACCATTTCGGTGATGCTGAAGCAGTCGTGGACTTCCATGACGCTGAGTTCGTCGCGGGGGGTCTTGATACCGGCCTCGCTGTAGGCCCGCTGGCCGGCCTGGTAGGTCGTCTCCAGGTGCGCGCCGTCCCAGTCCGTGCCCATCAGCTCCTCGCCGCTGGTGACGGCGATCTGGAGGGCCTTGACCCAGACGGGGTCGGGACGGAGCTTCTTGGCGATCTCGGGAGACGCGACGATGGCAGCGGCCGCCCCGTCGCTCACGCCGCAGCAGTCGAACAGCCCCAGCGGCCAGGCGACGATCGGGGCGTGCATGATCTTCTCGACGTCCACCTCGCGCCGCAGGTGCGCCTTGGGGTTCAGCGCGCCGTTGTGGTGGCTCTTGCTGCTGACCTTGGCCAGCGTCGTCTTGCCGTCCTGCGCTTCCAGCCCGTACTTGGCGAAGTACCGCGTCGCCAGCATGGCGAAGGCCCCCGGCGCGGTCATGTTGGGCATGATCAGGCGGTTCCGCGTGCCCATGACCGATCCGAAGTCCGGCAGCCCGCCGTACCCGGTGTCCTTGAGCTTCTCGACGCCGATCGCCAGCGCGATGTCGCACGCGCCCGACGCCACGGCATAGCACGCCCCGCGAAACGCCTCGGTGCCGCTCGCGCAGAAGTTCTCCACGCGGGTGACCGGGACGAACGGCAGCTTGAGCGTCGCGGAGAGCGGGATCGCGCTCTTGCCGACGTTGACGTCCTCGAAGCAGGTGGCCAGCCACGCGCTTTCGATGTCTTTCTTCTCGATGCCGGCGTCCTCCAGGGCCTCGAGAAACGCGTCGACCAGCAGGTCCTCGGCGTGCTTGTCCCACAGCTCGCCGAATTGCGTGCAGCCCATGCCGATGACGGCTACCTTGTCCTTGATGCCTGCTGCCATGGGTGGGTCCTTTCCGTGTTTCGTTCCCGCCGCACGCGGCGGGGCTAAACGTCGATTGCCAGCGTCCTATGCCTGGACGGGCACAGCTTTCCAGAAGTACCCGCTGATGCCGCGGTGTTGGTCGTGGTACTTGCGGCGGAAACTCAGTTCGATTGGCATTCCGACGTCCAGCGACTCCAGCGTGCAGTCAGTGAAGTCCATGTACAACCGCCCGCCGCCGTCCATGTCGACGATGCCGTAGACGGCCGGCGGGTCGACGCTGAAGGCCAGCATGTCGCCCGTGTAGGTGAAGACCTGTCCTGTCTTGTCGCTGAACCGGTAGTCGGTCATCTGGTCGACCGCGCCGCACTTGACGCAGATCCGCTGGGCCGGGAACTGCGGCGTGCCGCAGGCCGTGCACTTCGTGCCGCACAACGCCATCACGCCGCGACGGTCCCGCCACAGCGTCGAAAAGGCCGTGGGGGCCTGGAACTCGCCGCGAATGCCCAGTTCGTTCGGGATCATCTCGCGAAAGACGGCGTAGCGCTGGTAGACCTGGATGTCCTCCTTGCGTTCGAGGTAGCCCGCGATGCCCCTGGGCTCGGTCACGTCCGCGATGCGGTCGGTGACCTCGAACAACAGGGCGTCGCTGCCCTGGCCATAGCTGGCCAGGACGATCTTGTCGCCGGGTTTGGCCGTTTGCAGGGCGGCCGTCATCATGACCAGCGGGTGGGCCGCGCCCGTGTCGCCCATGACCATCATCAGCGGGTCTTGGACCTGCTCGGGCTTGAGCCCCAGTCGTTTGGCGATGCCGGCATGGGCGCGGCCGAACTCGCAGGGGAAGACGACCCGGGCCACGTCGGCCAGCTCGACGCCGCAGCGCCCGAGGAGCCCGGCGATGGCCTGGGGGATGATCTTCTGGTAGCCCTCGTCGCGGATCCACCGCTCTTCCCAGGTCCGGTCGAACCGCTGGCCGGCCTCGCGGACGTGGTCGCCGAAATCGAAGCTGACCGAGTAAGACCCCTTGAACTCGGCCACGACGTCCTGATCGCCCAACAGCAGGGCCGCCCCGCCGTCGCCGTACAGGTGTTCCTGCAGGCTGCCCATCCGGGCGAGCCGACAGTCAGCCGCGACGACGAGGGCCTGGCCGTCCAACCCGGCCTGGACGGCGTCGAGACCGGCGAGCAAGGCGGCCGTGCCCGCCTTGACCGAATCGGTCACGTCGGCCGTACGGAGGTTCTCTGGCAGGTCCAGGGCGGCTGCGACGATGCCGGCCCCCTCACGCTGCTGATAAGGCATCGTCGACGAGCCAGCGAACAGGGCGGCGATCCGGTCGCGCGTTCGTCCTCGAAGACAGTCCGCCCCGGCCGCCACCGCCATCGTGATGCTGTCCTCGTCGTGGTTGGCGACCGACTTGTCGCCCCCGGCCACGGCGAAGGTGGCGGCGTTGTACCAACCCATCGCCTGAAAGATCGTGTTGCGGTTGAGTCGGAACCTGGGCACGAATCCGCCGAACGACGTGATGCCGATCATGAGCTGTTCTCCTGATGTTACAGAACCGACGCCGGTCGAATCGTCTGCCGAAAGAGGCGTCGAGCGGGAATTGTACTGCGGCCGGGCGGATCGATAAACCACCTGGCGCTCCCCAGACAGGCGGGTTTGCGGGCGGCGCGGTCGGCGCTCATAATGCCTGGCCGACGATCGGGCAGGCTTGTTTGAGGGATGCAGCGTGTTCGTCTACCGACTCGACGGCTACTACAACGTGCCCGCCATCCCGGTCGGCGTGCTGGGATTCCTGCTGTTCGTACCGGTGTTCTGGCTGCTGCCGGGCCGGTGGATCCGCGCGGGCATCATCACCACCAGCATCGCGTTTGCGGTGCTGACGTGGCCGATCGAATGGTGTGCCACGTTCGGCCTGGCGGTCCTTTACAGCTACGGCGTCGTCGCGATCTGTCAGCATCGCGTTCGGTCGGGAGGGACGGACCGGCCGCCGGGCCGGAGGTGGGTCATCTTCGTCTGGGGGGTCGTGCACCTGGCCTACATCCCGGCGCTTGTCTGGTCGAAGTTCCCGTGGCTGCCTTACGAACCGGTCCTGAAGGATCGGCCGTACTACTGGGTGGGGTGGCTGGGCCTGACCTGTCTGGTCGCCCGCGTGATCCACGTGTCCGTCGACCTCTGCCACGGCAAGATCTCCCGCGTCAGGTTCATCGACTATCTGACCTACGTGCTGTTTGCGCCCACGCTCCGGATCGGCCCGATCATGCGGTTCGGGGAGCTGATGCCCCAACTCGAGACGTGGCGAGATCGCCTGACGCCTCGCGACGTCGGGCTCGGGCTGGCGCGGGTCTTCCGCGGCCTGATCGAGCTGGGCGTCATGCTGTTCATCATGGAGAACCTCATGGAGCACGCGTTCTGGGGCAACCCGGAGCGATTCAGCCGTTGGGTGGTCTTGCAGACCGCGGCCGCTGCACCGTTCTTCCTGTACATGTGGATGGCGGGCTACGCCAGCATCGCGGTCGGTCTGGGTCGAATGATGGGCATCGTCGTCCCGGAGAACTTCGCCCGCCCGTGGCTGGCCACCAGTATCCGTGAGTTCTGGAAACGGTGGCACATCACGATGGGCTCATGGCTGTTCGAGTACGTCTACATCCCGCTCGGCGGAAACCGCAGACACGTCTTCGTGAACTACCTGGTGACGTTCCTCTACTGCGCGGTGTGGCATGGGCTTATCGGGTCCTACTACGTGTGGGCTCTGTCGCAGATCGTGGGGTTGTACGTCAACCGTCGGTGGCATCTGTACTGGTCGGGCCAGCGCGAGTCAGAGACGCGCTTGTACGACGCGCTGCGACGACGTGGTCTGGTTGGCGGCTGGTTTTCGCGCGTCCTCGCCTGGGGCCTGACCACGGCCTACCAGATCCTGACTCTTGCCATCTTCATGGATGAGCGTTACTCGGGCGTCCGGTGGATCGGCTATCTGGTGGGGCTGTATTCCGGTTAGCGCACCGGTTGAGCTCGAGACGCCGGTCTGTCGTTCGGCGGCTGCTACATTCCTTCGGCCATGCCGACGGCGAAGAACAGGGCGCCCATGAGACAGTTGAGAACCAGACCCACGACGGCACAGATCTGACCCGCGGTGGCCAGCCCCATGCCCTCATACAGATCGGGGCGTTCTCTGATGTCGCGCTTGGCTTGGCTGGCGAGCACGAGACTGACGATGCTCAGGACGATGGGGCAGGCGAAGATGCTCAGGATCCCGCAGACCAGGGCGGCGGTGGCTCGGCCGTGGGTCCGCCTCGTTCCGACCACGCCCTCATAGCCCACTTGGACAGGGCCCGCAGCGACTGGAGCCTGGGGCGGTGCGGGCCCCGGGGCGGTCGGCGCCGGACCGACGCCGGCGGCCGTTACCGGAGAGAGGACCGGCGGGGCGTTGCCCGGGGCCGGGGCTGACGGCACCCTCAGCAGTCCCTGGCAGCCAGGACAGGCCACCTCCTGACCGACGTAGCGACCATCCACCAACATGTGCTGTCCGCAGGTACAGGCGATTTCGAATTCCATAGGTCGGGCCTCCGCACGCCAGACGCGTATCTTACGTTCGGCCTGGTCCGGCGGTCCAGGCGCTGTGCGGCAGTCGATCGTCGTCTTGTGTGGGTTCCCGCCTAATGAACCGGTCGGGTCTGTCCGATAATGAGAAGGAGGACTGTGCCTCGCCGCCGAAACAGCGCGCAAGGAGTGCGCCGATGGCTGACGTTCTGGACCAATCGGAAGTCGATGCTCTGCTGGCCGCAGTCGACGCCGGCCAGGTGGACGGGGAGAAGGGCGAAGACTTCGCTCCCGGAAAACAGAAGGTCCCGCGAGAGGTCCGCACGTACGACTTCAAGCGGCCCGAACGTGTCAGCAAGGACCAGATGCGGGCCTTGGAGGCCATCCACGAGGGGTTCGGCCGGAACTTCGGGGCCTCGCTCAGCGGATTCCTGCGGACCATCATTGAGGTCCGCGTCACGACCACCGAGCAGCTGACCTACAGCGAATTCATCTACTCGCTGCCCAACCCTACGTGCTTCAACCTCCTGGGTGCTCCGCCGCTCGAGGGTCAGATGTGTCTCGAGCTCAGCCCCCTGATCATCTACCCGATCATCGATCGTCTGCTGGGCGGCAGCAACGCCGAGATGTACGTCCCCCAGCGGCCGCTGACGAGCATCGAGCAGCGGCTGATCTCCCGGATCCTCGATCGTGCCCTGAGTAACCTGACGGAGGTGTGGTCGGCCCTGGTCCAAGTGGAGTTCCAGCTCAACGAGACCGAATCCAACCCGCATCTGGTTCAGATCGTCGCCCCCAACGAAGTGGTTGTGGTCGTCGGGTTCGAGTTGAAGATGGGCGCGCGGGCCGGCACGATGAGCCTGTGCATCCCCTTCAACGTCATCGAGCCGGTGATGGAGAAGCTGGCCACGCAGAGCTGGTTGCTGTACCAGCAGAAGGCCATCAGCGAGCGCCAGGTGGAGGAACTGGGCACGACCGTCAAGCACTCCAAGGTTGACATCCTTGCCTACCTGGCCGAGACGCACATCAAGCTCGGCGACCTCTTGACACTCAGGCCAGGCGACATCATTCTGACCGATCGCCCCGCCAGCAGCGAGGTGGTGGTCGAGGTCGAGGGCCGCAAGAAGTTCGCCGGCCGGTTGGGCCAGTTGAAGGGGGGACGGGCCATCAAGGTCACCCGACAGATCGATCAGGGCACTCGGGTATGACGATCCGTGACGCGCCGGGACACCCGCCAGAACCGACCCGTTTCCAAACGAGCACCGAATCGCCGCCGCGTTGACCCGACGGGGAGCGTCTCGACGCCGCCGGCCCTGGCCCGGTGGATCTGTGATCGCGCCCTTCGCCTGTGGCGTCGCGGCCGGCGCAGACCGGCATCGTCGCATCCGCGTGTCCTCGACCCCGCCGTCGGGGACGGGGTCTTCCTGGTCGAGATGGCCGACGTCCTGGCGTCGGCGCGGGGGCGTGTCGGCGGTGGACTGTTCGGCGTTGACATCCGGTCCGAGGCGGTGACGCGGTCGCGACGGCGCGTGCCTCGGGTCCGACTCGTCGTCGGCAATTTCCTGCTCGACGGGTCTCCTGGTCCTGACCGATTCGACATCATCGTCGGCAATCCGCCCTATCTCGGCCAGCGGGACGTGACCCGGTTGGCGTATGGTCCCGCGTTGTTCGAGCGATACGGGTTCAAGGACGATCTGTACGTCTACTTCCTCCACCGATCGCTCGACCTGCTGGCCGACGGTGGCGTCCTGGCGATGGTCACCAGTGATTCGTGGCTGACGCTGATGGGCAAGGAATCTCTGCGCCGCAGACTGCTGCAACACCGGCTCGACCACGTCATCCGCCTACCCGAACAGACGTTCGACTGCCGAATCTCTGCATGCTGCTTCGCGCTGGTTTGCGGCCGACGGCCTGGGAAGGTCTGGGCGTTTGACGCGTCGGCCTACCGTGCGTCGGCGTCGTCCTTCAAGCCGAGTGCCGGGCGCTCCGCGCCCCAAGCCGTCTACGGCAAGGCGCCGCGCGCGATGATCTTCGACCCGACCCCCGACAATCTGAGACTGGCCCGTGCGGTCGGGCCGAGACTGGCCCGGTGGCAGGCGGGTCGGTTCACTAGACGCGAGCAATCCGGTCCATGGCAAACAGGGGGCGTCGTGCCGTTCGGCGCGGTGGCGAGGGTGAGTGATTCGGGCATCCATTCGAGGAACTGCCGGCATCGGCTGTTCTTTGCCGACAAGGTCCGCCCGGGGCTGCAGCGTCTGTTGCAGGGCAGACAGATCGAGCGATGGTGCGTGCGATGGGACGCTCCCCACGCTCGTTACCGCTGGGTCGACCTGGGGTATCGGCCCAAACCGGGCGTCAAGGGGATCGGCCGTGGCGGTCGCCCCAGCCGGCGGGACGAATACTGGGACTTCCAAGGCGACCCGGCCATTCATCGCGTGCCCGAGCGGATCCTGATTCGTCAGACCGGCGATGTCATCGTGGCCGCCCACCTGAGGCAGAACCGTCTGGTCCACTACACCGACAACACGTTGTTTACCTGTCTGCTGACGGATCGCGGCGTGGACTGGGGGCTGACCTATCGCTATCTGCTCGGTTACCTAAACAGCGCCGCAGCCAATCAGGTATACAGATTCGCTTCACAGGAATCGGCCCGGCGTCAGGCGCAGGTCAAGATCGGTCTGCTGCGGGTGTTGCCGTTTCGCCTGCCGTCGGACGCGGAGATCCGACGGATCGACGCGGCGGTCGAGCAGATCATCCGTGCACACCAGCGCGGCCGGCCCGAAGGCGCGGGTGCGGCACTGGCCGAATGTGACGATCACTTCGGCGTCCTCATTCGTCGCGTCGGGTCGAGGCCATCACCTCGGCGTGGTAGGCGTCATAGTGCTCGACGGGAATGTCCGAGCCGATCGAGTGGGCGCCGATGATGACCCCGCCGTCCCGGCCGGCCTCGAGGATGGCCCGCGCGTCGGCCACGATCCGGTCGATGGGCCCTTGCGGCAGCGCGACGGCGTTGCACATCCCGCCGATCAGGGCCAACCGATCGCCGTACTGCCGCTTCAGACGGATCAGGTCCATGCCGCTCCGCGGCTCGACCGGGTTGATCCCGTCGATGCCGGCGTCGAGCAGCATGTCCAGCAGCGGCTCGATGTTGCCGTCCGAATGCAACAGCACGAACCGCGCCCCCGCCGCCTTCCACGCCGCCGCCATCCGCGCGTAGGCCGGCAGGAAGATCCGCTCGAACGCCTTCGGCGAGAACATCGGCCCGTCGTTGTAGGCCATGTCGTCGTAGATCCACACGCCCGTCTCGTACAGGTCCGCGCGGCGCATCCCCTCCAGGCCGATCTGGATCTGATGATCCGCCACACGATTCGCCAGCGCCCCCGCGAACGCCGGATCCCCCGCGATGTCGGCCAGGAAGTCCTCGCCCCCACGCATGAACGCGCTTCGCAGATAGGGCCCGCCCGTCTTGATGAAGGTGCATCGCCAATCGGCGTCGAATCCGTTGGCAGGATCGAGGCAGGCGTAGCGCGAGTCCAGCTGCGGCGACTCGAACGCGACCGCGTCCAGCTCAGCCCGCGTCTCAAGCGCCGGCGCGATCTGTTCATAGAAGTAGGCGTCCTGGCGGGTTCGGATCACCCGTCCCCACCCGTCTCGCTCTACAGTCATCTCACCGTCGCGTTCGAGCACCTCGGCCCGCGACGGAAACGGCGTCTCGTCGGGGATGACCACGGTTAGGTCGACTTGATAGAAGTCCATCAGATCGACGTCGTCACCCAACGCGTGCGCCTGGCGGCACCGCGTGATGTAGTCGCCCCAATAGCTGTCGCAGATGGGAATTCGGTCCGGCGCCCGATGCATGAGGGCATCAAGCACGCGCCGCCTGCGCCGTTGTCCCGCCTCCTCGCTCATGCCTGCATCCGCAGCGCCCGCACGGCGGCGTCTACCGGTCGACCGCGAGCACGACCCCGATCTGCTCGCAGTGGGCGGTGATTTGCGTGATCACATCATTAGGCGGCAGGGGCGTGTTCTCCACCCGTTTGGCCGACCAGATGACCTGCTCGCCGGTCGGCAGCTCACTGAGCGCCGCCTTGATCGCCTCGACGCCCTCAACGGCCACGTCGGGTGACGTCACCTCGTCATAGGTCTTGAGGCGATTCGTCCCGATCAGCAACGAGAACGACCACGCCCCGTCCGCCTGCCAGCTGTAGAGCTCGTAGCCCTTCATGGCCAGGCCGGCCCCCGGCTTCTGAAAGTACGTGCACCCCCCTCGACAGCCAACCGCCATCGGCGCCAGCATCAGGACCACCATCACGAACGGTCGTCGTCTCATCGGCTCGCCTCCCGTGCCCTGGCGTTCAGTGCAGTTCGCCCCTCGGGGCCGTCGTCCCTGCAAGAAGCCCGCATCACAACCGCCCGATGGCCTTGAACATCGCCTCGACGTTCGCCGGCGGGACGTCGGCCAGGATGTTGTGCACCTGGCAGAAGACGTAGCCGCCGCCGGGCGCCCAGATGTCGACGGTCTCCTTCACGTGGTCGTAGACCTCCTGCGGCGTGCCGCGGGGCAGGATCGTCTGCGTGTCGCACCCGCCGCCCCAGAACGTCACGTCCCGGCCGAACTCCTTCTTGAGCGCCGCGGCGTCCATGTCGGCGGCGGAGATCTGCACGGGGTTGAGGATGTCCACCCCCGCCTCGATGAGGTCGGGCAGGATCTGATAGAGCGATCCGCACGAGTGCAGGAACACCTTTAAGTTCGAGTGCTTCTTGATGTGCTCGAACAGGACTTTGTGTCGCGGCTTGAAGATCTCCCGGTAGAGCTGCGGCGAGAAGAACGGGCCTTGCTCGGTGCCCAGATCGTCGCCCATCTGGATGATCTGGACCGTGTCGCCGACGGCGTCGAAGACCTTGTCGAGGTTGGCCAGGTGCAGCTCGACGAGCTCATCGAGCAGGGCCTCGACGCCCTTGCGGTCGTCGACCAGGTCCATCAGGGCGTTGTCGATTCGTCGCAAAAACGTGTGCCACTCGAACAGGTTGCCGCCGAAGCCGATCATCAGCGCGCGGTCGGTGTCGTCGTGGAGGTGACGGCCGTGTTGGCGGATCCGCTCGAGGTTGTCGTCGCTCAGGCCGTCGGCGAACATCGGCGTGGGGATGCCGGCCCACATGACCAGCGGCATGATGGCCTCGAGCCCGGCCGGGGGAAGGGTCAGGCCGTCGAGCATGGGCCAGCACGTCTGCGTCAGGTAGTAGCAGCCCGGCGGCATCTCGGCGATGGGCTGTCCCTGGACGTAGACCCGCCACGCGCCGTTCTCCTTGCGGGGCTGGAACCAGTCGGGGACTTGGGCGGGCGAGCCGTCGGGCAGCGTCCAATCGCGCCACGCGGTGGGGAACTGCCAGCCGGCGTCGGTCGCATCGATACCCAGCAGGTCGAGGACCTGCGGCTCGGGTTCGGCCAGTTGCTGGACGAGGTCGTAGACGCGGGTGTGACCGGCCTGCAAACCGAGGTGGGCCTTGAAGCGGTTGTAGGCGATGGCCTGAATACCCGTGGACCGCATCGCGCCGAGATCGACGGGCAGCCGATCGGGCTCGCGGTGGTCGACGGCCGTCAGAACACGGTCACGTGGTGTCATGGCTTGTTCCTCCGTGGTCGCCGTCGGCCGGGCCGACTGGCGCGGGCCGAGCGGACGTCCTACGGTGTCGGCGCGGGCGGGCCGGGCGGTTCTGCCTCATCGGAAGGCGAGGGTTGGGACGGTGGGGCCTGCTCCACCGTGTCCTCCCACTCGTCTTCCTCGGGCGGCTCGTCGATCAGCTCGTAATCCGGATAGTGCATCAGGATCCGCCGCAGCAAGACGCCCTCCATCTGCGGGTCGCGACCGACGTGGACCCAATAGATGGCTTCGTGCGGCTCGAGCCGCTCGCCCTCCTCGGTCGGTCGCTTCTCGCTGTACATCAGCATTGCGCCGGACGGGGTGGTGACCTGCCGCTCCGGGGCGCTGTGGCGAAACACGTCGACCTTGACGTCGATGCGATATCGGTCGGGCTCCGGTCGACGGCTGATCTTGACGACAGCGAGCCGCTGCATGGTGTGCATGCTGGCCTCGGCCCACTGATAGGGGCCCATCGCGTCGTGCCGCCAGAACTCGAACCACTGTTGGCAGGTGATGGGCAGCGTCGTGATGATGCCCGCACGGCGGTCCTGCCGATCGGGCCTTAGATTGACCCGCCGCAAGACGCGGAGAACGGTTTCCCAGAGGTGATCGAAGTCGTACTCGTCGCCGACGACCACGTCGGCCTGCACGGGTCCGTAGTCGGCCGGAGGATCCCCGCATCCCGCCGCCGCCACGGTCACTGTCGGCAGCAGCAGCATCCGCAGACAGAGGGTCAATACCCGTTCGGGGATCCATCGCATGATGACATGACACATTAGCACACGCCCCCGCATCGCCACAACCCGTTGCCGGGTGTTACCGGGTCCGTGACAGAATCGGCGCGAGCGGACGATGCATTGGCGGGGGGGCATCGCACGGCGTACGACGCAAGCCGCGGTGGATCTGCTGTGGCGTCCGGTGTATGCGGTCCGGGCACGCCAGCGTGACCGCTGGCGTGAACGCTCCCTGACGGTCGCGTCTCTGATGGGGCCGCCGCGGCTTTGCGCGCCACCTCCGTTTTGATTATCATGCTGCCTGGGAACGCAAGGGAGTTGGCGCTGATGCGATCGAGGATTGTCGGTTCGGCACTGTGTTGGGTACTGGTTGCCGGCCTGGCGTACGGCGCAGCCGCGCCGGCCTCGTCTACCTCTCGACCGGGCGTCTCCGCGCCGGTTCTGGTCAATAAGTCAAAGCACAAGGGACACGCCTATCGGCAGTACCGCCACGCGGCCGACGCGTATTTCAAGGGCGTCAACGTCAAGCAGACGTCCTACGAGTTCCTGGTTCGTCTGCCCCGGACATCGTCGACGGGCAAAGGGTCGGCTGCTCCGCCGTTGGTGGTCTTGCTGCACTCGCGCAGCGGCGATTACATGCGGCACGAAGGCCGCTGGCCCGACCACGTCGTACTGGTTCCTGATGACAACACCGTCGGGATCGGACACTCCGCCTGGTTCGGTTATCACGAGCTGGCGCCCAAGCGTCCCAAACAGGACACGGTCGTCGTGCCCTATACTCACCGCCGCCTCATCTACTACATTCAGTTCGCACTGCGGGAACTCGGTGTCGATCCGAACCGGATCTGGATCATGGGAAGGTCCATGGGGGGCGGGGGGGCGCTGCTGTTCGCGCTGCTCCATCCCGAATGGGTCGTCGGCGCGGTGGCCGAACAGCCCCATATCGACATGCGGACACTGCCGGCGTATCACCCGATCGTGGAGCAGGTTTTCGGGCCGAGGAAATGGAACCTCAAGGTGGCCGGCACGGAGGTGGGGGTGTGGCACTGCACGAGCATCCCTTGGCTGCTGAGCGAGCGGCGTGCGTTTCGAACGTGGTTGTCGATTCGCCACGGTCGGCGGGACAAGGTCGTGCGCTTCGAACAGTACTACACCTCCGTCAGCCCGCCTGGACAGAGCGTGCTGCAGCTGTTGGAGCAGGGGGCCGCCCCGGCGATGTTCGTGTGGGACATGAGCGGCCACGGCGAGACCGATCCGCTCGGGACGTGGTGGCCTGAGTTCGCCCCGCTCGAGACGGGGCTGATTCGACGGGATCGGCCGAGCTTCGCTTTCTCCAACCCGTCGTTGGGTCATTTCGGCGTTCCCGAGCAGGTCGGCGTCTGGAAGACCGATCGGCGCCCCCACCGCGATTCGCGCGGCATGATCAACGGGTTTTGCCGATGGGACGGCGAAGACCTGGTAGACCGTCCGAACCGGCTGGAGGTGAGTCTGTGGCTCTCGGACACCGGACCGGTCACGCGGCGGTGTCCGGTCGAGACGATGCGCTGCAACGTCTCGCCGCGCGGCACGCGGCAGTTCCCGATCCCGGCGGGGGGCGAGTTCCAGTACCGCACGCTCCCCGACGGGCCCCGTGGGCGCGTCACCGCGGATCGACACGGCGTCCTGACCCTCCGCGATCTTCCGCTGCGCAGGGGCCGCAAGAACGCGATCCGGCTCGCCATCCGCCACGACCCGTCCGTTCCCGTGGTCGGCATCGTGTCGCCGACGCATCCCGACGCGATGCCCCGTGCAACGACGACGCTGATCGTGCGCTGGTCGGTCGCCAACAGCTCGAATCGAAACCCGATGCCCGTCGATCGATACCGGTGCTGGCTCGCCGCGTCGCCCGGCGCCCCCCCGCCCCCCGACTGCGACACGCCGCGGACCGAGCGGGTGTTCGAGTCGGTCCAGCCCGGACGCCACTACCTGATGGCGCAGGCCCGCCTGATCACCGGCCGATGGGGTCCGGTCACCCTCCGTGAGGTGAACGTCAGTCCGGCCTCGCCGGTCAGATGAGCCGGGTAACCCCTTGTCATCTTCGCCCAAAACGGGTAACTTTAGGGAGTATCGGTCTGCGGCACAGACGCCGGCCTGCGCGGGTGGTCGGTGCTCTGGGGCTGTCAGAATGCAAGGAGGCTACCGTACGCCCGCGTTCATGGAGGAACGTTCCATGTTCTGCTTTCTCCGCCTATTGTTGGGAGGGTCGGTTCTCGTAGCGGCGCTCTGCCTCGCCGGATGCGTCTTCCCCCTCGACTTGTCGGATGACGCGACCCGGCCTGCCGATTCGACGACGACCGACATGAAGGTGGCGCCCACCGGCAAGGGCGTCGCGATGCGCAACCTGACCGGCAAGTGGTTCTTCCTGCTCCGCACGGCAGATGGTCAGGCCGTGTTCACGCAGAAGGGCGGCTTCACCCTACGCGAAGACGGCAAGATCGTCTACGACGACACCTGGTACGTCCAGGGCTTCAAGGCCGACGAGATCGGCCTGTTGAGGACCGACAAGCTTCGCGACCTGAAGATCGTCTTCGGGCAGGAGAGCCCGGTCCGATCCACGAAGCAGGTCCAGCTGGAAGGGAACATCAATCCGGAAGACGCCGAAGTGGGCGACGTGACCACCACCAAGTTCAAGGTCTATGGGGCCGGGGGCGTCGGTGCGACGATTCACGTGTCCGTCATGCTGATCGCCAAGGACGACAGCAGCGCCCAGCTTCGCTTCGACATCCGGCTGGGCTCGGCCAACGGCACGCCGCTGGCCCTGGTGGCGTACCAGTACGGCAGCGACGGGACCATGGAAGGGGCGCCGACGCTGCAGGTGACGTGCGACGTTCCGCTGTTGAGCTTCGAGCTCGACCTGGGTGGGGTCATGGCGTCGTCCCAGCGGGATACCTCGTTGGCGATGACCGATCAGGACGGTGTGGGTGCCGGAACGCTGAATGACTACTCGATCCAACAAGATGGTATGATCATCGGGCATTTCACCAACGGGGTGAAGCTCCCGGTGGGGCAGTACGTGGTCGCTTCGTTCGACGACCCCAGCCAGCTGTCGCCGCTGTCGGGCCGGAACGACGTATTCAAACAGACCGACGCAAGCGGGCCGCCGCATCCTGCCGTCTCGGTTGCCGAGTAGCCCGCCAGCCGGGTCAGCCAAGGAGGTCACCTCGACCGTGCGCGTTTGCGGCGTCGATCCAGGCCTGAACCGGACGGGGTACGGCGTGATCCGTGTCGATGCCTCGGGGCGGCGGACGGCGCTGGTCGAGGCGGGCGTGATCCGAACGGCTGCCGAGGCCGACCTGGCGGACCGCCTGGCCGAGTTGGCCCGCGCCATGGACGAGGTGCTCGCGGAGCATCCCCCCGATCTGGTCGGACTCGAACAGCTCTACAGCCATTACCGTCATCCGCGGACCGCCATCCTGATGGGGCACGCGCGGGGTGTGCTGTTGCTCTCGGCAGCCCGTGCGGGCGTCTCGGTGGTCAGTCTGTCGCCCGCTCGGATCAAACGGACGCTGACCGGCAACGGCCGGGCGAACAAGGGGCAGATGCAACGGGCGGTGATGGCGACGCTCAATCTGTCCGAACTCCCCGAGCCGTCCGACGTGGCCGACGCGCTGGCCATCGCGTTGTGCGCGGGCCTCGAGGTGGCATCGGGCCGACCAACCAGCGGACGGAGCCGTACGAGAGGTCGGCCGGCGGAACTCCGGGGGACCCGATCGTGATCGTTCGCGTCACGGGCATGATGACGGAGCTGACCGAAGAATCGGCGGTCATCGAGCGCGAAGGGCTGGCCTACGAGGTGCTCGTGCCCGGCTACGCGATCGGCGAGCTGGCGTCCGTCCGCGGCCAGCAGGTCACGTTGCACACGCTGGAGTACTATGAGGGGACGGCCGCTGGGGGCAATCTGATCCCCCGGCTGATCGGGTTCCTGCACTCGGAGGACCGGACCTTCTTCCAGCGGTTCCTGACCGTCAAGGGCATGGGGATCCGTCGGACGCTTCGGGCGCTGGCCGAGTCGCCCGCCCACGTGGCCACCGCCATCGAGGAGGGCGACACCAAGGCGCTCGCCCGGTTACCCGGCATCGGCAAGCGTGCGTCCGAGCAGATCGTCGCCGAGCTTCGGGGCAAGCTCGAGGCGTTCGCGATCGCAGCCGGCGCGGAGCGCACCGCCGCCCGAGCGGAATGGACGCCGGCCCAGCGCGACGCCCTGGAGATCCTGATTGCCTGGGGCGAGCGGCGCGCCGACGCCGAACAGTGGCTGCAGCGGGCCGGGCAGCTCCATCCCGACATCGATCAGGCCGACGAGTGGATCCGCGCCGCGTATCGCATCAAGGCCGGCAACGAAGGTTAGGGCAACATGGCGAGAGATCGCGTCATCTCGGCGGACTCGGGTGGGGCGGATGAGGAGCGCTTCAACCTCGCGCTGCGTCCCGAGCGACTGGCCGATTGCGTCGGGCAGCGGCAACTGGTCGACCAGCTCACCATCGCGCTGGAGGCCGCCCGCAAACGTCGCGAGCCGCTGGAACACATTCTGCTCGATGGGCCGCCGGGGTTGGGCAAGACCACGCTCGCCCACGTCATCGCCCACGAGATGGACGTGGGGATCCGCGTCACCAGCGGGCCCGCCATCGTCAAGCAGGGCGACCTGATGACCATGCTGACGAACATGGAGGAGGGCGAGATCCTCTTCATCGACGAGATCCATCGGCTGGCGCGCGTGGTCGAGGAGTTCCTGTACCCGGCGATGGAGGACTTCCGCGTCGACTACACGGTCGAGGGCGGGCTGGGCGGCCGGACCATCAACTTCGCCCTGAAGCGGTTCACGCTGATCGGCGCGACCACGCGGTCGGGCATGCTGACGGCGGCGATGCGCGACCGGTTCGGCATTCGCTATCACCTGACGTTCTACTCGTCCGACGAGCTGACCGAGATCCTCCGCCGTTCGGCGCAACTGCTGAAGCTCGATTGCCAGGAGGGTGCGCTGGAGGCGATCTCCCGGCGGAGCCGCGGCACGCCCCGCGTGGCCAACCGCCTGCTCCGCCGCGCCCGCGACTACGCCCAGGTCCGCGCCGACGGCGAGCTGACCGTCGACGTGGTCGCCCGCGCCCTGGAGATCCAGCAGGTAGACGACCTGGGCCTGGACGAGCTCGACCGAGCCTATCTGACCACGCTGGCGAAAACCTACCAAGGCGGCCCGGCCGGTGTGGAGGCCATGGCCGCCAGCATGGGCCAAGAGCGTGACACGCTCGAAGACGTCGTCGAGCCCTACCTCCTCCAGATCGGCTTCATCACCCGCACCCGCCAAGGCCGCCAAATCACCCCCGACGCCTGCAACCACCTTGACATCGCTCCGCCAAACGCATCGCGCAAGAAGGCCGACCCACCAACCGACGAGCCGTCGCTATTCTGAGGTCTCAGTTGGGACAATAGACAGGAAGGGTTCGTCTTGCGCTCCTTGCGCAAGAACGAACCTGTCCCGTTCATTCCATCCCCTTCGTGCCCAAGCGAACGCGAAAACGGGACAGGTTCGTTTTTCGCCCCGTACATTCCAGCGTGGGCGAAACCCAGGGATCCTCCAGTTTCGGTTGACCTGAGGAGCCGCTCCGGTATGCTGCGGTCGTTGACGGGAGGCGATAGGCAATGGGTACTGGCCCTGGGTGATGCCTTTCAGAAGTGGGCACGACCGGAACTCCACAACGAAGGCAAGAAGGACGTGGCGCGCGACCTGCACTAGTGGTCGAGCGGTAAGGAGATCGGCAAGCCCTTCGACGCCTTTAACAGCGGCGGGGTTCCGACCGACCGAGTAGCTCTCGACCCGGTCGAGTTACTCAAGGTCGGGTTTCGTTTGAGGATGCCGGTCGCCGACCAGGACGTCGCAAGCGTCGGCTCCGTCAGAGGGCCGGACGGTGTCGAGCTCGGCCCGGTGGTGTGGACCTCGGGGACACGTACGAAGTTGCGTGAGATAGCCCTGGACGAGAACCGGAATGGTGCTGAGCCGCCTCGCCCTGGGGGTGGGCGCGGGATGCAACCGGCGCAGTTGCTGGTACTGCTCCTCGCCGCCGGAGTCCTCGTGGCGGGCGCGATATCCGTCGGTCAAGTCGCGCTGAGCGTCTATCGCCATATCACGTTCCCCTACGAGATGAAGGGATGGGCGGAGGGGCATTTCCTTCACAGCGCCATGCAGCTGTTGCGCGGCGAGACCATCTACGTCGATCCCGCCGAGGAACCGGTCGTCGTCATGCCGTATGGGTTTCTGTACTTCTTCGTGCTCGCGCCGCTCATACGAGTCTTCGGCCCGGAGCTGTGGATTCCGCGAGCCGTTTCCGCAGCGGCTGCCTTGCTGTCCTTGGCGTGCGTCTTCTTCGCGGCGACAAGACGCGGAGGCTCTGCGATTGCAGGCGCGTGCGCCGTGGCGTTGGCTTGCACGAGCTACTGGGTGGTCCTGGGGTGTTGGGATTGGGGCCACGCCGACAGCCTCTACATTGCCCTGGGTTTGGGCGCCCTGATGTGCGTGGAGCGGGTGGAGCCTTCCGGCAATGCGCGGCGGATCGTATTGGCTTCCCTGCTCAGTTGGGGCAGCTTCTGTGCGAAACAGACCGGCGCGGGGTTCGCGCTTGCGATCACGGCATCGCTGTTCTTCGGGAAGAGGAGGAGGCAGGCCGCTCTCTATGCAGTCCTTACCGGTAGCCTGCTTTTGGCGACATGGTTCGTCGGACACGTGCTGACGCACGGCCAGTTCGATCGACAGATGCTCTTGGTCCTCGCCGATCCGTACTACCCGTCCAGGATCTTGGACTTGGCCAGAATCCTGGTGGGTACGTCGCCGGTTCTTCTGCTTGCGGGCGGCTGGCAGATCGGTCGGATTCTGTCACAGTCCACACGGTGGGCAGACCCCCTGCTTTGGGGGCTGATCGGGGTCGGGGTGCCCAGCGCAGCTGCGTTCATCAAGCTCGCCGGGACGGACAACAATCTGATGCCGTTGCTCCTGTTTTTGTCCGCGCTTGCGGGGGTTAGGTTTTCGCAGATGGTCCGTGCTGCCGAGGGCGCCAGGTGGGTCCGCCCCGTTGCGCTGGGTGGCCTGCTCGTCCAGCTCGTGTTGACCCAAGTGTGTTTTACGCCATGGGATCGTCGGGAATTGGCGCACCAGTACCTGTGCGCCGGAAGACTCATCGAGGCAGAGCTGCAGGATCCGAACGATCGCGTCTTGGTGGGGTTTCGCGTATCGTATGCCATTCGCGCACAGCGCCCCGTCTACGATACGTTCCCCATGGTCAACTACGGTCATGAGCAGCCCGGCGTTCTGGAGGAGTACACGGGGAAGATAAGGAAGCGCCTCGGCAAGCAGATCGCCGAGCAGTTCTTCGACAAGATCCTCATCCCGGTGGACAGCTACGAGGATCTGCACAGGGATCTGCGGCAGTTCCTCAACGTCCGCTATCGCCTCAACCACGTCATCCGAACGGAATACCGCTTGCCGGAGTACACGCCTATGTTGGTCTTCAGGCCGGCAGGACGGGTCCGCGTGGACGAAGCCATTGCCTGCTACGAGCGGACCCTCTCGGTCCGGCCCACCGCGACCAACGCCTACGCGGAGCTGGGGGCCCTGTTGGCGGTTCAGGGCCGTCCCCGTCGCGGCCTCGAGGTCCTGCGGCAGGGCGTGGCCCGGGCCGGACCGTACCCCCGAATCGTCAACAACCTGGCCTGGATTCTGTCGACGTATCCCGACGCAGCCATTCGCGACGGGCGGGAAGCGGTCTCGCTGGTTAGAGGCCTGGGGCCGGTTGGCGAGATCGACGACGTGAGCCTGCTAGACACGATCGGCGCGGCCTACGCCGAGACAGGCGCGTTTGCCCCGGCGATTGCCGCTGCCGAACGAGCGCTGCAGCTGGCCAAGGGATCGGACCATCCCAAGATGGCCCTTGCCATCGAGGGGCGCCTGCGCACGTACCGTTCTGGGCGGCCCTACCATGAGACGCAGCAATAAACGGGGCAGGTTTCGTCTTCTCCCTTCTGTCATTCCCGCGAGAGAACGAACCTGTCCCGTTTGCTCGGTGTCCACTCCGTCCGTCTGCTGCCCGATGCAACTGTCGTGTGACGGGTCGGAACATGCGAGCCTACGCGTCTCCGCGACGATGCCGCCGCCCTCGGGAGGCAGCGAGTGCGGGGATCGCCAAGAAGGCGAGCGTCAGCGGTTCCGGGACGACGCCGATCGTCCCGTCGCCGTACAGGTCCGACGTGTCCCAAGACAGCCCGCCGTCGCGACGAATAAACGGGACAGGTTCGTTTTCTCCTTTCTGTTGTGCCCGCAAGAAAACGAACCTGTCCCGTTTATCCTCCCCGTTTATCCTCTTGTAGACAGCCCGCTCTTGCGGAGATGCGCCGTACCGGCGTGATGGACCGTGCTTGGTCGTGGCCGTACACTGTCCGCGCGGGAGGTGCGACCATGATGAGCACGCGACGGGAGTTCCTTCGGGCCGGGTCGTTGGGGGCGGCGGTGGCGGCGACACGCGGGCCGGCGTTGCTGGCCGCCAAGGCGGACTCGAAGCGCAAGAAGCTTGCGCATCGACGTCGGCGGATCATCTTCAACGACGACGGGGACGACGTCTGGAACCCGCAGGCCAAGACGCCGGCGGGGTTCGTCAACGTCCGACTCAAGCACATGCTCAACACCCAGGTGGACACGCTGTTTTACTGTACGACGCAATCGTTCAACTACTTCACGCACCACACGAAGATCGGGCAGGTCTTCCTGTCGTGCCATGGGCCGTTCAAGCACAACAACATGCAGGCCCTGATCGACGCCGGCACGGACCCGCTCGAGCTGGCCGTCGAATACGCGCACAAGCACGGCATCGAGGCCGTCTGGACGCTCCGCATGAACGACATCCACGACGCCTTCACCCCGCCGTTGTGGCCGAAGTGGAAGACGGATCATCCCGACGCGCTGCTGGGCAAGCGCGAGGACTGGGGCAGGTATCCTCCGGGCCAGCAGCATCGCTGGTGGGCGGGCGTCGACTTCACCCGCGATGACGTCCGCAAGCGGATGATCGAGCTGATCGAGGAGGTCGCCAAGAACTACGACGTGGACGCCATCGACCTGGACTGGTTGCGGCATCCGATCCATTTCCACGAAACGCTGCTGGGCAAGCCCGTCACGGCCAAGCAGACGGCGCTGATCACCGGCCTGGTCCGCGACGTCCGCAAGATGCTGGAGCGGGCGGGCGATCAACGGGGCCGGCCGATCCTGCTGTCCACCCGCGTGCCGATGACGATCAAGCACGGTCTGTACCTGGGCACGGACATCGAGACCTGGCTGAAGGAGGGCCTGATCGACCTGCTCACCATCGGCGGCGGGTACGTGCCGTTCACGATGCCGAGCGAGGAGCTCGTCGGCTTGGGCCATCGCCACGACGTGCCCGTGTATCCGTGCATCAGCGCGTCGGGCATGATGCGGCGGAAAGGCTATGGCCCCGGCGGGGTCTACGGCGTGGAGGCGTGGCGGGCGACGGGCGCGAACGCGTTTGGTGCCAAGGCGGACGGCGTGAGCCTGTTCAACCTGTTCCCCTCGCCCGGCAACCAGAAGCACAACGAACTGGTCGGTCAGGTCTTTAGCCAGATCGGCGAGCCGGCCACGCTGGCGGGCACTGACAAGCTGTTCTGCATCGACAACGGCGCCCACCTGTCACGATGCGGCTACATCAACCACGTGGTGCCGTATGCGTCCTGCCTGCCCAAGCCCGTCGAGCCGGGCAAGGCGTTGTCGGTGACGCTGCCGGTCGGTGAGGACGTCTCCGCCGCCAAGTCGTCCACACTGCGGATCCAGACGGACAAGCCCACGGGCCTCGGCTGCAGCCTGAATGGGCAGAAGCTGACGGCTGCTCCGTCGCCGGAGTTGTCCAAGCGCTTGTGCCTGTCATGGCTCAGCGCCGAGGTCAAGCCGACCGTGGTCAAGAAGGGCAGCAACAGGTTCGAAGCCCGCCTGCCACAGACCGCCGACAAGGCGGTTGCGCTAACGGGGCTCGAGCTGTTGGTTCGCTATGGATAGGCAGAGCCAATCGGAGGAACGCAGGAGTCATCCGTCATGTCAGATATGCGTCAGTCCGTTCCCGTCCGTCGGGGATTCGCGTGGTTGCCCCTGGTGGGTGTCGTGTGGGGCGCATCATCGGGGGCGGCGTTCGGCAAGGCGGGCGCACCGACCCATCTTCGATGCGAGTATCAGGAGAATCCGATCGCCATCGCGACGTCCGTGCCGCGGCTCTCGTGGTACGTCAACGACGCCAGGCGGGGGGCGCGCCAGACGGCCTATCAGATCCAGGTCGCCAGCAGCCCAGAGCGCCTGGCTGGCGGCCAACCGGACGTCTGGGACAGCGGCAAGGTGGTCAGCGACCAATCCGTCCACGTTCCCTATGCGGGGTTCCCCGTGCGGAGCGGCAAGACCTACCACTGGCGGGTGCGGACATGGGACGCGGAGGACGTGGCGTCTCCATTTGGCGGGCCCGCGTCGTGGAGCATGGGTCTGCGCGAGCCGGCCGATTGGGTGGCGCGGTGGATCCACCCCAAGCCGCTTCAGTCGACCGTCACGGGCGATCCGCCGGGCTGGCGACATGGCAAGTGGATCTGGCATCCCACCGCGAAGGGCAACAACCAGACCATCTACCTGCGAAAGTCCTTCGAGCTGGACCCGGCGTCCAAGGTCAGGCGGGCGCGGGTCCGCTGCACGGCCGACAACAAGTTTGTGCTCTTCGTGAACGGTCAGAAGATCGGCGGCGGCGACGACTGGCAGACGACCTACGACTTCGACGTGGCCGCCAGGCTTCGCGCCGGCAAGAACGTCATCGCCGTCGCCCCCTGGAACGAGGGGAGTCTCGCCGGGTTCCGGCTTGCCATGTGCGTCGACCTGGACAATGGCAAACGCGTCTGGGTGCGCTCTGACGGCGAGTGGAAGACCTCTGCCCGCGAAGAGAAGAACTGGACGGCCCTGGATTTCGACGACGGCAAGTGGGTCAAGGCCGGCGTCATCGGCAAGTTCGGCTGCAAGCCGTGGGGGGGCGCGCCCGACGCGGGCAAGAAACGCCCGCTGCGGTCGATGGTGATGCGGCGCGAGTTCAGCCTGAAGCGGGCCGTCCGGGACATCCGACGCGCCCGGGCCTACGTCTGCGGGCTGGGGGCGTACGAACTCCGCCTGAACGATCGGCGCGTGGGAGACGGTTGCCTGACGCCGGGATGGACCCAGTTCCACAAACGCGTCCAGTACCAGACTTACGACGTGACGCCGCTGCTGCGCGAGGGGGCCAACGCGGTCGGTGCCATCCTTGGAAATGGCTGGTGGCACGGTCGGATCGGCGGCGAACGGAACCAGCCCGGACGCGAGTCGCTGCGGTTGATCCTGCAGCTCGACGTGGAATACGCCGATGGGTCGCACGCGTTGGTGGTCACGGACACGAACTGGAAGGCCACCATCAGTCCGATCTACAGAGACTGCATCTATGACGGCGAGACGTATGATGCGCGGCTCGAGAGGCCCGGATGGGATCAGCCCGGCTTCGACGACGCGGCGTGGCGGTCCGTCGAGGTCGCCGCGCAACCCATCGACACGCTGGTGCCACAGGTCAAGCAGACGATCCGGCCGATCCAGGACCTGCTGGCCGTCAGCGTCACCGAGTCGACCCCGGGGGTGTTCATCTTCGACTTCGGCCAGAACCTGACCGGCTGGGTTCGGTTGAAGGTCAAGGGGAAGCGCGGCGACAAGATCACGCTCCGGCATGCCGAGGTGCTCAAACCGGCCGGTGAGTTCTACACCGCCAACCTCCGCAGTGCCAGGGCCACCGACGTCTATATCCTCAAGGGCGAAGGCGTGGAGGTCTGGGAGCCGCGGTTCACCTACCACGGGTTCCGCTACGTGGAGGTGACGGGGTTCCCGGGCAGGCCGGGCTCGGATGCTCTCATCGCGCGGATGGTCTGCTCGGGTGAGCCGCAGATCGGCAGGTTCGAATGCTCGAACGATCTGGTCAACCGGCTTCAGCACAACATCCTGTGGGGCCTTCGGGGGAACTTGTACAGCGTGCCGACCGACTGCCCGCAGCGTGACGAGCGGCTGGGCTGGACGGGCGACGCGCAGATCTTCTGCAACACCTCGTGCTGGAACCTGGACATGGCGCGGTTCTACACGAAGTGGATGCGCGACATTGCCGACTGCCAGGGACCCGACGGCGCGGTGCGGGACGTGAACCCGAGCAACGGCAGAGGGCCCGCCAAACCCGCCTGGGGCGATGCCTGCATCATCGTGCCGTGGCAGGTGTACCGGCACACCGGCGATACGCGGATCATCGAGGAGAACTACGACTGCATGGCCGCGTGGGTCGCGTACATCACCCGCCACAGCAAGGGCCATCTCTACGAGCGCGATGGCTACGGCGACTGGATCGCCGTGCTGCCCTCACCGAAGAAGCCCATCAGTGCGGCCTACTACTATTACGACTGCGTGCTGATATCGAAGATGGCCCGCGCGATCGGGCGAACCGCTGACGCCGAGAAGTACGCGGAGCTGGCGCGCCAGATCCGCTACGCCTTCAACGACAAGTTCCTGAACCGGCAGACGAATCAGTACCCGGGCGGGACGCAGACGGCGAATCTGCTGCCGTTGTTCTTCGGCCTGGTCCCGCCGCATCGGGCCGAGGCGGTCGCCTACAACGTCGTCGATGACGTCGTCCGCCGCCGGTTCCATCTGACCACGGGGTTCTTGGGCACGGGCTACCTCAATCCGGTGCTGACACGCGCGGGCTATCACGAGGTGGCCTGGCGGCTGGCGATCCAGACCACGTATCCGTCATGGGGATACATGGTCGGTAAGGGCGCGACCACGATCTGGGAGTTGTGGAACAGCGACACGGCGGGTCCGAAGATGAACTCGCGGAACCACTTCGCGTTGGGTGCGGTCGGCGAGTGGTTCTACGAGTCCCTCGCCGGGATCGTGATGACCGAGCCGGGCTTCCGTCAGATCCGCATCCAGCCGCGACCGGCCGGCGATCTGACGTGGGTCAGGGCGAGCGTGTGGTCGGTGTACGGCCCGATCGTGAGCAACTGGCAGCTCCGCGAGGGCGCGTTTCGCCTGTGGGTCTCGATTCCGGCGAACACGACGGCCCGTATCCTGGTTCCGACGTTCGGGAAGCGGAAGTTCACCATCAGTGAGGGACGCTGGCCGATGGTGAAGGATGGTCGGTACGCGGGCAGCGTCGAGGGCATCACTTTTGTGGGGATGGCGGGAGACTTCGCCGTCTTTCGGTCTGGCGCGGGTCAGTACCTCCTGGTCGCCGGCGGCGTCGGCAAACCGCCGCCGACGGGGTATGAACTGCCGCCGCCGCCGCCCGCGCTCGCCAAGCTGGTGGACGACTTCGCTGGTCCACACGTGGACGAGGGGAAGTGGGAGGTGATCGATCAGGGGCTGGAGAGCCTGGCCCCGTCGGGCATCACGTCTCGGCCGGTCGACGGTCAACTGGTCTTCGCCGGCACGACGGGCGTCAACTACTGGGCGGGCAGGACGCTAATGTCGCGCGGGGCGTTTTCTGTTGGCGATGGCAATCAGCTCGAGGTGCAGATCGATCGCGTGGCGCTGGAGCCCAAGGGCACGGGCACGCGAACGAGCCTGTGGCTGTGGGTCGATCCGGCCAGCTTCATCATGTTCTCGCAGGACACCGAGACGAAGACCTGGTCCTACAACCTCAACGGCCGGATGGGCAACGGCGTCGAGCTGCTCAAGGCCACCGACACGGGCCGGCACGTCATGAAGCTGATCCACGACGGCGACTCCGTCCATCTGCTTCTCGACGGGAAGGAGATCGGCGACGTGGAAGTGAGTTGGCGCAACGACATCCGCGTCGCTATCACCGGACAAGCTCGCCAGGAGGGGGATAGCCTGACGGCCCGCTTCGACAACCTGCACGCCGCGCTGACCGGGCAATCGGCGAAGTAGCGCCCGGTTCCTGGGGGCATCGGATCGCCATGGTGACGCCATGGCTTGACAGGCGCGAACGTCATTTCGGACAATGATCGTGGGTGTCCGACTGAACCGTGGCCTGGAGGGTCATGAGCAAACGCAAGGGCAAGCAGTCTAAGAAGGGGCGGAAGGTGCGGGTCCACTTCCGCAGCAACCGGCTCGCGCCGGGGCGCGAGAAGGGCTGGACCCAGTGGTATCGTGAGGGTCGGTTCGAACGGGAGGACGAGACCACCGTCGAACGGCTCAACCGCAAGGGGGAGCTGAGCCGCAAGCGAACCATCATCGTCGATGACGACGGTCAGCCAGCCGCGGCGCCGTCGGACGAGCAGGGGGAGGGCATCGTCCTGGCGATGCGCGGGCAGATCGCCGAAGTGGACGATGGTCAGCAGATCTGGCCTTGCGCCGTGCGGCGGGTCCTCAAGACCCGTCTGATCGAGCACCGGAATCCGTTGGCCGTCGGCGACTGCGTTCGGTTTACCGTCGTGGCCGACGAGGAGGGCGTCGAGCGCGAGGGGGTCATCGAGGCGGTCGCGGAGCGACGAAGCCAATTGACCCGCCGCTACGGCGACCGCGAGCACACGATCGCCGCCAACGTGGACCAGGTGATCATCATCGCGTCGGTCATCCTGCCGCTCATCAAACCACACTTGATCGATCGCTACCTGGTCGCCGCCTCGGTAGGCGAGCTGCATCCGGTCCTGTGCGTCAACAAGATCGATCTGGACACCGAGGGCCTGGCAGAGGAGGTCATCGAACGGTTCAGGGACCTGGGCGTGGACACGCTTGCCACCAGCGCGGTGACGGGGCAGGGCGTGGACGAACTGGCGGTGCGGCTCGAGGACAAGGTCTCGGTCCTGGCCGGTCAGAGCGGCACGGGCAAGAGCTCGTTGCTCAACGCCATCCAGCCAGACCTGGAGCTTCGCGTCGCGGAAGTCAGCGAGGACACCTTCAAGGGACGGCACACCACGTCGACGGCCGAACTGCTCAAGCTCGGCCGGGGCGGCTACGTCGTCGACACCCCGGGCATCCGTCAGTTCGAGATGACGGGCATCGAGCCCGGCGAACTCGAGGCGCATTTCCCCGACTTCGAGCCGTGGCTGGACCGGTGCAAGTATCCTGACTGCGCACACACGAACGAGGAAGAAGTGGACTGCGGCGTCAAGCAAGGCGTCGCCGAAGGGGGCATTCATCCCGAGCGATACGAGAGCTACCTGCGGATGCTGGATGAGCTCATCGAGCTCGACGCTGCCCGCCAGACCGGACAGTCCCGGACCATGGAGGAGTAGGCTGCGCTGCGGCACCCGTTGCGGAGTTGCCCGGGGCGTCTTGCCGCGCGTATCATGCCGCGAATTGTGCCGGTGCGCTGAAGAGGGAACCTGGTGGCACTTCAACCGATCCGAACGCTGGTCCTGCTTCGCTGGCGTCAGCGGCTGTTCTCGTTGTACGTTCCGGTCCTGCTGAAGGCGACGTGCGCCGGGATGGTGATGTTGCTGGTCCCGTTCGAGGCGAATCGTCTCGGCGGCGGCCCGACCGCCATTGGCGGCGTGGGCGCGATTTGGACGGGGTCCTACATGGTCGGTCTGTTGCTGTTCGGCGGCCGGGTCGACCGGTTCGATCCGCGGTTGCTCGTCCGGATGGGGCTGAGCGTCATCGCGGCCATGATGTTCATCATCAGCGCCGCGCCCAACCTGACGGTCCTGTTCCTCGCCAACGCAGTGTACGGCATGACCTCTGGGCTGTTCTGGCCGCCGATCATGGGGTGGATCTCGAGCGGCCACGAGGGGCCCAGCCTGAATCGTCGGCTCAGTTTGTTCAACGTCAGTTGGTCGACGGGCATGATGATTGGCCCGCTGCTCGGTGGGTGGCTGTATGAGACGTATCGGGTACTGCCGTTCTACGTCGGGATCGCTTGGTTGGTGGCAGCCATCGTCATCGTCACGGTGATCCGATCTCCCGAGCCCACCAGCGCTCCTGGGGTCGAGGCGAATGGAGACGACGTTGACGGCGTCGACGTCGCGCGAAACGCGGTCTTCCGACCGATGGCCCGGATCGCCCATTACCTCACCTACGTGATCATGGGGGTGTTTCGGTTCCAGCTTCCATCGCTGGCGATCTTCCTGGGAATCCGGGCCAAGGGCTTTGGCCCGGTCCAGATGAGCCTGAGCGTGGCGATGGCCCTGTCGTTCTACCTGTTGGGACGCAGCCACCGCTGGCACTATCGGGTGTCGGTCTTCTTTGCCGCACAGGTCCTGCTGATCCTGACGGTGCTGGCGTTGCTGATGGTCGGCACGTGGTGGCAAATGGCTCTTTGCATGATCGTCGGGGGGGCTTGCGTCGGGGTGACCTATAGCTCGAATTTGTTCTACGGCGTCAGCGGCGGGGTCCGACGCGCCCGGCGGATGGCCATCCATGAGTTGCTCTTGTCGGCGGGCATGGTTACGGGTTCGTACGGGGCCGGCTGGATCACCGAGCACATCGCCCTTCGCGCCGCCTATCCGATCTGCGCTGCGCTTCTGGTCGTGGGTATGCTGGCGCAGGTGACCGTCTTTGTGCGGAGGCGAACGGCCCAGCCTGTCGTCGCCGCCTCGTCGTCGTCGTGACAGCGGGTTGCTGTTGTGGTACGCGTCTTGGCGCGGTTCTCAGGAGTATCGACGGCGTCGGATTGGGCTGGCGGGGGATGTGTTCGGGGCCTCGTATTGAGGAGGACGCAACGGTGAAAAAGGTTCGCTACGAAGAGATGCTGCCGTACGAGATCGTGCCGGCGCGGCGCGCCAAGCCGGTGGCCTACCTGCCGCTCGGTGGGCTGGAGTGGCATGGCGAGCACATGGCCGTGGGCAACGACGCGCTCAAGGCGCAGAAGTTGTGCGAGCTGGCGGCCCGGCGCGGAGGGGGGCTTGCCCTGCCCGTTTTGTGGTACGGTGAGCCGCGCATCAGCCATCTGATGGAGACCAACGCCCACGACGCCGACAAGATCTGCAAGGCGATGAAGCTCAAACGGTCCCACTTCGCCAAGAATCCGTTCGGCACGACGGCCGAAGAGCAGGTCGCGTTCTACCAGGCGCTGGTCCGACACACGCTGATCCAAATCTATACGCTGGGGTTCAAGGCGATCGTTATTCTGACCGGCCACTACCCGCTGTACGAATGGGCCCTGCCGGTGACCGAGACGTTCAACAAGGAGCGCAAGGACTGCAGGGCGTTTGTGGGAATCGAGTTTCATTTCGACGTTCCTGCGATGGGCAAGGACAAGGTCGGCGGCGACCACGCGGCCAAGTGGGAGACGTCCTATCTGATGGCCTTGCGGCCCGGGTGCGTGGACATGAGCGTCTTTCGGGGCCGGCCGGCCGACGAACCCTTGATCGGGGTGGGGGGCGAGGATCCGCGGGTCCATGCGAGCAGACAGCTCGGCAGGGCGGCGTGCGACCTGATCGTCAAGGGGATGATCAAGAAAGCCGAGCAGCTCCTCAAGCGGGTCCAGGCCTGAGCAGGCAGGCCAAGGGGGTGGGGCGAAAAATCCGGGGACGGCTCTGCCAGCCTGAGGTCAAGGTACACGACGAATCATCCTGGAATAATCACAAAGACGGGCCTGGCAGGGGTGTGGATTTGCATTTTCTCAAAACAGGAGCGCCAAATTCAGAAGTAAGTGTTTGGCCGTTTTCCGCAGCTCGATTTGGTGGTGGTTTCTTTGCAACGAGCGGCCGACTGACGGTTATAACGAGGAGACTTCGAGCCGGGGGCGGGGTCCGGACATGGTGCGTGACGTCCCCCCCCGCCTGGCCGATCAATGTCGGTGGGAACCTGATCGCGACATGTCGCTTGGGAGGTGGGTCGGGCGGGTTCCTCGCGCTGAGACGGTCTGAAGAAAGGACGTAACTGTAGTGGCTGGGCCGGCAGGTAGTGTAGCCGTCAACGTCGGGGAGATCCTGCTCCAGAAGGGCAAGATCACCGCGGACAACTTGGAAGAAGCGTTGGCTGCCCGGAAGGGCCCAACGGATCGAATCGACCGCGTTCTGGTCAACATGGGGTTCGTCGAGGAGCACGACGTCCTGGAGGTCCTTGGCGAACACCTGTCCATTCCTTTGATCGATCTGAGCCAGACGGAAGTGGACGTGGAGATGCTCCGCGCCATGCCGAACAAGCTGGTGCACCGCCGGGGGCTGATTCCCATCGAGCGGACGAGCGACACGCTCCGCGTGGCCACCAGCGACCCGTTCGACATGTACGCCTTCGACGAGCTTCGCATGATGACGGGCCTGAAGGTCGAGCCGGTCCTGGCGATCCAGAGCGAGATCGACCGTATCGTCAAGAAGCATTACGGCGTGGGCGGCGACACGGTCGGCGAGATGATCGAGGAGACGGACGACTTCGAGATCGTCTCGGACAGCGTCGACGAGAACGGCGACATCATCGAGATGGCCCAGGAGGCCAGCGTGGTCCGGTTGGTCCACGAGATCCTGGAGGAGGCCATCAACGAACGGGCCAGCGACATCCACATCGAGCCCTACGAGAACGACCTGAAGATCCGGTATCGCGTGGACGGCGTGCTGCACAACACGAACGTCCCGCAGCAGATTCGCCGCTTCCAGGCCGCCATCATCAGCCGCATCAAGATTGTCTCCAACATGAACATCGCCGAGAAGCGGCTGCCGCAGGACGGCAGCTTCAAGGTTACGTTCAAAGGCCGGGAGATCGACTTCCGTGTCAGCGTGATTCCCACCGCGTTCGGTGAGGGCGTGGTGCTCCGTATTCTCGACAAGCAGATGTCGTTGGTGGAGCTGTCCGAGCTGGGTATGGGCGAGCGGCTGCTGGAGAATTTCCGGCGCCTCATTGCGCAACCCCACGGGATCATCCTGGTCACGGGCCCGACCGGCAGCGGAAAGACGACGACGTTGTACGCGTCCTTGAAGGAGATCGTGTCGGACGAGATCAAGATCCTGACGATCGAGGACCCGATCGAGTACGTCCTGGAGGGAGTCAATCAGGTCCAGGTCTTGCGGAAGATCGGCCTGGATTTCGCCCGGGCGTTGCGGTCGTTCCTGCGTCACGACCCTGATGTGGTGCTGGTGGGTGAGATTCGGGACGCCGAGACGGCGGAGGTGGCCATCAATGCTTCCCTGACGGGCCACCTGGTGTTCAGCACGCTGCACACGAACGACGCGGCCACCGCGCCGACGCGAATGCTGGACATGGGCATCGAGCCGTTTCTGATCAGCAGTTCGCTGGAAGGGGTGATGGCCCAGCGGCTGGTCCGTCGGATCTGCCCGGACTGCAAGGAGGCGTACGAGCCGGATCCAGCGGCCTTGCCGCCCGACTTTCCCTATCAGCCCGGCCAGCCGTTGTATCGCGGAACCGGGTGCAGGAAGTGTTTGAACACGGGCTACGTCGGGCGGGTCGGCGTCTACGAGCTGCTGCTGATGAATGAGGAGATCCGGGAGTTGATCGTGCAGCGCAGCTCGGCCAGCAAGCTGCTCGAGGTGGCGCGACGACACGGGCTGATGCTGCTGCGCGAGGACGGTTTCGAGAAGGCGGCGAAGGGGCAAACGACGATCGAGGAGGTCATGCGGGTCACCCGCTCGTAGTGGGAGTCTTTGCTTAGAATCCGTCGCCGGGCGTGAAAGGCGGCGGGCAGGCCAACCGGGCTCGACGTGAGACGGCCTCGTCCTGCGGGCGAGGCCATTGGCTTATTATCGGAGGGGGCGAGGGTGTCCAAACGACGCCGGGATGGCCATTCGATGGACCGCGAGACAATCCTGCATCTGGCGCGATGCGGATGCGTAGAAATACATAATGAGATGAGTAACGGGGTGGGAATTCAAGATTTACTCGTCTTCTTTTGGCCGGGTTCTTTGGGCGGGCGATTGGCGGGATCTGGCGACATCGCCAGGTCATTGACTGTATCACAAACGGCGGTAAGCTAAAGTTTTCGGTGCGATAGGATCCCGCTAGGCAGACCGATGCCCACGTTCAGCTACACAGCCCGAAACGTCCGCGGTGAGCAGGTCACTGGCGTGCTGACGGCGGACAACCAGCAGGCGGCCCTGCGGACGTTGGACGATCGGGAGCTGTTCCCGATCGAGGTCCGCGAGGGCGGTCAGGCCAGCCGCTCGATGATGCCGGGCCGCCGGAAGCGGATCAAGCTGTCGCACCTGGGTCAGCTCTATGGGCAGTTGGCCGACCTGCTCAAGGCGGGGGTGCCGGTGCTGCGGAGCCTGGACGTGCTGGCGAAGGCCACGCCCAACAAGGCCCTCGTGGAAATCATCCGGGAGGTCCGCGACGACGTGGCGGGTGGGGAGACGCTGGCGGACGCGCTGGAGAAGCATCCCAATGCCTTCAGCGAGCTCCATGTCTCGATGGTGCGAGCGGGGGAGCAAGGGGGGTTCCTGGAGGAGGTGCTCCAGCGTGTGTCGGTCTTCGTGGAGCGGCAGAACGAGCTTCGGAGCAAGCTGGTCGGCTCGATGGTCTACCCCATCATGCTGATGACGGCCGGGGCCGGCGTTGTGGTGATGATGCTGACCGTCGTGGTCCCCAAGATGAGGCCGTTCCTCGAGCGCCAGGAGGCCCGCGGGGAATTGCCGGCCCTGACGATCGGACTGTTTGCACTGTGTGATTTCCTTCGGGTGTATTGGATCTATGTGGCTGCGGCGTTGGCGATCGGGGTTCTGGCGGCCATGCCGTATCTCAGGAGCGCGGCCGGCCAAATGGCGATGGACCGCCTCAAACTGAAGTTGCCGACGGTGGGCAAGATCGTGACGCTGGTGGCGATCTGCCGCTTCTGTCGGATCCTGGGGACGATGCTGGCCAACGGGGTGCCGATCCTGCAGTCGTTGAAGGTCAGCAAGGACTCGGCGGGCAACCGCGTGTTGGCCGAGGAGATCGACAAGGCGGCCGAAAGCGTGCGTCAGGGCGAGACGTTGGCCGGCCCGCTCGACCAGAGCGGGCTGTTCCCGCCGGACGTGATCGACATGATCGCCGTGGCCGAGGAGGCCAACACGCTGGACACGGTACTGGTGACCATCGCGGACACGAACGAGGTCCGGGTGTCGCGGGTGGTGGATCTGGCGGTTCGGTTGCTCGAGCCGGTGTTGCTGCTGGTGATGGCGATCCTGGTGTTGATCATCGCGCTGGCGATCTTGGTGCCGGTGTTGACGTCCAGCGGGGCGGCGCTGGAATAGCGGATGGCCCGATCCGGCGTCGCCCGGGTCGGGGGTTGGTCATGGGACGAACAGGTCATTCTTGTTGAGACAGGAGACGGTGTGATGCGTAGGCAGAGACGAAGTGGGTTTACGTTGTTCGAGGTGCTGCTGGTGATCGCGATCCTGGCGTTGCTGGCGGCGTTCGTGGTCCCCCGGTTCATCAACGTGGGCGAGGACGCGAAGGTCAAGATGGCCAGGGCGGCCGTCGGCCGGACCGGTCCGTTCGCCAAGCCGTTGGACCTGTACCGGATGGCCATCGGGACCTACCCCGAGGGCGAGGAAGGGCTCATGATGCTGATCGAGCGGCCCGAGGACGAGGAGCTGGAGAAGAAGTGGACGGGCCCGTACCTCGAGGATCGGGAGTCGCTGAAGGACCCTTGGGGCAACGAGTACAACTACCGCTTCCCCGGGGAGATCGACGAGAACAAGTACGAGCTCTGGAGCAACGGGCCCGACGGGGAGGACGGTACGGAAGACGACATCAACAGCTGGCGGTCCGACGAGGACTGGGACGAGTAGGCGTTCGCCGTCGGTCGGCACGTTCCCCGGAGGGATCCGGGTTCGTCGTTAGGGGGACAGGCTGTGGGAGTCCGAGACACCACGAGTCGGTGCTATGGGTTCGGTCGGCGGTGCGCCGCGTGGCCTGCGCGGGGGTTCAGCCTGATCGAGGTGCTGATCGTCGTCGGGCTGGTGCTGATCCTCGCCTGGTTCGTCGTGCCGGTCTTCACGGGGGAGCTGAAACGCCGACGGTTGGTCGACTCGATCGATCAGCTTCAGAACGTCGTGCGGCTGACCCGGGCCCACGCGATGAACGACGGCAAGCGCTATCGGATTCGCTGGCCGGACCAGGACGCGTACGAAGCGGCGGAAGAGACCGGCGAAACGCTCCAGCCGATCATCGAGGTCGAGAAGAACCCGATCGAGGAACCCGGGGAGTTCACCGAGTGCACGGAGATGTGGGCCTTGGGCGATACGTTGTATGAAGGCATCCAGTGCGTTGAGGTGCGCATGGGCCGCCCCAAGACGGTCGAGGAGCTGATGCGGGAGCAGGAGGAGGAGGAGTTCGAACACATCGCCGATGGCGTCGAGGAGATGTTCGAGGAGGATGACGGGCTCGAGGACCTGTTCGAGGGAAGTGCCGACGAGACTGGGATGGAGGAGGAAGAGGATCCGAACCGGCCCTCTATCGTCTTCGAGCCGGACGGGACGGTGGAATGGGCCACCATCCTGTTGAGCGACGGCACGGAGAACGAGGAGGGCGAACTGCAGACCTGGGAAGTGATCGTCGACGGTCGGACGGGCAGCGTCGGCTGGCGCCGAACGATGACCGAATACGAGTTCGAAGAAGCGCTGGCCGAGAGGGAAGAACAGGAAGAGCAACACAAGATCGTGCGCGGACGCGAGGCAGGAGCCATGTGATGAAACGTTCGCTCACATCCTACCGGTGGGTCAGCCCACAGCGGCGGCGGCGGTCGGATCGAGTCTTTGGTGGTATCCGACGGGCGCGTTGCGGCCTCGCGCGTGGCCGCGGACGGGGGGCGATGCTGCTGGAGGTGCTGATCTCGATTGCCATCATCGTTCTGGCGATCACCACCATTGGCGGCATGGTGGGCCAGTCGCTCAAGACGGCGGAGTTCACCAACAACCTGAACCGCGCCTTGATGCTGGCGGAATGGGCGTTGGCGGAGATGGATCTGGGGAGCTACGACGACGAGGATCGGCTCATCGACATGACCGGTGAGGAGGGCGAGGGGACGTTTGGCGAGACGTATCCGGGGTTCGGGTGGCGGATCACCCGAGAGCCGACGGACGTGGAAGATCTGGACCTGATCACGCTGGAGATCCTGCAGGGAAATCCAGAAGAGGACTCGGTGGGGGACTGGCGGCTGCTGCACACGGTCTATGCGTACCGCCCCGTGGTGGCCGAGCTGGATCCGGCCGACTTCGGGATGCCGAGCGAGGACGAAATCGGTCAGTTTGCCTCGGCCAGTCTCCCGACGGAAGGGGGCACGGACGCGATGGGCGATGCGACCGAGATGATCACCGAGGAGTTGCTCGCCCTCCTGCCCGCCCCGGTTCAGGACATCACCCAGCGGTTCCTGAGCGGGGAGAGCGTTCCTTTGGACGAGATCCGGGCGGCCTTTGGCGAGCTGACGACCGAGGACTTCCTGGGGATGATGACCATGCCGTCCGTTCTCGGGATGCTGGGCGGGAACATGGAGGCGCTGACCGAGCAGTTCATGGGCGCCCAGGGGCTTGCCGGTGTGGGAGGCGGCCAGGACCTCGGCGGGCTGCTCGGGTTGGGCGCGTTGGGATCTGGTGGCGGAAAGCTGCCGCCGTTGGGGGACCTGTTGAGCGGCGGGCTGCCGGGGTTGGGGAAGCTCGGCGGCGGTGGGGGGCTGCCGGGAGGTCTGGACCCGCAAGGGCTCCGCGGGGCGCTGCAAGGGATGAGCCGCGAGGATCTGCAGTCCGCCCTGGACGCTGCGAGTGACGAACAGCTGGAACAGATCGCTCCGGGGATGAGCCGCGAGGACCTTCAATCGGCCTTGGAAGGTACGAGCGATGAGGATCTGCGGTCGGCCCTGGACGGCGTGAGTCCGCGGGACATCCGCCGGGCGTTGCGGGGCGGCGGCGGCCAGGAAGGCGACGAAGGACGGGGAGGTCGCCGGGGCCGGCGAGGCGGCGGGCGGTTCCGGAACCGGTAGGGAGTCGGTCGAGGACGGTGAGATGGTGCGACCCAACGCGAGATTGATGGGCATTACCTTGCTCGAGGTCTTGCTGGCGATCGCGCTGCTGGGCGTGCTGCTCACGATGCTGTTCATCTTCACGGAAACGACCATGCAGGCCGAAGTGGCCGGACGGGAGTTGGCGACCCGGTCGCAGCTGGCGCGGGTGGTGCTCGACCGGATCGCCAACGAGGTCCGGCAGGCGGCGTCGTTCGGGACGGCGATCTCGGGAGACAAGAACTCGATCCGGGTTCTGAGCACGACCCTCCCGGATCGGGACGTCTTCGAGCGGCGGAAGGTGCGAGACAAGCGCCAAGCGTCTCACTACGATCTGGTGGAGGTCCGCTACTACCTGAAGATCTTCGAGGACGAGTACGTCGAGCTGGACGACGGGACCGAGGTGCCGGCCGTTGCGGGGTTGTACCGCCGCGAGTGGAGGATCCTGGGCCACGAAGGGCGCCCTTCGTTGGCCCAGGGGATGAGCACGTTGCCACAAGCAGTGAAGATCACCGTCGGCTACAAGGAGATCGAACTCGAGCCGGTCCAGGAGGCCGAAGAGGGTGAGGTCATCGACCTGAACCCCGGAACCGAGGAGCCGTTCGCCCCGGAGATCAAGTGTCTCAAGTTTGCGTATCACGACGGGAAGAGCTGGCTGTATCGCTGGGCCTATCGCGAGGAAGAGCTGGAGGACGAGGAAGGCGAGGTGATGAGCGAGTCCCAGATCATCCGCGAGGAAGACGAGGAAGAGGACGAGACGTTCTATCCTGACCGGTACACGACGGTCGTTCGATTGTATCAGTCGGACCCGACGGGTCTGGGGAGCAAGCTGGTGGCGATTGGCGACGAGCTTCGCGAGCAATTCGGGGGCCTGGGCGGCGAGGAGGGATCAGGGGGGCTCGAGGCCCTCGGCGGCATCGAGGGCCTGGGGGACCTTGGCAATCTGGGTGATCTGTCGAGTCAGCTCGGCAACCTGGGCGGGATGGAGGATCAGCTCAAGAACCTCCAGCACCTCTTGGGTGGGTAGCCGGGCGGATTGAGCCGTGAAGGCGGCAGGCGTTGCGGAGGGGTCGGGGTTGCCCGACGAAGGACGCGGAATCGATGCGAGGTTCAACAGTCCATCGTGCCCGTCGCGGCCTGATCTTGCCAGTGGTGCTGGTGATCCTGCTGTTGCTGGCGATGTTGGGCATGGCGTTTTCGCTGGCCACCAGCGCGGAGCTGGGCGCGTCGGCGGCGCGGGCCAACCGGATGCAGACGCGGTTGGCGGCGGAGGCGGGGCTGCAGCGCATCTTGGTGGTCCTCCGCCAGAACCGCGCGAGGATGAGCTTCTGGTGGAACAACCCGGACCTCCACGGCGGACAGATCTACCCGCCGGTCACCGAGGCGGAGGATTTCGACAGCCGCGATCGCACCCTCGACGAGGAGGAAGAGGAAGAAGGCAAGCAGTTGGGGACGCGCTGGCTGTACAGCATCGTGGCGACCGACCTGGACAGCCTCGAGGAAGACGACAGGCCGATCCGGTACGGCATCCAGGACGAGGCGGGCAAGCTGAATATCAACTGGGCCAGCCGCGCTCAGTTGACGGCGTTGTTCTCGGCCGTGCTCAGCCCGGAGCTGCCCATCGAGGAGCTGGTCGACGCATTGATGGACTGGCGGGACAAGGACAACACGACGAGCCCGGCGGGCGCGGAGAGCGACTACTACCGACAGTTGAAGCCGCCCTATTCCGCGGCAAACGCGCCGCTCAAGACGGTCGAGGAAATGCTGTTGATCAAGGGGTTCGTGGCGCGTGTGGTCTATGGCGAGGACTACAACCGCAACGGCATCCTCGAGGTGAGCGAGGACGATGGGATGGTGACGTTCCCGCCGGACGACGGGGACGGAATTTTGAGCATGGGGCTGCTGCCCTACGTCACCGTTTACTCGCTGGGCCAGGACCGCGCGCACGACAACAAGCCTCGGATCTACATGAACGCCGATCTGGGACAGATCGAGCCGTTGTTGGCGGAGTTGCTGGGGGCCGATCTGACGGCGGTGATCGTGGAAGCGAGGAGCAAGGGGTACGTTTTCAAGAGCCCGGCCGAGCTTGCGGGCCCGATCAAGGTGAAGGGCGGGGAACTGGAGGCGCAGGTTTCCCCGGATGATCTGCTGCTGGCGATGGATCGCTTGACGACGATCCCGCGTCCTACGACCATGGGGCCGCTGGCGGCGATGGTCGCGGCACCGCTCCCGTTCGTGATCAACGTCAACACCGCGCCGCCGCCGGTGTTGGCCTGCCTGGGGCTAGACAACGAGCAGATCGAGCAGTTGGTGGCTTCGCGGAGCCAACTGAGCGACGCGGAGAAGATCAGCCCAGCGTGGCTGATCAACGAGGGGATCATGTCCCCCGAGGAGCTGGCGAAGTACACGGGCCCGCAGCTCAACGCGTTGCGTATCGTGACGCAGTCCTGGCAGTTCACCGTGGAGTCGATGGGATACGGAGATCACGTTGGGATGGTCTGTCGGTTGCAGGCGGTGATCGAGATGCAGGGGCAGGTGCCGCTGATCAAGTACGTCCGTGACCTGACCAAGTTGGGGCCAGGCTGGCCCATTCGTGCGACCGAGGAAAGTCGTGAAATCACCGGGACGACTGGTTGACCGGCGGGTTCTGGCGATCGATTGGGATCGCGAGTCCATCCGCATCATTCACGCGTCGACGGGGCGCAAGGGGCCTCGCCGGACGCGCGGGTATCTGGTGCCGATCCCCGAGGGGATCGACGTTGACGATCCCGAGTCGCTGGGCCAGTTCATCCGTCGGGCGCTGAGGCAGCGTCGGATCCGAACGCGGCACGCGATCGTGGCCATTCCGCGCGACCAGGCCGTTCTGCACATGCTGTCGCTTCCGAACGTTCCGCTGGAGGAGATGCCGTCGGTCGTTCACTTCCAGATCACCAAGGAGCTGCCGTTCGCGCTGGAGGAGGCGAGGATCGACTTTGCGACGTTTCCCGCCGAGGCCGAGGCGGAGAACGTCGACGTGTTGGTGGCCGCCGTTCGCAACGACGTGCTCGAGCACTATCAGTCGGTGTGTCAGAACGCGGGCCTGGAGTTGGAACGGGTGGGCCTCCGTCCGTTCGCCAACACCGTGGCGGCCATGTATGGGTCGGAGGAAGATCGGTCGGGTTGCATGCTGTTCGTGGACGTGGGCCCGGCGCTGACGGAGATCGACCTGATTCCCCGCAAGCATTTGGCGTTTTCGCGTGCGGCGTCCGTCAACGTGCCGGTGATGCCGACGGTTCGCGTGCAGACGACGTCGGAGCAGGAAGAGGCGCCCGTCTCCATCGAGCCGACCGAGGCCGAGCAGCAAGAGGCCGTCGACAACCTCATGGTCGAGGTCAATCGGACCATCGAGGCCTACCGGGTGAACGATCCGGGGGCGGAGATCGGTCAGATCATCGTGGCCGGTTCGTGCGGGCTCGAACAGCGCTTGTGTGAGGTGGTGGGCGAAAGGTTCGGGGCAGCGGCGAGGCTGTACAACCCCGGGGAGAGGATTGACGAGCTGGCGGAGCGGGGCGAAGAGATGACGGCCTTCAGCGCCGCGTTGGGCCTGACCATCGGGCACGGCACGGCGGGGGCGTTGCACTTCGACTTCCTGCACCCCAAAGAGCCGGTGGACCTGACCCGGGAGAAGGTCCGAAAGGTTCCGGTGATCGCGGCGACCGTGGTCTTGTTCATCGTGGCCGCCCTCGTGTTCCGGGCCAAGATGGCGAGCATCAAGGATGAGAACCTAAAGGACATCCGGCAGGCCATCACCCGGCTCGAGAAGGAGGTGGAGGTGGTGGAGGACTTCCGCGATGAGGTGCTGGCGGCGGAGGACTGGGAGAAGCGAGAAGTCGTCTGGTTGGATCACCTGGCCACCGTCACCGAACTGTTTCCCGGCACGGAACAGGCGTACGTCACGAAATTCATCGCCAGCGACAAGGGGTCGATCCGCGTTCATCTCAAGGCCAAGGCCTCCGACACGCCGACCAAGTTGGGGCAGGCCTACGACGGACTGAAGCAGTACAACGCGATCACGAAGACGAGCCGGCCGGGGACGGACAGGCTCGGGTTCATCCAGGAAGGGCAGATCATTCTGGAGATCGAGTCGAAGACCGCGCCGAAGAACAAGGCGAAGACAGGACGCAAGAGCAGTCGGAGCAAGACGTCCAAGAAGCGTTCGAAGCGCTGACGGTTTGGGCGATCGCGCCGAAATGGCGCAGGCGTGAGGAGGCGAGATCCACGCTGGTTACGGCGAGTGGCGGACCATGGAGAAGCGGCAACAGATACTGGTCCTGGTGGTCATCGCGCTGATTGCATTTGGCGTGATCACGCGCATCGGGCCGTGGTTCATCGACCCGATCACCTCGGCCGGCAAGGACCTAGAGAAGTGCAACAAGAAGTACGAGGATCTCAGCGCGCTGGTCAACGAAAAGAGCATGCTGCAACAGCGGTATCGGTCGCTGGGCAAGCGGACACTGGGGATGGACGCCGAGCAGGTCGCCAAGGACCTCCGTCCGATCCTCGAGCCGCTGACCAAGTCCTGTGGATTTATCAAGCCGACGGTCAAGGTCTCGCCGCCGCGGACCTACAAGGATCAGCGGACCAAGGCCAAGGTCACCGTCGTGTCGGGCAGCGTGGAGGCGACGGGAACGGTGAGCAGCGTGGTGAACTTCCTGGACAAGTTCTACCGGCTGCCGTACCTGATCCAGATCCGCAAGGTGGATCTGTGGGGCAACGTGGGCAAGAAGGGGGGCGTGACGTTGAGGGTGGCGATCGGCGTGGAGACGCTGGTGCTCCAGCGGAATGACCTGGCGGGCAAGGCGCCGATCGAGACGGCGAACCTGAATCCCAGCAAGGCCGGCAAGAGCAACCGACTGGCGCGGGACAACGTGGGCGCCTATGCGTTGGTGACGTCGAAGAACATCTTTCTGCCAACCAAGAAGACGAGGCCCGAGCCGTCAAAGAGGACGGATATTGCGAAGAGGGGGCCCGGTCCGGCGAAGCCGAAGGGCGGCGACCCACTGGTGCGGGTGGTCCTGGTGACGCGGTACCCCTGGTACGATCCGACGACGGGCAAGGAGTTTCCCATCCAAGAGGTCCTGACGCGTCACGAGAGGAGAGGAGAGGAGCGCCTGATCCGCATCGGTGAGGTGCTCGACATTGGCAGACTGGTCTACGTGGATTCGACCGGCGCGGTCGCACGCACGTCCGACCGGAAGCACTATTTCTACGCCGTGGGCAAGACGCTCAATGAACGTGAGCCACTTGATGCCAACTTGCACCCGGATCAGTACTGGGCGGTACAACAACTAGTGAAGACAGAGGAGCAGCACTAGACGGCGGCGGGCGAGCGGCAGGGACGGCCGAGCCCCGCACCGTCATCTCGAGGAGCCGCGGCGACCGGCGCCGATGATCGGCCTGGTCGAAAGACCGTGGAGGGTCGTTGTGATGAGTACGTTTCGATGCATGCCGACGCGGTCCAACACGACGCCAGTGTCGCTGCTAGTCGTGTTGGTGGGCTGGGGATGTCCGGCGCTGGGCGCCTCGGCCAAGGCGAAGCCGGCGCCCAAGTCCGGTAAGGCGGCAGCCAGCCAGCCGGCCAAGCCATCAGGCGAGGCGCAGCGGCCCATGAAGCGGCCGGCGGCCGTTTCGTCGAAGGAGCTGGCCGATGCGCTTCGCAAGGCGCAAGCTTCGACCCAGGCCAATCCTCCGAGCGCGGCGACGCCGGCGAAGCGGACGTCTGCGGTCGGCCCGGCGAAACCGAACGCCAAGCCTTCCGCCCCGCCGCCCCGAGTCAACCGATTCAAAGCGAGACGCCCACCCAGCCTTCGCGACCGCTTGAAGCGCCCCAGTGCATCGAAGGACAAGCCCGAGGCCGCGACTGACCGAACGAAGCAGCCGTCGCGAACGGTCGGTTCGGCTCCCAAGCCCGCCGCCAAGCCGGCGATGCCCGCGGTGCCCAAGCCCAAGCCCAAACCGCCGGCCGAGCAGCGCAAGTACATGCTCAGCTTCGAGGATGCGACCTGGGACCAGATCCTCAAGACGTTCTGCCGGTGGAGCGACCTGACGATCATCGGTGACATGCCGATCTCCCGGAAGAAGATCACCTACATCAACCCCCGGCAGATGACGTATCACGAGGCGCTGCACGTGCTCAACACGCTGCTGATGGAGCAGGGCCCGAACTACTGGCTGGTGCGGGAGAAGAACTTCCTGACGCTGCGCCGCATGTCGGACTGGTTCAGGTACATCCCGGCGGAGAACCGCTTCGAGACCCGGGAGGCTTTCGAGAAGGCGTTGGCGGCGGAGAAGCTGGACGATGACAGTTGGGCGATGGTCTTCTACACGCCCGAGAGCAAGTCGGTGGGCGACCTGATCATCAACATCCAGCAGACCATGCCCGACAACGTCATCCGCGTGGCGCCGATGGGGGACACGAGTCGGCTGAAGATCACGGGGATCTGCTTCTACATCCGCCAGTTCATCGGTCTGTGCGAAAGCGACATGTTCAAGATCGAGAAGATGGAGGGCCTGAAGCTCCGGCGCGTGGAGTTCTACAAGATCGAGCGGGCAGATGCGGCACTCGTGCACCGGACGCTGCAGACGATCGTGCTGCCCCGGCAGCGGATGCGGATCGGCGGGACGGTGGACGAGGCCGATCGGGTCGACATGGTGCTCGAGCAGATGAGCAACACGATCATCGTCAAGGCCAAGGAGGAGCACCACCTCGAAATCAAGAAGATGATCGACCAGATCGAGAAGTCGGAGCTGGTGGGGGATGCGACGTTCACGACGATCAAGCTGGAGCACGCCCAGGCGGAAGAGGTGGCGACGATCCTGAATCCGTTGCTGCAGCGTCAGGCGCAGATGAAGCCGTCCTACGATCGGCGGCGGGCGCAGCGGGAGCAGGTCTACCTTCAGGCCAACCCGAAGGACAATACCCTGATCGTCCTGGCGGTCAAGGAGGGTCTGAAGCGCGTCCAGGATCTGCTCAAGCAGCTGGACGTGGAGAGCCCGGAGGCAAGGTACAGGCGGATCGTGCTGAAGAACGCTCGGGCGGATCAGATCCTGCCGATCGTCAACAACGTGGTGCAGTCTCGACAGATGCGTGGCCGGCGGCGGGTGTCGGTGGGCCAGCAACTGATGGTGACGTCCGATCCGCAGGGCAACGCCCTGTTCGTGATGGGCAACCCGAAGGACATCGAGTACGTCGAGAAGCTGGTGCAGGAGATCGATTCGTCCGACACGGAGCGGACCAAGCCCCACATCGTGAAGCTCAAGAAGGCCAGCCCGAGCATCGTGGCTCAGGGGCTGCAGGCGGTGTTCGCCGTTCAGACGCGCGGCCGGCGGAGCCTGATGACGGGATCGTTCCGCGCCCTACCCGACGAGAAGAGCCGGATTCTGATCGTCATTTGCCTGGAGAAGGACTGGAAGGAGATCGAGCCGCAGATCAAGGAATTCGATGAGCAGGCCGTCAGCCTGGACCCGGTGATGCGGACGCTGGAGGTCAAGAACGGCGACGCCGAGGAGATCGCCCAGACGCTGGGCACGGCGCTCCGCGGGCGGATCGGTCGGTGGACGGTCGTGATCGGGGCGGATCGCAAGACCAACACGTTGTTCGTGACCACGCAGGAGCCGGCGTTCGAACAGATCGAGTCGTTGGTCCAGAAGCTGGACGTGCCGCGCAAGGAGGGGAAGCTCGAGGTCATCCCGCTGAGGAACGCCAACGCATCTGAGGTGGCCGCGTTGATCCTGCAGATGTTCGCGCCGCAGCAACGTGGAAGAAGGAGGACCCCAGGCGGGGAGCCGCCGCAGATCATCCCGGACGTGATTTCCAACGCGCTGGTGGTCCGCGCGACCAAGACGGATCTGATGGAGATCGAGATCCAGGCGATGCGGATCGACGACGCGGCCGAGGCGGACGGGAACAAGCCGACGATCATCCAGCTGGAATACGCCGATCCGTCGCAGGTGTCGAGCCTGTGTCAGGCGTTGTTCATCCGTCAGACGGGCCGGCGGCGCGCGGGGGCGCAGCAGACGACGTTCTTCATGCCGACGCGAACGGGCCTGGTGGTCAAGGCGCCCGCGCAGCAGATGCCGGAGATTCAGGCGTTCATCAAGAGCATCGACTCGCCGGAGTCTGAGAACATCGAGATCAAGACGGTCCAGCTGCCGGGTCAGGACGTAGAGCGGATCGCGACCATCCTGCAGCAGATGTTCAGCAGGGGGGGGCGGGGTCGGCGTGGTGCGGCCGGTTCGATCAACTTCATGCCGGACCCGTCCGCCGACATGCTGGTGATCACCGCGCCGAAGAAGCGGTTCGAAGAGATCGACAAGATCATCAAGCAGTACACCGAGGGCGTGAAGGTTGCCAAGGCCACCATGAGGATCTTCGACGTGAAGAACGCCCGCGTCGATGAACTGGCCGAGCTGCTCATCCAGATGCTGGGGGAGAAACTGAGTCGGGGCCGACGCCGGTCGGCGTCCCGCGATATTCGGGTCCTTCGCGACCAGCGCCAGAACAAGCTGATCGTCTTTGCGCCCGAGGACGTGCTGAAACAGGCCGAGGAGATGGTCAAGCAGCTCGACGTGCCGGTGGGCGATGCGGGCGGCGTGCAGTGGATCATGCTGAAGAACACCGAAGCGAGCTACGTGGCCAACGCGCTGCAGCAGCTGTGGTCGCAGAAGCAGCGTCGGGGCCGGCCCACGTTCCACCAGCTGCCGGTCCAGATCTGGCCGGAGGCGATCACCAATTCCATCCTGGTCAGCGCACCTGCGGACGAGTTCAAGGAGATCGAGGCGCTGGCGACGAAGATGGACGAGCAGGCCAAGGCGGTCACCACGCAACCGTCCATCACGCCGTTGGAGTACGCCGACCCGCCGTACGTCGTGTCGATGTGCCAGGAGATGTTCCTGCCGCAGACGGTGATGGGGCGCGGGCGGCGGTCCCGGTCGCAGATCGAGAGCATATCCTTCGTGGCGATGAGAAGTGGTGTGATGGTTCGTGCACCGCAGTCTCGTATGAAGGAGATCGAGGAGTTCATCAAGCGAATCGACGTGCCGGAGGAGACACAACTGGTCGTCAAGCGTTTCCACATGCCCAAGGTCAACGTGGAGTCGCTGCACCAAACGCTCCAGACGGTGTTTGGCCGGGCGGCGCGACGGCGGGGTGAACCGCCGATTAGCTTTCTGCTGGACGGACCGGCCGAAGCCATCGTCGCGACGTGCCACAGCTCGCGAATCCCCGAGATCACCAAGGTGATCGAGGACTTCAAGAAGGCGTCCAGTCTGGAGGAGCCGTCGGTTCAGGAGATGGTTCCAGTCGTCCACACGCGGGCATCGTACGCGGCCTCGGTGCTGGACGACATGCTCCGCAAGCAGCTCCGACAGCGGAGCAAGCGGCTGGCGGATCGGCTGGGCATCAGCGTGGACGATCGCCAGAACAAGGTCATCATCTACGCGCCGAAGGACGTTCTGGAGACGGCCAAGGGCCTCCTGAAGGAGATCGACGTCCCGGTCGAGGGGCCGACCACCCAGGAATCCGGCGCCGATCTAGAATTGGTCAAGTGGATTCCCGTGGAGAACGAGGACGCCAGCGCGGTGGCCAATCGGGTCGCCGAGATCTGGGCGGCCACGCTCCCGCCGCAGAAGAAGAACGAGAACCGTCCGCAGGTCCGGATTTGGGCCGAGCCGATCACCAACAGTGTCCTGGTGTCGCACGCATTCGGCAAGGATTTCCAGGCGATCAAGCAACTCGTCGAGGAGATCGACGCGAAGTCGATCGAGAACCCCAACAAGCCGGTCTTCATCAAGCTGGAGTACGCCGAGCCGGGCGAGGTCTCGGGCATGATCCAAGCGTTGTTCGTCCCGCGTGGGCGGCGGGCGCAGCACAAGGTGATGATCGAGCGGGTCGCCGGCGGCGTGGTGATTCGGGCGCCGAAGGTGGAAATGCAGGAGATCCAGGAGTTCATCAAGACGTACGACAAGCCGGATGCGACGGGGCTGAAGATCAAGACGTTCTATCTACCGCAGACGGACGTGAGCGAGCTGTCCAGCACGCTGCGGACGATCTTTGGCTACAAGAAGCGGCGTCGCAACGAGCCGGGCTGGAACTTCATCCCCAACACGAGCGCCGACATGCTGATGGTGCTCGCGCCCGAGGCCCGGATGAAGGAAATCGACGAGGTGGTCAAGGAGTACCAGGAGAACGTCAAGAAGACCTCGTCGAAGATGCAGATGTTCGAGATCAAGAACACGCGGGCCAGCTACGTGGTCGGCGTGCTGAACGATCTTCTGCGCGAGAAGCTGCGTCGGACCCGCGGGCGGCGGGCGGTGGAGCAACTGCAGATCTCGGCCGAGTCGCGGCAAAACAAAGTCGTCGTCTTTGCGTCCGATGAGGTGATGAAGCAGGTCGAGGAGATGATCAAGCAGGTCGACGTCGAGCTGACGGACGACACCGAGGGGATCAAGTGGATCGAGATCATCAACGCGGACGCGTCGGAGGTGGCTTCGGCGGTCAACAACTTCTACAGCCAGAAGCGGAGCTACAAGCGCAGGCAGGACAGCGCGGGGATCCGTGAGGTGCGGATCTGGCCGGAGATGGTGACCAACAGCCTGCTGGTCAGCGCGCCGAAGAAGGAATTCGACGAGATCGCGGAGCTGGCCAAGAAGATCGACGAGGAGTACGCCGAGAAGGGCAATGAGCGGATCAAGATCACGCCTAAGTTCATCACGGTCGGTCAGGTCCAGAGCATGATCAACCAGCTGTTCTACGCGCAGAGTCGTCGGCGGGACCGACGGTTCGAGCGGCAGCGGGTCCGCATCATCCCTGCGGGTCAGTACAGCTTCTTCCTCGAAGGGCCCAAGGACAAGCTGCCCGAGATCAAGAAGATGATCGACGAGATGGACACCGAAGGGGAGAACGCCCCGATCATCAAGACCTACAAGATGGGCGACGCGGACGTCCGGCAGCTGGCCCGGGCGCTGAGCCAGACGACGGGTGGGATCGGATCGTACATCCCCGAGCCGAGGCGCGGGGCGTTGATCGTCAGCGCGCCGAAGCACCAGTTCGACCGGATCGAGAAGGCGATGGAGCAGCTCAAGGCCGAGATCCAGGAGGAAGAGACCCAGTTTGAGGTCCTGACGCTGCAGTTCGCCCGGCCCAGCGAGGTGCGAAGCCGCCTGGAGCAGCTGGTCAGCATGCAACTGAGCCGGCGTCGCAGCCAGCGGGACCGGAGCGTCCAGCTGGCGATGATGCCCGACGACAACAACAACCGGCTGTTCGTCTACGCGGCGCCGGACGAGATGGCGTTGGTCAAGAAGATGCTCGAGCAGCTGGACATCGAGAACCTGCGCAAGGAAGCGGAGCTGCACACGCTGCCGTTGAAGCGGACGGACTGCGAGTACATGGCGGGCAAGGTCCGGGAGATGTTCACGCAGGAGGAGCAACGGCGTCGGTGGCGGCGTCGGGGCCAGGCCACCCGCGACGTGGTCCCCATCCGGGTCGTGCCCGAGCCGACGACGAACACGCTGCTGATCACGTGCACGGACGAGGATCTCCGCGACATCGAGCTGTTCGTAGCGCAGCTCGAGGACGCGTTCGTGGAGAAGGAGAAGGTCCGCGAGCTGATCACGCCGAAGTTCGTCAGCCAGAGCCAGCTGATGACGACGGTCAACGCGATCTACAACCCGCCGAGCCGTCGCGGCAAGCGCTATCAGCGCTACAGCGACATCCGGGCGATCCCGGCCGGCGGGAGCAGCTTCTTTCTAGAAGCGCCGAAGGACAAGATGGTCGAGCTCAAGAAGCTGATCGAGGAGCTGGACACCGAAGGTCGGGACCGGCCGGTCGTACGAACCTACAAGATGAAGGACATCGACGTCCGTCAGTTGACGCGTCTGCTGCAGACCACGATGCAGGGCAAGGGCAGCTTCATGGCCGACCCGCGGATGGGGATGGTGATCATCTCGGCGCGGGAGCACCTGTTCGATCAGATCGAAGAGATGATGAACAAGCTTCAGGCGGAGATCGAGGAGACGCGTCAGCAGTTCGAGGTCATCGAGCTGAAGTTCGCCCGTCCGAGCGAGGTCTACAGCCGACTGAACCAACTGGTCAGCATGCAGATCAACCAGCGCCGCAGTCAGCGGGGCATGGGCGTTCAGTTGTCGCTCATGCCGGACGACAACAACAACCGGCTGTTCGTATACGCGGGTGCCGAGGAGCTGGCGCTGGTCAAGAAGATGCTGGTGGTGCTCGACATCGAGGATCTCAAGAAGGACGCCGAGCTGCACGCGATCGCGTTGGACAAGACGGACTGCAGTTACATGGCCGGCAAGGTCCAGCAGGTGTTCAGTCCGGAGGAGCAGCGTCGGCTTTGGAAGCGTCGGGGTAAGGGGACGCGGGACGTGATCCCCATTCGCGTGGTGCCGGAGGACACGACCAATACGCTACTGATCACGTGCGCGGAGGAGGACTTCAAGGAGATCGAGAAGTTCGTCAAGCAGATTGAGGAAGCCTACGTCAAGAAGGAGAAGGTCCGCGAGCTGATCACGCCGAAGTTCGTCAGCCAAAGCCAACTGATGGCGACGATCAACGCGATCTACGAACCGCCGCGGCGACGTGGTGTGCGGCGCAAGGAGATCCCCGACATCCGGGCGATCCCGGCGGGGGGGAGCAGCTTCTTCTTGGAAGCGCCGAAGGACAAGATTCCGGAACTGAAGAAGCTGATCGAGGAGCTGGACGTCGAGGGTCGAGACCAGCCGGTCGTGCGGACCTACAAGATGAAGGACATCGACGTCCGTCAGTTGACACGTTTGCTGCAGACCACGATGCAGGGCAAGGGCAGCTTCATGGCCGACCCGCGGATGGGGATGGTGATCATCTCGGCGCGGGAGCATCTGTTCGGCCCGATCGAAGAGATGATGAAGAAGCTGCAGGCGGAGATCGAAGAGACGCGCCAGCAGTTCGAGGTCATCGAGCTGAAGTTCGCCCGGCCGAGCGAGGTGACGGGCCGGCTGAACCAGCTGGTCAGCACGCAGATCAGCCAGCGTCGCAGCAAGCGGGACATGGGTATGCAGCTGTCGTTGATCCCGGACGACAACAACAACCGGCTGTTCGTCTACGCGGCCGAAGAGGAGCTGGCGCTGGTCAAGAAGATGCTGGAAGTGCTCGACGTGGAGAACCTCCGCAAGGACGCCGAGCTGCAGACGATCGCGCTGAATCGGACGGACTGCAGCTACATGGCCGGCAAGATCCGGGAGGTGTTCACGCAGGAGGAGCAACAGCGGCGGTGGCGGAAGCGCGGCCGGGCCAGTCGGGACGTGATCCCGATCCGCGTCGTGCCCGAGCCGACGACGAACACGCTGCTGATCACGTGCACCGAGGAGGACTTCCGGGAGATCGAGCTGTTCGTCGCGAAGATTGAGGACGCGTTCGTCGAGAAGGAGAAGGTCCGCGAGCTGATCACGCCGAAGTACGTCAGCCAGGGCCAGCTGATGTCGACCATCAACGCGATCTACAACCCGCCGCAGCGAAGCGGGCGGCGTCGCAAGGAGCTCGCGGAGATCCGCGCCCTCCCGGCCAGCGGGAGCAGCTTCTACTTGGAAGCCCCGAAGGACAAGATGCCCGAGCTCAAGAAGCTGGTCGCCGAGCTGGACGTGGAGGACCAGAACCGGCCGGTCGTAAAGACGTACAAGGTGGGCGATGTGGACGTGCGTCAGCTGGTCCGCCTGCTTCAGAGCACGATGCAGAACAAGGGCAGCTTCATTGCCGATCCGCAGATGGGGATGGTGATCGTCAGCGCGCCGGAGTTTCGTTTCAAGCAGATCGAAGAGACGATGGAGCGTCTGCAGGCCGACATCGAAGAGACCCGCCAGGCGTTCAAGGTGTTCCCGCTGAAGTTTGCCAAGGCGAACAACATCTACAGCCAACTGTCGCAGTTGGTGTCGACGCAGGCGAGCTATCGTCGGAGCCGCCGGGGACGGAGCGTCCAACTGACGATCATGCCGGACTCGGTCTTGAACCGGCTGTTCGTCTACGCGGGCGACGAGGAGATGAAGCTGGTCGAGGACATGCTCGAGGAGCTGGACATCGAAGGGGTGGAGCCCGAGCAGCAGGTCTACTCGGTCGAGCTGGTGAACGCGGATTGCAGCTGGGCCGCGTCGATGGTCCAGCAGATGTTCACCGAGGAGGAACTGCGTCGTCGGCGTCGCGGGCGGGCGAGGACCGAGAAGATCGCGCCGATCCGTGTGGTTGCCGACCAGATGAGCAACCGGCTGTTGGTGTGGGCGTCCCCGCAGGACTACGAGGACGTCGAGAAGTTCGTCAAGGAGTTGGACGAGCGGGCGAAGGCGACCAAGCCGGAGCGCCGAATCCTGGAGCCGAAGTTCGTCCGCGCCAACGAGCTGTACAGCCTGATCCAGACGCTGTTTCTGCAGCAGCGCCGCAAGACGGGCCAGCGAACCCGATACATCGAGACGTTCATGGTCATGAGCGGGGCGAGCATCATCCTGAACGGTCCCAAAGACCGGCTGGACGAGATCGAGGACTTCGTCCAGACGGTGGACACCGAAGACCGGGCCAAGCTGGAGGTCAAAACGTTCGAGCTGCCGGAGGTGGACATCAACGGTCTGGTTTCGATGCTGAACCAGCTATTCGCCCAGGACACGCGCAAGCAGCGGGGCAACATGCTGTTCATCCCCGACGTGCAGAACAACGAGCTGATGGTCTCGGCGCCCAAGTCGCTGATGGCCGACATCGAGGAGGTGATCTCCAAGAAGCAGGAGAACGCCAAGAAGCGGACGCGAACGCTGACGATGGTCGAGATCGAGCACGCGGACGCGAACTACCTGGCCAGCATGCTGCGTCCGCTGATCGTCGAACGGACGCGGAGCCGTCGGGGTCGATACGCCCAGACGGAGGTGACGATCACGCCCGAGTCGCGGACGAACCGGTTGCTGATCATGGCAGGCGAGGCCGAGACGAAGGTCGCCCAGGAGCTGATCGCCGAGCTGGATACCGAGGCGATGGGTCTCAAGGGTCAGGTACGGACGATCGAGCTGAAGAAGGCGGACGCGAGCTACGTGGCCAGCACGCTGCAGGCGATGTTCAGCACGCGGCAGCAACGCCGCAAGTCGCGTACGTACACGGCCACGCCGGTCTATCTCATCCCCGAGGTAATGACGAACCGGGTCTTCGTGGCGGCGAGTGAGGCCGATTACAAGGAGATCGAGAAGCTGGCGATGGAGATGGACGCGGCGGCCGAGCTTCAGGGCATCCAGCGCGAGAAGATCGAGATCAAGTACGCCGCGCCCGGCCAGTTGGTCAGCACGATCACGCAGATGTTCCAGCCCCTGCAGACGAGAGGACGCCGTCAGGAAAGCGACGTTCGCCTGAGCGTGGTCGGGTCGAACATCGTCGCGCAGGCGCCGGCCAGCAAGATGGTGGAAATCAAGAAGTGGATCGAGCAGCTGGACGTCGAGGAGTTCGCCGACACGCAGACGAAGTTCTTCACGCTGGAGATCGCACGGGCGCAGGAAATCCAGGGCATCATCCAGCCGATGTTGCAGGCCAAGGCGCAGGAGTTGCAGCTGCGGGAGGGCAAGCGGGCGCGCCGGGGAGGGGGCATGCTGGTCGTGCCGGACGTCCGGAACAACCGCCTGATCATCACCGCGCAGAGTCAGTTGCTGACGATGGCGGAGGTGCTGATCGAGGAGCTGGACGTCGAGGATCCGGCCTGGACGGGCGAGACCGTCGAGATCATCGCGCTGGACAAGGCCGAGGCGACGGCGGTGTCGACGATCCTCAGCCAGGTCCTGCTCGACCAGAGCGGCCAGAAGAGCCGCCGGCCCCGCAAGGGAAGCACGGCGTATAGCGGCCTGGCGGTCACGGTCGTGCCGGACGCGTCGAGCAACACGCTGATCCTCAAGGGCCTGCCGCGGGAGTTGGAGCGGGTCAAGAAGCTGATCGCCGACCTCGAGGACAAGGCCGTCGCCGGCGGAATCGTCTTCAAGCTGCATCGGTTGGTCGAGTCGGACGCCGAGGAGGTCGCGCAGGTCATCCAGCAGATGGCGGGCCAGCTCGGCGGGCCGCGTGCCAGGCGGAACCCGCTGCAGGTGACGCACAACTACATGATGAACGCCGTGTTTGTTGCGGGCACGCCCAAGCAGCAGTCGATGGTCGAGAAGGTCATCGAGGTGTTCGAGACGCCGGAGATGGTGCTGGATCCGAACACCAACCAGATGGTTCCCAAGGAGCGGGCGCCGTTCGAGTTCATCCAGCTGGTGCACTCAGACGCGCAGGACCTGCTGTGGGATCTGGAGTCGCTGTTGGAGAAGCACTTCGGCGAGAAGGGCCCGACGCTGGACACCCTCTACGACGACCGGACGGTGTTGTTGGTGAGCGGCAAGCCGGACCAGATCAAGGTGGTCAAGCGGTACGTGGACATGTTCGAGAAGAAGAACAGCACCAAGCCGGACGTCACGCGGACGGTGGATCTGGGCCAGCTGAACGCCAAGGAGGTCAAGGAACAGCTCGAGCTGTGGCCGGAATTCCAGAAGGGCGACAAGATCGATCTGATGGAAAGCGAGCGTCCCGAGCTCCTGGTCAAGGAGATCACGATCAGGGACTCGATCGAGCGCCGCAGGCAGGTCGAAGACCCAGAGAGCAAGCGAGAGGGACGGCAGTCGAGTCGGCGGCTCCGGCTGCGGCGGACGCGCGACGTGAGGTTCGTCCCGCCGGGGATCCTGGGCGAGCTGTCGGCCGAGCTGAATGGGATTGTCTGTTCGGCGTCGGCGAGCACGAAGGCGGCTGCGGACAAGGCGAAGGCGTCCAAGCCCCGCAACCGGTTCAAGACGGCGACGACGGCGCCCAAGAAGAAGGCCAAGAAGGCAAAGAGCGACGCCAAGTCCGCCAGGAAGCAGGATCCAAAGGCGGCGGCCAAGGCCGCCAAGAAGGCCAAGAAGCCACCGACCACCCAATCCGCCAAGAAGCGGACCGCGAAGGCGGCGCCGACCGCGCCGGCCAAGCGCCCACCTGCCGCCAAGCCGGTGGCCAAGAAGCCCGTCAAACCTGCGGCGAAGGCATCCGCCAAGCCCGTCGCCAAGGAGTCAAGGCCGACCCCGGCAGCCGCTGCAGGCAAAGCCTCGCCGGCGAAGCGTGCATCAGCCAAGAAGGCCGAAGTGTCGGCCAAGGGGGATGACGACGCCTCCGGCTTATCCGCCGAGCCCCCCGCGGCGGGGCGGTTTGCCCCCGGTGCGGGCGATCGGGTTGGGGGCCTCCCGGGCGTGACGAAGGGTCAGACCGAGCGGAGACTCTCGCCCGTCACCATCACGATCGACCCGAAGACGAATACGGCGATCATCAAGGGCCCGGAGCGCCGGGTGACCGAGATGGAGGACGTGATCTACCGGCTCCAGGATGAGATCTCCCTGCCGTACGGCGACGAGATGGTGTTCCGGGTCTACGACCCGCAGTTCATGAACGTCAATGTGGCGGCGACGCTGCTGGACACCGTGTTCAACGGGCCCAAGACCCCCGTGCAGACCAAGAAGGCGCCCGCCAAGAAGGGCGAGAAGAAGGACGAGGAGAAGGACGAGCGGATGGATCTCCGCGAGATGATGCGGACGCGGGGGATGGCCCGGGCGAAGGAGCGGATCCGGGCGGTGCCCGACGCCTGGACGGGGTACCTGATCGTGATGGCGAGTCCGGAGACGCATCGGGACATCATCGACCTGCTGGCCAAGGTCGACGTGCCCGGCGAGCCGCCCGGGAACATCGAGTACTACCATCTCAAGAACGCGCAGGCGCAGGAGGTGGAGGCCCTGCTCAAGACGGTTCTGAAGCTGGAGACGACGCGGGCGAAGCGGTTGCCCGCCCTGCCGAAGGACCAGAACAAGGCCCTCAAGATGCTCCAGCAGCAGCTCCAGCAGGTGGCGGGCGGCTCGGGCGCGGGGGGTTACACGGCCGATCAGGTCACGATCACCTCGAGCGCTTCGACGAACACGCTGATCGTGATGGCCCCGGACGAGGTGATTGACGTCATCGATACCTTCATCGAGAAGATGGAGGCGGAGGCGGGCGCGATCGAAACCGAGGCGGTGGTGCTCGAGACGGCCATGGCCACCCAGGTCGCCCAGTCTATGACGGCGCTGTACGCCAGGAGGGGCGTCTCCGTGCCCGGCAAGGGCACGCTCGGCGGTGGGACCCGCGTGACGATTACGGCCGAGCCCAGCAGCAACACGGTTTACGTCCGCGCGCCGCAGCCGCTCCGCGACGAGATCATCGCCCAGATCAAGGAGAGCGACGCAAGGGCCTCAGAGGAAGGCAAGCCGTTCCGAATCGTCTTGGAGAAGGCAGACGCTGAGGTAATCGCTCCGAAGCTGCAGGCGATGTTCGCCACGCGGAAGGCCAGGGGAAAGCAGGCGGTTCAGGTCATCGGCGACAACGCAAGCGACACGCTGATCATCCGCGCTCCCGAGTCGGTTCGCGAGCAGATTCAGGAGGTAGTCAAGGCCCTCGACGTGGAAAGCGTGGACATCGACTTTCGGGTGATTCCGCTCGAGCACGCCAACGCGATGGAGATCCACCAGCAGTTGGTCCAGATGACGATGCAGGTGCTGGCCCAGCTGCGGGCGGCCGGCAAGCGGAACATGAAGATAGACGTGTTCGCCGCCGTGCCCGACCCGCGGACCAACTCGCTGATCGTGACCGGTGGCGAGGCGACGTTCGCCATCGTCGAGAAGCTCAAGGAAGAGCTAGACGTCGAGCCGCGGGGGATCACCGAGAAGATGACGGTGGTGTATCCGTTGGAGCAGGCGCAGGCGGCGGACGTGGCCAGCGCGATCACGCGACTGTACCGGACCAAGCGGGGTCGGTACCGGGGCAAGACGGGATGGGAGCCGCCCGAGGCGGAGTACGATGCGACGACCAACACGCTGATCGTGGTGGCCACGGACAGGCAGCACAAGCAGATCAAGAAGGACATCATCGACAAGCTGGAGGAGTTCAGCAAGACCAAGAAGATCAAGGACACGACCCTCCAGCTCCAGTTCGCCAAGTCGGACGACGTGGCGGAGATCCTGACCAACTACTTCGCGGAGCGACAGCGGTTCCGGAGGCGGGGCAGGGTTACGCCGAACGAGACCGTGTCGGTGCTTTCCGAGCCGAACGGCAACGTGCTGCTGGTGCGCTGCAATGAGGAGAACCTCGAGACGATCAAGCAGCTCGTCTCGCAGATGGATCGTGAGGAGATCGCGGGCAAGTCGGCGCGGGAGACCAAGGTGATCCCGCTGGAGTTCGCGGATCCGGGCTCGGCGTCCCAGGCGATCCGCCAGGCGTTCGCGTCGGCTGCGCGTCGCGGGCGCGTCGGCCTGCGCGACCGCGTGGACGCGATCCCCGAGTACACGACCGGGTCGCTCGTCGTGGCGGCCAGCGAAGAGAACATGAAGCGGGTCGATGACCTGATCGCCCAGCTGGACGTGGAGACGACGACGAAGCGCGAGACCAAGAAGATCAAGCTGGAGCACGCCGACGCGGACGAGGTGGCGAGCCAGCTCACGCGGATGTACGCCCAGATCCGCGGTCGGACGCGTCGCGGGCAGTTGCCGGTGACCGTGACGGCGGATGCGCGGACCAACTCGGTGCTGGTCACGGCCAAGCAGAAGGAGCTGGCGGAGGTCGAGGCGCTGGTCAAGACGCTGGACGTGCCCAGCGACGTGCTGAAGCGATCGAAGCTTAGGATCTTCCAGCTGGAATGGGCCGAGCCGAGCACGATGGCGCAGATGATCAACCAGTCGTTCCGGTCGCGGAGCGGCCGACGGAGCCCGTCGGAGCGGGTGTACGCGGGGGCGGAGTACTCGACGGGGTCGCTGATCGTCCACGCCTCGCCGGACAACATGCAGCTCATCGAGCAGTTGGTCAAGGACGTCGATCAGGAGGGCGCTTCGACGCGGCAGATGCACGTGGTGGAAGTCGTGAACGGCGAGGCGTCGGACATCGCCGACGCGCTCAACCAGATGTTCGTCTACAGCGGACGGCGTCGGCGGGGCGGGCAGCCGAAGATGACGATCGTCAGCCCCACCGGGACGAACAAGGTCATGGTGCTGGCGAACGAGACGGACTTCAAGCGGGTCCAAGCGGCCATCAAGGAGCTGGACGTCGGGCCCGAGGCGAATGCCGTCCGCGTGGTCCGGCTGACGCACATCGCGCCGGAAGAGGCGCAGACGATCCTGCAGGAGTTTCTCCGCAAGCCCGGTCGTCGGGGCCGGTATGACCCGAGCCTGCTGGGCGACGTCCGAATCACCGTGAGCCCGTCGGCGGGCACGCTGATTCTGACGGCGCGGAAGGAGAAGCTCGACGAGCTGGAGACGCTGGTCAAGAAGATCGACGTGGAGGTACCGGAGGACTCGGCCGGCGCGAGGAAGATCGCCATCTTCCCGCTGGAATACGCGAACGCCTACTACACCGCCCAGGCGATCAATCAGGCGTTCACGAAGCGTGGCCGGGCGGTGGCGGAGAGCGAGCGGGTGACGGCCACGGCCGAGGGCAGCACGGGCACGGTGATCGTCTCGGCCAGCCGGAAGAACCTGGAGAAGATCAGCAAGTTCATCGAGGAGCTCGACAAGGAGGACAAGCGCGGGCGGGAGGTTCGAGTTCGCACGCTGACCAAGGCGCGGGCGACGGACGTGGCCCAGACGCTGACGCAGATCTACCGGACGCGCCGACGGACGCAGCGCGGGGTCGAGCCGGTGACGGTGACGGCCGAGGCGGGCACCAACTCGTTGATCATCGCGGCCAAGAAGTCGGAGCACGAAGAGGTAGATCAACTTCTCACCAAGCTCGACGTGGATCCGACGGCCAACGAGGAGGTGAAGGTCGTGGCGTTGGAGCACATCGACGCACCCGAGGCCCTGACAATCATGGAGGACTACCTGCAGCGTCCCGGCGCGGGCCGGCGGGGCGATCTGGCCGGCGGGACGCGGGTGAGCGCGTTGGAGTCGATGAACGCGATCGTGTTCAGCGGTCAGAAGGACAACGTGGCCCAAGCCGAGAAGGTCATCCTGGGTCTGGATCAGCCGTCGGCCATGGGCGACCGCCAGCCGAAGATCATCCCGCTTCAGGCGGCCCAGCCGTCGCTGCTGGCTGCGATGCTGGAGCAGATCTTTACCGAGCCGGCGCGGCAGCAGGCGCGTGGGCGGCGGGGTAGGACGGCCGAGCAGATGATCCCGTTGATCATCCCGGATGAGAACACGGGGTCGTTGATCGTCCGCGCGAGGAAGACCGACTTCAACATGATCGAGCAGATGGCCAAGACCCTGGATCGGGAAGACGTGGGCGGGGTGTACAGGCTGATCCCGGTGCCGCCGACGATGGACGTGGTGGAGCTGGCGACGAAGGTCGAAACGCTGGTGAACGAAAGCGAGCAGGCGCGGGCCGCCAAGACGGGCAAGCGTCCGTCGCGGGTGGCGATCACCTACGACGACCGGACCAGCACGCTGATCGTGGCCGGGGCGCCCGAGCAGTTCGCGCAGGTCGAGCGGCTGGTCCAAGATCTGCAGAAGATCAAGCCGGCCGGTGCGCCGGCGATGCGGCTGATTCAGTTGAAGAACCTTCAGGCGGACGATCTCCGCCAGGTGCTGGACGAGATGATGGAGCGGAGCAACCGGCGTCGGAGCGGACGTCGGTCTTGGCGCCGGTAGCGTGTGAAAACGGGAACGGGGCCGTTGGCGGCCCGGCCCGATGTGGTAAACTTGCAGCCGCCGCGGCGGCACCGGATGGCGCGGGAGGCAGGGCGCGGTGGCGCACACGCCCGCCAAGACGACGGGGTCGCCGACAGGCGGAAGTAAATGCTGGGGTTGTAGATAGGTCGTGAATCACCGCCGCGCGGGGCTGTTTAGCCCGCACGGCTAGCGTAGGATGACGGACCCCGTGCCCTGGAGGGCATGGGGGACTCCGGGGAACAAGCCATGATCATCGAAATGCTGACATTGGTGGCGTTGGTTCAAGCGCCGGCAGCGGGCCAAGCCCCCAAGGCCAAGCCGCCGCCCGAGCTCACGGAAGAGGACGCCAAGCTGATCGATGCCCTGGTCAAGCAGGTGGTCAGCGGCACGCGCCCGACGCAGAAGCCGCAGAAGGCGGCGGCGAGCCGACCGGCGCGGGAGCGTCGGGCCAAGGGGAAGGTTCGTGTCGGCGTGAACGGTCGTGCCAAGCCGACCAGTCGGCCTATCTCCCTGGACATTGGTAAGCGGGCGGCGCAGAAGCGTGCGACCCGGAGCGCGACGGGCAAGAAGATCGCCCCCGAGCGGGACGTGGTCAGGAAGGTCGTTCCTCTAGGTCGGAAGGCGGCTCCCGCCAAGCCCAAGGCCAAGCCCGTTGCCCGATCAACGCAGAAGCGACCGTCCCGTGCGCGGGTGACCGACCGATCGGATCTGCAGCGCGTTCGCGGACGTCCCAAGACCGCCTTGATTCGGTCGGAGCGGGGCAAGCGCAGGGCTGACGCGGTTCCGTCGACGCTGCCGGCCATCGAGGGGCTCGAGGGCCTCCCGGAGATGAGTCAGCTTCGCGGTCGCGTGGAGATCGACGCGACGGGTCCTGATACGGTCATCCTTCAAGGCGACGAGGAGGCGGTGGCGGCGTTGGAGAGCATCATTCGCATCCTGGACGCCACGCAGGTCCCGCTGAAGCTGGAGGTCTACCAGCTTCAGAATGCCCAGGCCAGGCTGTTGGCGCCCATGCTGGGCAACCTGCTGAACCAGGCGTTCCGCGTGCCCGGTCGTCGGGCCCGACCGTCGGATCAGGTGGTCGTGCTGCCGGACGCTCGCAGCAATTCGCTGTTGATCGGCGCGGCGGCGGAGCGGATGGACGAGATCCACGAGATCATCGAGAAGCTCGACTCCCAGCCGCTGATCGGGCCGGTGACGTTCAAGACGTTTCCGCTGAAACACATGAAGGCCACCGACGCGTCCACGTTGTTGGAGCAGATGATCAGTCGGCTGCAAGCGCAGCGCGGCGTGCCGGGCGAGGCGATCACGATCATCCCGGACGATCGAACGAACACGCTGATCGTGACGGCGCCGGAGGCGGATCTGAAGCAGGTGGCCCAGATGATCGGCCTGATTGACGTGGAGCCGGTCTTCGCGACGGCCACGATGGTCTACATCCCGCTGAAGAACGCGGACGCCCAACCGTTGGCGACCGTGCTGAACGACGTCATCGACCAGCGACTGGCCGGTCGGCGCGGCCGGGCGCTCACTGAACAGATCCGTCGACTCCGCCTGCGGACCGGCGCGGGCGAAGAGTTGCCCGAGCTGGACCTGGAGAAGCCCATCAAGGTGGCGGCCGAGACCGGCACGAACGCCCTGTTGATCGGCAGCACGGAGCAGAACCTGGTGGCGATGGAGGAGATGGTCAAACTGCTCGACTCGGTGCCGATCAGCGAGAAGGTGGAGATACGGATCTTCCCGCTTCAGGACGCGGACGCCAACGACCTGCTGCGGATGATCCAGCAGATCTTCACGCAAGGCCAGCGGTTGTCGGCGGGTCCTGGGGGGAGGCAGCGCGGTCGTGCGACGGCCGTCCCCGACAGCCTGGTGGGCGAGGCGATGATGTACAACGTCGGCCTGGCGGCCGACGTCCGGACCAACACGCTGATCGTCTCGGGACGCGAGGAACAGGTTCTGCTGGCCCAGGAGATCGTGTCGCATCTTGACAAACCCGGCATGGCGGCGAAGTGGCCGGTGCGGTTTCACAAGCTCGAGCACGCCGACGCGCAGCGAATGGCGCAGATGATCGATCGATTGATGAGCCAGCGGCTGCAGGTGTTGCAGCGGCTGGGGCCGGCCAGCCTGGAGCGCGAGCGGGTCTTGGTCGTGGCGGATATCCGAAGCAACTCGCTGATCATCCTGGCCAAGGACGACAACTACGAGGAGATCGTCGAGCTGGCGAAGAAGCTGGACACGACGAAAGACGTGGCCGGCGACATCCGGCTGATCACGCTGGACAAGACGCAGGCCAACGTGATCGCGCCGAAGCTGACGCAACTGTGGCAGCGCCGGATGCAGCTGATCCAACAGGGCGGCGGGCTTCGCGACACCCCCGTGATCGTGACGGACGAGCGGAGCAACTCGCTGATCGTCGCGAGCAGCAAGGAGGACTACGAGGCCATTCAGACGCTCGTCAAGACGTTGGAGGAGGCGCCGCTGACGCCGATCGCCGACATTCGGATCATCAAGCTGGAGCACACCGACGCGAGCACCTTGTCGCCGACGCTGCAGCAACTGTTCCAGCGCCGGATGCAGATGCGGCAGACGCCGGGTGCGCGGCCGTTGCCGTCGGACCAGGTGGCCGTCTTTCCCGACCCGATCGTCAACGCCTTGCTGGTGGCCTGTAGTCAGGAGAACTACGACACGCTCCTTGAGCTGGTCAAGAAGCTCGACGTGGAGACGCCGCTGGAAGGGGTGATCAAGTTCTTCACGCTGCAGCACGCCGACGCGACCCGCGTGTCGCAGATGATCGAGCAGATGTTCCGAAGCGGGCTGTACAAGCCTGGCACGCTGGGCAAGGAGACGGCCATCTCTCGTGCGCGGGACAAGATCGTGGTCGAGTCGGACATGCGGACCAACTCGATCATCGTGTCGGCCAGCAAAGAGAACTACGCGATCATCGAGACGCTCATCAAGGAGATCGACGTCAAGGAATCGCCCTTCCTGGAGGGCAACGTCAAGCTGTTCAAGGTTCAGTATGCCGACGCGGTCAAGCTGAGCAACATGCTGGAGCAGGTGCTGCAGAAGATGCAGTCGTTCCGCCAGCGGGTCGGGCCTGAGCTGCCCGTGACGGTCTTGCCGGACGAGGGGTCCAACACGCTGATCGTCTCCGGCTCGCGGGACGTCCTGACGCAGGCCGGCTCTTTGATCGAGCAGCTCGACAAGCCCAGCGACGAGCCGACGCGCGAGCTGGTGCCCTATGCATTGGTTCATGCGTCGGCCGCCAAGGTGGCCCAGATTCTGGAAGACTTGTTCCAGGAGCGTCGTGGCGGCCGTCGGGGGACCGAGGGCACGCTGCCGTTCGTCCGTGCGGACGAGACGGCCAACATCGTGATCGTGGCTGCCAGCCAGGAAGACCACAAGGTCGTGGAGGGCTTGCTCAAGCACATCGACATCAAGAGCGAGGCGGCCCAGCGGATGAAGATCTTCACGCTGCAACAGGCTCAGGCGGAGGACCTCCAGGACGTCGTCCAGGAGCTCTACTCCCAGCAGCGGAGCGGCGCCGGGGCCCGCGGCGGTCGTGGGGCCGGCCCGGGCATCTCGCTGAGTGTGGACCCGCAGACGAACTCGCTGATCGTCTGGGCCGCCCCGAGTGAGATGGAGGATATCGCCGACCTGGTGGACAAGCTGGACACGACCAACCCGCGGGACGAGACGCGGGTCCAGATCTTCCGTCTCAAGCAGGCCGACGCCGAGGACCTGGCCGAGGTGCTGACGGAGATTCTGGGCGGTCGCAGCGGGCGCGCCACGCGTCGGGGCGGGGCGGCAGACTCGCTGCTTATCTCCTACAGGGGCACGGACAAGGAGACGGGCGAGGAGGTTATCCAGAAGCTGATCCGTCGCAACGTCCAGATCGTACCGGAGCCCCTGACCAATTCGCTGGTCGTGCGGGCCAGCCCGGACAGCATGGCCATGCTGAGCGAGTTGATCGAGGCCATCGATGGTATCCCGCCGCGGGAGGTGGACGTCCGCGTGTTTCAGCTGGTCAACGGCGACGCCTCCCAGATGGTCAAGGTTCTCGAGAAGCTCTTCAAGGTTGGCGAGGAGGGGCGCCGCCGCGGTCGGGGCAGCGAGGAGGAAGAGACGCAGCTGAGAATGGCGGGACTGGGGGGAGGTCTCGGTGGCGAGGGCGGCCCGCCCGGACGGCAGCTCTTGAGCTTCACGCCCGACACGCGAACCAACTCGGTGATCGCGGCCGGCACAGAGGAGTATCTTCTGCTGGCCGAGAAGCTCATCCACCAGCTCGACGAGCAAGAGATCGAAGAGCGGACCAACATGGTCTACGAGGTCAAGTTCAGCAAGGCGGAAGATCTCGAGAAGGCCCTCAAGACCCACTACAAGAACCTCAGCGACCTGTACAAGGAGCTGGACGACGAAGAGGCCAAGCTCCGACAGATCGAACGGGAGGTCTCCGTCGTGGCCGACACGACGACGGAGAGTCTGCTGGTGTCGGTCAGCCCGCGATACGAGTCGCAGGTCATGAAGATGATCGCGGATCTGGACCGCCCGCCGCCGCAGGTGGCGATCAAGGTGCTCATGGCGGAGGTGACGCTGGATGATCGCGTCGAGCTGGGCCTGGAGTTCGCGGTGCAGGACCTGCTGTTCAGCGAGACGGCCTACGTCGGCAACAACAACATGATCAAGGGGAACAACTTCGACTTCGTGGCGGGCACGGACCTGGGCGCGGCGGGGGCTACGGGGGGGGGATTCAGCTTCACGATTACGGGTGAGGACTTCAACTTCCTGCTGCGTGCCCTGCAGTCGGAAGGGCGCTTGGAGGTCCTGAGCCGTCCGTGGATCGTGGCCGAGGACAACGTCGAGGCCAACATCTCGCTCGGCGAGGACGTCCCGTACGTCCTGGGCGTGAGCATCCTGAGCGACGGGCGGACCCAGACGCAGGTGAGCTACCAGCAGATCGGCATCATCCTGGACGTCACGCCGCACATCAATCCGGACGGCTATGTCAGCCTGGAGGTCAGGCCGGAGATATCCAACAGGACCGAGTCGACCATCCCGATCACTGAAGGCGTCTTCGCTCCCGTCTTCGGCAAGCGCGAGGCGAAGACGACGGTGACGGTCAAGGACGGCGAGACGATCGTCATCGGCGGGCTGATTACCACCGAAGAGCGCGATAACGAGACAAAGATTCCCATCCTCGGCGACATCCCTGGCCTGGGGGCGCTGTTCCGGGCGACGGTGACCTCGACGCGGCAGACCGAGTTGCTGATCGTCCTGACGCCGGTGGTGGTCAAGAACGAGCGCGAGGCCCGGGTTATGTCGGAGCGTGCGCGGGACGAGATCGACCTGCTTCCGGAAAACGTGCGCAGGAGTCCGTTGATGGAGAAGCTCCAGGTTAAACCGGAGGACGAGCTCCTGGGGCCGACCGAACCGGCCGAGGAGAAGCAGGTTGATGAGCGGCCGGCGCCGGCCCAGAGCAAGGCGGATCGACTCGACTACGGTCCGTCCAAACCGGCGTACGGCCCTGCGCGCCCCGTTCTGACCAGTCACGAGGACCGCACGCCTCCGAAGAAGATGAGCGCTCCGGACAGCTATGAGCTCTACCTGCGGCAGCGGCGGTGATGCGATCTCGGGACGGGGGGGCCTGGCGGGGGGGCGATTTTAGTCCCGAGTCGATGGGATTGGGCGGGGGCCGATCGATGCCGCCGGTGTGACCACTGAGAGGACCAGCAGGATGTGCACTGGAACGTGCCCCAGGAAGTACTGTGTTGGCGACGGGCGGGATCGCCGCTCGCCGCTGTTTTCGTGGGTGGGGGTCCTGTGCGCCGTCGTTGTCGGCTGCGAGCTTCCGCCCCATGTTCGCCAGACCCGTGATGCGCCGGTGTTCGACGACATCACGAACATCATCGCGTTCGTGCGGCCGGTCCCCTGGATCAACTTCGACTCTTCCGATCCCACGAAAGTCAACGGCATCGCCATCAACATGTACCTGTACTCCGCCAGGGCGCAGAAGGGCGTTTTCGGGTCGGGCACGATACGGGTGATCGTGTATGAGGATGTGTCTTTCCAGAAGGGCAAGAACGGCAAGGCGCCATCGCCCGACGGCAAGAAGACCGGCGAGAAGCTGTACGAATGGGAGCTGCCGCCCGACAAGGCCATGGCGTACCGGGTCGTCCGGCGCCCGGATCGGGAGATCGTGCTGGGCGACGCATATCAACTGCGCTTGTCGTGGGGCGATACCGACCTGAAAGGTCGGCACGTGGCCATCGTCCTGGAGTACCAGCGTACGGACGGGCAGATGGTCCGGCGCAAGCCGTTCTTCCGACGGATCCCGCAGTCGGCCGAAGGGTAGGATTGCGATCGGCCGGCTGTGCGTGTTCGGACGGGGAGGTCCCGGCCGACGCGCGTCCCCATCCGCCGGAGACTCCAAGCGTTACGGATCACCCAGCCATGCGGCAGAGTGGGAGCTGAGCGGTGCGGCATACGCTGGCGAAGTACCGACAAGGCATTCAAGACGGCAAGATCAACCCCCTGGTGAACTGGGATGGGCGGACGAGCGGGACGATTTTCGACCCCGCCGACGAAGCCACCCCGCTGGAGACGATGACGTTCGGGGGGTACCGTCTTGACGATGGGCCATTCACGATCGCGACCGGCGCTGACGAGTACGTCCTGGTGCCCATCGACGCGACGTTCGAGGTGACCGTGGCAGGGCGGACGTTCTCCGGCGGACGGAGCGGCGGGCCGTTTGCTGCCCTGCCGGTTGGGTCCAACGCCTGTTGCGTCTACGTCCCGCCGGACGAGACCTTCACGATGACGGGCTCCGGCGAGCTGGTGCTGTTCGCCGCGCCGGCCCGCGGGGCCAAGCCGCCAGCCTACGTGGCCCCCGGCGAGCGCCCCAACCTGCGTCGCGGGACGGCCACGTGGCACCGCGACGTCATCACGCTCTTCGCGCCGCAGGACGTGACGACCAACCTGGTCGGCGGGGAGACCTACAGCCCGCCGTCTCTGTGGTCGGGGACCCCCCTGCACGTGCACGACAAGGACGATCCCGCCTCGGGCCAGTCGGACCACGAGGAGGTCTACTATCACCTGGCCCGCGTGACCGACGGGGCGTGGGGGGCGTACGGCGTGCAGATGCTGTTTGACGACCAGGGGCTGGACAAAGCCTATCGGATCGGCCATCGAAGCGCGTTCGCCATCCCCGGTGCGGCGCATCCGGTGGTGGCCGGGCCGATGAGCGATATGCTGTACGTGTGGGCGCTCGCCGGGCCGAGCGACGAGCTGGGCATGCAGGACGTCCCTGAGTTCGCCTACCTCAAGGCTGGTCAGGAGATGATCGACCGCTTCGAGAATGAACGCGGTACGACGGGGATCCCTCGGGCGACGTTCGATGCGGCCGCCGACGCCCAGGGACTGTCGAGCGAACAGCGCAAGATCATCGAGCTGCATCTTCGTGAGCGAGGGTTCGAGATCCGGTAGGCATCCTTTGCGCCCGCCGGATGGAGGAACAGAGCGTCAGACGATGCGTCCAGGTGCGTGGGAGCAAGGCTTCTGGGACGGCAGCATGGGCCTGATCGGGGTCCTCGTCTCGGCGTGCGCGTGTTTCTGTGACGGGTGTGACGATTCGGACCGCGCGTCGCCTCAACCCGAGAAGCCGGCATCGGCCGCGGGCGTCGATCCTTCTTCGCTGTCCACGCCGTTGGGCGTCGCCAAAGCGCTCGGTGCCTGGCACCGAGAGGGCCAGTATCGGTTGCTCGAGCAGTACGTGGCGGCCGAGCAGCGCGTGCTGCTCGTAGACACGCTAATGGCTTTCGACCGGTTGTTTGTGGCCAACGACCGGGCTCGGCGGCGGATCCTGGCCATGCACAACGAGATGGTCGCCGCGGAGTTTGACCTCAGCGGCCTGGGCGATCACATGGGGCTGTTTAGCCGGAACGTCGACTTTCGGGGCGAGCGGATCGACGGGAATCGTGCCGTGATCGCCGCCCAGGTCGCCGAGCGCGTTCCGCTGGACGAGTTCGAGTTCGTTCGTCGCGGCGGTCGGTGGGTCTACGCGCCGCAGGCCCCCATTCCCTTGTTCGCGGAACTGGTCCGCGAGCTTGCCGTTGGCGCGGAGCACTTCGCCAACCAGCTTGACGGTCCGCGCTTGTCAGTGGAACAGATCCGCAGCGAGTTCCGTCACCGGGTCTTGCGGCGCTTGCGCCAGATCCAATCAGCCCTCGCCGCGCCCCGGCCGGGCGCGGCATCGAAACCGACGTCAAAGCCTACATAGCCGACCAGGCTGCTCATGGGGTGCGGCGGTTCGACGCCGCTTTTCAGCGGTCTTGGGGTGGATTCGCGTCGGGAGGTTCATCAGGCAGCTCAGGGGGCCGACCGGCGTAGCTGGGCCGGCCCTTGGGACTTCCTACGAACCCGCGCTTGCTTTCCGACTGGACGAACTCGAGGATCTGTAAACCGACGTCGGTCGTCACTGCTCCGGCAAGCTCGTCGATGGCCTTGCGGAACGTCGTCCCCGATCGATACAGGATCCGGTAGGCCTGTTTGGCATCGGCGATCTGGTCGCTGGCGAACCCGTTTCTCCGCATGCCGATCGCGTTGATGCCGACGCATTCGCTCTCGCGGATGCAGGTGAAGTAGTGGGGCACGTCCATGCCGATCCGGCTGAGCCCGCCGATCATGCAGTAGGATCCGATACGGACGAACTGGTGGATCACCGTGTACCCGCTGACGATCGCGTTCGGTCCCACTTCGACGTGCCCGCTGGCGGCCGCCATGTTGTAGAACTTCACGCCGTCGCCGAAGACGCAGTTATGCCCGACGTGCGAGTACCCCATGATGAAGCAGTCGCGACCGATGACGGTCGACGACTCCGACTGGGTGCCGCGATGGATGCTGGCGAACTCTCGGACGATCGTGCCGTCGCCGATCGTGCAGTAGCTGCGACACGGCTCGAAATGGAAATCCTGCGGCAGGTGGCCGATCACCGCGCCCGGGTGGATCACGCAGTTCTGGCCGATCGTGGTCCAGCCGGAGATGTAGGCGTTGGGATAGATCCGCGTGTTGGCGCCGATCTCGACCGCGCCCTCGATTACGGCGTGGGGACCGATCTCGACGGTCGGGTCGATCTGGGCCTGGGAATCCACGATCGCGGTTGGATGAATGGCCATCGTCTTGCGTGCTCGAAGAGGGTCCTTGGGGCCAAAGCCGCCACTCAAGTCTGCCGGGTGCTGCGGGCCTTTCGGATCGCGCGCACCTCGTCGATAACTGGGTCCCCCAAGACTTGGACGTCTGGGCCCCAGCTCTGGATCACCTGCTCGTTGGTCAGCTTGAAGAGATCCGCGAACCGGCCTGACCTCGATTCGTACTCGCGCTCGACCTCGCGCAGGTGGTTGCACAACCGACCCACGTCGTTCCCGAACTCGGCAACCAGCTCGGCGCGGATCGCGCGGACCTCGTCAACGAGCGGATCAGATAGGGCCTGCGAATCCTCCCGGCGTGTCGCACACATGGTCAGTCTTCCTCTGTAAGGAGCCACAACGCATCCGGCGTCGTCAGGTCAGGTGGCAGATACCCGGCGCGCCTGCACACCTCGCGCAGGTGTGGCACCTTGTTTATGTTCGCCAGGTGCTTCTGGTTCCGAGTCAATACGAAGTCCATGCCGTGCACCGTGGCCGCGGCCACGTGAATCGCGTCCCCACTTCCTGCGGGAGTGGGCATCACCTTCTCCCGGACCAGAATCACCGCCAGTCCCTCAACATCCTCATTGACCGCGAGCACATGGGCTTCCGTTGCCATCGCGATCGCTGCTTCACGGTGCCGGAATCCTGGCGAACTCAGTTCGCGCGTGACCTCGCCCGAGATGAAAAGCTCGTAGTTGCTGCGTTGATGCACCCACCACTGACGGCTCTGCTGGCGCTGGTATGCGCTCTTCGTGTCCTCGCGGTCCCACACGCAGGCGCTGAAGAAGCTTGTTTCCAGGTAGACCCGGGCCATGGTGAGCCTATTGTATCACGTTCCTGCGCCTCCGCCGACCGCCGCCTCTCAAGGCCTGATGATTCGCCGCTGGTCAGCCGGGGACGCGCAGGCCTCCTTCCGGGCGGCTCAGATACGCTGCAGGTTCTTGACTGCGTGGACCGGCCTGGGGACAGGCCGGCTCAGAATGGGGTCTGCGTTCGACGTTGACCTGTGGACGGACGTCCGTCGGTCCCGTTGCGCTCGATCAGGCGATGGTCTCGATCGGGATGGCGCAGGCCTTGGAGCCGTTGGACGTAAACTCGGAGGGGCACTGGACCTGGGTGTCGTGCTGGCGGGCCTCTCTGGCCAGCTCGTAGCATTCGATGTATTGCTTGGCGATCAGGTGCCAGCTGACGCGGTTGTTGAGGTAGCGCTTGAGCTTCTCGCCCAAGTGCCAGCGCAAGTCCTCGTTGGTGGCCAGTCGCAGGATCCGTCGCTTGAACGTCCAGCGGTTGGTGAACAGCAGGCCGCCTTCGCTCTCGACCGTCTGGGCGGTCAGTCCCTCCAGCGGCGCGGTGGTGATATAGGGCTTGTTGAGCGAGATGATCCTGGCCAGCGTGCCGCTCTGCGTCTCGTCGAGCGTAGGCAGGATGACGAAGTCGCACAGCGCCATCACCTTGTAGTACAGCTCACCGCGCGGGATGAATTCGTAGAAGCGGGCCAGGCCGCGCTCCTCCAGCTTTCGGATTTCGGTCACGTAGTACTCGAAGTCGCGGCGGTGATTCGGGTCGCGCATCGCGCCGGCCGCGAAGAGGCACCACTCCTCGCCCGTCTGGAGGCGGATCAGCTCGGCCACCTCCGGCCAGACGTTGGTGGCGATGTCCCAGCGCTTGTTGTTCTGTATCCAGCCGACCAGGCCGGCGAGCCGCTTGCCGATCAGGTCTTGCAGCCCCAACTCCTCCTTGATCTGGTCGACGGCGTACGGGTCGTAGCGCCGATCGGGACGGGCGCCGTGGGGAACGATGGTGATGTTCTTCGGGACGGGGATGTCCTGCTGGTTCAGGACCCACTCCAGGCGCCACTTCTGATAGTCGCACTTGAACAGCAAGACGCTGCAAAGCTCGGCCACGTTGCAGATGAACCGTTGCTCTTCGGGGAACATCCTACCGTGCACGGTGTGCGGCTCGACGATGGTGGGCAGGTCGCGAATCTCCTCCAGGAGCTTGACGAACCCCGCGTTGAAGTCGCCGTGTCCGTCCGGATCGACGTAATTGTACAGCCCGTACTCGTGCTGGATGTGGACGGCGTACGGGTCCAGCTCGTGGAGCTTCTCGGCCACGGGCACGTACCAGTCGGGTCGGCTCAGATCGATGATCGGATGGAACTCGTACTCCGAGTGGATACCGTCCCCCCCATCAGTGTGGGTGACGACGACGACGGGCCGTTCGGGCATGGCCTTGTGGATGAACTCCAAGGCCTCCTCGGCAAACGTACCGATCCCGCACAGTCTCGGCGGGAAGCTCGACACCATCACCAGTGGTTGCATAGCACCTCGCCCTGTTGTCGTGTCGACTCGCAGACGACGATGAAAAGGTCTCTGTTCAGTATATGCTCAATCGGCCGAAACGTCCTGGCACAACAGAAAAAGTCCTTGCCAGTGTTGGCAGAGGGCCCGATTGCGGTTGGGCGACTGGTCGGTTGGCGAATCGCGTGATATGCTTACAGTAGGTTCCCACTCCGATGACATGAGATCCGCCCGCCGGTAATCTCAGAGCGCCCTCGGCGTGACGGGCGGCAGGGCCTGGCCATGTTCAGTGCCAACGTACGATCTTCAGAGTCAGTGAAGCGCGCCTACGGGTTATTGGTCTCCTGTCGGGTCTGTCCGCGGGCGTGTCAGGTCGATCGATTCGAAGACGAGCGAGGATTCTGCGGCGCGGGCGTCAGGCCGGTGGTTAGCTCGGTGGGTCCGCACTTCGGCGAGGAGAGTTGCCTGGTCGGGCGGGGCGGCTCGGGGACGATCTTCCTGGCGGGCTGCAACCTGGGCTGCGTGTTCTGCCAGAACTACGACATTAGCCACGAGCGGCGGGGCACGGAAGTGTCGGTGGAAGATATCGTCGAGATGATGCTTGGTCTGGAGAAGCGGGGTTGCCAGAACGTGAACTTCGTCACGCCCACCCACGTCGGCCCGCAGTTGCTGGACGCCATTGTCCGCGCCCGGTCAGCCGGGCTGGCCGTGCCGATCGTCTGGAACTGTGGCGGATACGAGGCGCTCGAGATGCTGCAGTTGCTGGAGGGAGCTGTCGAGATCTACATGCCCGACATCAAGTATGCCAATAGCAGCGTGGCGGAACGGTTCAGCTCGGCCGAGGATTATTGGCCGGTCGTTCGTTCGGCGATCAAGGAGATGCATCGGCAGGTGGGGGATCTGGCGGTCGAGAACGGCGTTGCACAGCGGGGGTTGCTGGTCCGACATCTGGTGCTGCCGAACGGTCTGGCCGGCAGCGAGACGGTGATCGATTTCCTCGCGGACGAGATATCGGCCGACACGTTCATCAACGTAATGGGGCAATATCGCCCGGAACACCAGGCGCATCGCCACCCCGAGCTGGCCCGTCGGCCAGCGGGACAGGAGATCGAGCGGGTGCGTGACTACGCAGCCCAGCGCGGGCTGCGGTTGTCCGACTAGGGGGTGCCGGGCCGACGCCGGCCCGACTCGGGACCATCGCACAGAAGGGGACCTGATCATGCCCCGGAACCTGCCTGCGGTCTTGTCGTTGCTGGCGGCGGTGATGGTGTTCGTCGTCGTGGTATTCTGGCCGTCGAAGATCGGCCAACGATGGGGGCCGTCGGACGAGGAGGATCTGCGTCTGGCGGGCGTGGGTGATCCGGTCCCGTTGGCGACCGGCGCGGCATCGGAGGTGGCGCCACCGAGCACGCGGGCGGCTGCGACGCGGCCTCTCGTATGGCATCGCCCGCGGGTCAACGAGTTTCAGGCCCAGCGCGATTGGCTCGTCAAGCAGACGATCTCCCATCCCCGGGACGGGCGGCAGCGGATCACCGAGCCACGCGTGCTGGCCGCCATGCGGTACGTTCCGCGGCATCTGTTCGTGGAACGAGGTGAGCGGTCTCGCGCGCACGCCGACCATCCGCTGCCGATCGGATACGGGCAGACGATCAGCCAACCGTACATCGTGGCCCTGATGACCGAGGCGCTGCGGTTGCGGCCTGGGGCGAAGGTGCTGGAGATCGGCACGGGCAGCGGGTATCAGGCGGCGGTGCTGAGCGAGCTGACGCCGCACGTCTTTTCGATGGAGATCATCGAACCGCTGTACAAGCGGGCCAGCACGCGGTTCAAGAAGCTGGGATACAAGACAATCCAGTGTAAGCACGCGGACGGGTACCACGGCTGGCCGGAGCATGCGCCGTTTGACGGCATCATCGTGACGTGTGCGGCCGGGCACGTTCCTCCGCCGCTGTTCAAACAGCTTGCGCCCGGCGGCCGGATGGTCATCCCCGTGGGCCAGCCGGGCATGTACCAGCAGCTCAAGGTCCTGACCAAGGACCCCAAGACGTCTCGACCGAGGTACGAGACGATCTGCGGCGTGGCCTTCGTGCCCATGACGGGTCGGATGCAGAAGCAATGACGACCCCGCGGGTCCGTGCGGACGGGCGTGTCTACGTTGCCGTGGCGTTGGCCTCGGTCTCGGTCGTGGGGCTGCAGTTGGTTCTGATGCGGTGCCTGGCCATCGCCCGATGGCATCACTTCGCGTATCTGGTGATCAGCACGGCGTTGTTGGGCTTCGGCACGAGCGGGACGTTCCTGACGCTGTTCGGGCGGCGGTTGGCGGGACGCTTCGACGGGGCGATGCTGGCGGTGCTGGTCGGGTTGGCGGTGGCGGCGCCGTGTTGCTTCTCGGCGGCCGAGGCGCTGCCCATCGACGTCTACCAGATCATGTTCCAAGCCCCACAGGCCGGCCTGCTGGTGGCCTACCACCTGATTCTGCTCGTGCCATTCCTATTGGGGGCGGTGTCGATCGGGTTGCCATTGATGACCTGCCGGGATCAGGTCGCTCGACTCTACGCGGTGAATCTGGCCGGCAGCGGCGTGGGGGCGGCGGCGGCGGTTGGGCTGATGTTCGTGTTTCGCGCCGAACAGCTGCTGTGGGCGGTCTCGGCCGCGGCGCTGGTCGCGGCGCTGGCGATGGCGGTGGGATCGCGGCGCCGGTTGGGCGCCTGGGTGATCGGCGGGGGGGCGGGGATCAGTCTGGCGGCGGTCATGTCGGTCCCGATGCGCGTGGACCCGTACAAGCCGCTGGCTTACTACGACCTGTTGGCGGCGCAGGGCGAGGCGCGGCATCTGGCGGAGGGGCATTCCCCGCGCGGTCGGATCGATGTGTTCGACGCGCCAACGGCCCATCAGACGTTGTTTGCCTCGCCGCAGGCCGACATGCCTCCGCCCCAGATGCTGCTGATCGTCGACGGTGGGCAGACCGCGCCAATCTTCCGGATCAACCAAGCCGACGAGGCAGACGTGATGGACGAGACGCCCATGGGGGCCGTATACCGGACGTTCCGACCCAACCGCGTGGCCCTGCTCGGCGAGACGGGTGGAGCCAATGTCTGGCTGGCGCGGAGGTTCGGCGTCGAGGGCATCGCGGTCGTCCAACCGAACGGGCAGATCGCCGAGTTGCTGTGCGGTCCGCTGGCCGGACCGGCGGGGCACGTCTTGGGGGGGGACGACCTTGAGGTGGTCATCGCCGACCCGCGTGGGTTCCTGGATCGGGGCAGCGAGCGGTTCGATCTGATCCAGCTGGTCGCCCTGGAGTCGCTGGTCGCCGGTGCCCCGGGCGTGATGGCGCTCAGCCAGTCGCACCTGCCGACGGTCGAAGGGCTGTGCCGGTGTCTGGACCGGCTGAGCGAGGACGGCGTGGTCGCCGTCGTGCGAGGCATCCAGGAGCCTCCGAGGGACAACATCCGGCTGTTCGCGACGATGGTCGAAGCGCTGGAGCGGCGTGGCGTGACGGACCCGGGCGGGCACGTGCTGCAGTTCCGGAACTACCTGGCGGCGTGCACGGCGGCGACGGTTCGACCTCTGACACCCGACCGCCTGGCGCGACTGAGCGATGTCCTGTCGGAGATGGGCCTGGATCCGGTGTGGTACGCCGGCATGGCCGACGAGCAGGCCAACCAGATCGATCCGCGTCCAGGTCCGGAGGGCACGACGTTGTCTTACCTGGACTGGGCGGCGCGCCAGGTCCTGTCTCCGAACCGGGAGGCTTTCTATGAAGATTGGCTGATGGCCGTCCGGCCGGTCACGGACGATCGTCCGTTCTTCCTGGATTTCTTTCGTTGGCGGTCGGTGTCGGCGTACGCGCGTTCGTTCGGGCGATACTGGTTGGCGCGGGTGGAATGGGGGTACGTGGTCTTGATGGCGGCCCTGGCCTGGTCGACGATCGTGGCGTTGGTGCTTGTCCTGCTACCGTTGCTGTGGCTGCGGCGGGATCCGTCCGGGCGCGGCCTGCGGCTGGCGACGGGCGTGTACTACGTCGGTTTGGGGACGGGGTATATGCTGCTGGAGATGGCGCTGATTCAGGCGTTCACGCTGGTGTTGGCCGAGCCCGTCTTTGCGGTGGCGGTGGTGCTGGGGGCGTTCTTGACGTTTAGCGGGCTGGGCAGCGCTTGGGCGGGCCGACGGGCCACTGCCGACAGCGCGCCGATCCACGGGCCGCTGGTCGCCGTGATCGTGCTGGCGGCGATCTACGCGCTGGTCGGCAGGCATGTACTGGCAGCGGCGATGGGCTGGTCTCTTCCCCTCCGGGCGTTGATCTGTTTGGCGGCGGGGGCGGTGATGGCCGTTCCGATGGGCATGCCGTTTCCCCGTGGACTGATGCGCCTGAGCGTCCGGGCGCCGGGCCTGATCCCGTGGGCGTGGGGGGCGAACGGGTTCGCGTCGGTGGTGGCGGCTGTGTTGGCAGTGGTGTTGGCGATGTCGTTTGGTTTTGGGGTGGTGGCATGGACGGCGGTCGGGGCGTACGTAATCGCCGGTCTGGCGGGCAGCCGGTTGCGAGCATCGAGCCCGGGCCTGGACGTCAAGGCCGGCGGAAGGTAGAAGGCAGGCGATGAACCAGCTGCATGTCCTCATCGTAACAGGGGTGCTGTGCCTTTCGATCGTGGTCGTCCTGACGTTGCGGGCCCGCCGAGAGACGGGGCTGGCCTGTCTGGCGTTGCTCTCGAAATGGCAAGAGCTGCCCGCCGCGGACCGCGTTGCGCGGGTGGAGGAATGGCTGTCCGGAGCGGATCGCCCGAAGCGGGAGCGGGCTGCTGCCCTGATGGTGCAGGGGTGCGGATGGTTGGACCAGGGCAGTCCGACGCGAGCGGCCCGGCCGTTCCAGATCGCCTATCACGCGGAACCTGCCTACGAGGTCGCGTCGATGCTGGCGTTTGCGTGCGTGAAGGCGGATGACAAGGCGTCCGACGATCTGCTGGCCACGGTCATCGAGACGTGGCACGAGGTCGGTCGGCCGAACCTGGGCGCGTCTACCTGGGAACGGGTCTTTCTGGACGCGTGCCGGAGATGCGACGTCCCCGCGGGGGCGTCGGCGTTGGGTGCGGCGTTGTGGTCGCTGCCATCGGACCTGTTGCGTCGGCAGGTTCGTGAAGCGCTGACGGCAAGGCCCGAATGGGCCCGGCCCTTGTGGGCCCCGCATCACGATCAGCGGGACGGGGACGCGTCCGGCGGCTGACGTTTACATCAAGTCAGGGGCGTGATAGACTCCGATTCGATCGAGGACGCTGATGGCACATCCCCAGGACAATCGCCCTGCCGAGCCGGATGCCCTCGAAGACCTGTCGGGTATCGACGACGCCGTCGAGGATGAAGGCTCTTCGCGCGGCATCGGGTGGCGGAAGGGAATCGTCATCGTCGCGATCGTTGCCGTGGTCTGGACGGTCGTCCAGTCGTACGAGTCGTGGACGCGGACGGGCTGGCAGATCGAGTGGTCGGACGATCTGGAGGCATGTCTGAAACGGGCCGAGCATCCTCGCAAGGCCGTCGTGCTCCTGGTGCACAAGCGTGACTGTGAGTTGATGAAGGAGCTGGACAGGACGGTGTTCAGTCTGAGGCCCGTCTACAAGTGGGCGATGGGCGGGATTCCCTGCCGGCTGATCTGGGAGGAGCATCCGAAGGTGGTCAGGAAGTACAGCCTGGTTGAATCGCCTTCGCTGATGTGTTTGACGCCGGAGGGCAAGCGCGTGTTCAACTGGTCGGGGAGGGCCATCACGCCGGAGGTCCGCAAGCGGTTTTTGAAGTACGTCGTCGGGCATAGGGACGAGGGGACCTACCGGAAGCCGCCGTCGGCCACCGCCCCGGCTGCCGAGTCGCCGTGATCCGGGAATCGTCCGCGTGGCCCTCCAACGAGAATACTGGACGCGATTGTTGGACGCTCCGTTCGAGCGCGGGATCCATCGAATCGTCCTGCCGCGGCGCCCTGCCGTTCTGATCACCCAATTCGACAAGCTCGGGGACGTGCTGTGCTCCACAGCGGCGATCGGGTTGCTCAAGGAGGTGGTGCCGGAGGCGCACGTTGTCGTTGGGGTCCAGCCCTACGCCCGGGAGGTGCTGGGGAAGAACCCCGACGTGGACGAGGTGCTGGTGGTGTCCGTGCCGTGGTCGGCCGCGCGATTCGCCGGCGGATCCCTGGCCCGGCTCATGGCCGTTTGGGAGCTGGGACGGTCGCTACGCCAGCGTCGATTCGATCTGGGACTGGACCTGCAGGGCAATCCGCTCAATGCGTTGTTGATGGCGTTGGCGGGTATTCCCATCCGGGTGGGGATGACGGGTCTGGGAGGGGATCTGTGGCTGACAGCGGGTCAGCGGATGGACTGGTTCGCCAATCGCGTTGCGTTTCGCCTGCGGTTGGTCGAGCGGCTGACGGGGCGGCCGGGACGCCCCGTGACAAGGTTTGACGTCGGCGAGGCGGATCGCGCGTGGGCCGCAGAACGGCTCGCCCAGCTCGCCGACGGCGGGCCGGTGGTGGCCGTGTGTCCGACCACCGAGAACCCGCTGCGTGCGTGGGACGAGGGGCGATATGTTGAACTGGGCCGATGCCTGTCCGAAGCCGCCACGGTGGTGTTCTGCCACGCGCCCGGCGACGTCGACGCGGCCGCTCGGTTCGAGGCGGCGTGGCGGGACACCTGCCGGTGCCACGTGATGGAAACGGAGTCCGTGGGTCGTCTTGGCGCGATGCTGGCGGCTGCAGACGTGGTGGTGAGCGGCGATACGGCCCCGATGCACATGGCGGTGGCGGTCGGGACGCCGGTGGTGGCGATCTTTGGTCCGAGCCCGCCGTCGGCGGCGGGTCCGCTCGACTGGCAGTACAATCGCGTGGTGGAGCCGGCCGTGATCTGCGGGCCATGTCTGTGGGGTCCCCACGCCCCGAAGTGCGACGTACGTCGCTGCCTCGACTCGATCACGGTCGAGCGGATCGCCCGAGCGACGCGCGACCTGATCCAGCAGGGCAAGCGTGCGGCGGACTGACGCCATCCCCCCATCGGGTGCGTGACAATCTGGGCCGGAGGGGTGCCCCATCCTTTTCGGGGGGTCGCGGGACGCGGGCCCTCGAAAAGGGTGGGGGACGGAATGGCGCGCGAAGCGTCTCTCGCCGCCCGATTCCGTCCCCCACCCTTCACCCCCCTCGCGTTCCGCGAGGAGAGTGAAGGATGGGGCACCCCCCCGCCCAGACTGTCACGTCCCCCCCGTTTCCTGTCGAGAGATTGCACTACGCGCTGGCAGCACCGTGTGTTAGGATATGTGTTTCCAATGAGAGCTGGATTCAGGGAGTGCACTGATGAGCAAGCAGCAATTCGGGTTGGTGGGCCTGGCGGTTATGGGCGAGAACCTGGTGCTCAACATCGAGCGCAATGGGTTCGGCGTGGCCGTCTTCAACCGGACGACCGAGAAGGTGACGCGGTTCATCGAGGGCGGGGCCGCTGGCCGGAACATCACGGGCACGTACAGCCTCCAGGAGTTGGTGGATTCGCTGGAATCCCCCAGACGGATCATGCTGATGGTCAAGGCGGGCCCGCCGGTGGACGACTTCATCGAGCAGCTCCGCCCGCTGCTCTCGCCCGGGGACATCTTGATCGACGGCGGGAATAGCTACTACAAGGACACGATTCGACGGAACCGGTCGTTGGCGTCGGACGGCTTGCTGTACATTGGCACGGGCGTCAGCGGCGGTGAGGAGGGAGCGTTGTGGGGCCCGGCGATCATGCCCGGTGGTCAGGAAGAGGCCTACGACGCGGTCGCGCCGGTATTGACCAAGATCGCCGCCCACGTCGAAAGCGAGCCCTGCTGCAGCTACATCGGGCCGGACGGTGCGGGCCACTACGTCAAGATGGTCCATAACGGCATCGAGTACGGCGACATGCAGCTGATCTGCGAAGCCTACTACATCATGGCCAACGCCCTGGGGATGTCGGCGGCCGACATGCACGAGGTCTTCGCCGAGTGGAACGCGGGCGAGCTGAACAGCTACCTGATCGAGATCACGACCAACATCCTGGCCCGCACCGACCCCGAGACGGGCAAGCCGATGGTGGACGTGATCCTGGACACGGCCGGTCAGAAGGGCACGGGCAAGTGGACGAGTCAGGAGGCGCTCGATCTGGGCGTGCCAGCTCCGACCATCGCTGAGGCCGTATTCGCCCGCTGCCTGTCGGCGATCAAGGACGAGCGCGTCGCGGCGGCCAAGAAGCTCAAAGGGCCCCGCAAGCGGTACCGGGGCGACAAGGACAAGTTCGTCGAGGCCATCCGACGCGCCCTGTTTGCCAGCAAGATCTGCAGCTACGCGCAGGGGTTCGCGCTGATGGACTCAGCCGGGCGGGAGAACGGATGGGACCTGGACTTCGGCAGCATCGCCAAGCTGTGGCGCGGGGGGTGCATCATCCGCGCCCAGTTCCTGCATCGGATTACCGAGGCCTACCAGCGTGATCCGCAGCTGACGAACTTACTGCTCGACCCATACTTCAACGAGGCGGTTCGCGAGGCGCAGCCCCATTGGCGGAAGGTGGTAGGCACGGCCGTCAACGCCGGCATTCCCGTGCCGGCCTTCAGCAGTGCGATCAGCTACTTCGACGGCTACCGCCAAGCCCGGTTGCCGGCGAACCTGCTGCAGGCGCAACGGGACTACTTCGGTGCCCACACCTACCTGCGCGTGGACAAGCCGGGCGAGGGGCCGTTCCACACCGAATGGACGGCCGACCAGCCGTCCTGATTCGTTCGAGACGGTCGCGCAACGCCCCACAGCGCGACAGCGCCATCAGAGCCGCAACCGTCAGGGAGCGGTCACGGGAGCGACCGCCGGTCGATCTCGGCGTCCGCTCTACTGGGCCGGAAGAAGCTCCAGGTAATCGAATCCCATGTAGTAGCCCGTCGACTTGTCGTTCTTACCGACGACGCGGAACTCCAGGACGTGCGTGCCGGCCTTCAGATCGACCACGCCGAACTTGATCGGGCCGCTGTGCACGATGGTGGGGCTGTAGTTGTCCATCCGCGGACCGATGCGTTCGCCGTCGAGGTGGGCCTCGATCGTCGCGTAGTCGTGGCTCTTGCAGAAGGCCATCTCCACTTCGTACTTGCCGGCCTTGGGCAGGTCAAAGCCGAGCTGGATGCGACCCTTGACGCTGTTGAAGCGGATGAAGTTCTGCGTCTCGCGCGAGAAGGCCCGCCCCAGGCGCTGCGGGCCGAGGGCGCCGTGCTCGATCTTGAGCAGCCGCATGTCCTCGCCTTCGTAGCCGGTCAGGCCCCGACACGGGTGGATCTCGAGGTAGTCGACGGCCATCTTCTCGTCGGTGGCCTTGGGGTTCCTGCCGCAGATCATGAACTCGAGCTGCTCGAGCGTCTTGCCCTTGGCCACCTCGAACCGGCCGAATCCGTGCACCCGCAGGCCGGGGTTGGGCGCGTAGCCGTCGTACGTTCTTACCAAGGTGTTGGCCAGGTCCATCCGGATGCGGAGCTTCCCGACGTCGGGCCCGCAGGCCAACTGGCCGCTGACTTCGTAGAAGCCCGGCTCGAGCTTGACCGGAATTGCCGCCAGGCCGCCCACGCTGAGCGTCTCCATCTTCATCTGACCCCAGCCGCTCAGCGCCGTGTTGCCCATGTCGGGCTTGAACGTCACGAGGTGGTCGGGGCTGGACCATTTGAGCGTCTCTGCCTCCATCCCGCGACGCGGGGCCGTTTCCAGCCGGATGGCATCGAGATAGACGGTGAGCACCTTCGCGCCGCTCACGTCTCTGGCCAGCGTTGTCAGACAGGGCGACACCGCGACAGGTTTGTCGCCCATAACAAACAGCATGCCCGCCGTCTGCACCGAACTGCCAGGCGGGGTCGTTGCCGGAGGCTTGGCGGGCTTGAGGGTGACGTTCGGCTGGGTAAGCGGGACCAGACTCAGTCCCGGGAGCTGGGTCTTGGCCAGCAGGTGCAGGTGAATGCGATACACGCCTGGTTTGACCTCTCCCATCGGTATGGATGAGGGGTGCTTGATGCTGCTCATCATGTGCGTGACGCCCAGTTCGACGGCACCCGTGCCACTCGCGTCGTCCGCGAGGCCGATTTCGGCGAGCTGTTCCATCGTCCGCTTCTGCGCCGCGGGAAGCGCGAGCGTCTCGGCCTCGATCGTCCCGGCGGGGCGGAAGTTGCACGGCAACAGGTCGGCCAGCGTCAGCGGCTTGAAGAACGCCGCGCCAGCGGGATTCATGTTGTAGTAATAGGCGACCGACGAGTAGTCGCTCAGGCCGCGCTTGTAGTAGTTCTCGATCGTCATCGTGAACTGCTTCTCGAACGGGATGCTGTCCAGGATGTGCCAACGGTACATGCTGGTCTTGTTGGCGTGGCCGGGGCCCTGCAGCAACGGGCAGCCCTCCCAAGGTCCGTCGTGGAGGTGCATGCCCCAGGCGTCGTTGAAGTAGTCCTCGCTGCCCGTGCCGTACCAGCTCGGGAACTTATCGTCGTCGACCCAGACTTTCTCGTCGCCCTCGCCCCACCAGCCCTGCCTGGAGTTGTCGATGTTGAGCAGGTTGCCCACGCCCCGTCCGGGCCCCACGACGTCCTGAAGAAAGGGGTAGTCGAACACCTTGCTGGGGTTCTCGCGTCGGTACATGGCGTGGAAGTACATCGGCTTGCAGCGGCAGCCCTTCCGCGGCCCACTGGTCTTGAGCGAGGCGCTGGCCGCGATCGGGGCCATGCTCAGGTTGGTCAGCGTCACGCGGCACGACTTTGTGAACGGCATGGGCCAGTAGGACGTCATCGTGCCGGCCTTGTCGATCCGGCAGGTCAGTGACGCAAACGGCGTGGCGAACCAACCCGTGCCGAAGAACTCGCCCAGCGGCGCGACCACGCCCGGCTGCGACGAGCCGTCCCAGTAGATGCGGAGGATGGCCTTGCGGTGGCGGTATTTGTCGGGCGAGTCGGCCTTGATGGTGAGCTGCCGGACGATGCCGCCGTCGTCCCGGGCCACCTTGACGAGGTCACACTCCTGACCCTCGTGCGCGCTGGCCTGTCCGGTCACCTGCTGGAGCCCCGTCGGCAGGATCGGCAGGCGTTTTTGGATCTGAGCGGCCACCTCCTGGGCGACCTTCTGTTGCTCGGCCGTCAGCGGCAGCTTGAACGTCACGATCGGCGTGCCCTTGGGGTAGGTGATGTAGTCGATGTTGTAGTACATCCGCGCGCCGACGACGGCGATCTTGCAGTGCTTGGCGTAGGGGATGGGGAAGTAGCAGTTGCTGGCCGTGTGCGTGGGGTGCTCGCGGACCTGATACGAGAAGGGGGCCTTGAACGGCGCGCCGCCCTTGTCGCTGAGCAGTTCGGCCATGGGGATGACGACGGAGGGGGTCTTCTCGCCGTCGAGCCAGATCCGGATCGTCCCGCCGGGGTTGGCCGACCAGAACTGGGTGATGCAGCCGGGCCCCTCCATCTCGGCCATGACGTTGCCCTCTTCGCGCGTGGTGCGGAGGTAGTTGCCGGCGTCGCCGTTGGCCTCCCAGTTGACCTTGTTGCCGTTCTCGTCGATGCGGCTGCGACGGTCGTAGCTGCTGAACTGCTTGCATCGGACACCGGGCTTGTGGTGGGCCAGCCACTCGATGTCGACCATCCGACGCAGAAACCAGGCGACGTCGTGCGGCGCGCGGTTTTTCTGTGCGGCCTGGCATGCGTCATCGACGCTCCACCCACCCAGTCCCAAACCGATGGCCACGGCCGTTGCGATCAAGATGCAAGAGGTCGTTTTCATGGGGTACGCTCCTCCTCGTGCGGGCGCCTGGCCGATGCCCGAACCGGCCCAGGTCCGGCGCCGCAGGCCTCATATCATGTACCGAGATCCGTTCGGCTTCAACGGGCCGACTTGGACTGCGCTAGGCGGTGCAGCGCATCGGCCGGTTGCCGGTCATTTGCCGATGACAGGTCCGGCCCGCGTTGGTACAGTAGAGCGTCCATGAACCGCGTGACGGGGGTGACGCCATGAGCAAGGCCAAGGCAACCACGAAAGCCGCCCAAGACAGCATCCGCGGCTGGCGGATCCAGGACGCCGTCGAGCTCTACGGGATCGACAACTGGGGGAAGGGCTACTTCGGCGTCAACGAGAAGGGCCATGTCGAGGTCTGTCCCAGCGGCAAGGACGGGCCGCGTGCGGACCTAAGGGAACTGGTGGACGCCCTGGTCCGGCGTGGCATCGAGCTGCCGATTCTGCTGCGGTTTGGGGACATCCTGCGGAACCGCATCGCAGAGTTGCACGGCGCGTTCCAGAAGGCCATCGAGGAGTACGGTTACGCGGGCCACTACATGGGTGCCTATCCGGTCAAGGTGAATCAGCAGCGGCACGTGATCGAAGAGGTGGTTCGCCACGGCCAGACCTACCACTTCGGGCTGGAGGTCGGCAGCAAACCCGAGCTGTTGGCCGTGCTCGCCCTGCAGGACAACCCGGACGCGCTGGTCATCTGCAATGGCTACAAGGACGCCGAGTTCATCGAGATGGTGCTCCTGGCCAGCAAGCTCGGCCGGCGGATCATCCCGGTTGTGGAGAAGTTCAGCGAACTGGAGCTGATCTTGGCGGCGGCCCAACGTCTCGACGTCAAGCCGATGATTGGGCTGAGGATCAAGCTGTCCAGCCGAGGCGCGGGGCGGTGGGAGGGCTCCGGCGGGGACCGGAGCAAGTTCGGCCTGACGGTGACCGAGCTGGTCAAGGCGCTGTCCTATCTGAAGGCGAGCGACGCGCTGGAGTGGCTGCAGCTGGTGCACTTTCACCTCGGCAGCCAGATCACGAACATCCGGGCTATCCGGGAAGGGCTGGAAGAGGGCTGCCGAATCTTCGTCGAGATGGCCAAGTCGGGTGCGGCCTTGCGGTACATCGACGTGGGCGGCGGATTGGCGGTGGACTACGACGGGTCTCAGACCAACTTCCACAGCAGCACCAACTACACCATCCAGGAGTACGCCAACGATGTCGTGTCGCACGTCATGGGCGCCTGCGATGCGTCGGGCGTGCCGCATCCGACGATCGTGACCGAGTCCGGTCGGGCGATCGCGGCGCACCATTCGGTCTTAGTGGTGAACGTCCTCGGCACGAGCGAGCTTGTGGAGGCCGACGTCCCGGAGTCACTGCCCGACGATGCGCCCGACGTCTTGTGCGAGCTGCACGAATGCTATCAGAGCATCACGCGCAAGAACGCCCAAGAGGCCTTTCACGACGCCATGCATTGCCGCGAGGAGGCCATGACGCTCTTCAAGCTCGGCTACCTGTCGCTGACGGGTCGCAGTCAGGTCGAGGCGCTATTTTGGGGATGCTGCCGGCGGATCCTGCGGATCGTCCGCGATCTGGAGTACATACCCGAGGAGCTCCAGCCGCTGGAGCGGGCCCTGAGCGACACCTACTTCTGCAACTTCTCGACGTTCCAATCGCTGCCCGACTTTTGGGCCGTCGGACAGCTGTTTCCGGTCTTGCCGATCCAGCGGCTCAACGAGGAGCCCAAACGTCGCGCCACCCTCGCCGACATCACCTGTGACTCGGACGGCAAGATCGACAAGTTCATCGATCTGCGTGACGTCAAGACCGTCCTCGAGCTGCATCGGCCCGACGGCGAGGACTACTTCATCGGTATCTTCCTGACCGGGGCCTATCAGGAGATCCTCGGCGACATGCACAACCTGTTCGGCGACACCAACGCCGTCCACGTCAGCATCGACGAGGGGGGTGACTATCGGGTCGACCATGTAATCAAGGGTGACACGGTTCGAGAGGTATTGGGCTACGTGCAGTTCGAGGGGCAAGACCTGATCACCCGACTCCGACGGGGTGTTGAGTCGGCCGTGCGGGCGGGCCGGATCAGTCTGGAGGAATCAGCCCATTTTCTCCGTCGCTACGAACAGGGGCTGGCGGGCTATACCTACCTGAGCCGCAGCAGGAGAGATCTCTACAACGCGGCGGGGGAACTGATCAGGTAGCGGCCCGCCCCGGTCGGGACACGACGCGTTCATCGAGGGCGCCGGCGAGCCATCGAATCGAGCTTCGCGGGTGTCCCTGATCGATATGACGAGTTGACTGTATGGCCAGATCAGCCCAGCTCCACGCCGCCTTCGTCGAAGAAACGATCACGCCCGAACCCGGTTGCTGGCTGACGGGCTTCATCGCACGGACCGAGCCGAGCCAGGACGTCCACGACGACCTGTACGCCCGGTTGCTGCTGATCGAGCACGCAGGCCGCCGTGCGGCACTGATCACGGCGGATATGCTGGGGACGGACATCGCATGGGCTGCGGACCTTCGGGGCAAGGTGGCCGCCATCCTGCAGACCACACCCGATGGCGTGATGCTCAACGCCACGCACACACACGCCGGCCCTTCGACGATCGACTTGATCGGCATTGCTCCACTCAATGCGGAGTTCCTCGAGCGCCTCGAGACGGTCGTGTGCGATCTGGCCCGCCGGGCGATGGCGGGGCTCGAGCCTGCGACGCTCGTTCACCGGCGAGGGCGGGCGCCCGACGTCGGAACGATCCGTCGTTGGCCCGGGCAGGGAGATGCCCCCTATCCTCTGGATGCGACGCTGGACGTGTTGACGGTCGAGCGACCGTCGGGGCCGCCGATTGGGATGGTCGTCTCGCTGCCTTGTCACGCCGTCTCGGCCGGGACGACGCTGTCCATTTCGGCGGATTTTTGCGGGGTCATGGTCCAGACGTTGGCTGCGGATCGGCCCGGCCAGGTGATCGCGTTCGCTCAAGGGTGCTGCGGCGACATCAATCCGGCCGCGGGTGTCCGCGATTTCGACGCTGCCGAACAGACGGGCGTTGCGCTGGCCCGGGGGGTCGAGGCGACACTCCGCGACGCTGCCCCTACCCCGGTCGCAGGGCCGATCCATGCGGCGACCGACACCGTCACGCTCCCGCTCGACGATCCGCCGCCGCGCGACGAGTTGATCGGCCTCGACGAGCGATCCTGCCAACCTGACGCCGACGCGGGCGATCTGGCGATGGGCGTCTTCGCGCGGGAGACGATGGCGACCATCGATGCCGGGGCCATGCCGGCCGGTGTCGACGTGCCGGTTCAGTCCCTCGCGATCGGGCGGGCCCCGTGCCTGCGGATCGTCGGACTGCCGGGCGAACCCTTGTCGACGGTGGGCATGGCGCTGCGGGACGCGCTGCCCGATCCGACCATGGTGTTGGGCTACACCAACGGACTGATGGGCTACGTGGCGGACCGGCGATCGCACGAAGACGGCGGTTACGAGGTAGACACGGCGTTTCGCTATTACGGCTATCCCGCACGGTTCGCGCCCGGTGCGGGCGAGCGCCTCGTCGAGGCCGCTCGGGAGCTGGTTGACGTGCAAAGGAGCCAGATGCAACAGATGGCTGGAGAGGGATCGACATGATGTCACGCCGTCAGATCTTGGGGTTGTTCGGTTCGGGCTTGGTGTGCAGATTCGTGCCGTCGGTTGCCGCCGCACCGGCGTCGAGGCCCGCTGGACGGAAGGCGCGGTCGAAGGGCGGTCTGACCACGATCGCCTACAACATCTACAAGTGTACGGGTTGGCCGCCGGCGCTGGCCGCCAAGCGACTCGGCAACGTCAAGCAGCACGTCCCCGAACGCCTCGCGCTCGAGCTGGCCGCCTACAAGCCCGACATCGTCAACTTCGCCGAGGCCCCCACCGAGCCGGTCGTCCGTCGCATCGCCGAGCGATTGGGCATGAACCACGTGTTCTTCCGGAGCGGCGAGGCCTGGCCCGGCGCCATCCTGACCCGATTCGACATCGCAGACCACCGCAACTGCCCGCTCATCAAGGGCCGTCGCCCGAAACCCCTGTTCACCCGCCACTGGGGCCGAGCGACGATCAAGACGGGGCGTCCGTTCGGCGACGTCGTCGTCCACAGCGCTCACCTGCATCCGGCCAACCCCGTGGTCCGCAAGATGGAGGTCCTCGAGGTCATTAAGGCCCTGACGCCCGACGTGGAGGCCGGCCGGTCGGTGATCCTGCAGGGCGATCTGAACCACTCGCCGAGGATGCCCAGCTATAAGCTGTGGATGAAGACGGGGCTGACCGACACGCAGGCCGCCGCCGGCCATGCCGATCAGCTCACCATCAATGCCCGTAGGCCCCGCCTCCGCATCGACTACGTCCTGGCCGCCGGCCCCATCGCCGAACGGGTCAAGGACGCCCGCGCGCTGTTCGAGGGTGCCTTCAGGACCAATCCCGACGACCGCAGCTCGTTCGCCCTGAGCGACCACCTGCCCGTCTTGGCGCGGTTCGAGTAAGTTGACCGTTCTGTACGCCTCATGTACATTGCTAGTTGGCCCGATCAGGTTCCTCGTGTACCGCCTGACGGCCGATTGACCGCTGCGCCCGTAGCTCAATTGGATAGAGTAGCAGACTTCGAATCTGAGGGTTGGAGGTTCGAGTCCTCCCGGGCGCGATCGTGCGACGCCTCGCATCGTCTTGCGGGGCGTTTCCCTTTTCCGCATCCATCAAGGGGTATTGCGCATCGGCCCGGCTGGTTCGCCCCCTCTCCCGTCGCATTGTGTCGTATCCACGCCCCGTAAACGCCTTAGCTCACGGACACCACCAGGCGCACAGACAGGCTGCCCAAGGTTGCCGTGGATCAGCCCGCGTACCTCTCGTGTCTTCCCCGAAGCAGGCGTTCTCAGATCCGCCCGCCTTCTCGAATTCCTTGACAATCCGTTCATTTGCAGGTATAGATGTTAAGCATCGTCGGAGCTCACGGCAGGGGCAGTGTGCCGTCGTGTTTCCCGGGTCGCCCGGGGACATTTCTCTGGTCACATTCAAGGCAACGTGGAGCGCGAAGAAGGGACACGGAGGTCCCATGCGTCCGTTGCGTCCCCCATCCATCCTGCGCCGTTGGTCGCGCGGACGCCCACCCAATCGCTCCATTCTGCGGGAGGTGATCATGTTCTGCGGCAGAAATCGCGGGAGTATGTGGTTGGCTGCAGGGGTGTTGAGCCTTGCTTCGGTTGCTTGGGGCGATGTGATCATCCTAAAGAACGGGCGGGAGGTGCGCGGCAGAATCGTTGCTCGGACCGAGAAGTCCATCAAGGTGGAGGTGAAGTACTACGGCGTCCTCGTCACTCGGTCCTATCACCGTGATCAGATCAAGTCCATCCTCAGCGATGCCGAAGGTTCCGGGGGCACGAGCCAAGCCCAGCGTGCCGACCGAGATCAGGAGCCAACCGAACCCCGTACCAGGCCAGGCACTCATCCCAGGCAGAGCCCCTCTGTTGACAAACCGGCTGCGGTGCGCCGACGGGAAGCAGCAGCGTATGTCCAGAAGGCCACGGAGGCGCATCGTGCCGGCAGATATGAGGCTGCCATCAAGGCGTTCGGCGAGGCGTTCGCGCTGACTGAAGACCCGAATCTGTTGGTGGCTCAGGGCGAAGTGGCGAAGGACTCCGGCGATGCGCGGGGCGCGATGCGGATCTGGGACCGGGCGGTGTCGGAGGATCCCTCGCTGATCGCCGCGCACGAGGCGCGGATCCGGCTTCGTCTGGAATTCGTCGCGATGTATGGAACGGCGCAGCAGAACGCGGCGTTGCGCGGGGTGGCCGACGCGTTGCTGAAGCAGAATCCCGATCACCCGTTGGGACACTTTGCGCGAGGCATCGCCCTGACGGGCTTGGCTCGTGAGCAACCGGAGAACATGGCCGAGGGCCTCGCCGAGATGGAGGAGGCCCACGAGTTGGCGCCCGCGGATCGCGAGATTGCCACGAGCATTGCCAGGGCTTATGAGATCACGTCCCAGAACCGCCTGAGGGAGAAGAAGCCCCAAGAGGCCGCCGAGTTTCGCAAGCGGGCCGAAGACGTCTTCCGCCGGATGATCAAGGCGGATCCGGAGTCGGCTGAGGCCTATCTGACGTTCGCTGGCTTCTTGATGAGCCGCCTCCACACCGAGAAGAGCCTGGCGCGATTGGCAAGAAGGAAGTCCGACCCGGCCAAGGAGTCCGCCGAGCTGAAGCACATCGACGAGAACCTCCGGCAGGCCGAGAAGCTGGATCCCAAGTCCCCCGAGCTGCGCATGCACCGGGCACGGTATTGGCGGATGGCCGACAAGCCGGAGAAGGTCATCGAGGCGTACAAGGGGGTCATTGCGACCGTGCCGGGGCACTTGGACGCCTGCCTCCAGTTGGCCACGTGCTACCGAGCCGAGCAGAAGCACGAGGAGGCGCTGAAGGTTCTGGAGGCGAGTCTGTCGCAGGACGTGGATCTGGTCGGCTACAAGGGGAATCTGAACAAGCGGAAGCGTTTCCAGATGCTCTGCATGGCGTGCGAGATCGCCTTGATCCAGGCGGGCACCGAGCCGGAGAAGCGTGAGGCGCACGTCGAGAAGGCGGGCGAGTACTACGACCGGGCAGTTGCCGAGAAGGGGGCGACGGGTCCGAGGATCCGTCTGGTCGAGGGACAGCTCTGCGAGGCGCGGGGCCGGTACCGAGAGGCCCAGCACGCGTATGAAGCCGCCAACAATCGCCTGGCCTGGGGAGGAAACAGCGGGCGCTACAAGGCCCAAGTCCTCCTGCGGCTGGCCCAGCTGTATCTGCAGCGCCTCAAGGCGCCCGGCGAAGCGGTCAAGCTGCTCGACACGATTCTCGAACGCCGACACGCCGACTTCAGTGCTCGGCTGATGCGTGCGGAAGCGTATCTGACAATGAACAAGGCGAGCGAGGCCATCGACGACATCAAGCGGGTGCTGGCGGCGGGCAAGGAGCTGGGCGACGACCATCAGTTTATCCGCGAGGCCCGGAAGCTGGCGATGCGCGGGTACGCGATGCTGGGCAAGCCCGAGGAGGTCAGGAAGATCCAGGACAAGCTCGGCGGTGACACGCAGGCGGCGAAGCTGCGAGAGGCCTTCGTCTACCAGCTCGAGAAGAAGAACGACAAGGCGGCGGAGATCTACAAGGCCCTTCTCAAGGAAGACCCAGCCAACAAGCGCCTCCTGACGCGGGCCGTCGGGTTCCTGGTGTCGGTCGACAAGCGGGACGACGCCAAGAAGCTGCTGGCGGCGGCCTTGGCGAAGAAGCCGGACGATCTGGTATTCAAGCGGCTGTCCCTGCAGCTGAATGAGAAGCTGACCGACGAGCAGCGCGATGAGCGTCTGTTGGAGTTGATCAAAGAGACGGACGACGAGTTCGCGCGCGAGGTGTCGTTGTACCAGTACTATATGCGCCGGGGCGAGATCAAGGAGGCACTGCCGCACCTGGAGGCGTCCAGGAAGATCAAGCCGGAGTCGCGGTCGTTGCTGGAGGCCGAACTCGGGATCGCCCTGCAGCAGAAGGATTGGGACCGGGCCGAACGTTGTTGGGCGGAGGCCGCCAAACTCAACTTTGACGGGGTCGAGGGCCGGTTCGTCCAAGGCCGGATCGCCCTGTTCAAGGGCATGCTCGAGAGGCAAGAGGCCGCTACGCTCGCGGCGAAGGACTTGGCCAAATCGCAGGAACACCGCAAGAAGGCCAAGGACCTGTTTACCGAAGCGGCCAAGCACCTCCGGGAGGGGATCGCCATCTACAACAAGTCGTCCCAGGCCCATTGCTGGTTGGGTGAGGCAGAGGAGGGTCTGGGCAACCCGGACGGGGCGCGCGATGCCTACATGATGGCGGTGGAGCTGGATCCCACGAACGGCAGCGCCCGCCGGGCGCTGGCCAAGCTGGGCAAGACGCATGGGAACGTCGCCGACGTGGAGGGGCATCTGAAAGAGGCCATCCGGCTGGCGAGCAAGGATGTCGAGGGGTTGCCGCGCGATCCATGGCTTCGGCTCCAAGTGGAGAACGAGCGTGAGCAGGCAGACCCCCGCAGTGCCATCAAGCGCCGGGAGGAGACTCGCAAGAAGGATCCCAAGGACATCTACAACCTGATGCGCCTGGCGCTGTTGTACGAGCGCGTGGGGGACAGGGCCAAGGCCAACGCGCGCGTTGAGGATGCATTGAAGGCGGAGCCGAAGAACCTGACGCTGGCGTGGGATGCTGCGCGACTCTACACGCGAAACGACCAGCATACCAAGGCGGACAAGCTCCTTCGCGATCTGCTTAAACAAGTGACGGGTGACGAGAAGACACGTGCCCAGGTGATGGTGGCCCGTCACAACGCCAACATCGTCCGGCGGCACACGAGGGGCATCAAGCGGTATGCTCAGAACGTCGTGTTGGAGGCCCAACAGGCGGCGGACCGTGCCTATGCGGTGGCGGCGCAGCTGCCGAATACCCCGCCGCAGGTCTTCGTGGAGGCGGCGATGTTCTGCATCGACACGCGTCGCGAGCAGGGCGCGGTGGAATGGCTCCGCAAGGCCTTGGAGGTGGTCAACGAGAAGGGCTACGAGGGCCAGATTCGTCGGCGGTTGATCGGGGCCCTGTTGAGCACCCGTCCGATTCCGCTGGACGTGCATCTGCATCTTGCGGAGGTTTGCGCCAAGGAGGGACAGGAGTCAGAAGCGGAGTGCGTCCTTCTCGCTGCCTTGAAGCGGGCTGATGAGCTGGGCGATCAGGCATCCAAGGATCGCGTGCTGGTGTTGATGAAGGAGTTGGGCATCCAGCCCTGATCGCCACATGGGTCGCGGACCGGCCGGGCAGCGCCTCACACGACGGGCGAGGCTGCCGAACCCATGCGAGTGCCGGCAGGCTGAGCACCTGTCAGAGAGAGACCCCACCGATCTTCCTGCTGATTGACGCGGCGTCAGGCTTTGCCTCTTGGTATCGTTGGCGTGGGCGCGATCGCGCGACGCCTCGCGTCGTCTTGCCGGGCGTTGCTCTTGTCTGCATCTAGCAAGGGCTTCCGCGCATCGGCCTTGCCAGTCCGTACCTGTTTCCCCTCGCATTGTGTCGTATCCCCGCCTTGTAGACGGCTTACCTCGGGACACTACCAGGTGCGCAGACAGACTGCCCAAGGCTGCCGTGGCTCAGCCCACGGACCTCTCATGTCTCCCCCGAAGCAGCGGCTTTCGGACCCGCCAACCTTCTCGAATCCCTTGATAATCGCTTCGTTTAGGGGCATAGATGGCGAGCGGCATCGGTGTCGAGGACGCCGGCACTGGCGTGTGCCATGGGCCGGTTGGAGCGTGCCTTCCTGGTCGGATCCAAGTGAGTTCGTGGCCAAGCTGGACGAGCAGTTTGCCGAGTCGGCCAGGCCAGAAGAAGCCATCTGGCACGTGGCACGCTGAGGGCCAGCTGATCCTGACGTGCCAATCGGTCGGCTCAAGACATGGCGGTTTGTGGTCGCAATCTGCGACCACAAACGAAAGGGCGGTGGGTGGTCACAATCTGTGACCACCTGGTGAGAACGCGGGGATGCCGAAGAGACAGCGATTGTCTTGGGTCGTCGCCGGCGTCGCCGGTCGTGGGTTCTCCCGGATGTTGTGCGTCGTGTCGTGTCCCGGCTAACATATCTGTCTCCTGTCTGACAAGGAGCCCCAGATGGTTCAGACCCGGGGTGTTGGTCCCACCCGGCCATCCACAGGAGGATAGCGATGCCAATGCCAGGAACGCGGAGTGCTCGCCCTCTCTGCCTGAGCGTGTGTCTCGTCGCAAGCGTCGCCGCTTGGAGCATGGCGGCCGGCGTTGCGCTGGCCCGGTCGACCGGCGAGGTCCAGGCCAAGGACATCTTCGATGCTACCGGCGTCAAGGGGGGCCTTGTGGTGCACGTTGGCTGCGGCGACGGGCGTCTGACGGGTGCGCTGCGCGCCGGTGACCGCTACGTCGTTCACGGTCTGGACGTCGATCCTGCGAAGGTCGACTTGGCTCGCAAACACATCGGGTCCATGGGGCTGTACGGCAAGGTGTCCGTGGACCGGCTGCAAGGGCGTCGTCTGCCGTACGTCGACAATCTCGTCAACCTGATCGTGGCGGAGGATCTCGGCGCGATCTCCACGGGGGAGGTCATGCGGGTGCTGGCGCCCCGTGGCGTGGCGTACGTCAAGGTCGGCGGCGCGTGGACCAAGACGGTCAAGCCCAGGCCCGAAGCGATCGACGAGTGGACGCACTTCTTGTACGACGCGACGAACAACGCCGTGTCTTCGGATAGGGTGGTCGGGCCCCCGCGTCAACTTCAATGGGTGGGCGGACCGCGGTATGCCCGAAGCCACGACCACCTGGGCAGCGTCAGCGCAGCCGTCTCCTCGGCAGGTCGACTCTTCTACATCGTGGACGAAGGGCCGATCGCCGCCGTCGTGCTCGAGCCGAAGTGGTCCCTGGTCGCCCGCGACGCCTTCAGCGGCGTCATCCTGTGGAAACGTCCCATCGAGCGGTGGCAGTGGCATCTTCGGGGCTTTCGCAGCGGCCCGAGCGATATCGCAAGACGGTTGGTCGCGGTAGGCGACCGCGTGTATGTCACGCTTGGCATCGACGCCCCGGTGAGCGCGCTGGACGCCGCCACGGGTCAGATCCTCATGACCTACAAGGGAACCGAGGGCGCACTGGAGGTGGTTCTCTGTGAGGGAACGCTGTTTGTGGTCGCGGGGCGTTCGGACGACGCGCAGGTGAGGGCCAAGGCTCGACGACGGGGACAGCGGCGTGGGTTTGGGGAGGTGCGTTCGCAGAGGCCTCACTATCCGGACCCGCCTCCCCTCAAGCGCGTCCTGGCGTTCGAGGCGGCGACGGGTCGGCAACTGTGGAAGAAGCACGACGCCGACACGCGGGAGCTGATGCCCACCACGCTGGCCGTCAGCGGCGGGAGGGTGTTCCTCCAAAACGCCGACGAGATCCTCTGTCTGGACGCACGGTCTGGGAATCAGGCCTGGCGGGCTCAACGCCCGGTGAGCCGCAGGCGGCCTGCCTGGTCCGCGCCAACGCTGGTCGTGTCCGGCGACGTAGTGCTCTCGGGCGATCGCGCGGTTCAGGAGCGCTCGCCTCAGGCCCCCGACGATGGCCGGAAGGTCGAGTGGATTTGTACGAGCGCCGGCGGGCAGGCGCCGGTCGGCGAGCTGATCGCCTTCTCTGCCAAGACGGGCAAGGAGCTCTGGCGCTGCGAGTGCAAGGAGTGCTACAACGCGCCGGTGGACGTGCTCGTGGCCGACGGGCTGGTGTGGACCGGTGCGCTCGTCAGGGCCAAGGAGCCCGGAGTCACGCAGGGCCGCGATCCCAGGACCGGCCAGGTTGAACGCACTCGCCCTAAAGACCAGGCGTTCTTCCAGCCCGGCATGGGACATGGGCGCTGCCACCGCAACAGGGGGACCCACCGGTATCTGGTCCTCGGTCGGTCGGGCGTGGAATTCATCGATCTGGCGACCGGTCAGGGCATCCCCCACCACTGGACGCGCGGGACGTGCCAACTGGGCGTCCTGCCGTGTAACGGACTGCTGTACGCGCCGTCGCATTCGTGTGCGTGCTTCATTACCGCAAAGCTCGATGGCTTTAACTGCCTGTCCCCACGAAGGAAGGCCCCGCCCGTCACTGCCGAAGAACAACAACGACTCGAGAAGGGGCCCGCATACAAAGAAGGCGGTGCGGAGCGGGCAGCCGATGGCGAGGCGACAGGAGACGATTGGCCATCCTATCGCGGTGATCGGACACGCAGCGGTTCTGCCAAGACCGCGGTCCCAGCAGGCCTGCGGCGGTCTTGGCTGACCGACCTCGGTGGACGGCTCAGCACCGTGGTCGTGGCGGGGGGCAAGGTGTTGGTGGCGAAGATCGACGCGCATACGGTCCACGCGCTGAAGGTGGGCGACGGCCGGCCGCTCTGGAGCTATACGGCCGGCGGTCGCGTCGACAGCCCGCCGACGGTCTGGCGGGGGCTGGTCCTCTTTGGCGCAGCGGATGGTTGGGTCTACTGCCTCCGTGCATCGGACGGTGCATTGGTCTGGCGGTTTCGGGCGGCGCCGATGGACTTGCGGATTGTGGCCTACGGGCAGGTGGAGTCGGCCTGGCCGGTCCACGGCAGTGTGTTGGTGCAGGACGGCGTGGTCACCTGCGTGGCGGGGCGGTCTTCGTACCTGGACGGCGGCATCCGTCTGTGCCGGCTCGACGCCAAGACGGGCAAGCTGCTCTCAGAAACGCCCATCGACCATCGAGATCCCGAGACCGGGTATCAGCGCAAGGGGTGCGTCAAGGGCACGAACATCCCCGGGGCCCTTCCGGACGTCCTCTCCTCGGACGGGACCTCGGTCTTCTTGCGTCACCTCCGTTTCGATTTGTCTGGTCAGCCGATGGCGGAGGACGTGCCGCACCTGTTCAGCCCGGCCGGCTTTTTGGATGACTCGTGGTGGCATCGGACGTATTGGCTGGTGGGCACGGCGATGGGCACCAATTACGGCGGGTGGCCCCGGTCCGGTTGGCGTGCGCCGGCCGGTCGGTTGCTGGCGCTGGACGCGTCGTACGCCTACGGATTCGGTCGCAGTCAGTACCACCATACCGGGTCGCACGTGGGCGTGGATCCGACGACGGTCTTTCACTTCAGACCAAACAGTGACAGCGGGCAGCATACGCCGCACTACCTGGCGTTTGCCCTCTCGCGCAAGGCCCCCCTCGAGAAGGGCCCGACACCAAAGGCCAAGCGTCGCGGTCGACGAGCTCCGCCTCCCAAAAAGAAGTACCTCTGGGCCCGGCAGATCCCAATCCTGGCCCGCGCGATCGTTGTTGCGAAGGACCACCTGTTTCTGGCCGGACCGCCGGACATCCTGACCACGGATGACCCGATCGGGGCGCTGGAGGGTACCAAGGGGGGGACGTTGCTGGTCCTCTCTGCCTCGGGTGGCAAACAGCTGGCGACGTATCCGCTGGAGAGTCCGCCGGTCTTCGATGGCATGGCCGCGGCGGGTGGGTCCCTCTACATGACCACCACGGACGGCAACGTCCTGTGCTTCCGTGGAGGCAAGTGACGGACCGATCTGTGGGAGCCAATGGCCTGACCGTCCTACCGGACCGTGCGGCTCGTGCCGAGCAGTTCATTCAGCGCTCGGTTGGTCACGCGTACGGTGTACTTTCCCCCGGCAAAGAGGCGCTCGCGCGGCTTGAGCGCTTGGGTCATCGCATCCAACGCAGGCCGGGCCTGTTCATCGATCTCGTCGAGCACGACGGCTGCGTTCAGTCGGACCCATTGCGTCCCCTCGCGAAGCTCTCGGGTCAAGACCGGCAGGGCGCGCTCGGGGTGGCCCATCCGAGCGAGGGCCCGAGCGGCCGCGATACGAACGCTCGGCGACTTGTCCTGCAGCGCGTCAGCGATCTGGTCCGATGCCGACGCGTCCTTCGGGGCGAGGTTGCCAACGCCGATCGCCGCCCAATACCGGACCGCGGCGTCCGAGTCCTCGAGGGCCTTGGTGAGTCCGGGCAACGCCGTCGGTCCTTGGAGCGTGAGGGAGGCCGTGTCGCGGACCCGGCGGACCAGTGCCTCTGCTCCCGGCTGGCGCAGAATCGCGTATCGGCTGCCGAGCGCCTTTTCGCGGCGAACAATCTGGGGTTCAGGAATCAGGCCCAGATCGCGGGTCTGAAGAACCCAGTCGAGGTGGGCCTGACGCATCCGCTCGAGCGCGTCCTGGTGCTTGGGTGATCCCGCCAGGTTGTTCAGCTCGTGTGGGTCGGACTTCAGGTCGTACAGTTCCTCGGCCGGTTTGCGCGGGGCGAAGTAGCGTTCGGCCTGGGGTGGGAGCTTGCCCCGTTCGTGCAGCGTTCGGAGCTCCCGCATCGTTGCGCCCTTCTCGGACGTGTTCATGTACTGGTAGTAGGTCTTCCAGGGCTCGTAGTTGCGGATGTACTTGTAGCGCTTGTCTCGGACGGCTCGGATGATGTCGTACCGCTCGTCCATACGATCGCGTGCGGCGAAGACGTATGTTCGCGGCGGCGGGAGGCGTGGGCCCAGAAACGGTCGGCCCTGCATGTGTTTAGGGATCTTGATGCCGGTCAGATTGAGCATCGTCGGTCCCAGATCCATCAGGCTGACGAGGCGGTCGTCCACCGTGTGGGGTTGGGCTTGTGCGTTTGTGCGGAACTTGGGCGGGATGTGCACGATCAGGGGGACGACCATCCCCGAGTCGTAGACCCACCGCTTGGCGCGGGGCAGCCCGACGCCGTGGTCCGACCAGAAGAACACGATCGTCTCGTCGGCCAAGCCGGCGTCGGCGAGTTCCTTGAGCTTCTGACCCACCCAGCGGTCCAAGGCCGTCACGGTGTCGTAGTGTCGCCCCCAGTCTTCTCGAGTGACCGGCGTATCGGGGTAGTAAGGGGGGAGCGTCTTGGCGACCGCGCTGCGGTCGTGCTTGGTCAGGCCTTTGGTCACCTGGCGGTACTTACTCGTGTTAGCGATTCCCGATTCGTGGCAGCCGGTGTAGTTGAACACGGCAAAGAACGGCTGGTCCTTGCGCGGGCGGTTCTTCCAGTGGGCCTTTCCGCTCGACGCGTCCCAGGTGCCGGGCGGCGTGTGGAACTGGTAGTCCTCCTTGCTGTTGTTGGTGCAGTAATAGCCCGCCTTGCGGAGGTATATCGGAAACGGCTTGACGAACTCGGGCAGTCTGGCCCGGCAGCGCATGTGGTGTGTGCCCAGCGAGGTCGCGTATATGCCGGTGATGATGGTTGATCGGCAGGGCGCACACACCCCGGCGGTCACCGTGGCGTTCGTGTACCGGACGCCGCGGGTCGCCAGTGCGTCGAGGTTCGGCGTGGTCGCGAGCTCGTCTCCATAGCAGCCCAAGCGCGGGCCGATGTCCTCGCAGCTCAGCCACAGGATGTTCGGCCGATCCGCCGCCCATGCGGGGCAGACCAACACTGCTGCCACTTGGATGAAGACCACCAACATGAATCCTCGTCTTGCCGACACGTTGCTGCCCTCCCAACACACCTCTTTAGGAACGTCACGCAGCCAGCCTCTGGGGCTGGGCCTACTCGCCGGATACGTCGATACGGAGCGGCGGGCTGACGCACGAATAGGCCTCGGACGGCTTGACCCGAAACGTGAACCGCCCCTTGCCGGACCGATCCGTATCGAGCCGCACATCGGCCACGGCGTCGGGCTCGATGCGTTCGATCCGATCGGTCTGGATGACCTTCAGCGACCTTCTTTCGTACTTCTCGAAGACCACATCAATGCCCGATCCGGGAAGCGCCCCGATGTTGCGGAGCAGGACCCGCCCCTCCGCACGCGGGCACGGCTCGGCCAGGATCGTCGGCTTGATGAAGTACTCGTAGCATAGCCGATCGGCCACGGGGGCGAGTGCCTTGCCCGTGCCGTACGCCTTGTAGAAGCCCAGGCCTGGCATCTCGGGCGCCTTCCTGCGCACGTAGCGGACCTGCTTGACCATACCCTCGGCGGTGGTGCCGATCTTGTCGCTGGTGCAGCAGAGGCCCATCACACTCTTGTGGATGAGCCCCAGCTTGCGCAGCTGATTGATCCGGGCGTCGAAGTGGGAGAACCGATCGTCAAAGTAGTTCATGTAACATTCCAGGATGATCCAATCGGCGGCGATGCGGTAGGCCTCAGCGGCCTCGGGCGGCGTGACGCCTGCCTGCCAGATCACGACCCTCTTGTCCGGCACGGCTCGATGCGCACGCAGCAGACCGTTGGACATCTGGAGATCCGTCGGCTTGCCATAATGGTTGCCGAACTCGTCGACGGCGATGCCCACCGGATGGCCCTTTAGCCCGCCGGTCCAGTACTCCGCGAACCCGTCCTCATCGTACTTGTCGCGGTAGCAGTATCCGCCCGACCAACCCAACGGGACCACGCCACGTCGCTGCCATCGCTCGATTTCGTGGGACCCCGACACCGTCGTCAGCATCGTCACCCATTGGGCCTGTTCCGGGACGCCGTACCAGATGAACTGGAGCTCGCGACCGAGGACATGGACGGTGGTCGAGGTCTTCTCGTTCCCGCTGCCCTCGACGCTGGCCGTCAGCTCATAACGTCCCGGGCCGGGTATCTTCATGGGCGTCCGAACCGTCGACGCCCGCAGCGGCGCGACCTCGCCAGCCACCGGGCCGGCGACGGCCACTTGGCGGCCTTGGCCATTGCGCAGAACACAGCGGACGCTCATCGATCGTTTCGCCTTCGTGCCCGGATTGCGGAGGTCCACCATCACTTCGGCGGTCTTGTGGGCCACGGGCAGACAGGGCATCACGGCGAGATACCCGACGGCCCTGGCCTGGTCGCTTCTCTCCCCCAGCACGCGGACCTCGGTGAGCTGACCGCCCTTGGACCCCACGCGCCACCGGAGTCGCAGCGCCTCGGCAGGAACGCTCGCGCCCTTGGCGATTAGCCAACTCGTCCGCGGATACTTGGCAGGGCGGTCCTCGAACAGGTTGGCCGGCAGGGCCGACCAACTGCCCCGCGCTCGGCGGTCGATCCCTGTCAGGCGCATCTGGCCCGCGTAGCCCACCTCGACCCTCGTGATCAAACGGGGGCCTCGTAGGTCGATCGTCACCGACGGTGTGGCACCTTCGGGCCACTTGATCTGAGTGCTAGCGAAGTGGCTGGTTCGGGTGTTTCCGTCGACCAAGCGGGTGGTTGGATTGTCGCCTCCCACCGGTGGCGCAATCTCGATCCGGACGCGCCGGTCCTGTTCCAGCGACGCCGCCGTCAGGTCCTCCGGGCCGATGCCGACGACCATCACCGCGAGGATCTTCGCGGTCACGAGACAGATCTCCATTGCAGCTCCTCCCAATCGGTGTCTTATCGCACAGGGCCGCTTGGATCACCCGCCCATGCATGGTCTCGCCTGCGCGACGCACGTCAAGGGCGAATCTGGGGCCATCCATGTCGAGACGCAGCGGCGCGCCTTGACAAGCACGTCCTCCTATCGTTTCCGAAAGAGCGACGTAGCGTTACTCGCATCACCTCTTCTGGATCGCGTAGACGTCGAGCTCGGGCTGGGTGCGGTAGTCCAGCGTGGCGCGGAGGGCGTCGAGGGTTTGGCGCGGGGACTGGGGCGACTTGCCGGCGTAGATGGCGAAGTGGCTGCAGGGGGTCGCTCGCTCGACGCCGGCGCCGCCCATGCCGCCGCCCGGGCCGACGACGTGGCGGGTGGCGACTTCGGGGGTGATCGTGGCGATCATCGGCCCGCCGGAGACGAACTTGGCCGCCCACTGCACCTTGGGGCGGTCCACCTGGCAGTTCGTGCTCGACGTGAGCTTCCGGACCTTGCCCGTCGCGCCGTCGGCGAAGAGGTACGTGCCGGGCGTCGGACTGTCGGCCGCCATCAGACGGGTGTCGGTGAAGCACCAGAAGTAGTCGACGCCGCCGTTCAGGTTGACCTCGATCCACGGCAGGCCGGCGTAGGCGGTGAGGGTCTTGACCAAGTCGGTCGCGTCGGTGCACCTCAGGCGGACCATCGCCGGGCCGTTGGCCAGAACCTCGATCCGGTTCTTGCTGCTGCGATGCGTTCCGCCCAGGTCGGCGAAGCCGGCCCAGCCGGTTTTGCCCGGATAGGTGACGTCCCGCCCACCGAGGGCCTTGATCTCCCAGCGGTAGATGTGGCCGCCCTCGGGTCCGACCAGGAGCCGATAGCGGTCGTTCTCGATCCACTTGCCCTCGCCTGGGGCGTCGCTGCACCGGACGGTCTGATCTTGAGCGGGTGCGTCCACGGGGCCGGCGGGATCGAAATAGAGCATGAACCGCCGCTCGCCGCCCTTCGGCGTTGGGCCAGCTGCGACGAAGGCGAGCCGCTTGCGCTTGCCGGCGGGCTGGACCTGACAGACCAACGGTCGCGGGGCGCGGCCGGAGGCGTCTACCTCAATGATGGAGACGATGTCGCTTCCGCCCTGTGGGAGGGACAGATCTACCTCGACGGGTTGATCGACGCGGGCGACATCACCGCTGCGCAGGACCAGGCCGATTCGTTGTCTGAAGGCTGCGTTCGCCCAGGGGGCATCGCCGGCCAATGCGCGGGACAGGACCTTCGCGGGTCGCGTCCGGCGGACGCCGAGCTCGACGAGCCTCAAACCAACCTTGTCCGGCGGGAGCAACGCGCCCTTCTCTCGCAGCATCCGCGCGGACGCTTCCAGACCGGCGAGGATTGTGTCATAGCGCTTGATCATCGCATCGAACCGCGGCATGACCCAGTCGAGGGCGTAGGGCTTGTTCTCGCGTCGCCACAAAGCGATGTAGCGGCGCTTGAGGTCAACGTGGTCGTCGCGGATCTTGCGGACGGTCGCTTCGACGCCCTTCAGACCGTCCGCGGTCGGCTGGGTCGACAAGGCCGCCTCCTCGTACGCGCGGGCCGCGTCGAGGTAGCCCAGCGCACGCGTTGCCATCAATTGCATCCGGTCTGCCCCGAAGATGAAGTAGTCGAGCCAGTCTGCGTTGACGCGGGCCTGCGACTTGGCTGTACGGAGGTGCTTGAGGGCGGGACGGGTGATATCGAGCAGCGATCGGGCCCGTCTTCGCGCCGAGCGTTCGTCGACGGGCATCTTGCCGAAGTCAGCCTTCCAGAACCGCCGATCGAGCATCTGATCGTAACCGGGCAAGCGGTGCGTCTTGGTTAGCAGGTCGATGGCTTGGCCGAAGTGGTCGCCCGGCTCGCCGAACATCACCGCGCCGATCCGGCGGCTGAAATCTCTGTACGGCGTCTTCGAGGCGTTCCACGCGCATTCCGCTCCCCAGGCCACGCCATGCCAGTTGGGCGCGAAGAAGTTCTCGCCGTCGTCGTCCCAGGTCGTGTTGAGCATGCCCAGCGCGCCGTGCTTGGCCCCGTCGCGGACGTAGTTGCGGATGTTCGTGACGGCCACGCCGAAGTCGGGCAGGATACGGCTCCAACAGCTGACGCCCGGGCAGACGAAGAACTCGTAGCCGGACTTGGCGAACGGTGTGATGGCCGCGTCGAACGACGGCGCGGCGTGGTAGCCCCACGACAGGACGATGGTGTCCTTGGGGATCTTGGGCAGATGTTGCGGGTGCCTGATGATGATGTCGCCCCACATCATCATGCGTTTGCCGTACTTGTCCTTGAGCAGGTCGTGGATCCGCCTGAGGTGGTTGGCGTAGACACCCCCGACGCCGATCTTGTCGGCCAGCGGCTTGGAGGGGCCCGTGCCCAGACCCCAGGTCTCGTCACAGCAGACGTTGAAGAAGGGCGAGTCCAGCAACGGCACCACTTCTGAATACAGGTCGTCGAGCAGTTGGTAGGTGGCCTCGTTCGTCGGGTTCAGGACGTTCGGCGTTTCGCGGAGGGGCTTGTACTTGTCGTGCTTCAGGATGTGGGCGAAGTGGCCGAATGATTGCTGGTTGCCGATGATGCTGACGCCGTACCGCTTGCCGTATTCGACGATGGCGGTTAGCTCGGTGGGTGTCAGACTGCCGTCCTTCGGGCCGATCGTCGGGTGCTTCGTGAACGCGTACTGGTACTCCATGTAGTACGTCCAGAAGTTCATCTTGAGCAGCGACGTCGTGCGGAGCTCGCCCTTGATGACGTCGAGCGTGGGGCTGGGCCCCCGCGTGATGTCGTCGGAGTAGCCTCGCCATTGCAGCGAGGGCCAATCGCGGACGGTCAAACATGGGATCGCACCGTCCCGGGTGTTGGCGCGGATCAGCTGCCGCAGCGTCTGTATTCCGTGGACCAGCCCTCGCTCGGTCTTGGCCGCGACCGACGCGCGGTCGGGCGCGACGCTGAGGGCGTAACCCTCCGGCTGCGCCGGGAGCTTCATCGACGCAACCGGCTTGGCTGGACCGGCGGCCAGGCAGCATCCCCATGACGAACCATCGGGCAGGCCAGCCAACGTGGCGTTGACGCCCGCCAACGCCGCCAGTTCCTGCCTGAGATCCCCGGCCACCTGGCGGGCCATCGCGGACTTGCTGACGGTCATCGTCATCGGCGATTGGAGTCTCAGTCGGCCCGGTGAAACGCGGACGACCTTAGGAAACGGGACGAGGCGAAGGGCTTGGTTCGGGTCCTGCGTGGCCCCGACACCGAGGCTGGGCCTGGCAAGCAGAACACATGCCACGAACCCCGGGACGAAGCTGCACGCCGTCAGAGTCGATTCCTCGCGTCGCGTGTTGATTTCAAAGCGTGTGCGCGGTCGCAACAGTTGTGCCTCCTTCTACATCTTGTCCCCGTGAGTCACCGTCACCTGCGCGCGTCAGGATCATGTTGTCTCAGAAGGTCGTCGAGGCACGTCTTGGCGGCGGCGATGTCGGCCGCTGGATCTGTCGCGTCGGTTCGTCGGACGATGTGGGGACCGGCGTACTGGAGCTCGTCCATGGCATCGAGATAGTCGGGAAGGTGGAGCTGGCCGCCGCCCATGCGGACCTCGCGACCGGCCGCCGCCCTCGTGCCTGCGGTGGCGTCGCGAAGATGAGACGCCACGATGTGGTCCGCCAGCGCCTCAACGCCTGCGACGGGATCATGCCCGTGAATGAGCAGTCCGCCCGGATCGTAACAGACACGGACCATCGGACAGGCGAGCCCGTCGAGGAACGACCGGAGGGCGTCGGGCGCGTCCTCGGCGGTCTGCAAGGCGAGCAGCGTCCCGGTCTTGTCGGCGTGCTCGCCCAGGTGCTCGATGGCCTCGATCGCCGAGCGGCGCCGACGATCGTCCGGATCGTCGGGCAATGCCCCCAAAGAGCTGGTCACGACGGGCACGCGGAGTCTGGCCGCCAGCTCGAGGAGCTGTCTGGTCTTGTTGATCCGCTGGTCGAGGGTGGCCGGGTCGGTGAAGCCCGACGCCCCCATGTGGCCGCCGAGCGTCGCCAGGTCGAGACCGAGGCCGTTGACGAAGCGCAGGAGATGTCGCTCGCCGGACTTCGACAGACTGGACGGCTCGATCTGGCCCCGCGTGGCGTCGAGTTGGACGACGGCATAGCCCAAGCGCGCAGCGGCCTGCAGGCCTTGCTTGGGCCCGAGCCCGAAATCGTCCGCGGCAACGCCGAGCTGGGTTCGCTGCATGACACGAACGTAGCCGGTGAGGGCTAGGCGATCAAGATCACCCGCCCCGACACCGAGGCGCTCGTCCCATAAGCGGCGCCGATCGCGACGACGTCCACTGCTGGTCCTGGATACCGATAACGCACCAGTTTGGGGGAACCGACCCCATCGCGTTGGGCGGATGTGCGCAGAATCCCCCATCGTTGGGGGAGCCGCACCATGTCATCCCTTGTTTTCAGCGGCGTCAGCCGGGGTTGCGAGCGGATTGGCGCGATGGCACGCTGCTTGCAAGGCGAATGCGGAAGACGCGGGCGCGCGCCGAGGCTGGCGGCGCCCGGAGACAAGGACACAATAGGGGGGGATCTTCCATGTGGCACATTAGACTCATCTGCCTGGTGGCGATCATCACAGCAGCTGTCTTGACAGGCGGCCGACCGGCGTTGGATGTCATCCGCGGTGGCATGGCGACATTGGGGTGCGCTTCCTGGTAAGCACCCACGCCGCGACGTACCTCCACCATCAAAACGTGTTTGCCTGTCGCCGAGAACGGCACTGCGTCCGACAGGTCTGATCGCCGAAAGCACCCATGCCGCGCGCCGGGGTCTCCTGCTCGCTCGCGCGTCGGGACCGCGAGGAAGGTGTACCCCTTGTTGGGGTATGTCGGTCAGCAGCATGGGTTCGGCATGGGGTCCCCGCGCCTTGACGGTGCGCGTGCCATCGGCACGAAACGTTGAGGCGGACGGCGGGTTGCGCGAAGGCGTGAGAGGCAAGGGGGGCGCATGACTCTGTCGGTTGATTGGACGACGCTGGCGATCGTGATCGGCACGTTGACGCCGATGGCGGGGATCCCGCTGACGATGATCACGCTGTACCTCCGGGCCATTCGTGAGGCGCAGGAGAACCACGAGCACGTGGACGGTCGCAGGATGGCGATGATGGAAGCGGACGTCCGTCGCGTCGACGAACGGCTGGACGAGGTGGAACGGACGTACACGACCAAGGAGGAGTGGCTGCGGGAGTCGCTCCATTCGCGTCATCAGCTCGAGCGGCTGACGGAGATGATGGCCGAGGTCCGGAGTCAGCTGGACAACTCGAGCGGCCTGGGCGCCCAGCTGGCCAACGCAACCCGGGCCATGGTTGAGCTGACTCGCGCCCTGGTGGAGATACACACGCAGGGCAACGGGGTCCACGCAACGAGGGACGAAGATCGGCATGACGTGTGACGGACGGTCCATCAAGCAGGTTCGGCGGGAGCTGTTGATGATGCTCAAGGTGGTCTATCCGACGGCGCTGCCGGCGGATGTCCTGTTCCGGGCGTTGATGGGCGGGTTCCCGCAGATGGCGTGGGAGTATCTTCACAAGGACCTGGCCTACCTCGTCGAGAAGGGCTACCTGATCGAGCGAGCGGGATCCAGCGAGGATCAGGCGGGCGTGGACGGGTGGCGGCGTCGGGTCTACCGGCTCAGCGCGTCGGGCGTTGAGGTGGTTGACCGTTGCATCGCCGACGTCGCCTTGGAGGTGTGAGGTGTCGGCAGCGGCCGGGACAAGGCGGGCCTCAGGCGAGCCGAAGCATCCACCCGCGCGTCGGCGCGCCGCGACGGGCCGCAAGCGGGCCAGCCGGCGCACCGGCGATGCCGCTGGCGGGAAGAAGACTGCCTCGGACCGGGCTCCTTGCGCCGAGCCGGCTGAGATGATGACGGCCGTGCCGTTGAACCATCGGTTGGAGATCGACAAGGCGCTGGTCCGCGAGCAACCGCCGCTGGCCACCGCCGAGGCCGTCTACGAGCACTTCGAACTGTCGCGGCAGCATGGGATCGACCGGGAGTCGTTCGATCGCTACGCTCGAAGCGTTCGGGAGGTGCACTCGATCGGCTACGCGGATCGGCTGGCGTGCGAGCTTCTGTCATCTGCGGGTGTTGCCGGCCGCGAGGCGCAAATGGATCTGATGACGTCTCGGTTGGCGCAGCGGATCGCGCGATTGCTGGCGGACGACGAGGACATCGGCGTGTCGGATCTTGCGCGGCTGGCGACATCGGCGGCCAGCTTGCGACGTGCGGTGACCCAGGCGGCGAAGGAAGGTGCGAAGCGGGCAACCGACGACGCGCCGGCCGAGGCATCGTCGTCCAAGATCCGGCGGGCTGTTCGGGAGCTCTATGGGGTCAAGCTCACCGAGGGCGCCGGGCACGGGGAGACTGAGGGGGCATCCGATGACTGACTGACCCAAGGACTTGGGGATTGACCTGAGGCCGGTGTCGGAACCGTGGCACCGGCCTCTTCGTGCGCGGAGCCGCGCTTGACGGGGCGCATCGCTACTTCCGCCTGGCCGACCAGGCTCCCTGTTTGGATCGCTGGAAGCGGGCGGTGGGGCCTCGACGTCCGGTGATCTCGATGCCCTGATTGTCGATCCTCAAGACGACTCGCCGATCGCTGGGCATGCCGGCCTTGGGCAGCTCGATGCGAAGGGCCTTGACGTTCTTGGTGACCACGACGAGCTTCCGGGGCCCGGCGATCGTGCCGATCGCGGAGGCGGGTCCGCCGGACTTGACCATCTCTTCGATGATGAGCCATCCGCGCTGCGGCTCGGCGGGGTCTCGAACCATCACGACGACGCGATGGGGCGAGGCCTGGTCGGATTGATCGTCCGGGCGGGGCGCGGTCATGGTGGTCGGCTTGGGCGCGGGCGAATCAACCGTATCGGTGTGGGTCGTCTGGGGCTGAGAGACGGGCACCTTCGTCGTTCCTGGCGGCTCCCGGCATCCGGCGATGGTGGAGATCACGAGGACGCAGCACGCCAGGGCTCTCGATGGAATCATGGGGGTCTCCTCACCTCGGGTGACCTTCCGCGACGGGCGCCAACATCGTATCATATGCACACGCCCATGGGAGGGTTGCGGTCCGTTGGGAGGGCCGCTTGTTGCGCCGGGGGGAGTCTGGTAGCTTCAGCGTCGAGTCGAGGCCGTGCTGAGGACTCAGAACACGGGGCCCGGTCTCGATCCGACCAGGGGTGGTACGAACCCATGCGGGAACTCACACCGAGAGAGATCGTGGCGGCGTTGGACCGGTACGTGATCGGCCAGGAAGACGCCAAACGTGCGGTGGCCGTGGCCATTCGGAACCGGTGGCGGCGGCTGCAGCTGCCTGAGGAGCTGGCTGAGGAGGTGGCCCCGAAGAACATCATCATGATCGGCCCGACGGGGGTGGGCAAGAGCGAGATCGCCCGCCGGTTGGCCGGTTTGATCAACGCGCCGTTCATCAAGGTGGAGGCCACGAAGTACACGGAGGTGGGATATCACGGCCGGGACGTGGAGAGCATCATCCGTGACCTGCTGGAGCTGAGTATCAATATGGTCCGGTCGGAGCAGACCGAGGTGGTCCGCGATCGGGCGGAGGCGCTGGCGGAAGAGCGCATCTTAGATTCATTGCTGCCGCCCACGCACATGGACCCGGACGACGACCCCAACAGCGAATCGGCCGAGCGTCGGCGTCGAACGCGGGAGAAGCTCCGGACTCAGCTGCGCGAGGGGCATCTGGAGGACCGGGAGATCCGGATTACCACTCAGGAGAAAACGACGCCGGTGACGGCGATCGCAACGATGGTCTCTCCGGGCGACATGCCGCCGGAGGTGCAGGAGGTGTTCGAGCGGCTGATGCCCGACACGTCCAAGGACCGGACGCTGCCCATTCGGGAAGCCCGCAAGGAGATCTTCAGTCAGGAGGCGGAGGCGCTGATCGACCGCGAGAAGGTCACGGAGATGGCCGTCCGTCGTGCCGAGGACAGCGGGATCGTCTTCGTCGACGAGCTGGACAAGATCTGCGGTGGGGAGACGTCGGCGGGTCCGGACGTGAGCCGTCAAGGGGTGCAGCGCGATCTGTTGCCCATCGTGGAGGGCAGCACGGTCAGCACGCGGCATGGCATGGTGCGGACGGATCACATCCTGTTCATCGCGGCGGGGGCGTTCACGCAGTCCAAGCCGTCGGACCTGATGCCCGAGCTTCAGGGCCGGTTCCCGATCCGTGTCGAGCTCGGCGATCTGGGCTGGGAGGAGTTCGTCCGCATCCTGACCGAGCCGGAGAACGCGCTGGTCAAGCAGCAGATCGCCCTGCTGGCCACCGAGGGGGTCGAGCTGGAGTTGACGGGAGGTGCCGTCCGGGAGATGGCGGCGATGGCGCATCGCGCCAACGTCCAGCTGAGCAACATCGGCGCCCGGCGTCTGTACACCATCATGGAGAAGGTGGTCGAGGACATCGCCTTTTACGCGTCGGACGCCGCCAACAAGGAAGTTGTCATCGACGCCGACTACGTTCGAATGCGCCTCGCCGACATCATGGAGGACGAGAAACGCAGCGAGTTCGAGTTGTAGGTCCTACCGGCCCGCCGCCCACAGGCATCCGCGGGTGAAGGTCTCTTTGAACACGGTCTGCTTGCATGCCTTGGCGTCGTGGCCCAGGGCGGTGTAGAAGACGCGGCCCTTCCGCCACGGCTTGGTCCAGAGGACGGGCATCACCTTGCCCTTCCAGAGGGCGTTGGCCAGGACGTTCAGCCCCCCGTCGTAGTCGAGGATGTACTGCTCGTCGGTGACGAAGAACTCGTCGATGCCGGCGGTGATCGGGCTCTTGCGCTTGGTGACGCTGACCTGGTACCTGCGATAGCGCGGATGGGTGGTGAAGTGTCCGCCCACGAACCGGTGCCAGTCCCGGTCGCCGCGGAAGGAATCGGCGGCGGAGTGGATGGCCACGAAGCCGTTGCCCTGGGCGATGTGATCCAGGATGCCGCGTTTCTGCGGGGCCGTCAGCTTGCCCAGCGTCCAGTAGAATACGACGAGATCGTACGGTGCGACGCGCCGAGCCGAGAACGCGCTGAGGTCATTGTCCATGCGGGTCAGGTCGAACTGGCCCGCCTTGACAAGGTCGGTCTCGAGGACGTCGCCGACGCCCTTCCAGTCGTGGATTTCGCCGCCGACGAGCAGCAGCGTTCGGATTTTCGGGATATCAGCCATCAGTCGGTTACCTCCCGACCGGCCGCCCACAGGCAGCCGCGCAGGAACAGCTTGAGGAACATCGGTTGCTTGGCAGCCCGGGCGTCGTGTCCGCCGGCGTGATAGAACACGCGCCCCTTGCCCCAGGACTTGGTCCACAGTGCCGGCATGGGCTTGCCCTTCCACGGCGCGGTCGCGAGGATCTTCAGGTCCTTCTCGTACTCGAGGATGTACTGCTCATCGGTGGTTTCGAAGTCCGCGATGCCGGCCGTGATCGGGCTCTTCTCCTTGGTGATCGTGACCGGGTACTTGCGGTAAGCCGGGTGGGTGATGAAGTGCCCGCCGACGAACTTGTGCCAGTCCTTGTCCCCGCGGAACGAGTCGGCCCCGGAGTGACACGTGACGAACCCCTTGCCCTGGGCGACGTGGTCGAGGATGCCGCGTTTCTGCGCGTGGCTGAGCTTGCCGAGCGTCCAGTAGAAGACGACCAGGTCGTACGGCGCGACGCGGTCGGCCAGGAACGCGTCGAGGTCGTCGTTGACGCGCGTCACCTCGAACTTGCCCGACGCCTTCATGGCGGACTCGAGGACGTTGCCGATGCGCCTCCAGTCGTGGATTTTCCCGCCGACAAGCAGCAGTGTCTTGATCTTGGGTTGCTTGGGCGCGGCCGAGGGCTGTTCGGCCGAGGCGGCATCCGTCTCGAGCGACGAGCACCCGACACCGACAAGCAGGGCTGCAATCGTTGCCGTCGAGGCTGCGGAACGAACGAGTTTCATGATGATCTCCTGATGAAACCGATCGGGTCGGCGTACGGCCCGTTGCGGGACACGCCGCTCGTCTCCCGGTGCATAGTAGCATAGGCGAGTGACCGACGCGGTCAAGGCATCTTCATCAAGCACGGCTCGACCAGACGAGTGCCCTCCATTCCGACACCTGTGATCGGGTCACGGAAACTGATAGGATATGCGTATGTAGGGACGGAGTTGGTGGCAATGCATCCCTCGATCGAAACCAAGCGACTCGACATCGCCCAGCTTTGCGTGCGGTATCGGGTAAGCCGGTTGGACCTTTTTGGATCAGGAACTGGGGATTCATTCGACCCCGCGAGAAGCGACCTGGACTTCCTGGTTCAGTTCCAAGCCATGTCACCTATCGAACAGGCCGACTGCTTCTTTGGACTGAAGGAAGGCCTGGAAGCGGTGTTGGACCGGCCCGTGGACCTGGTCGAGTTGGCCCCGATCCGGAATCCGTATCTCCTGGCCGCCATCGAATCGACTCGGATTCAGGTCTATGCGGCTTGACGTACGCAAGTATCTGTTCGACGTTCAGGACGCCTGTCGGCTCCTGACGGAGTTTTCGGCAGGCAAGACGTTCGACGGTTACCGAAGCGATGTGATGTTGCGCTCGGCCGTTGAGCGTCAGTTCGGCATCGTGGGCGAGGCGCTGAGCCAGATGCTGAAGCTCGACCCGGGCATGGCTTCCGCCTTGACCGACACCAGACGGATCATCGCATTCCGCAATATGCTCATTCATGGCTACGCGCAGGTATCCGACGAGGTGGTCTGGGGCATTCTACAGAAGAACCTGCCCATACTGCGGCAGGAAGTGGAACAGCTCCTGAGTGACGAGAACCTGCCGTAGACGAAGTCCCGTCCCAGCCGAGCCGAACGGCGAGTCGCCCAGATTCTCCATGCTCGCGGGCTCGATCGGTCTACTTGGTACGGGTATCCTTCACTGCGGGGCTCGACGTCAGACCGCGTTGCGGTGTTGGCCGTCGCGATGGCCGGCAATCGTGACGGGCCCTGTTTGTCGCAGGAGCGCTGGGCGATGGCCCGAGGTCAGGTGCACGTCGTGACGGGGGCGTTCGGGTACTCCGGACGGTACATCGCGCGGCGCCTACTGGATGCGGGCGTCGAGGTGCGCACGCTCACGAACTCACCTGACCGGGAGAACGCGTTTGGCGGGAGGGTGGCTACCTGCAAGTACCATTTCGACGATCGCGACCGGTTGGTGGATTCCCTTTGCGGCGCATCGGTCTTGTACAACACGTACTGGGTCAGGTTCAACTACGCGACGTTCAAGCACGCGGTTGCGGTGGAGAACACGCTGGCGCTTTTCGAGGCGGCTCAAGAGGCGGGCCTGCGCCGCGTCGTACACGTCAGCATCACCAACCCCTCTGAGGACTCGCCCCTGGAGTACTTCCGGGGCAAGGCGAGGCTCGAGCGGGCCCTGATCGAATCGGGCCTCTCCTACGCGATCCTCAGGCCGACGGTTCTGTTCGGCACAGAAGACATCCTGGTCAACAACATTGCCTGGATCCTGCGCCGGTTCCCGGTCTTCGGCGTTTTCGGCAACGGCCGGTATCGACTGCAGCCCATCTATGTCGACGACCTGGCGGCGCTGGCCGTCAAGGAGGCGCAGCGCGAGGAGAACCGCATCGTCGACGCGATCGGCCCGGAGACCTTCACCTACCGCGAGCTGGTCGAGCTGATCGGGCGGAGTATCGGCAAGCCGAGACGGATCGTCTCGGTCCCCCGCGTCCTCGGGTACCTTGTCGGCCTTGCCTTGGGACGGATCACCGGCGATGTCGTGATCACGTGGGAGGAGATCGCGGGGTTGATGGCCGACCTGCTCTGCACCGAGTCGCCCCCGGCAGGGACGACAAGGCTGACCGATTGGGCCGCAGCGCACGCCGACACGCTCGGGATGCGATACGCAAGCGAGGTCGCCAGACGGAAGGACCGCACGACCGCCTACGAGAAGCTCTGACGGACGATCAGGTGTCCCCCCGGGGCTCTCCGCAGACCGCGTCGCCCAGGATCGGTGAGATTGCCCGAGCGTCTCGAGCCGCGTAGGATCGGGGCGCCTCAGACGACAGGAGAGACGAATCCCATGTGCGATCTGATCTGCATTGTGAGCGTGGCGGTTGCCTTGTCGCTGGCGAATCTGCCCATGGCGGCTGCCGAAGTGACGCCCTCCAAGCCCGAGCCGATCGCCTATGGTGCGCGCTTCGTTGCGCAACCTGGCGCCAAGTCGGGCGGTGTAACGAAGAAGAGCCTCTTCGCACATCCGCCATGGAAGAAGGACAAGAAGCGCGTCAACGGTTGGGTGATCGGTCGGTTTGGGATCGACCTGACGCGAGCCAAGTCGCCGGCGCTGGCCTTCTCGATGGGCATCCGCGACGACCACGGCTCGACCAAGGGGGTGCTTTACCGGGTGGTCGTTGACGGCAAGCGGGTCTTTTACGAGTTCTACAAGGATGCGGTTTGGCACGCGGCTCGCGTCGAGCTCCGCGAGTTCGCCGGCAAGAAGGCCACGCTTGAACTGGCTGTCTACTCGCTCGGCGAACACTACGCGCTGTGGGGAACCCCGCGGATCGTCGACAACCGATCGGGCAACGCCGACGAGGTGATCTGCGACCTGGCGGACAGGGTCGATGGCGCCGAGAAGCTCGTGATCTTGCAGTCGCGCATCGAGCCGAAGGATCTGCCCGAAGGGCATCGCCGCGCCCAGCGACAGGCCAACGAAGCGCTCGTCCGGGTCGTGCCGACGCTGCAGCAGCTTGCCTGGCAGGAGCTGGAGTTCATCGCCTTCGCCCATTTCACGATCAACACCTTTACCGACAAGGAGTGGGGCGACGGTAAGGAGGATCCCAAGCTGTTCAACCCGACGGCGTTCGACGCCCGGCAGTGGGTGCGGGTCCTCGAGCGGGCCGGCATGAAGCTGCTGATCCTGACGACGAAGCACCACGACGGGTTCTGCCTCTGGCCGAGCAAGTACACCGAGCATTCGGTCAAGCGCAGCCCGTGGCGGGGCGGCAAGGGCGACGTGGTCCGTGAGGTGTCGGACGCCTGTAAGGAAAGGGGGATCAAGTTCGGCGTCTACCTCTCGCCCTGGGACCGGAACCACCCGGGCTACGGCAACTCGCCCGTCTACAACGCGTACTTCAAGAACCAACTCACCGAGCTGCTGACTCAGTACGGCGAGATCACCGAAGTCTGGTTCGACGGCGCCTGTGGGGAGGGTCCCAACGGCAAGAAGCAGGTCTACGATTGGCCCGGCTACTACGCGGTCATTCGCAAGCATCAGCCCAACGCCGTTATCGCCATCTGCGGCCCGGACGTCCGCTGGGTCGGCAACGAAAGCGGCGTGGCCCGCGAGACCGAATGGAGCGTCCAGCCCGCCAGACCGACGCAGCATCCGGGCAAGAAGTGGGTGTGGTGGCCGGCTGAGTGCGACGTCTCGATCCGTCCCGGATGGTTCTACCACCGTGCCCAGGACAAGCGGGTCAAGTCGCTCGAGCACCTGCTCGACATCTACTACAAGTCCGTCGGCCGAAATGCCGTGTTGCTGTTGAACGTGCCCCCGGATCGACGCGGGTTGATCCACGAGAACGACGCCAAGCGGCTGGCCGAGCTGCGGCAGGTGCTCGACGCGACGTTCAAGGTCAACCTCGCGCGGACAAGACCGGCGAAGGCCAGCAACGTCCGCGGGGGTGACGCGAAGCACGGCGCGGACAAGGCCGTCGACGGCGATCTGAAGACCTACTGGACGACGGATGATGGCGTGACCACTGGCTCGTTGGAGGTCGACCTCGGCAAGGCCGTGACGTTCAACCGCTCGATGATCCAAGAGCACATCGCCATCGGGCAGCGCGTCGAGCAGTACGTGCTGGAGGCATGGGACGGCGGGTCGTGGAAGCAGATCGCCAAGGGGACGACGATCGGTCACAAGAAGTTGGATCGTTTCGCGGACGTGACGGCCTCGCGAGTGCGGCTACGGATTGTCCAGAGCCGCGCCCATCCGACAGTTCGGGAGTTTGGTCTGTTCCGGGCACCGCGTTGACGAGCGCTATGGCGCGGCCGCCGCGCGTTCGGGCGTTGACGCCATGGCGTCGGGATGGAGGTCGCCGAGCTCCTCGCGGCTGATCACGTCAGGGGTGGTTCCTTCCGCCCGCCGCTGCTGGATGTACTCGCATCCGCGCTGTTCGAGGCACCTCTCGAAGACCTTGCCGCTGCGAAGCAGGTCCTTGACGCGGGCGTATTTGTCGTTTTCCAGGATCGGACCGTCGTGGATGTTTCCCATGTCGGCCACGCCGTGGACCGTGCAGCAGGGATCGAGCCGCCCATCCTGGCAGACCCAGACGCCGCTGATCCAACCGCAGACGGTGAGACGACGTGATCCTGCGGGTGGGGCGTCTCCCGGAGCGTGCGCGTCGGCGAGGAGGCGCTCGGGGAGGACGAGGTCGACATCGGCCTCGCTGGCGAGACGTTGGGCCTCGGCGACAAACTCGAAACACTGCGGGTGTTCGGTTGCGACGCGGTTCGGTCCGTCGTCGTCGAGCCAGCCGATCAGGTCACCGACGAAGACGCGCTCGGCCCCAAGCCGGGCTCCGAGCCGGACGAAACCCGGTAGCTCCTGGATCGTGTCCGCCATCGCCGTCAGTGAGACCTCGATCATCGGCCTGGCGCCGCCGCCTTCGGCCTTCATCGCGCCGAGCATCTCGATCTTGCGGATCAAGCGACCCAGGTCGGCACCGCGAATCTTGCGATAGGTCTCGGGCGTGGCGGCGTCGATGGAGAAGTTGATCATGGAGACGGCTTGTGTCTCGACGATCTTGCGGCAGGTACGGGCCGACAGGGCGTGGCCGTTGGTATAGAGGTCCAGCAGGACGTCGGCGTCCCGGGCGGCCTCGACGATCCGGTCGAACCCCGGATGCAGAAGGGGGTCGCTGTCGCCGGAGCTGAGGGTCACGCCCGTGATCGTCGGCGCTGCGGCGAGGATCGTCCGAAACTCGTCGACGCTCACGTACGAAAGCTGTTTGGGATGGTCTTCGGCGTGGATGCCCGTGCACATGCGGCAGCGGAGGTTGCATTTGCCCCGCACGAACTCGAGGTTGAGAAACGTCGGCATGTTGATCAGCCGTCGGTATTGGCTGAGCCACTCGCACGTGTCCCAGTAGTGCGTCATGTGCCGGCTGATGGCGTCGAAGTTGTCGGACTTGAACAGGCGGTGCTGGAGCAACGTGGCGATGAGATTGTGGAACGCGGTTTGGCTATCGGGGCAGGCCTTGACGGCGTCCTGAAGCTTGTCGAGGGCGGGTTCGAGCCGGCCACAAGCGGCTTCGACGACGGCGAGGTCGGACAGGCCTTCGGCGATCTGCCGCGTCGCGAGGTCGAATGCCTCGTCACCCCGTTCGGCGTTGAGGCGCTCGCGGATTCGCGGGTCGACGATGTGCGTCTGATCGAAGGCAAGCGTGGCCAAGCGCGGCTCCCTGGGGCCCGAAGGTCTTGTGCAGGTCCGACACGCGGGAACGTCGGGCGCGGGCGCCGCTTCCGGCAGCCGCGCGCAAGACATCCCCGCTCCATCGCTCTTATCGGTCGGGCATCATGCCCGGTTTACGACGGATTCCGGGTTCGGGAAGGGGACAGGCACCTCGCCGTCAAGTGGTCTTTCCTCGAATAACTGTGCGCATCGGGCTCGGAGCCAGTCCCCTTTTTGAGCCAGGCCGGATTCCGAGTGGCGGGAGAGGCGTGCTCCGTGCGCGTTGGGGGCGTTCGTGGACGTTGGCTCAGTGGGCGTAGGCTTCTATCTCGACGATCCGCGAGTAGTCCTGCTTGGCGGCGTGGACGACGACGCGCACCGCCGTCGCGGTCCGGGGATCGAATGTCACGGTTCGCCAGACGCGATCGTTGTCTCGAATGCGGCCGACCGATTGCCACTGGGCGTTCGTCTTCAGTTGCACCTCGAAGTCCACGATGCCGTACTTGGTGAACCGAAGGGCTTCGGTGGGCTCGACCCACGATCCGATGGGGAAGGCGTCCTGTAGCGTGAAGACCTCGACGCGCCCGATCTGCTTGGGGGCCGGCAGCCCGATGGCGATCCAGTCGGGCCACTTGCCCTGCGTCGCGTCGTTCCATCCCCCTCGGTCGTGGTGCCAGCCTGCGCCGACTCGGTCGCCGTCGATGACGGACTCGGGCGGGAAACCTGGTCCGTGGACCGACGACGCGGTGGTACGCGCACCAAACCGGGCCGACAGGACGTTCTCGGGGGGCGTCTTGAATACGACGAGCGGACCGGGTGTGGGCCCGGCGTCGACCCGCGCCCGGTATTCCTGGTTCGGGGTGAGGTCTCGCAGCGCGACCGAGTGGTAGGTCCTGGGCGCGCCGCTCTCGGCCGCTTTGGCGTTCAGTGTCGTGCCTTGCCCATACACCACCGTGCCCAGCGACGGTAACACGGATCGCCACGTGATCTCGATCTCGCCCTGGCGGACCCGCGCCGCGGGCGCGAGGACGGCGGGTACGCTCGTGTCCGACGGCATCAACCGAAGCTGAGTCTTTCCGGAGAACCGAACGGACACAGGACCGATCAGTCCGGAGGGCAGCGTCTTGGCCCATCGGCTCTTGACGGCCGCGCGATGGTAGTTCGACGCGGTGTTGATCACGTCCACCTCCAGCGCGTTGGCGCCGGGGCTGACCAGCGCGGTCACGTCAAACACGTACGGTGGGCAGATCCGCACGCCGGCCGACTTGCCGTTGACGCGGACCTCGGCAAGCTCCTGAACGTCGCCGAGGTCGAGCGTTACGCGTCCCTGTCCGATCCAACCGGCCGGGACGGAGAACGCCCGTCGGTAGGTCCCGACGCCGCTGTAGGCCGCGTCGCGGGACGTCCACGAGCCCAGCGTCGCCGGGGCCTTGGCGTCGCCGAGCTGCAGCGTCCAGCCGTCGGCTGGCAGCGTTCGGGCCTCGAGGCGGGTCTTGGCCACGCGGCCGAATCGTGTCGTCTGGCCGACCTGAACAGCGGCTGCGAGACGGTCTTGGTTGGCGGGGGTGTTCGCCGGTTCGGCGATCGCTTCGACGACGACGTCGGCGCCGTCCGTGGTCACGGTCGTAATGGTCCCGCCGTCGGCCCACAACAGGCGCGGGCCGTCGTCGCGCCGATCCGTTTGGGTAACGACAACGAATCCGGACTCATAGGGGGCCAGCCGCAACGGGACCAGCAGGCGTTCCGGGATCGTCTGGACGCCGACGATCGGGCGGCATTGGCCCGTCATCGGGTCCCACCATTCCGCGCACCCCGTTCCATGAAGCGTCAGCTCGCCCTGGACCGTTTGCCGGATCGACTCGTTGGTCACGAAGTAGATGTCCGCGCCCGCTCGTTTGCGGTGCAGCACACGGAGGTCCGGCTGATCGGGCCGGAATGCGACGTCCGGCTCGAAATGCCCCGCACGCAAGATCGCCTTGAGCTCCGACGCATTGGGCGCCAGGAATCCCCGTCGAATGCCCTTGGCGTCCCAGATTCCCTTCACCAATGCCTGGACCGCTGCGTCCTTGCCCCGGTCACACGAGCGGGCCGGCAGCCGTCTGGATGCGATGACCATCCCCCCGGATTCGACGAATTCCCCCAGCCGCTGTAACACCGCCAGCGGGATGAACGTCACGCCAGGCAGGACGACGACCTTGTAGTCGGTCTGCTGGATACGCACCCGCCGGCCGTCGATCCGGCACCGCGACGGATCGGTCCACAGCTCGTAGGGCACGATGTCGAAGTCCACCTGCCCCTGCTGCAGCACGGCCTCGACGTCTTCGACCGGCTCGCATTGTCCCACCCACCGTGACTCGGCCGGGTAGAGCACGATCGCGTCGGCGACGAACTTGCCCTTCTGCAGCAGCGCGCACACGCGATTGGTGTGGTCGGCCCATCGGCGGAAATGCACCCACTGCGGGTTCCGGCCCCGGGCGTAGAAGAACGGCGGGCAGTCCTCGTCGGGCCACTTTGGGTTAAAGGCGTGCGGCACGAGCACGTTGATGCCCCGAACGCACTGCCAGTCGGTCAGCCACTTCATGTGCGTCAGGCCGCATCGCCAGCCATACGCCCCGTACGTCTCGTCCATGGCCAGGTCGTCGGGCTTGCCGTAGATGTGCGAGACCGAGCTGGCGAGTTTCGGCATGCCCCAATAGTCGGCGTTCCGCGAGCCCGGCCCGACCTGGTAGAAGACCACATCGATGCCGCCCATGTCCATGTATTGCTCGGTCCGGAAGAAATGCCCCGGCCCGGCCCCGAACGAGTAGTGAAGCTGCGAGTGTTCGTACAGGTGGCCGATGTGACGGACGCCGTGGGCATGACACCAATCGCCGATCTTCTTGTAGAAGACTTCTGCGTACCGGGTTACGAGGTAGTCCCAGTAGTCGAATCGGATGGCGTGCGTCTCGGGCCCCACGTCGGCCATCAACGCGGGCAGCAGCGGCTCGAGGTCGTACCCCTTGGCTGCCTTGAACAGCCCGAGGAAACCGAACGTCCAGGGGAACTGCCCGCCGCCGTTGTGGAACCCCGGCTCGTCCGTGAAGAAGCCTTGGATCGTCTTGCCGAACTTGTCTTTGAACCGTTCGTACGTGGCCTGATGCGTCAGCTCGACGAACTTGTCCAGGCAGGCGCTGCTCAGCGAATCGATGTAGTTGCCGGCGTGTCGTTGGACGAAGCAGAAGATGGACCAATCGCCCGCCGGTGCGGCCCAACGGAGGGTCCCGCCAGGCCCGACACCGTCCGGAGGAATGACCCGCAACGTCGCAGGATCGATCCGGCCGGCGGCCTTCTTGCCGACCACGATCGAGACGAGGTGGTCGCCGGCCGGCACCTTGACCGAGACCGACTGGGCGCCCTTGACGTCCTGACGATGTGCGACCAGGTACTGTCTGGCGAATCGTGGGTCGGCCTTGACGACCAGTCCGCCGGCGACGCCGCTGGGAAACCACTTCTCGTCGAAGATCCAGACCTTCATCCCGCGCTTCTCCGCCTCGTCGAGGCAGATCGCCAGGTCCGACCACCATTTCTTGCCCAGGTAGTCCTTATGGGGGCGCGACTCGATCGTGAACTCACTGCACCCGCCTTCGTCCATTTTGGCGATGATCTGGCGGATGGCGGCCTCGTCCTCCTCCCCGTGCAGCCAGAACAGCGGGTTGAGCGTCTTGGCAGGTGCGGGAGCGGCGAAGGCCCGCCGAAGCGCCGCGACATCCTCGGCCGCAAGGCGTCTCGACCCCGCCAACAGCGTCAGGACCAGACACAGTCCTGTTCGCAGACCAGTTCGTGCTCGCATCTCGATGTTCCTTGCCTTGCGGGCCCCGTTACGCACGCCAAGGGCCCGATCGTCCTTCCCGCCTGGCGAAAGGTGGGACACGCCGACACGTCGAGCGGTGTGCCAAGAATACCCCATCTGCCGGATACGTTCACGCTTGCCAAGCATCCAAACCATATCACCGAAAGCGGTACGTCCGCCCACTTGGGAGTCGCGGGCGAGTCGGCTATGATATGCGGTTCCAGGTGACCTGTATGGAGTCATCCAGGCCGGGATGAGTACCAAGCCCATAGTCCGTCCTCCGTTCGATCGGGCCCAGCGGTGTCACACCAGCCAAAGGTCGGGGGAGAGGGTCCGCGGTGGACGCCGGTCCCGGCGCGGGCCTGAGGGCCTTCCGGGCACATGTGTGTTGTTGGGGTCGATCGGCGTCCTGGTCTTCTGGGCTGGCCCAGTTTGGGCGTGTTCGGTTCCGGTGTTTCGGTATGCGCTGGAGCGTTGGCCGGCCGACGCCTACAACGTGGCGGTGTTTCACCGCGGCGGTCTGAGCGAGGCGGACCAGGCCATTGTGGACGGCCTGGAGGCCAAGGCGTCGGCGGACGTACCGGCGAACTGTCGGGTCTTCCCAGTGGACCTCGAATCGGAGCTTCCGCCCGGGCTGCAGGCGATCTGGAAGGCCCAAACCAAGCCCACGCTGCCTTGGATGGTCGTTTGCTATCCCCGCTATGCGCCGATCGAGCAAGACATGTGGGCCGGTCCGCTCGAGGCCGACGTCGTGAAGCGCCTTGTTGATTCGCCGGCACGTCGCAAGATCGCCAAGCGGCTCCGCGGCGGGGAGTCGGCGGTGTGGATCTTCCTTGCCAGCGGCGATCGTGCGCAGGACGATGCCGCGGCTGCGCTGCTGCGTACAGAGCTCAAGAAGATGGAAAAGACGCTCGAGCTGCCGCCGCAAATGGACGCCCTGTACGACGATGGGTCTTCGGAGGACGAGTTGCCCCGTCTTCGGGTGGCCTTCTCGATCGTGCGCGTCCGGAGGGACGACCCCGCCGAGGCGATGCTCGTCAACATGTTGTTGGGCACCGAGCCGGACCTGCGTACGTTCAACGAGCCGATGGCGTTTCCGATCTTCGGGCGCGGGCGGGTGCTGTACGCGCTGATCGGTAAGGGGATCAACGCCGACACGATCTGGGAGACCTGCGCGTTCCTCGTCGGGCCCTGCATGTGTCAGGTCAAAGGCCAGAATCCCGGCGTGGATCTGCTTATATCGACGGACTGGGACGACCTGCAGGCCGAATCGCTGGTCGAGGAGGAGGAACTTCGTGTCCTGACGGGTCGATCGCCGGCGGCCTCGCCGGTCGTTGCGGGCCCGAACGCGCCTGACGCGGTCGTGCTTGGGAGTGCTGACGAGCCGAGCGTCCTGTTGCGGAGCATCCTGCTGACGCTGGGCGGCCTGGTGGTCGTGGTCGTGGGCTTGGCCGTGGGCGTCAGGAAGCGATCATTGCGGCATCGAGATGACGCGCCGCTCACTGGGCACGTCGCATCCGAAGCGAGGGACACGGGCAGATGACTTCCTGGGGGTGACGTGAAACGCATGCACAACCGGTCGCGGCTCTGGTTCTATCCAGTCCTCTTGGCATTCCTGGCTGTTCCGACACGGTCCTTCGGCGGGGATTGGCCGATGTGGCGGCACGACGCGCGTCGCAGCGCAGCCAGTCCGCATGCGCTGGCCCCCAAGCTCCATCTGCAGTGGGTGCGCGAATACCCGCCGCTCGAACCGGGCTGGCCCGACGAACCGAGGATGACGTTCGACGTCGGCTACGAGCCCGTCGTGATGGGCAAGGCCCTGTTTTTCGGATCGTCGCGAAATGACAGCATGACGGCCATCGACACGGAGACGGGCCGCGAGCGATGGCGGTACTACGCGGATGGGCCGATCCGATTCGCACCGGTGGCGTGGCGGGACAAGGTCTACTTCGCCTGCGATGACGGACACCTGTACTGTCTGGCGGCGGCGACGGGCGAGCTGCGCTGGCGGTTTCGCGGGGGGCCGTCGGCCAGGAAGGTCTTGGGCAACGAGCGTCTGATCTCAGCCTGGCCGGCGCGGGGGGCGCCGGTGGTCGTGGACGACACTGTTTACTTCGCTGCGAGCATCTGGCCGTTTATGGGCGTGTTCATCTATGCCCTCGACGCGGAGACCGGAAAGGTCGTCTGGGAGAACAGCGGACTGGGGGCGTCGTACATCATCCAGCCGCACAACAGCCCGGCTTTCGGCGGGCCGGCGCCGCAGGGGTACCTGGTCGCGACGGGCGACAAGCTGCTGGTCCCGTGCGGCAGGAGTGTGCCCGCCTGTCTGGATCGCCTGACAGGTGAGTTGCTCTACTACCGGCTGGGGAACGACAAGCGGCACGGCGATTCACACGTCTCCACCGCGGGAGGACATTTCTACAACACCGGCTTGATGTTCGAGCTGGAGCGCGGCAGGCCCCTCGGCGTGGTTCCCCGGGAGCCGGTGATGACGGACGCGGTGATCTACGGCAGCAGTGGCGACACCGTCCGTGCCCTGGATCTGAAGCACCCCAAGATCGCTAAGCTCCCCAGAAGCAAACGACGACGCGGGCCATCGACCGTCTGGTCACTGCCGGCGTTGTGGGACCTGAACACCGGCGGGGGGGGCAAGGTGTACATCAAGGCGGGTCAGCGGCTGTACCTGGGGGGTCGTCGGCGGCTGACGGCCGTCGACCTGCCGCCGCCCGGCGGCAAGCCGAGGGTCTCGTGGCAGGTGAACATCACTGGACGGCCGTTCAGCATGATCGCGGCGGACGATAAGCTGTTCGTCGTGACCCTCGAAGGACATCTCTACTGCTTGGGCCGGAACAAGACGAAATCGAAACGATATGCCGTCGCCGACGCCAAGCCCCCTGTGGCTGATCGCTGGAGCAAGACCGCCGGCGATATCCTGGCGCGCACCAGCGTCAAGGAAGGCTATTGTCTGGCGTTCGGTTTGGGCACGGGGCGTCTGGTGGCGGCGCTGGCGCGCCAGTCCAAGCTGCACATCATCGGCGTCGATCCTGACAAGGGCCGCGTCGATGCCCTTCGCAAGAAGCTGGATGAGGCGGGACTCTACGGCCACCGAATCGCCCTGCACGTTGGCGACGCGTTGTCGGTTCAGTTTCCGTCCTACTTGGCCAGTCTGATCGTCTCGGAAGACCCGAAGGCCGGTGGGTACGGATCGGGCGCGGCGTTCATCCGCCGGGTCTTCACCCATCTGCGGCCGTATGGCGGCGTGGCGTGTCTGGAGGTGGGACGCGATCAGCAGGAGGCGTTCGCCAAGATCGTTTCGGACGCACAGCTACCAGGTGCCGAGCTGACCGGGGAGGGGGACGTGGCGCTGTTGAAACGGTCCGGGCCGCTGCCAGGGTCGGCCAACTGGACGCACCAGTACGCGGATGCCGCCAACACGTGCGTGTCGAAGGACACGCGCGTGAAGCTGCCGCTGGGGTTGCTGTGGTTCGGGGGCGTGTCCAACGCCAAGATCCTGCCCCGCCATGGACATGGTCCGTCCGAGCAAGTGGTCGACGGCCGGTTGTTCATCGAAGGTCCGGACATCATCCGGGCGCTCGACGTCTATACGGGTCGTTTGCTGTGGGAGGCCGACCTTCCGGGCGTCGGCAAGGTGTACGACAATCAGTCGCACCAGCCGGGTGCCAACGCGCTGGGCAGCAACTACGTGTCGGTGTCCGACGGCATCTACATCGCCTACGGCAAGGAGTGTATCCGCCTGGACCCGGCTACGGGCAAGCGGATGTCGACGTTCAAGCTGCCCGCCGGGGATGGCGCATCGGAGACCCCCGCCTGGGGACACATCAGCGTCTGGGAGGATCTGCTGATCGCCGGAGCGGCGCCCGTGATCTTCGTCGGCAAGGAGATGCCCGGAAGGGAGATGAACTGGGACGCCACGTCCAGCAAGCGACTGGTGGTCATGGACCGCAACAGCGGCGACGTCCGTTGGACGACGGAGGCGGCGTATTCGTTTCGGCACAACGCGATCTGCGTGGGCGGCGGCAAGGTCTTCTGCATCGACCGGCATCCCGAGCGCCTGGTCAAGAAGCTGCGACTGCGAGGCAAGACGCCGTCGGCCAAGCCTATGCTGTTGGCCTATGACGTGCGCAAGGGGACGAAGGTCTGGTCCACGACGAAGGACGTGTTCGGCACGTGGCTGGGGTACTCCGAGGCGCACGATCTGCTCTTGCAGGCCGGCAGGGCGTCCAGGGACATGCTGCCCTACGAACCGGCGGACCGGATGATCGTCCACCGAGGCAAGGACGGATCGGTGGTGTGGAATCAGGAACACGGCTACCGCGGGCCCTGCATGTTGCACGGGGAGACCATCATTACGCAGGCTCGCGCGGTGAACCTGCTGACCGGCGAGGAGCTGGTGCGCAAGAGTCCTTTGACCGGCGCCGACATGCCCTGGCGGTACGCGCGCAACTACGGTTGCGGCACGGCGGTCGCCTGCGAGCACTTGATCACGTTTCGGTCGGCGGCCGCGGGATACTTCGATCTGCCGCGTCTCGGCGGGACGGGCAATCTGGGGGGGTTCAAATCCGGCTGCACGTCCAATCTGATCCCAGCAAACGGCGTGCTAAACTCGCCGGACTACACGCGGACGTGCACGTGCAGCTATCAGAACCAGTGCTCGTTAGCCTTCGTCCACATGCCCGAGGTCGAGGTGTGGACGTTCAATCCGTTTGACGTGGGCGATGAACCCATCAAGCGAGTGGGCATCAACCTCGGCGCGCCGGGCGATCGCGTATCGGACGACGGCACGTTGTGGCTGGACTACCCGAGCGTGGGCGGACGGTCGCCCAAGGTGTCTATCGCCGTTGCGCCGGAGACGGTGCGGTGGTTTCGCAAGCACTCGTCGTCGATCCAAGGAGACGGTTTGGGGTGGGTGGCTGCGTCCGGCGTCGAGGGCCTGACCGAGATGGTCATCGCCCTGGCCAAGAAGCCCGCCGGCACGCGTTCGTACACGGTGTGCCTCCACTTCTGCGAACCGAAGGGCGCCAAACCCGGCCAGCGCGTTTTCGATGTTGCGTTGCAGGGCAAGCGGGTCGTGCCGAGCATGGACATCGCCAAGCAGGCCGGCGGGCCGAATCGGCTGGTCGTCCGAACGTTCAAAGGTATCAAGGTCAAGGGCGAATTGAGAATCACGCTGACGCCGACCCAATCTGCGGCGATCCGTTCGGCCGTCTTGTGCGGCATCCAGGCGGTGGCGGAGGGGGGGTCGTAGGCGTCGGGGGTCGCGTGGGGCTAGCCGCAACACATCATGGTCAAACAGGCAGCCATCCGGAGGGGTGACGTGGACACCGTAACCAGCGCTGGGCACCGTCGCTCGAGGTGGGTCGGTCGCGCGATCGGCGTCCTTGCCCTCGCGCAGGGGTGCCCCATCCTTCGATCTCCTTCGCGGAACGCGAAGGGGATCGAAGGGTGGGGGACGGAATCGCATCCCTCAAGCACCTTCGGGGGCGACTGTGTCCCCCACCCTCTTCGAGGGCCGCGTTCCGCGGCCACTCGAAAAGGATGGGGCACCCGTCCGCCCGTACCGTTGCGCGCCACGTGGCTCGGTTGCGCGATCGGCGTTCTTGTCGTCGTTTCTGGAGTTGCCCCCGTCGGTGCGGCTGACTGGCCCACGTACCGACAGGACGCTCGGCGAAGCGCGATCACGCAGGAGGGCCTCGAGCTGCCCCTGCATGAGCAGTGGCGACACGTTCCGCGACAGCCGCCTCAACCGGCGTGGCCCAAGCCGGCCGGCGCGGATCTGTGGCATCACATGCCGACGCTCAATCCGTCGGTCACGTACGATCGGGCTTTCCACGTCGCCGCCGTCGCCGACGCGGTGTACTTCGGGTCGTCGGCCGACGACAAGGTCACCTGCCTGGACGCATCGACCGGAGAGGCCCGATGGTCGTTCTACACGGGTGGACCGGTCCGCCTCTGCCCGACCGTGCACAAGGGTAAGGTCTACGTGGGCTCGGACGATGGATTCGTCTACTGCCTGCGAGCGGCCGACGGGGGGCTTGTCTGGCGATACCGCCCCTGCGACGAGAACCGGCAGATCCCGGGGAATGGTCGGCTGGTCTCGGTCCGACCCGTCCGGACGGGACTGGTCATTCAGGATGATGTCGTCTACTTCTGCTCGGGATTGTTCCCGACGGAGGGCGTGTCGGTCTGCGCACTGAGCGCGACGGATGGGACGGTCGTCTGGAAGACGGACCCGAGTGGCTTGTCTCCGCAAGGGTACTTGCTCGCGTCACGGTCGTGCCTTTACGTACCCACCGGCCGGACGCCGCCGGTGGTGTTGGATCGTCGGGACGGCAAGCAGGTGGGCGTGGTCAAAGCCGATCGTGGGGAGGGCGGCACGTATGCGCTGCTGGCCGACGAGCATCTGATCCACGGCCCCGGGGAGAACGGACGGTTGGCGGTCGCGGGTGCGGGCCGGGGGGACCGGATCGCGAGCTTCAGCGGGATTCGTCTGATCGCCGGGCCGCGGACGTCCTATCTCCAGACGACGATGCAGTTGATGGCCTTCGATCGCGTTCGCTACCTGGACCTGAGGAAGCAGCGGGAGGCTATGGCGGCCAAACAAGGCAACATCCTCAAGAAGATCGGCAAGCTGGGCAGATACGCCGGCGGCAAGGAGGGCAAGGCGCTGAGAGAGGAGCTTGCGGACGCCCGAGCGGCGCTGAAGAAGTTGCTTGAGGAGGGGCCGGATTGCTTCGGGTGGAAGCAGTCCTGCAGGCATCGCTATTCGCTCATCCTGGCCGGGGACGTGTTGTTTGCGGGAGGGGACGGCGAGGTGGCGGCCTTTCGTGCGTCGGATGGCAAGCGCGTGTGGGCGCGCGAGATTTCGGGCAGGGCGTGCGGCCTGTCCGTCTCGAACGGGCGACTCTACGTCAGCAGCGATACGGGGACGATCCACTGCTTCGGTCGGACGGCGGCGAAGGTCCGCACCGTGGGTCCTGCGGACGTGCAAGTGCCCTATCCCACGGGCGAGCGCACATCGGTGTGCGCGTCGACGGCCGATCACCTCGTCGCTCAGACGGGCATCGACAGGGGGTACTGCCTCGTGCTCGGTTGCGGGGAGGGGCGGCTGGCCTACGAGATCGCCAAGCGGACGAAGCTGCACGTCGTCGGGATCGAGCCGAACGAGGCGAAGGTGTTGGCGGCGAGGAAGGCGCTGGACCGGGCGGGTCTATACGGTCGGCGCGTGACGGTTCATCGCGGAGGACTGACCGAACTGCCCTACGCCGACTACACCATGAACCTGGTCGTCAGCGATGCCACGGAAACGGGCAGCTCCCTCCCGACGCCGGCGGCCGAGGTGTTCCGCGTCTTGAGGCCGTGCGGGGGCGCGGCGTGGATCGGTCTGCCGGCTCAGGCCATGAGGCTGGACAGCGGCGCCAAGCGTTCGGCCTTGAAGCGATGGATGGGCCAGGCGGCGGCATCTGCGTGGAAGCAGGTCGAGCAGAACGGCCTGTGGGCGGCCTGCCGGCGCGGGCCGTTGCCGGGCAGCGGCGAATGGACCCAGATGTACGGCGCTGCGTCGAACACCGCGTGCAGCGGGGACCAGCGGCTGACGGGCCCGATGCGGATCCAGTGGTTCGGCCGACCCGGGCCGCGCGAGATGATCGACCGTCATCACCGCAACGTCCCGCCGCTGGTGCGCGACGGTCGGGTCTTCATCCCCGGGGACAACCGCATCTTCGCCGTCGACGCGTACAACGGTGCAGCGTTGTGGGACCTCGACGTGCCGAACTCCCGCCGGCTGGGCGCGCCCTTCGACGGGGGGAGCATGGCCGTCGCCGAGGACCGTCTGTACGTCGCCGCTGAAGACAAGTGCCTCAATCTGGACGTTGCGACGGGGCGTCAGGTGACCGCGTTTCCGGTCTTGCAGCTGATCGACGGTCAGACGCGCCATTGGGGCTACGTCGGGATCGTGGGGGACCTGCTGCTCGGCAGCGGCCGGAAGGCCGAGGCGATCTACACGCGGATCAGCCGGTCGGCTGACGCCTACCAGTGGGGCGACTACAAGCGGATGGTGACCAGCGACAGCCTGTTCTGTCTGGATCGCACCAGCGGCAAGAAGCGCTGGACGTACCGATCGGGCGTGATCATCAATCCATCGATCGCGGCGGGCGGCGGCCGCGTCTACTTCGTCGAAAGCCACAGCCGCGAGGCAGCCGAGGACCGCGATGGTCAGATCGCGATGAACGTTCTCATCAAGGACGGCATGGCCCTGGTCGCGCTCGACGCAAAGACGGGCCAGGTCGTGTGGAAGCAGACGCCCGACCTGAAGGCGTTCCGACAGATCGTCTATCTGATCCACGCCGACGACATGCTGATCGCCTTCGGGGCGAGGAATCAGGGGCGTCAGCTGTGGCATGATCTGATCGGGTTCGACGCGCGAACGGGCAAGGTCCGGTGGCGGCAAACGAGGGACACCCGTTGGCGGCGGGGCGGAACGCACGGCGAGCAGGTCCGCCATCCCGTCATTGTGGACAAGACGATCTACGCCGAGGCCCACGCCTATGACCTCTACACCGGCAAACCCGTCCCAGATTGGACCTTCAACCACGACCGGACCGGGTGTGGGACGGTGACGGCCTCGTCATCGTGCCTGTTCTACCGTGACCGAAACCCCGCCATGCTGAACCTGGCAGACCGCAAGCAGACGAGGCTATCCCGCGTCAACCGGCCCGGATGCTGGGTCAACATCATCCCGGCCGGCGGGTTGGTGCTCGTGCCCGAGGGGAGTTCAGGCTGCACGTGTGCGTATCCGATCCAGACGTCGATGGCGTTCGCCCCGAGGGCGCCGCGGGAGATCGGCGCGTCAAGCCAGTAAGAAGGGGTGCCCCATCCTTCGTTTCCCTTCGCGGAACGCGAGGGGGAGCGGTGGGGGACGGAATCGCTGGTTCGCAGTCCATTCCGTCTCCCGTCCTTTCCGAGAGCCGCGTCCCGCGGCCACTCGAAAAGGGCGGGGCCCCCCCGGCCCAGGCTCTCTCGCGCCCGTCGCCGAACGGGCGACCGCCCTCCGGTTGCAGGACGACGCATCGTGGTCTACGATTTCGAGGGATGGGCCAATGTCGGGATGGTCCGGTCGTCTCGCGAGGTCAACGTTCCTCGGCAGGAGAATTGAGCATGTCCCAAGCATCGAACGCCGCCGCGCCACGGGGACGGATTGACGGCGTGCACGTCAAGCCGCTGCGGGTCATTCCCGACCAGCGCGGGCGCCTGATGGAGATCTTCCGTTGCGATGACGCGCTGTTCGAGCAGTTCGGGCAGGTGTACATGACGGCGGCCTATCCCGGCGTGGTCAAGGCGTGGCACTACCACAAGATCCAAACCGACAACTGGGCCGTCGTGCAGGGCATGGCCCTGGTGGGCTTATATGACCAGCGAGAGGGATCGCCCACGCACGGCCACGTCAATGAGTTCTACATGGGCGTGCACAATCCGATTTTCCTGCAGATTCCCCCCGGCGTGATGCATGGGTTCAAGTGCATCTCCGAGCAGGAGGTGATCGTCATTAACGTGCCGACGCATCCCTACGACCCAGAGGCGCCCGACGAGTTGCGCGCCCCGGCCAGAGACCCGGCGATCCCGTTTGTTTGGGATCGGCAGGATGCTTGAGCTACGAGGAGAGCTGACCGATGAAGGGCGTCGTTCTGGCAGGTGGGCTGGGCACGCGGCTGCTGCCGCTGACGAAGGTGACCAACAAGCACCTCCTGCCGGTCTACAACAAGCCGATGATCTACTACCCGTTGGAGTGCCTCGTCAACGCCGGCATCAACGAGGTCATGCTCGTTACGGGCGGGAACAACGCGGGCGATTTCCTGCGACTGCTCGGCAACGGCGAGGAGTTGGGGATTCGACGGCTTCACTACGCCTACCAGGAAGGGGAGGGCGGGATCGCCGACGCGCTCAGCCTGGCTGAGGACTTCGCCGACGGCGGCAAGATCGTCGTCGTCCTGGGCGACAACATCATCGAGCAGAACATCCGGCGCGCGACGGCCGACTTCTTTAGCCAACGCGAGGGCGCGAAGATCATCCTCAAGGAGGTGTCTGATCCCGAACGGTTCGGCGTGCCCGAGATCGACGGCGACCGGATCGTCTCGATCGAGGAGAAGCCCAAGCAGCCCAAGAGCCGGTTCGCCGTGATCGGTATCTACTTCTACGATGGTCGGGTCTTCGACATCATCAAGACCCTCGAGCCATCGGGCCGGGGTGAGCTGGAGATCACGGACGTCAACAACGCCTACATCGAGGCCGGCACGATGACGTACGAGATCCTCGAGGGCTGGTGGACCGATGCGGGGCAGTTCGAGTCGCTGCTTCGTGCCAACAAGCTGGTGGCAGAAGGCGGCGCGAACAGGCTCGACTGATTCGTGCGTCGGTGGGCGTGTGCGGGCATCGCGACCGACCGATGGGAGGAAGTGACTCGGCACGGCGAACGACGTCGCCGGCCGATCGTATCAAGTCTGGTGGGAACGGACCCCGAGGACGGACATGAACCGCATCCTGGTCACCGGCGGGGCGGGCTTCATCGGATCGAACTTCGTGCACTGGGCGCTGGCGCGCTGGCCAGATACCCACGTCGTGAACCTCGACGCACTTACCTACGCGGGCAACCTGGCGAACCTGGCCGGGCTCGAGAACGACGCCCGGTACACGTTCGTGCGCGGCGACATCACGGATGGGGGGCTGCTGAACCGCCTGATGGCCGCCGAAGTGGATGCGGTCGTCAACTTCGCGGCCGAAAGCCACGTCGACCGCAGCCTGATGTCGAGCGAACCGTTCGTGCGGACGAACGTCGTCGGCACGCAGCAGCTGCTGGACGCGGCCCGCCGGCACGGCGTGGGACGGTTCCTGCAGGTCAGCACGGACGAGGTCTACGGCTCGCTCGGCCCGGAGGGCAGCTTCACCGAGTCGTCGACGTTGAGCCCCAACAGTCCGTATGCGGCCAGCAAAGCGGCCGCCGATCTGATCTGCCGCGCCTATCACCACAGCTTCGGCTTGCCGGTGATCGTCTCGCGATGCAGCAACAACTACGGGCCGTACCAGTTCCCAGAAAAGGTCATCCCGTTGTTCGTGACGAACCTGTTCGAGGACAAAAAGGTGCCCTTGTACGGCGACGGGCTGAACGTCCGCGACTGGATCTACGTCGAGGACCACTGCGCCGCGCTGGGGACCATCTTGGAGAAGGGCGCGCCGGGCGAGGTCTACAACGTCGGTGCAGACTGCGAGCTGACCAACCTCGAGCTGACGCGTCGCATCCTGACCGCCTGCGGCAAGGACGAAAGCTCCATCGAGTACGTCGAGGACCGGCCCGGGCATGATCGCCGCTACGCCATCGATTCGACCAGGCTTCGTACCGAGCTGGGCTGGACGCCGCAGCATGCCTTCGACGACGCCCTGGCCCAGACCATCCAGTGGTATCGGGACCATTCGGACTGGTGGCAGTCGATCAAGAGCGGCGCGTATCTGGACTACTACCAGCGGCAGTACGGCGATCGCGGCGCGCCGGGATAGACGTCCCCCCGCGACGAGGGAGCATCGATCGATCAATGAAACCGGCGATCATCTTCGGGACCATCGGGATGCTGGGCAGCGACCTGGTTTCGGCGTGGAAACGTCGCCGCGCTGACGAACCGGACGCCCTGCCTCCGCCCGTCGAGGTGGCCGATTGGGACGTCGTCGACATCACCGACGAATCGGCCGTTCACGCCTTCATCGACGAACATCAGCCCAGGCTGGTCGTCAACTGCGCCGCCTACACCGACGTCGACGGCTGCACCCGCGATCCGGCGTTGGCGATGAGGGTCAACGGCCACGCCCCGGGCTACATCGCGGCGGCGTGCGCCCGCGTTGGGGCCTCGATGGTGCACGTCTCGACCGATTTCGTGTTCGACGGACGATCCGACCGGCCCTACGTCGAGGACGATCCGGTCGGCCCGACCAGCCCGTACGGCGAGTCGAAGCTGGCCGGCGAGCGAGCGGTTCAAACACACCTGCCCGACGCCTGCATCGTCCGGACGGCCTGGCTGTATGGCGCTTGCGGCAAGAACTTCGTGGCAACGATGCTGCGGCTGGGTGGCCAGCGAGATCAGCTTCGCGTCGTGACGGACCAGGTGGGATCACCGACCTACACCGTCGATCTGGCCGATGCGATCGTCCATCTGATCCGCGCACGAGCGGTCGGCGTCATTCACGTCGTCAACGCGGGCCAATGCAGTTGGCACGAGTTGGCATGCCGCGCGCTGGAACTCGCCGGGCTTACCACGCCGGTCTTGCCGATCACGGCGGCCGAGTTCGCCAGCCCCACCGAGCGCCCCGCCTACAGCGTTCTGTCGACGGCCCGTTACACCGATCTGACCGGACAAGCGATGCGTCCGTGGGAAGACGCCTTGCGCGATTTCGTCGCGGGCGCCGTCGCGTAGGACGATCCGGATCGGATGGCCTATAATGCCGGCATGTCCGATGACGCGGTCAATCCGCCGGCATCTCCCGCGCCCCAAGTCATCGATCGCGTGCCCATGTGGGCACGGGCCGCCATCATCTTGGTCCTGACGTTCGTCGTCTACCTGCCCGCGATGCGCGGTGCGTGGATCTGGGGCGACAACGAGCGCGTCTACGATAACCCGTTCTACAAGGACGTGTCGGGTCTGCGGAAGCTGTGGTTCAGCAGCGAGCCGAAGGATTACTGGCCGCTGTTCTACACCGCCTTCTGGGTCCAGTGGCGGTTGTGGGGCACGGAGACGACCGGCTACCACGTCGTCAATGTGATCTGGCACGGCCTGGTGGCGGTGTTGCTGTGGCAGGTGCTGGTCCGTCTTCGCGTACCAGGGGCGTGGCTGGCGGGCGCGCTGTTTGCCGTCCATCCGGTTCACGTCGATTCGGTGGCGTGGATCAGCGAGTTCGTCAATCCGTTCAGTGCGTTGTTCTGTCTGCTGGCCTTGGTGTGCTACCTCCGTTGTGACGAGCGCGACAGCTGGGCCTGGTACGCAGCGAGCGTCGTGCTGTTCCTGCTGGCGATGCTATCGAAGGCGTCGGTCGCGATGCTGCCGGCGGTGGTGGTCCTGTGCCGACTCTGGCTGCGCCGGTCCTGGCGGTGGCAGGACGCAGGCCGCATCGGCGGATTGATGGCCATCGCCGTCGGCCTGGGCCTCGTGACGGTCTGGTTCCAGAAACACAGCGCCGGGGCGCACGGATACGAATGGTCCGCCGGGTTTGCCGAACGAACGGCGGTGGCCGGCCACATCATCTGGTTCTATCTGGCCAAGACGCTCGTGCCCTACAAGCTGATGTTCGTCTATCCCAAGTGGCACATCGACCCGCGATCGGTCACCAGCTACGTCCCGATGGCGGGGGTGATCGCGCTGGCGGGCGTCTTCGTGTGGACGTGGCGGACGTGGGGCAGGTGCATGTTCGTCGGTCTCGGTGCGTTCGTGGTGTGTCTGTTTCCAGTGCTGGGCTACTTCGACATGTTCTATATGAAGTACTGCTACGTGGCCGACCACTGGCAGTACCTGGCCAGCATGGGCGCGATCGCCTGGGCGGTCGGCCTGGCGACTTGGGGAACCGAACTGGCGGCCAGTTGCTTATCCGGACGTGCGGCCCGATGGGCGCCGTGGGAGCGGCTCCTGTGGGGGCTGACCGTGGTCGCCATCTTCGCGACGATCACGTGGCGACACGCGGCGACGTATACGGATCTGGAGCGCGTCTGGCGCGATACGCTGGCGGTTGACAACAACGTGGCCATGGTCCACACGAACCTGGGCACGCTGCTGGGGCGTCGTGCCCAAACGATGATGGCCCAGGCCAGACGCGACCCTACCGGATCGATCCGGAAGGAGGCTGATCGGCTGATGAAGGAGGCGGAGCAGCACTACCGGGAGGCGTTGCGGATCGACCCGCGCGACGAAGACGCCCACGCCAACCTGGGGGCGCTGCACTTCCGACGGGGTGAGGTGACATCGGCCATCGCACATTACCGAGAGGCCCTGAAGATCAAACCCGCGCACACGGGTGCGCGTACCAAGCTGGCCAAGGCGATGCTCAAGCTGCGGCAGCTCGACGAGGCCGCCCGTCATCTCGAGACGGTTGCTCGTCTCCGTCCCCGCAGCGCCCCGGCCCAGCGGGATCTGGCCAATGTTCTGGTGATGCAGGGGAAATGGGCCGAGGCCACCCGCCGCTACAGACTAGCGTTGGACCTGGCTCCCGAGGACATCGTCACGTTGCATCGGTTCGCGTGGCTGCTGGCGACGTGTCCGGCCGACTCGGTCCGCAACGGACCCGAGGCCCTGTCGCTGGCCCAACGGGCCTGCCGTCTCACCGACCGCAACGATCCGCTGGCCCTTGACGCCCTGGCGGCCGCCTACGCCGAACTGGGCCAGTATCAGCAGGCTGAAGCCACGATCGGCGCCGCCCTTGGTGCCGCGCAGCGCCGGGGGTCCCAAGCGTTGACCAAGAGCCTGGCCGGGCGCCAGGCCTGGTACCGGTCGGGCGGGCCAGTTCGCATTCGACCCGCCTCCTCCACGTCGGCTCCGTCCGGCGCAGCCGGCGGACAGCGATAGCGCATGAGCGCGGATCGGCAGGGGTTGCCCCGCTGTCCAAGTCGTGAGGAACGCGCCGAGATTGACGTCGCGGCGTCTGTTTCGTAGGCTATCATGTGCGCCGTGCCCGTGGGTGTCCGGTGCGATGCGCGGGCGTAGCTCAATGGCAGAGCCCCGGCCTTCCAAGCCGGCCATGTGGGTTCGATTCCCATCGCCCGCTGTTCTCATTCCTTGGCTGACGCGCCCTGGTTCGGGGTGTTCTCTCCTGGCTGAAGTGCTTTCCTGTTCTCGAGTCGCATCTTGGCGGCGGCGACGGTCTGGCCCCATGTCACAGACTCCCGCTGACTGGGCCATGACTGCAGATCCTCCCTCTTCCGGTGGCCGGGGCGGATGATCATCTCCGGCGGCGCCATGGGTGCGGACATGAGCTACCCCTCGACCCCAGGACGGAAAGGCGGTACGCTGCCAAACGTCTGGGACGAAGTGATGCGGGGGGCGAAGCCTGCCGTGTTGCGGCAGGCGCGCTGGAAGCTGAAGGGATGACGGCGGCTTGCTTGGTTGTGGCCGCTGATTCGTTCAGCACTGCCCGACAGACAGCCACTGGCATGCTCTTGATCGCATTGCTGAACGATCATTCGTCAACGTCGATTCTGTAGGAGGTTTCTGGTGAGGAAGACCATTTGCACGGTGGGATTGCTGTGTGGGGTCTCTGGCTTCCACCCGGGGTCTGCCTGGGCGGCGCCCAAGCCCGAGATCGTTTCAGTCAAGAAGATCTGGGACAAGGCCAAGCACAATGCCTTCACTGATCTGATTCGCTTCAAGGATCGCTGGTGGTGTTCTTTTCGCGAGAGCGGAGGGCACGGTAAGAGCATGGGCAAGCTTCGCATTATCGTCTCCGACGACGGCGAGAGTTGGACTTCAGCGGCACTGCTGAGCGAGGAAGGGATGGATCTGCGCGACCCCAAGCTCTCGATCATGCCCGACGGGAGGTTGATATGCACTACAGCCGCTACGTTGTGGAGCAAGTCGGGCAAGCCGTTGACGCGGGCGCCGCGCATCGCATTCTCGAGCGACGGCAAGCAATGGACAACGCCCAAGAAAGTGCTCGCCGAAGACCATTGGCTCTGGCGGACAACCTGGCACAAAGGCGTGGGGTATAGCATGTCGAAGCTTGGTGATGGAAGGAATCCGCGCAGGATCATGTTGTACTCATCGACGGACGGTCTCGATTGGAAGTGGATCGCCGAGCCCATATTGCCTGACAAGGCGTGGAATGGCAGCGAGACCACGTTGCGCTTTCTTGCTGACGATACCATGGTGGCATTCACCCGGCCTGAGTGGATCGGTACAAGCCGGCCGCCCTATACCGACTGGAAGTGGACTCGTCTGAAGAACCTCGAGGGCGGCAGAATGGGCGGCCCAAACTTCATCCGCCTGCCGGACGGATCTCTCTGGGCTTCCGCACGAAGATACAGCTCGCCGAAGAGGACCATGTTGGCCCGCATGACGACGACGAGCTACGAGCCCGTGCTGGCTCTGCCCAGCGGGGGCGACACCAGCTATGCGGGCATGGTCTACAACGAGGATGACGGGCTGTTGTGGATGAGCTACTATTCGTCGCACGAGGGCAAGGCCAGCATCTACCTAGCCAAGATCCGAGTGCCACTGAAACCATCGGCAGCCAAGGGCCAGTAGTGCGGCCCTGCGTCGCGTTGGATGACGGAACGTTGGCAAGCGTCTGGCACGACGTGGCGGCGCCACAAAGCTCGTTCGCGTCCATCCTCGACCGCATCGAGCAACTGGCGTTGCCACTGCCTGATGTTGCCTGAAGGTGATCGTGTTGGACAACACGGTTGTCGGGCCCAGCGTGCCCTTGTCACTTCCCTCCCGCCCCTCTCATCATCGCTACGATTCCGAGTCGAAACGGCTCAGGAAGCAGGCCCCAAAGCCTTGATTGCCTCGGTCAGGTCGGGTACCTTCTGCCGCCAACACGACAAGCAGACGGACAAGCTCTCCCGTCACTCGTCACAAGTGGTTGTTATTGATGGACTTTCTATGCACTGCGGTCGGCCCTTCAAGCCGCCCATGTGGGTTCGGCTCCCATCGCGCGCTGTGTTCGCTTGCCCAGTGACATGGCCTGACGCCGGATGACCCGTCCGGCAGGGTTGGCTGCAGCCAAAGACGGGGGTAGTGCTGCACCTTGCACCCATCTTCTCCTTCTACGCTCGCAGATCGCGAGTCTATTGTTCGATTCTTCCGATGGATCAGGTTGCTAAAGTTTTGACTGCAAAGGGCTTCTGCCCAGCATTCCCCAAGCGCGGCCTTGGCACGCCGTGTGCCACCTGCTCAGGTGCAAGCGTGGCTGTGTCCGCACACAATAGCTGAGTCTGTTTGGTGTTCGATGCTGCGACGCGACCAGGCCTGGCCCGCGAGGACAACTTGCGTAGTTGCGAGACATGAGAACCTACCTGGACTGCATTCCCTGCTTCGTGCGGCAGGCCCTGGACGCTGTTCGTCTGGTGACTGACGACGAGGCGATCCACGTACAGCTGCTTCGCGACGTCCTGCATGAAGCCAGTGAGATGGACCTGCGCCTGCCGCCTCCAGCGATGGGTCAGCGGATCCATCGCTCCATCAGGGAGCTGACAGGCAGCGGCGACCCCTATGGGAAAATCAAAGGGCGGTTCAACCGGCTGGCCCTGGACATGTACCCGAAGCTCAAGGGGCTCGTGGAGCATTCGGCCCATCCCTTGGAAGTGGCCGTGCGGCTGGCCTTGGCTGGCAACGTCATAGACTTCGGTGTGACCGTCGATCTGGACGACGCCGATGTTCACGAGGCCGTCAAACGTGCTCTGACACAGCCCCTCGATGGGGATGTCGAGGCCTTCTGGCGCGCCGTCTCGAGGGCGGAGGAGATTCTCTACCTGGCCGACAACGCCGGAGAGATCGTCTTCGATAGACTGCTGATCGAGAGGATGCCGCTGGAGCGGCTGACGGTGGTGGTCAAGGGATCTGCGGTGATCAATGACGCCACGATGGCAGATGCGCAGGCCGCAGGTGTCTCTGGGCTGGTCAGCGTCATTGACAACGGATCCGATGCACCGGGCACGATCCTGGCTGACTGTAGCAGGGAGTTCCAGGCACGTTTCCACAACGCCGACCTGATCGTCGCAAAGGGCCAAGGGAACTACGAGGCCCTCAGCGATGTGGAGAAAGACATTTGGTTCTTGCTCAAGGCCAAGTGTCGGGTGATTGCCAGGGATCTTGGCTGTGAGATCGGCAGCTTGGTTCTGCACAAGTCAGTCGATGCGAAGCCCACGCCGAGAGAGGTGGAAGGTGTTGCCGCGGGGTTGAAGCCGTCGATGGGTCCAGAAGCGAGGGATGTACGTTGCCCCTAGACGTCAAGAGGCCCACTGAGAGGGAGGTGAGGTGCCATGCCCGGGTTCGATGGGACAGGACCCCTCGGCACGGGCCCGATGACCGGCGGGGGGATGGGGTTCTGTGTTGAGAGGGTTGCGGACGCAGGGGGTTCGTCTTTTGGGCAGGACCATGCCGGCCAACGCAGTGAACCGGTCGGCGCTTTCGCAGAAGCAGCGAAGGAGGTAATGACGATGCCGGCAGGAGATGGCACTGGACCGTTCGGATTGGGGCCGATGACGGGTCGCGCAGCAGGTTACTGCGCCGGGTATCCCGTCCCGGGATACGGCAATCCCATTTCGTGGCAGTCGCGCTGGCTCCAGAGGAGCTATCCGGGCGTGAGCTACCCGCTCTTCCCCCAGGCCTATGGGTACGGTACCCCCTGGCTTGGCGCTCGGTTGGGAGGTCCCGGACGCGGCTGGGGGCGTGGCTTCGGTCGAGGGCGGGGACGCGGGCGACGGTTCTGGGGTTGGTGAGGCGAGCTGAGTCGGTCTACATGCGCGCCGAGGTGATGGCTGCGCTTCGATGTGGCGATCCCTGAGAAGAGGAACCCTTCCATGAAGATAGCTGTTACGGCTACTGAAGCCTCGTTGGACGCGGAGGTGGATCCGCGTTTCGGTCGGTGTCCGTTCTTTTTGATCATCGACACGGACACCATGGAGTTCGAGGCCGCTGAGAATCCGAACGTCGCCCTCGGCGGCGGCGCGGGCATCCAGTCGGCCCAACTGATGTCCGCGAAGGGCGTGAAGACCGTCCTGACGGGCAATTGCGGCCCAAATGCCCACCAGACGTTGAGCGCGGCGGGCATCACCGTGGCGATTGGGTGTTCCGGTGCCGTACGAAACGCCGTGGAGCAGTTCAAGGCAGGGGCATTCGACGTGGCCGCTGAGCCGAACGTCGACGGACACTTCGGTATGGCGGCCGGTCCCGGTGCCGGCTCCGCAATGCCCATGCAGGGAGGATCGGGCTACGGCGGCGGCGGCGGCGGGGGGGGACTCGGACGGGGCATGGGGATGGGCGGGGGCCGTGGTCGCGGGATGGGCCGAGGCATGGGACGAGGCATGGGACGTGGCATGGGCATCGGGCCAGGCGCTGGCCCGGGGCCGGTCGCTCCCGGGGACGCTTCGCAGGGCGGTCAAGGACTGAGCAAGCAGGACGAATTGGCCAATCTAAGACAGCAAGCGGAGGCCATGACAGCCCAGCTACGGCAATTGCAGGAGCGGATTCAGCAATTGGGTGAAGAGGAGTAATCTGGCGAGGCCCTCGGGGCCTCACATCGACAGGAGTCTCGGGGATGCCTTGGATCAGCGAGGAGCTCTGCACAGGGTGTGGTACGTGCGTTGAGGAGTGCCCGGTGGGAGCGATCACGCTCCAAGCGGATGACCTGGCCGTTATTGACGACCAAACCTGTATCCGGTGCGGCACCTGCCATGAGGATTGTCCCGAAGGAGCGGTTCGCCATGACGGCGAGCGGCTTCCGCAGAAGGTTGCGGCCAACCTCGAGTGGGTAGCAGAGCTGCTCCGACACTACGACACGCCGGCGGCGCAATCGGGCCTCATCGAGCGCATCACGAAGTACTTTGCGCTGCAACGCAAGGTGGCCGACCAAACGGTAGAAGCCCTGACCGCCGTCAAAGACAACCCCGCGGAGGGGATACGCGCCGCGATTCGACGCTTGGATGCCGAGCAAGGGCGCACGTCGGCGCAGGGGTAACCGGAGCCGACGGCTACCATGTAGAGGCGTCCTGTCGCGCAACAGGCGTCCGGGATCCCTGGCCGGGGTCATGAACGGGGCTGGCTGCGGCAGGGGGAGTGACCCGCCGACCCTTGGAGAGGTCGCATGAGCACGAAATTGCTGGGTATCTGTTGCAGCCCTCGCAAGGGCATGACCACCTTTAAGGCGATGCAGGCTTGCCTGGCTGCAGCCGAGCAGGTCAGCGATCAGATTGAGACCCAGGTCGTCGAGTTGGCCGGCCGAAGCATCAATCCCTGCGTGGCCTGCGGTACCTGCGGAAAGGAACTCACCTGCAGTATCAAAGACGATTTCTATGACTTGATACCCACGCTGGCTGACCAAGACGTTAGAGGGATGATTATCGGGACGCCTGTCTATCTGTGTTGTATGACGGCCCAGTGCAAGGCCTTCCTGGATCGATCCGCGATGTTCCGGCGGAACGGATGGCGTTTCCGGGACCGTGTGGCAGGCGTCCTTGCGGTCGGCGGCGTCCAGAACGGCGGACAGGAACTCACGGTACAGGCCGTACGTGCTGCGATGCTGTGTCACGATATGATCTGCGTCAGTGATGGCCAGCCCACCGCACACCTTGGCGGGACCGTATACAGCGGCGGCGACGGGGGCGTAGAGGCTGACGCGTATGGTCTACAGACCGTGCAGAATCTGGGCAGGCGAGTAGCCGAGGTCGCGTTGATGCTCGCGGCGAGACCAAGCGGAGGGGCGCCCTGCAACGAACCGTAGATTCTGCAAAGCGGTTCCGCTGGCGACGCTTGCATGAGGCAAGGGCATCTGAGCCTGCTTGGCATGAAGGCTGAAGGCACACGATACCGACCGGTACACTTGCAAGGCGATGATCTCCGCAGTCGAAAGCTGGACGTGGCCGCAACAGACCTTTTGGCATGCGTGATTCAGGAGATCGATCACCTGAACGGGATGCTCATCTGCGGTCGGGGGCAGCTCGTCCCATCCGACGCTGGTGAGAGGTGAACTGAGAAACCGCATGGCCCGAGGGTCGCCTGCGCTGGGTGCGTAGGGGTCGTTCGCTCGGGCAAACCATCTGGGAACCCAACCATGGCCTACAAGATCCCAATCGCCGAACTCACCGAAAACGCCGCGGCGGACATCCATCACAACCCCGCCAAGCCAAAGGACATGGCCTGCATCGACCTGCCGACGACGTTGGTCGACAACTGGCAAGAGAAGGCCATCGCCAAGTTCGCCGAGCTGCTGGAGAAGTACCGAGCGCTGCGGGTGTACATGGATACGTGTGTCCGGTGTGGGGCGTGTGCCGAGGCATGTCACTACTACATCGGCTCGGGTGATCCAAACAACATGCCCGTCGCGCGAGCCGAGCTGTTGCGCAAGGTCTACCGGCGTTACTTCACGCTGCCCGGCAAGCTGCTTGGCGAGAAGGCCGGCGCCGCGGATCTCGACGAGGAGATGCTCGCGAAGTGGGCGCAGTACTTCTACCAGTGCAGCGAGTGCCGACGATGCAGCGTCTTTTGTCCCTACGGGATCGACACGGCGGAGATCACGATGGCGGCCCGGGAGATCATGGCGACGATCGGCGTGGGGACGAAGTATGTCACGGAGGTGGTCGCCAAGGTCTATGAAACGGGCAACAACCTGGGCATCCACGCCCCGGCCTGGAAGAACAACTGCGAGTTCTTCGAGGATGACGTGCTGGACTACAAGGGCGAGAAGGTGGCCTATCCTGTCGATGAGGTGGGCGCTGACGTCTTGCTCGTGCCGCCCTCGGCGGACAACTTCATGAACGACATGACGATGGAGGCCTACGGTAGGGTCTTCAAGCACCTGGGCGTGAGTTGGACGACCAGTACGTATGCCAGTGAAGGCGGGAACTTCGGGTTGTTCCTCAACTACGCGAACCTCAAGAAGGTGAACCAGCGGATGATCCAGGCCGCTCGGGACCTGAAGGTCAAGATCCTGATGTGGGGCGAGTGTGGCCACGCGTGGCGAGGCGGCATCTACACCAACACCCTCAGCGGGCCGATGGATTTCCTCCACCCGGATTACCAGTACCCGATCCACATCCTTCAGTGGCTGACGGACGACAACTGCAAGCTGCTCAAAGCCTTCAAGGTGGACAAGTCGCTCAACGACGATCGGATCATCACGTACCACGATCCGTGCAACCCGGCCCGGGCAGGTCAGCTCACCGAGGAGCCCCGGGTCGTGATGCGGTACTGCTGCGACAGGTTCTACGAGATGCCGCCCAATACGATCAAGGAATACACGTTCTGTTGCGGCAGCGGCGCTGGTTTGTTGACCGACGAGATCATGCCGATCAGGTACGCGGGCGGCAAGCCGCGAGCGGATGCGGCCATGTACGTCCACAAGAAGCACGGCGTGGCGTACATGGCGACGCCATGTGCAATCTGCAAGGCCGGGTTGCCCGTGTCGCTGCAATACCACAAGGTGCCCGTTGAGGTCACCGGCGTACTCGACAATCTGGTGCGGGCGATGGTCTAGTCCTTTCGGTCTCTCTTCAGACAGAAGGGCCGAGTGAATGGACTACCGCGCTGACCGATCGTCAGCCCGATAGGCCCCCTTTGTTTGGGCAACGATGAGTGAACAGAAGACCAACCCGGCGGTGGGCACGCATGGCCTCGTCGCGTGCGGGACCCTGCGTCGTGAGATACGTTTGCTGGTTGATATGGGCTTCCTTGACGGGGACCACGTGTTCTTCACCGCGCCAGGCCTGCATGAATGGCCACAGCAACTCGCCAAGCAACTCGACCGACAGATCAGCAGGGCGCTGGGTGTCACCGAGAGAGTCATCGTCGCCTACGGCGAGAAATGCTATATGGATCTGGACACTGCCGCCGACACAGATGTTTTCTTGGAGATCTTCGGCGAGCGCGTCGCGCGCGTGCGAGCGAAGAACTGTGTGGACATGCTCGCCGACGCTGACGAGCGACGCCGGATCGCCGGGGGCGCAAAGGTCTACTGGCTCACGTCGGGTTGGCTGGAGCATTGGGACTACATCTTCAAGGACTGGGATGCCGCAAAGGCAAACGAGACGTTTCCCGCTCATGACAAGGCGATCGTCTTGGATGCGGCGGGTTACTTCGATGAGATGTCTGCGGCCAGCCCCGAGAAGCTCTTGACGATCAGCGATTGGGCAAGGGTACCTATTGAGCCATACCCCGTGTCGCTGGACCGCCTAAAAAGCCTTCTGGGGGACAGTGCAGAACGGCTGGCGAAGGAAACACGTGGGACATGATTCCACTCCTGGCTCGGTACCGTGTGTCCACAGCCTTTGTCGGAAGGAACACACGATGATGGCGCTCGCCGCACAACTACGCAGTGGCCTTGCGGCGATTCGGCGCTCACAATGGCTGAGCCCGATCTTTCGGTTCGTCGCCTGGTGGTTCAGCCTGTTCGCGCTGCTAGGGCCGTTATCTGTATGCCCCTTTTGTGGCCAGCCGGGCTGCGGTGTCGGCGGGGCCAGTGCCGGCCTACTGGGGGGCATTATCGCAGCCGTGATCTCAATCCGGCGGCGAATCTTCGGGTTCTCGAAGGGCTGTACGCTTCATGCGCACGCTCACGGGGAACAAGACACGAAGTCGTGACCGCTGTAACAAGCGTCAGCGCA
>CAYMLO010000002.1:67733-150417 GCA_964390905.1 uncultured Planctomycetales bacterium | reverse complement strand
CGGCCGTTCGTCGCCATCCTCGGCGGCGCGAAGGTCAGCGACAAGATCGGCGTGATCGAGGCGTTGCTGGGCAAGTGCGACGCGATCCTGATCGGTGGGGCGATGGCCTACACGTTCAGCGCGGCCCGGGGCGGCCAAGTGGGCAACAGCCTGTGCGAGCTGGACAAGACCGATCTGGCCGAAGCGCTGATGGCGCAGGCCGGCGACAAGCTGCGTCTGCCCGTCGACACGGTGTGCGCGGCCGAGATAGAGGAGGGCGTCGACACGACGACCGTGACGTCCGGGCAGATCCCGGATGACCAGCAGGGGTTGGACATCGGGCCGCAGACGGCCGCGGCGTTCCGGGACGTGATCGCCAAGGCGAAGACGATCGTCTGGAACGGCCCGATGGGTAAGTTCGAGGTCAAGCCCTTCGACGTCGGCACGATCGCCGTCGCCCACGCCGTCGCGGAGGCCACGGACGCCGGCGCGACCAGCATCATCGGCGGGGGCGACAGTGCCGCCGCCGTCGACGTGGCCGGCTTGGAGGACCGCATGACGCACATCTCCACGGGGGGCGGAGCGAGCCTGGAGTTCCTCGAGGGCAAGCCGTTTGAGGCCATCGAGATCCTGGACGAGGCATGAGGGCTGACCTGACCGATCCGCGGATTCGCATCGCCCCGTCGCTGCTGGCGGCCGACTTCGCCCGTCTCGGCGAGCACGTCGGTGAGGTCGAGGCGGGCGGGGCCGACCTGCTCCACCTCGACGTGATGGACGGGCACTTCGTGCCGAACCTGACCATCGGGCCGCCGCTGATCAGGTCTCTGCGGCCGCACAGCGGATTGCTGTTCGACACGCACCTGATGATCAGCAACCCGCTGGAACATGCCGCCTCGTTCGCCAAGGCCGGCAGTGACCTGATTACGTTTCATATCGAGGTGGTCGACGACCCCGTGCAGGCGGTTCGGGATCTGCGGGCGTTGGACGTGCTGGTCGGCGTGACGCTGAACCCGCCGACGCCGGCCGAGTCGATCTGGCCCGTCGTCGAACTGGTGGACCTGGTCCTGGTCATGAGCGTCAACCCCGGGTTCGGGGGTCAGGAATTCATCGAGGATGCCTTGCCCAAATTGAGCGCCATCCGCAAGCGCCTGCGACCCGACCAACGGCTGGAAGTCGACGGCGGCATCAACCCAGAGACCATCGCCCGCGTCGTCGAGTCGGGCGCCGACACGCTGGTGGCCGGATCGGCCATCTTCGCCCAACCCGACCCGGTCGCGGCAATGAACCAGCTCCGCCAGTGGGCCGAGCAGGCCTGCTGACGGCAACGTGATTCCCCTCCCTGCCCAGCCTGTCACGCGCATCGCCGTCGGCCTGACCGATCGGCAGGCTTGATCCGCAAGGGCCTTAGCGATAACGTAACCGGGCTTCGAATTGGTGAGATGGAACGGAGGTAGCAATGAGTCTGTCGGATAGTGTAAACGCCAAGGCGATCGAATCAGGCAAACACGTCATCACCATGACGACCCAGGCGGGGTCGGGCCACCCGTCGAGCGGGCTGTCGCTGGCCCACACCGTGGTCCTGCTGCTCGAGAAGCGCATGAGGTACGACCCGGCCAACCCCTGGCACGCCGGTAGCGACCGGCTGGTGCTGAGCGAGGGGCACGCCGTGCCCATCGTGTACGCCGTGTACGCCGATGTCGGCGGCGTCATGGGTCGTTCGCCGGACCAACCCAAGACGCTGACGGTCGAAGATCTGGCCGACCTTCGCGAGCTGGACAGCATGCTCGACGGGCATCCCAACCCGGCCGAGGGGTTTCCGTTCTTCGATGCGGCCACGGGATCGTTGGGTCAGGGACTGTCGGTTGCGGCCGGTCTGGGGCTGGCGGCGAGGCTCCGCGGCGTGGACAAGACGATCTTCGCCATCATCGGGGACGGCGAATCGCGCGAGGGGCAGATCTGGGAGGCGGCGGACTTCATCGTCGACCAACGCCTGACCAACATCTGCGCGATCCTCAACTGCAACGGTCAGGGCCAGGCGGACGTCGTGTCGCCGCAGCAATCGGTAGAGATGCTGGCGGCCAAGATGGCGGCCTTCGGGTGGGAGGTGACGACCGTCGACGGACACGACGTCGAAGCGCTCGACGCAACTCTGAACCGGGCCGGCGCGACGGACAAGCCGCTGGCGGTCGTCATCGAGACCGTCAAGGGTTGGGGCGCACCGGTGCTGCAGGCCAAAGGCAATCACGGCAAGCCGCTCAAGCCCGATCAGGTCGACGGCGCGCTGGCGGATCTGGATTCGATGCACGACAAGCTCGGCATCGCTCGGGACGCCACGGACGGGCTGGGGATCAGCCGACCACCGGCTGAGCCGGCGGCCCTACCCGCTGGGGCGATCGAGCTACCGCCCTTTGACGAGGGAATCGCCGACGCGGGGCTGGCTGACGCGGTGGCCAAGAACAAGTTGGCAACGCGTCGTGGGTACGGGGCGGCGTTGCTGGCGTTGGGCAAGGCCGACGAACGCATCGTGTCGCTCGACGGTGACGTCAGCAACTCGACGTTCGCCGAGTACTTCGCCAAACAGCTGCCCGATCGATTCTTCGAGTGCAAGATCGCCGAGCAGAACATGATCTCGACGGCGGCCGGTCTTGCGGCGGCCGGGTACATCCCGTTCGTCAGCAGCTTCGCCAAGTTCCTGGCCCGCGCGTACGACCAGGTGGAGATGGCCAACATCAGCCGGGCGAACGTCAAGCTCGTCGGCTCGCACTCCGGCGTGTCGCTGGCCGCCGACGGCCCCAGCCAGATGGGGCTGCTCGACGTGACCTACTTCCGAAGCTTCGGGTCGGCAGACGACGGGCGAGGGCAGCCGGCCTGCGTGTCGTTCCAGCCGGCCGATTCGGTGGCGGCCTATCACCTGACGGGGCTGATGGCCAACATCGACGGGATGTGCTACATGCGAACCCATCGGCCGGACGTGCCGTTGATTTACGACAAGCAGGCCCGGTTCGAGATCGGCGGGTCCAACGTCCTGCGCGACGGTGACGCCATCACCCTCGTCAGCAGCGGCTACATGATCACGGTCGTGCTGAAGGCGGCCGACGCCCTCGCCGCTGACGGCATCAACTGTACGGTCGTCGACGCGTACAGCTTCCCGATGAAGGCCGAGCCCATCCTAGCGGCCGCCGCCAAGACCGGCGGGAGGATCCTGACGGTCGAGGACAATTACGGCGGCGGGCTGGGTGGCGCGGTGGCCGAAGCCGCCGCCGCGTCCGGCCAATACACCGTCCAGATCATGACCTGCCGGCGGATCCCCAAGTCCGGCAACAGCCCGGAGGACGTGTTGTCGCTGGTCGGTCTGACGGCCGAGGACATCGCCAACCGCGTCAAGGCCGCCCTCGATTGACCTTCGAGGTCGGGCCGGACCCATCGCAGGAGATCGCCATGACCGCCAGTACCTGGGCCTACTTCGCGCTTGCCGTTTCGGGCTGGGGCGTGGGCCTGTTCCTGATGAAGGTCGCCACGCGCTACATCGACAATTGGACGGCCGTGGTGTTCAACCTGCCCGGCTACCTGCTGGTCGGCCTGTTGCTCGTACCCAAGGTCAAGTGGTCGGCCTTCACCTGGACGCCAGGCCACGTCGTCGCCATCGTGGTCGGGAGCTGCTACGTGATCGCCAACTGGGGGTTCTATCGCATCGCCGAGTCCGCCGCGATCTCGACGCTGTCGCCGATGACGGCCGTTTACATGGTCTTTCCGGTGCTCCTGGGCGCCTTGTTCTTGGGCGAGCGCCCGACGGCGTTGCAGTATTGCGGGATGGTGCTGGCCATTGCGGCGATGGTCATGCTGGCCTGGCCGGCGCAGACGGAGACCAGCTAGCGGGCGACGCGGTTTCCTGTTAGGGTCCATCGATGCAGACTCCACCGGCCGCCACGTGGCGACTGTCGCTTCGAACGAAGATCTGCTATGGCATCTCGACGTACGGGAACGGGCTGTTCGAGTTCTCTCTGACGCTTTACCTGTTCTACTTCTACACCGACGTCGTGGGCGTCAGTCCGGGCACGGTGGGGCTGGTCGTCCCGCTCGCGATCCTGCTCGACGCGTTCACCGACATCCCGATGGGGTGGCTGTCGGACCGGACGCGGAGTCGCTGGGGCCGACGCCGGCCCTTCATCCTGCTCGCCGCCGTGCCGTACGGGCTGGCGTTCTTCCTGCTGTTCACGCCACCGGACCAGCACACGGGTCTGTATCTGTTCGGGGTCCTGACGGCGTTCTACGTTGGTGCGACGGTTTACATGGTGCCCTACAACGGCCTGGGCACCGAGTTGACGCTGGACCACCACGAGCGAACGTCGCTGATGGCCTACCGGCAGGCCTTCTACATCTTGGGGCTCGTCTGTGGGGCGGGCGCGAAGCTCGTCGCCGAGCTGTTCGCCGACGAACGAGCGGGGTTCTCCATCACCAGCAGCGTGTGTGCCGTCGTCATGATCGGTACAATGGTGATTACGGTTGTCGGGACGTTCGAGCGGCCGGAGTTCCTCCTACGCCGGCGGGGCGATGCCCGCGTCCGATTCGGCGAGATGATCCGCAACAAGCCGTTCGTCATCATCCTGCGAACGTTCGTGATCTACAACGTGAGCATCCTGGTCCCCGTGATGGTCGGGGTGCAGGTGGCCAAACACTGGCTCAAGGCCGAACACGTGTTTCCGTTCGGGGTCATGACGTTTCTGCTCTGTGGCGTGGCCGCCGTGCCGTTTTGGACCTGGCTGTCGCGCCGGCTGGACAAGCGTCCTGCCCTCATCGTCAGCTTCCTGCTCGCGGCCGCGAGCGTGACGCCGATGCTCCTGTTGACGCCCGAGCGGATCTGGCTGTTCTTCGTGTGCCTCGGCGCGATGGGCCTGGCCTTCGGTGGATTCATGATGCTGCCCTACTCGATCATCGGCGACACGGTCGACTATGACGAGTACCGCACGGGCCGACGGCGCGAGGGCTTCTACTGGGGCACGGCGGAGTTCTGCCGGAAGGTCAGCCAGGGCGCAGCCTTTGGCGTCATCGGCCTGACGTTGGAGTACCTGGGGTACGAAGGACAGGCGGTTGAACAGTCGGCCTCGGCGATGCAGGGCCTCAAGGTGTTGTTCGTGGGCGTCCCGATCGTCCTTTTCCTGCTGGCGGCGTTGTCGTTTCGCACCTACCCCCTCAGCAAGGAGCGTCACGACGAGATGCACCGCGAGATGGGCCGGGCGGTCGGTACGTGACGATCCGCCACCCGTGTGTTGATGGGGAGGCGGCCCGCAGTGTGGGAGACGTGAGAGGCGCAAAGGTCCCCAAGTACCTTGCTCTGCGGACCGATACCGTTGGTATGAAAGCCGTGCTCGCACACAAACTAGCACTGGTTCTCGCATTCGTGTCCGCAGGGCTGCTTGTCGGCGCCTGTGGCGTCCTTGGCAGTCCTACGCCACCCGTTCTGGCCGATATCACCGGGCTCCTGGCGGGCGAGGACACGCTCCTCGTTCGCCTGGTCCATATCACCGACAGCCACATCACGGACACGCAGTCGCCTGGCCGGTTGGCGAAGTTCGACGTCTTGGTCTCGCCCGCCTGGCGCCCTCAGGAGGCGTACGCCACGCAGCTGCTGGACGGCATGATTCGGAACATCAATCGGTATCACGAGGAGGTGGGCCGCATTGACCTGCTGATCCACGGCGGCGACGCCGTCGACAACGCCCAGCAAAACGAACTCCGCTGGTTCCTGCAGGTCATGGACGGACAGACGGTGACCCCCCGGTCCGGACCCGACGAGCGGGATCCCAGCGACCTGCCCCCGCCGCTCCTCGATCCGTACGAGTCCTTCCAAGCTGAGGGGCTCTACACGCAAGGCCGGCATGGTCCGCTTCCGACGATTCCGTGGTACGCCGTGGTCGGCAACCATGACGTGTATGCGGCCGGGAATTTCCCGATCCTGGCCAGGCCGGGCAATCGACGGATCAGTCTTCTCCCGCTTCCATTGCGTCCCGGGACATGGTTGCCCAGGGTCCTGATGCCGGACGGCGAGGAATCCTACGGCTTGGTGTCGCTGGCAGATCCTAGTCCGCCGCCGCTGTTCGGTCCGGTCGTGGAGGTCGAGCCGAATCCAGATCGCGCCTTCTGCACGCGTCAGGATCTTCTCGAGGCCCACCTCGCGTCGCAATCCAGCCCCATCGGGCATGGGTTCACCGAGGCGGACGGACCTTGCACCTGGTACAGCCGTCTCGTGGCCGAGACGGTTCGGTTGATCGCTCTGGATACGACGGATGTCCCGCTGGCCGTGCCCGGAATGCCCTACCCGCAAGGCGCCATCTCCAGGCGTCAGCTTCGCTGGCTGAAGAGCGAGCTGGCCGAGGCGGCGGAGCAGGGCCAATGGGTGATCATCGCGACGCATCATCCGAGCGGCGGGCTGACGGAGCTGTACGGGAGTGCCGTCTCCCCCCGCGAGTTTCGGGAGCTGCTCAACGCATCGGAGAACGTGGTCCTGCACCTGTCTGGCCACGTGCACGAGAATCGTGTCTTAGACTGGGGCGGCTACATCGAGATCAAGACGGCCTCGACGCTGGACTATCCCCAGGTCGGGCGGATCATCGAGATTCACCAGGAGGCAGACAGCGGCGAGGTGCTGATCCAGTATGCGACCTTCTCACACCGCGATTCAGACGACCCGCTGTCGGCCCTCCGCGAGGTGGCCTTCGACCTTGCTCGGGCGGATGCTGGCGTAACGGTTGAAGGCGTCCCCGAGTAGACGTCTCCCGCCCCCCCGCTTGCCCGCCGTCCACTCGATAGGTAGCATCGTGACCATCTGGCCGGCCCGGGGGCTCACAGGGCCGGGAAGGGGCGGTCGCCATGGCATCGAAATCGTGCGAATCCTGTCGCTTGAAGGCCTATTCAGAACGCAAGCCCAACGCGATCCTCGCGCGGATCTGGCGATGGCACACGGGATGGTGCCCGGGCTGGAAGGCGTATCAACGCTCCCTGGCCGAGGCACAACAAGCGGAATCCCCCGCCGAAGGTGACGCGGCACCATAGGTCCAATCGCTCAACATCGCTCACGGTAACAGGAACAGCCGGCCCTGACCGGCATCGAGGGACAATTGCAGTCCGGGCATCGCCGGGCTGTCGTCGACGACGGGACACTCCTTGCCCGTCTTCGGGCAGACCTCGACGACCTTGTCGGGCGGGGCGTCGAACGCGACCGTCGGCCAGGCGGTGTAGGCGACGTGATAGTTGTTGAGCAGGGCCGCCCGCCGGCCATCGGCGTGCTTGAAGACGCCGACCAGATAGTCGCCTTTGGTCAGTTGCTTGATGGGCGATCCGGCCAACACCTTCGCGGCGTCGTTCTGCGGATTGACGCGGTAGACGGCCTTGCTGGTCAGCTTCATCAACGTAGGCCCGAGGTTCTTGATGGCGGCGTTGATTCGCCTGGCCTGCTCGTAGTGGCGGGTGCGGCGGTTCTGCCGGTCGATGATGGCGCCGCCCTTGGGGAACTCGCCCCCGGCAGGCGTGTAGTAGCAAAAGTACAGGACGCCCTTCGCGCCGTAGGCGATGGAGGTGTAGATCTGCCAGCGGATCTGGGCCTCCGTCACGTCCATATGGCCGCCGAAGGGCATGGACTGGAAGAAGTTCCAGAACGGGACCTTCTTGCGGAGGGCGTTCTGTCGCATCACCTCGAGATTCTGGCAGTAAGCGTGGCGAGTGTCCCGGTCCGGGTGCATGATGGGATAGTGGTCCATGCTCAGCACCGCGACGTCGACCTGGTCCATGAAGCGTTGGACGTGCTCTTCGTAGGTCTTGGTCCCGAGCTGGCGTTCGTTGGCGTAGTTTGGGAACAGGTTGATATAGCACAGCTTTCCGGGCCGGGCGGCGCGGATCTTGTCGCAGAGCTCTCTGAGCGCGGGGAAGTCCTTGGCGTTCGGCTCGTCGCGGATCATGTACCCCCAAAGCGCCGGCGATTCGGGCAACTTGTCCGGGGCGAGCCCGGCCCTGGCGACCAGGGCCTTGAGCCCGTACTTCTCGCAGAGCGCGAGCTGGCGCTGGACGGTTTCGGGCGTCCGCGCCCCGAAGCCGCCGATGACGATCGTGAAGTTGGCCTCGGCGATCTCGGCGTAGCGGGCGTCGGCCTTCCCATCGATGGGCGGATCCACCCAGAACCCGATCGCAAACCGATCTTGCACGAACCGAGGTGAGGCCGCAAACGCATCCGCGGCCAGCCCGATGAGCGCCAGACAGCATAGCGGAATCAGAGACGTCGAGTTGAGAGTGGTTGTCATGACAACTCCTACCTCCCCGCTGAATCACACGATACATAGAGCATCTGACAACTGGCAGATTGATCGAATCCGCCCGCTAGAGCTGCTCCGTCCTACCTCGACGAAAACCGGCGAGAGCGCCCGTGTCTCTTGGGTGGCTTCTTCTCGAGCGGGCGCCGTCGTCCCTTTCCGACGCCGTTGTCGAAGCCGGGGATCTCGTCCTTGTCGAGCAAGCGGTTGCAGAGCATCTCGATGGCAGTGATTTCGTTGCCCTGTTCGGGCGTGACGAAGGTGAAGGCCTTGCCGGGCGCGTTCATCCGGCCGGATCTGCCCGTCCGGTGCAGGTAGTCCTCGGGGTTCTCGGGGATGTCGTAGTTGATGATGTGCGAGATGCCGGGCACGTCGATGCCGCGCCCCATGAGGTCGGTGGCGACCAGGAGCTGGACCTTCCGCTCGCGGAAACTGGCAACGGCGCGATCGCGCTTTCGCTGAGGCAGGTCGCCGTGGATGAACTGGGCGTTGTAATTCCGTCTCTGGAGCGCCTTGCCCAGCCGTTCGGTGCTGTGCTTGGTCCGCATGAAGATCAGTGCCAGCTCGGGCTCCTCGCGCTTGAGGACTTCGAGCAGGAGCGGCAACTTCCGGTCTTGGGCGACCGAGAAGTAGCGCTGGTCCAGCGTCCCGATCGACGGGTCGTCCTCGTCGACGACGGAGATGCGGATCGGGTCGGTCAGGAAGCGCTCGGCGAGGCGCATGATGTCGTTCGGCGTGGTGGCCGACAGGAACATCGTCTGCCTGCGGTTGGTGCAATTGCCGAGGATGATGCCAATGTCCTTGCGGAAGCCCATGTCGAACATGCGGTCCACCTCGTCGAGCACCACGATGGAGAAGGTGCGAAAGACAAGGGTTCTTCGCCGCGAATGGTCGAGGATACGTCCGGGCGTGCCCACGACGATTTCTGGGTGGGTGCGGAGCTTTTCGATCTGCCGACCAATGGGGGCCCCGCCGTAAACGGCGGTGGCCCGGGGTTGGCGGTTGGGCGACATCTTCCGGGACTCGCCGGTGATCTGGACGGCCAACTCGCGCGTTGGCGCGAGCACCAGCGCGCGGACCTTCTCACCCCGGAAGAAGTACTCGAAGATCGGCAGCAGAAACGCAGCCGTCTTGCCCGTGCCGGTCTTCGCCCGGCCGACGCAGTCGCGTCCGGTGAGGGCCGCGGGGATGTACTGCTCTTGAATCTCGGTCGGCTCGGTGTATCCGATCCGCCGAACGGCAGCCAAGGCCTGCGGGCTCAGGCCCAGCTTGGCAAACGCTTCAGGTTCGTGTGAGGCCGCCTCGTCCCGCTTGGGGTGCCCCTTCTTTCGTTGTGTCATGAATCTCTCAGCCAGACTGCTTTCGATAAGACTAGGCCCTCTCCGGTAGCTCCTACGGCAGGGGCGGCCACCCAAGATTCCCTATCATACAGGATTCGTGCCGAAAGCAAAAGGACCGCGGAATCCGTCGCGATCCGTCAACGGCAACGCCACCGCGAGATTCTCTGGGACGCGGCTGCAGGACGCGCGTGTCAATCTGATATACTGCCGGCCAAGCCACGGGTCGGAGCGTCGATCGATTGAGCCCAACCGAAGGCCCCAGCTCGATTGGGGGCTAGAACGGAGTAACGAAGCATGGTGAAGTGCAGTAGTGCAAGGGGAATCCGGGGGACGACGTGGCGGAGTCTTCTGGGCATGGCGTGGCTGTTGGCGGCTGCGGTGGCGGGTTCGTGCGGCTCGGACCCGAAGGCCGGCGAGCCGATCGAGGCGGCGAAGACCGAACCCCACCAACAGGAGGCCGTCCGCAAGGAGGCGGATCCCCCGCCGACGCCCCCTAGCGACGCCCCCCCGACCATGGCCGCCCCGACAAGGCCCATGCCGCTGTTTGACGGGAAAGACAAGGCGCTGAAAGGCTGGCGCGTGGTCAAGGAAGTCGACTTCGAGATGCATGGCAAGGTCTACGTCAAGGACGGGACGATCGTCCTGGAGACCGGCAGCCCCATGACGGGAATCTCGTGGACGAGCCCGTTCCCGACCGAAGACTACGAGGTCACGTTGGAGGCGATGCGCGTGGAGGGGAGCGACTTCTTTTGCGGAATGACGTTTCCGGTTGGCGACGCGCCGCTGACGCTGATCCTCGGGGGCTGGGGCGGCTGTGTCGTGGGGCTGTCAAACGTCGATCACATGCACGCAGCCGAGAACGAGACCACCTCGTCGGTGGCGTTCGAGAACGGACGGTGGTATCGCGTGCGGCTGCGTGTGACGAAGGACCGCATCGAAGCGTGGATCGACGACCAGCAGAAGATCGATCTTGAAAGGGAAGGCCGGGGCTTCACGATCTGGGACGAGCAGCAACCGGTCCGACCGTTCGGGATCGCGACGTGGTACACCAAGGCGGCGCTGCGAAACATCGTGCTTCGAGGCGTCACGCCGCGTCCATGACCCGATTCGGACGGCCAAGTGCCCTGGGCGGCGCGCCAACCCCCGGGTTTGCCGGATACGGGCGGGGTTGGCGACGCGGACATGCAGGGTGGCTTTGAAGTATTTGATTATTCCAAGTATCTCTTTATCATCCTACGTTTTAGAGTTTGCAGAATCTGAAAAGTAGGATATTATCATAAAACTGAGAAGAAATTACGCAAAAAAAGAACTGGCATCTGGCTTCGCCGTGGTATAGTTGTAGTAGCTAACAGGCTTCGGGGCCGCAACAGCTACGCGCTCACGGGCTTCCGAGCGGCCCCGCGATCCCATCAATCGCCTGTGGTGGCGTCAGGACACCATCGAGGAACCCAAATGGGGACTGTGTGTGGGACCCCCGAGAGCGGGATTCCGCGATGATCCGAGACGAGCATAAGACGAAGGTTCGGTCCGCCAACGACCTGGCGGCGCTACGCCAGCGTGTTGCCCAACTGGAAGCCGCACAGGCCCGCCACGAACGCGCGGACGTGGCACTCCGAGAGAGCGAGGAACGCTACCAGCGGATTACCAGGGCGGTGGCCGACTATGTCTATACCGTCCGCGTCGAGAACGGCCGCCCCGCAGAGACAATCCACGGCGCAGCCTGCGAGCCCGTAACGGGCTACACACCGGAAGAGCTCCACGCCGACCCCTATCTCTGGATTCGAATGGTGCATGAGGAAGATTGCCAACTCGTGCAGTCGCAAGTGTCCCAGATCTTGTCAGGGGACGATCCGCAACCGATCGAGCATCGCATCTGGCGGAAGGACGGTGAGCTTCGATGGATAGCGAACGCGCCGGTTCCCCATTACGACGCAGAGGGGAAAATAAGGTCCTATGATGGTGTGATTCGCGATATCACCGAGCGCAAGCACGCAGAAGAGGCGTTGCGGGAGAGCGAGGCGCGCTACCGCGCCGTGGTCGAGGATCAGACGGAGCTGATTTGCCGTTTTCTGCCCGACAAGACGCTCACCTTCGTGAACGGGGCGTACTGCCGCTACTTCAAGAAGCGCCCCGGAGACCTGGTCGGCCACAGTTTCATGCCGCTCATTCCGGAAGGGGACCGGGAGAAAGTGGCACAAGGAATCGACGCACTCAGTCGCGGTCGCCCCGCGGTCACGCATGAGCACCGCATCGTCACGACCGGGGACGAGATCCGTTGGCAGCAGTGGTCCAATCGGGCGATATTCGACGAGAACAACTGCCTTGTCGAGTACCAAGCCGTCGGCCGCGACATCACTGACCGTCGGCGGGCGGAAGAGGCGCTTCGCGAGAGCGAGGAACAATACCGCGGCGTCTTCGAGGCCGCTACGGATGGTCTGATCATCTTCGACTTGGATGGCAACATCGTGGAGGTGAACCCGGCCTTCTGCCGGATGCATGGGATGACCCGGGAGGAGCTGCTACGCGCCGACCCGCTGACGTTCATCCATCCCGACCATCACGCGGGGTTCCACGAGGCGGTCTTGGCGGGTCGGCAGGGGCGGGTGTTCCGGACCGCCGCTGTGGACTTTCGGAAGGACGGGTCGGCCTTCCCGGTCGAGGTGTATGGCACACAGCTGGTGTACAGGGGCGGCACCCATATTCTGGGCGTGTTGCGCGACATGACCGAGCGCGTCGAGGCCGAAGAGGAGCGACAGAACCTCGAGGGGCAGGTCAGGCACGCCCAGAAGCTAGAGAGCCTGGGCGTGCTGGCCGGCGGGATCGCGCACGATTTCAACAACCTGCTGACAAGCATCCTGGGCAACACGGACCTGGCGCTGATGGACCTTTCGCCGATCTCGCCGGCCCGCGAGAGCATCAAGCACATCCAGGAGGCGGCCCGTCGCGCCGCCGAGCTGTGCCGTCAGATGTTAGCCTACTCGGGCAAGGGGCGATTCGTCGTCGAGGCGGTCAACCTGAACAAGGTGGTCTCCGAGATGGGTCACCTGCTGTCGGTGTCCATTTCGAAGAAGACGGCCCTGGCGTACGAACTCGGCGACGGGTTGCCGGCCGTCGAGGCCGATGCGACCCAGATCCGCCAGCTCATCATGAATCTGATCACCAATGCCTCCGAAGCTCTCGGCGATGAAGGCGGTGTGATCTCGGTCAGGACGGGCACGGTGGCGTGCGACCGAGCCTACCTGAGCAAAGCGATGCTGAACAGGGATTGTGCCGAAGGGACCTACGTCTACTTCGAGGTGGTCGACACGGGCTGCGGCATGGACGCCGAGACGCGCGAGAGGATCTTCGATCCGTTCTTCACCACCAAGTTCGCGGGTCGCGGACTGGGACTGGCCGCCGTCTCGGGGATCGTTCGCGGGCATGAAGGGGCGCTGGTGGTCGAGAGCCAGCCCGGGACGGGAACCACGTTCCGGGTACTCCTGCCCGCCCTCGATGTGCAGGTCGCTCCGGCCCGGCGGGCCACGGCGATGCCGATGCGGTGGCGCGGCACCGGCACGATTCTGCTGGTCGACGACGAAGACCAGGTCCTGACGGTGGTGACTCGGCTCCTGGAAAGACTGGGCTTCTCGGTCCTGACGGCAGCCAACGGTCGCCAGGCGATTGACGTGTTCCGCCAGCACGCTGACGTGATCGCCTGCGTCTTGTTGGACCTCACGATGCCGGAGATGGACGGTGAGGAGACGTTCCGGGAGCTCCGCCGGATCCGCCAAGACGTCTGCGTCCTTCTGGCCAGCGGCTACGACGAGGACGAGGTGGCCCGGCGCTTTGCCGGCAAGGGCCTAGCCGGCTTCATCGCGAAGCCCTACCAGTACGTAGACCTTCTCGAGAAACTGAGGTCGCTCTTGGGCGCGTGATCTGCGCGAGCAGGTCGGGCGAGATGGGCCGAAGCCGCCCCTCATCCTCCAATCCGCTTCCGCTCTCCCCGAATCGCATCGGTGGGGCACTGACGTATCGCCGGCGCTCGCGTGGCGATGCTTGCGGGGGCCGCCGATTTCCGTATCCTTCATGCTCGCGCAGGCGTGAGCAGGCGACTCGGTAGCCCGTAGGCAGGAGCGGACCATGAACGGGAACACGCTCGTTTTGCTGGCTGTTACGTTGGCGGCCCTTTCGGCGGCGATGGCGCAGGTTCCGTTGGCCAGCTACGCCGTGCGGGGCTACGGTGCGAAGGGGGACGGCAAGACCGACGACACGGCAGCTTTCCAGAAGGCGCTTGATGCGGCCGGTAAGGCTGGCGGCGGCACGGTCTACGCGCCGCCCGGCGTCTACTACTTCGCCGGACACCTCAACGTGCCGCCCGCGGTGACGCTCCGGGGCGTCTGGGAGTCGGTCCCGGCGCACAATGGCATTCGTGATCGCGGCCTGCCGAAGCCGACCGACGACGGGACCACGTTCCTGATCACAGAAGGTGCAGGAACGGAGGACGGCCCCCCGTTTCTCACGCTCAACACCAACAGCACGCTGAAGGGCGTGGTGCTCTACTACCCGCAGCAGAACGTGGACGACGCCCCCAAACCCTATCCATGGGCGATCGCGATGCGGGGCAAGAACCCGGCGGTGCTCGACGTCGAGATGCTCAACCCTTTCAACGGCATCGACGCGACGCAAAACGAACGCCACCTGATCCGCAACGTACATGGCCAACCGATCCGACGTGGCGTGCTGGTGGACGCCATCTACGACATCGGGCGGATCGAGAACGTCCATTTCAACCCGTGGTGGAGCATGAAACCCAAGCTATTCGGGTGGCAGATGGCCAACGGCGAGGCGTTCATCTTCGGCCGCAGCGACTGGCAGTACGTCCACAACACGTTCTGCTTCGGGTACAAGGTCGGCTACAAGTTCGTCCGGACCAAGACGGGCCTGTGCAACGGGAACTTCCTGGGCCTGGGCGCCGACGACTGCTGGACGGCGCTCGTGGTCGAGCAGAGCGCACCGTACGGCCTGTTGATTACGAACGGCCAGTTCGTCTCGTTCCACGGTCCGGATCCCACCATGATCGAGGTGACCAAGACGAACAAGGGGAGCGTTCGCTTCGTGAACTGCGCATTCTGGGGTCCGTGCCATCAGATCGCCCGACTGTCGGGGACGGGGACCGTCGGTTTCTCTGACTGCACGTTTACGCAGTGGGACGCCAAGAACGAAGGCCGTCACGCCATCCAAGCGAGCGGCGGCACGGTCCTGATCCGCGGATGCGAGTTCCGACAGGCCAGACCGCAGATTGAGCTGGGCCGGTCCGTCCGCCGCGCCGTCATCACCGACAACGTCTTCACGGGTCCGACCCGCATCACGAACAAGGGCAAGGGCAAGGTGCAGGTGGCCAACAACGTGGGCGGGTAGGTTTCAGGCGCGGCGCGCCGTCGACCGCATCGTCCCGGAGGGCACCCCACGACATCTACGCCATGGGGAAGGTGTCGTCCATCTCGGCGGCGGCCAGGTCGACGAGGAACTTGGCGAGGCGCTCGACGGAGACGTCGATCCACTGTCGGCCCTTCTCGGCGGTGGCCTTGTGAGGATTGCCATAGCCGCTCTGTGTGGTCAGACGCTCCCAGGGACGGGTGAGCCGGGCCCAGGGTTCGTTGAAGGCATCGATGCGGAACGGGCGGACCGCGCCATCGTCAGCGACCTCCAACGGTTCCACCAGCTCGGGGAACAGATAGAGCGCCCAACTGGTCTCGACCTCGTCGGCGTGTTCGCCGCCCTTGTTCTCGATGAGGTGTTCGCAGGGCTCCTTGGCCACCGAGTACCAGTGGACCGACGTGATGAAGACCCCGCAGCCGTACAGCTCGCGGAGGATGAAGCCGAAGTCGTTCCCACCGTGCCCGTTGAGGATCACCAGCTTGCGAACGTCGTGTGCCTCGAGCGACCCGACGACGTCTCGGATGATCGCCAGCTGCGTCGTCGGGTTCATGTTCATCGTCATCGGGAAGCTCAACAGGTTGCTGTTGCACCCGAACGGGATCGACGGAAGCAGGCAGACTGCGGCGCCATTCTCGTAGGCCTTCTGGCAAATCCGCTCGCCGATCATCGTGACGGTGATCGTGTCGGTGCCGTACGGCAAGTGCATGTTGTGGGCTTCGGTAGCCCCCCAGGGCAAGACGGCCACTTCGATCTTCCGTTCGGCGATCTGCTTCTGGGTGGCCTCGGCAAGGATGTACGGACGTGTCACGAGAATCTCCTGATCGAAACGGTGGGGTTGAACGAAGGTACGCCAGGCCGCACGCGCTTTGGGGCGAAAGGCCGGCTACTTCTTCTTGCTGCCCTTGATGGACCGTTGCTCCTGATCGAACTTGTCGAACTTGGCCATCAAAGAGGCCGCCAGGCCGCCCGGTTTCTTCTTGCCCGGTCCGCCCTCGCCCGCGGGCGGGGGCCCCGGCTGATCCCGCTCCTCCTCCAGGTGCTTGCGGATCCGCCACTGCTCCAACAGGCCGAAGAAGTTGCTCGCCATGATGTACAGCGTCAACCCGCTGGGGAAGCTGTAGAACATCACGGTGAAGACGACGGCCATGATGTACATCATCCGCTTCTGCTGCTGCATCTGCTCGCTGCTCCGCCCGGGCTTGGGACGGGGCGTCAGCTTCTGCTGCAGGATCATGCTCAAGCCCCACAGGAAGGGCAGGATGTTGAGGGCGTCGATGCTGGTGAACATCAGCGAGACGGGACGTTCGAAGCGGACCAAGGCGTCGGGAGCGGTCAGGTCGAGGATCCATCGCCCGGGGATGAGCATGAAGCTCGCGTGCCGCAACTCGATGGTGTTGCTGAGGGTCGCCCAGAGCGCCACCCAGATGGGCATCTGCAGCATCATCGGCAGACAGCTGAGCATATTGCCAGCCGGGTTGATGCCCTCCTTGCGGTACATGGCCATGGTTTCTTGGTTGAGCTTGTTGCGGTCGTTGCCGTACTTCTTCTTGAGCTCGTCCAGTTTGGGCTGGAGGTCGGCCATCCGGGTCTGCATCCGGGTCATGCTGACCTGGCCCTTCTTGGTAACCGGGTGCAGGATGACGCGGACGACAAGAACGAGGATGATGATGGCGATGCCCCAGTTGTGGGGCCAGATCCATTCGTGCAGCCCGATCAGCAGCTTGGTCATCAGCTCGGCGAGGGGGGTCCAGACGCAGAAGTAGTACTCCTCCTGGATCGTGCCCATGTAGTTCCGCTCGACGTAGGCAGGATGCTTCTCGGCGTCCCGAAACAGGCCCCGCTCCTTGGGGCCGACGTAAAGGTCGAAGCGGAACTGGGCCGGTTCGTCCGGCTTGACCTCGGTTGACCGTGAGATGAACCGGAAGGTCAAGTCGCCGTTCTCGTCGACGCCGGTGTTGTTGGTCAGGTGGATGACCTGCGTGGCCTCGAAGGGGGTGCAGTCCGCCTTGCGCTCGGCGTCGACGGGGGTCATGATGGCAGCAAAGTACTGGTTGCCCAAGGCCGCCCACACCAGCTTCGCGTCGACGTCGGGCCCGGGCAACGGGACCGGCTGAAGCTCCAGGATCGGATTGCCTTGATCGTCGTTCGCCTTGACAACCGTATCCTTGCGTTGCGTGCTGCCCGTCTTGATGCCCTCGGCCGTGCGCATCCCATGATAGACCTTGCGCGAGTCCCCTCGGACATCGAGTTCATGGACGTTGATCGGGCCCTGCTGGGTCAGGATGACGCGGTGGGGCCGCTTGTCCAGGCTCTCGACCCGAAGATCCATCACCAGGTCGTACTGGTTCTTGTAGAGCGTGTAGGTCTTGACGACGCGCAGGAAGGGCTTTCTATCGGCCTCGATCTTCGCCGTGCAGACAGCGACGTGGCGGTCGTCCTCGCGGCGACGCTCCATGGTCCATTCCTTGTCGTCCACGGAAACAGCGTGCCACTGGCCCTCCTTGGCCGAGGCGGCCCCGGGCGCATCAAACAGGATGTTGATCTCCTGGGTCGTCAGCGATCTGTAGAGCTTGCCGGTCTTCTGATCCTTCAAGGGCCGTAGCAGGTCGTAGGAATCGAACGGGTCGATGTCCTTGTCGCTGTCAGCCCGGTCGTCGCCCTTGGGGTAGTTGCGGTATCGCGCCAGCCGCGGGGCCAGGTCGACCTCGTCGATCGACGCGCCGCGACTGTTGAGCTTGATCATCATCGCGAACTCGCCGTTGGGGTCGTCACTGCCAAGCTTCACCCAGGCAGGGGGAACGGAGGCGACGCGAAGTCTCGGCACGCCAGCGGCCGCCGCGTCGGGCTCGGGCTGTTTCTGCGGCCCGGATGCGGGCGTTCCAGGAGCAGCAGCCACCTTAACTGGCGCGCCAGGGCCGCCCTGGACCTGTTGACTTGCGGGATGGGATGCAGCCGGCCGGTCCACAGCATCGGTCGTGGGCTGAGGCGCGGGCGCCTCAGCCTGAGCAGGCTGGGTGGTGGGGCGCTGGGGCGGCGTCGGCATGACGAACGGACTGATGGCCATCCAGAGGATGAAGACGATCACGGACGCCGCAAGGGCCACGACCAGCCGGCGGGTTTCCATCGATGGTTACCGTCCTTCCAACAACCGGGTGCCGAGGAAGTCGTCCAGTTCGGAGATGGCCTGAATCTTCCGCATCGCCTTCTCGCTGTCGTATTCCACGCGCATGAACTCGACCTCGTCGTCGTCATTGATGATGGCGTAGGAGGCCCGCGGGTCGCGGTCTCGGGGCTGACCCACGCTGCCGATGTTGATGATGGCCTTCTCTTCTCCAAGGGGGTAGCGACGCGGCTCGGGCAGTTCGTCAGGCGGATCGAAGTAGGGGTCGTCCAGGAAGATGCCGGGCACGTGCGTGTGTCCCACGAAGCACGCCTCGTGCTCCTCCATCCGGCGGAAGCTGTCTGCGATCTTGGAGGGGTTCGTGTAGACGTCTTCGCTGAACAGATACTCGTTGACTGGCTTGCGCGGGGAGCCGTGGACCAGCAGCATCCCATCGACGACGAGACGAACGGGCAATGCGCCGATGAAGTCCCACCGCCGGCCGCGCTGCTCCGGATCGGGCTCCTCCTCCAACAGCCGTCGGGTCCAGTAGCAGGCCCGCTCCGCCCCGACGTTAAAGTTGAAGGGCTCGAAAAGGACGGCCTGGTCGTGGTTGCCGCACAGACAGGCCTCACACCTGCTGGCGACCAGGTCCACGCACTCGCGGGGGTTGGCGCCGTAACCCACGACGTCGCCGAGACAGACGATCCGATTGATCCCTTGGCGGTCGATGTCGCTCAGAACCGCCGTCAGGGCTTCGAGGTTTGAGTGGATGTCGGAGATCAATGCCATCTTGCCGGCCATGAGATTCCCATTCGCTTGGCTTCGGCTGCGCCAGATGTCCGAGCGAGCAGACAAACCATTCATGTTAGGAGGTCGATTCCGGTACGTCAACGGCCCGGTGATCGCCTTTGGGGGGCCGCGGAGGTCATGTTCCTCCAGCGTACGACCGTGACAGCTGCCCGCACAACTCAGCGACGGCCGTGACGCGGTCGTCCGATGTGTCCACATCGATGTCGGCCAAGACGATGTCGCAGGGGCCATAGTCTCGAGCGCATCGCTTCAGGTCATCGGCGATTTCCTCTAGGGCCTTGGCGGCAAGATCCATCGGCGTGTACATGATCGCCCGCCGGGCGGCCGGGAAGGCCTGCTTGGCCGCAAGGAGATCGGAGTCCAGGCCCATATCGATGTAGCCCACGTCGGGCAAGGCGGCGTAGGGGGTCAAGTAGGGGTCTGCCGTCCACGCACAGTTGTGGACGCCCAACAGGCCGAAGGTCTCGGCGAAGCGGCGGTCGAAGGGCATGAGCAGATCGCGGTATTGGTCCGGGCTGACCATGTTGACCAGGCAGTTGCTGATCGTGAAGTGCCGGACGTCGACGCCGGTGTCGCGTTGCCGATCGTAGAGCCGACGTGCGGCGTCCGTCATCGTCTGTGCGATGCATTCGAACAGACGCCGGGCCCGCCCGGGCTCCAGGAGCATGTCCGAGAAGACGTCCTGTCCGCGAAGTCGAAACGCGCTGTTGAGCACCCCCTGCCAGTTGATGTAGCCGTGTACACGACCCATCTCGCTGGCGATCCAATCCACCTGGTCCATCAGGTGTGCGAAGAACGGGTTGGTATCCAGGTCGGGCGGCTCGATGTTGTCGACCTGCTCATCGGTCAGGTGGGTTCCTGGCGTGTCGGGCCAACCATCTTCGGCGTAGATGATCTGCATGCCGTAGATGGCGGCCACGCTGCAGGCGCCGAACGTGCCCGTCAGCAGGTCGGGGGGCCTGTCGGGGTCGTCGACCCATCCGATGGGGATTCCGCTGAACCGTCGCTTCAGCTCATGGGCCATCGCCCTCATTGCATCCCGGCGGTAGGACGGATCTGTGTGCCACCGTTCGCCGAAATCGATGCCGAGGGCCTGGCGGTACCACCTGGGCACAAAGCCGATCTCCGGGCGGAGGTAGGGCTCGTCACCGGTGGCCGGCCTCCGCGTGGCCGGGGCGCTGGGGGCGATGTAGCTGATCAGTTGTCTTGGCGATTCCCTGGTCATCGCTGAGGCAACCCCATACGGGCCCGGGCTGGCAAGACATCCGACCGAATCGTAACGTCAAGGATCGCTGCGCTCCACACCGAACCGTGGGTCGGTGGGTCGATTTGCAGGTCGAGGGGGGCGGCGTAACCGGGTACCATGGGCCAACGGATGTCGACGGCGGGAATGAGAGGGCCGCCGCCGTTCTGGCGAATGCGTCTTCCAGACAGCACGGGGTGAAGGATGAGCGGTCATTGCCGCTGGGCCTGGACGACCGGCGTCGCGTCGATGGTGTCGCTGGCAACGTATTCGACGGCTGCAGGCAACGCCGACGGCACGTGGCCCATCGAACGCCACGACACGCGAAACACCGGGGCGACGTGTCTGCGCGGTCGGATCACCGAGCCGAAGGTCTGGTGGACGTACTACCTCGGCCCGCCGCGGATGAATCGTGCGGAGACCGAGGCTGCCAAGGCATTCACACAGCACGACCTGGACGGCGATGGCCGGCCGGAGCAGGTCCACGTGGGCGGGCGAACGGTCGCCGTCAATAACGCATCCGGTGAGCGGCTGTGGACGTATACCATCCCCAACAACTCGGGGATCTCGTCGTGTTGCTACAAGGTCGCGCGGGTCCTGCCGGGCAGCAAGGGGCTACAGATCCTGGCCGCCAGTTCGCGAATGGACACGGGCGAGGGCTACGCATGGTGCTTTTCGTTCGAGGACGGGGCTGATCGCGGCCGGATCGTCTGGCAAACCGAGAACCTGACCGGTATGCACGCCCCGGAAGGCATCGTCACCGATGTCGACGGGGACGGGCGGATGGAGTTCTGCCTGGCACCGCACTATCGCGTCCTGGTTCTCGACGCCGTGACGGGGAAGACGAAACATACGGTTAAGTGGGACGTCGGGCGGAACTACGGGCTGTTTGCGGCCGAGGACGTCGACGGCGACGGGTGTCGAGAGCTGTTGGTCATCTGCGACTTCGTACTGCACATCGATCTGATCGACATCTCACCCGGCGGCCGGGCCGGACTCGGCTGGACCCAGCGGTACATCCCCGGCGCGCAGTTCGATGGCGCGCGGCAGGTGTATATCCACGCCGGGCTCAATGCGCTGGCCGATCTGGACGGCGACGGCACGTGGGAGATCTGGTTCAACCTGTACAACTACGGCGGGGACGGCAAGTGGCACCTGCATATCCTGGACGCTCGCACGCATGAGGTCCGTTGCGATCGGCCGGGCTGGTACTTGTGCGGGGGCGAGGACTTGGACGGCGACGGTCGGATCGAGATCGTGGCGATGCACTGCGATCGGCAGCGTCCCGCTGCGTTCGGGCGAATGGCCGTTCTGAAGTTCGCCGGCGGGACGGTCCGCCAGGTCGCCGGGCTGGATCGCGCCCGTCCCGTCCTGACGCGCAAGTTGCCGCCGCTGCACGTGGCCAGCAACGTCGACGACGGGGCGCGGGGCCTGTTGATGTCGGGCCGGCGGTTCTTCGCGGTGACCTCGAGCGACGGCCAACGGGGCGATGCGGTGGTGGCATTGGAACTGGCGGATGGGCGGCTTGCCGAACGCGGCCGGTACACGGCGAAGGGCGCGGACCTGGATGTCCTGTCGCTGACTGGGAAGGGACAAGGAACGCACCTAACCCTCCGCGACGTCGTCGGCGCGTGGCGGCAGGTGCTGAACCGGGACATGAAGCCGGCAGGCCAGCGCGTGCCGGACACGTCACCGGGGTTCGTCGCCGTGCCGATCGTTGCGGACCTGGGCGGCGGGGTCAACTCGATCGTCGTGCCCAACAGTGCCGGGCAGATTGTGGCGCTACAGCATCGCGATGCGGGCGGGCCGCGGGAGATGTGGCGGTCGCCGGGCCGAGGGATGACGCAATGGGGCGGCTACTCCAACGCAAACCGCGGCGTGGTCGCCAGTGACATCGACGGGGACGGCCGGGACGAGATCGTCTGCTCGCATCGGACGCAGGATGGGGACGGGACGCTCCGCGTGCTGCGTCGCGACGGGTCGGTGTTGTGGGAGCACGCGTTCGAGCGCGTGCCGGTGGGCGGCCTGGAAGCGGGGGTCGACCTGTGGTCGGTGGGACGCTTCACTAACCGAAAGGGCCACGACATCTGGGTCACGCTGCACCGGACGAGCAAGGGCAGCAATGAGAGCTGCGTGCTGAGCGGGCAGGACGGTCGAGAGCTGTGGAACATCAAGACCATCCAGGCGGACACGGGCGGGGGCGGCAAGGTCTCGCGACCGTTCGGACAGGCGTGGCCCTTCATCGCAGACGTGAACGGCGATGGGTTGGACGAGATCGGCATGTGCCCGTATGAGATCTACTCGGTCACGCGGGGTGGCGACGGACAGCACGTGATCGGGCCGTTGTGGTTCATCAACAAGAAGTACTTCGGTCGGTGGCTGGCGTACTTCTCCCCGACGCTGGTCGATCTGGACGCAGACGCGAAGCCGGACGTCTTCTTGAACACCGCCTCGTGCACGGCCGGCGGCGTGGCGGCGATCGCGTTGGACGGCACGCCGAAGTACGTACACTGGCACGACAACCCGACCGGCTGCGGAAGCTATCAGGCCGTGGCCGACGTCGATGGCGACGGGCGGGTCGAGATCGGCGCGTCGCACATCGACGGGCGGTTTCGGTGCTATCGCGGGTCGGACGGCGAGGTACGATGGGAACAGAAGCTGCCGCCCGGCGGGTGCTCACATGTGGTGGCAGCCGACATCGATGGCGACGGGACGGGCGAGTTCGTCTTCGTCGGTCCTGACAACACGCTGTACGCGCTTCGCGGCAAGATGGACGCGCCAGGCGGGCGTGTGGCCTGGAAGCTGCCATTGGGCACGACCGGGACGCCCATCATCGCGGACGTCAACGGCGATGCGACGGCCGAGATCCTCCTGGTCGGCGGCGACGGGCGGCTCCGCGTCATCGGACAGACTGAGGGAAAATGAGGCGGTTGCGAGAAACTGGTCGGCAGGAACGGAATAAGATGGTTCACTACAAGAACGGCGTGACGAATCGACGGATTGTGGGATGTGTTGGGGTCTGGGCGATCTGGGCCGCGTGCGGTGCCGCACGGGCTGAGGCCGCCAAGGCAGGTGCGACGTCGGCCAAGTGCACGGTTGCCGTCTCCGGTCATGCGTTTCACTTCGGCCCGCGTGGCGGGCGCGTCAAGGGCGGCGAGGTCACGGTCCTGGAGCGGCCCGAGCTGCGCACGCTCACCGGCAAGCGCGGCGCCTGGCGAATTGACGGATTGGCGCCCGGCAGCGAGGCCACGTTCGTTTTCAAGCATCGCGGTTACTTCACGACGCAGACGGCCACGTTCAAGCTCGGCGACGGAAACCTCGAGCGTGTGACCTTCCAGGTCCCGCCGGACCTCATTGTCAAGGGCTTCGGGCTGGTGCTCGGCTTCACGCCCGATCCCGACTTCTGCCAACTGGCCTCGACCGTCACGCGCGTGGCCGAGTCGATGTACGGGTCGAAGGGACCGACGCACGGCGAGCCCGGCGCGACGGTGACAATCGATCCGCCGCTGCCGGCCAAACACGGACCGATCTACTTCAATCTGAAGCTGTTCGACAACGGCGCGCAGGTCATCTGGCCGGACCGGTCGCTGAAGCAGACGACCCTGGACGGTGGCGTGCTCTACATCGATGTACCTCCGGGCGAGTACGTCCTGCGGGCCCACAAGCCCGGCGTTGAGTTCAAGCCCGTCAAGGTCAAATGCCGCGCCGGCGTGCTCGTGAACGCCTCGCCGCCGTGCGGCTTACAAGCGCTAAATCGGGTCAGTGGCAAGGCCACCAGTGCCGCTGATTCGCCAACGTCCTCGATCCGTATTCCCGACCGGCATCCATATCTGGCGATCACGCGGCAAGACGTCGCGAGGGCCAAGAGGCTAACAGCCAAGTTCCCGTGGGCGAAGCGCGCGATGGAGAGCCTGATCGACGCGGCGAACGACGAGGTCGCCAGGCCGTTCGGCAAGCTGCCGAAGCAGGGAGATTGGGGACATCGCGGCGTGTCCGGTCGGCTGTTTGAGGTCGGGGTTGCGCATGCCATGACGGGCGATCGGCGATACGCCGAGTGGGTCCGCGACGTCCTGCTGCGATACGCGGACATCTATCCGGGCCTGCCGCTGTGGCGAAAGCGGTGCAAGATGCTGTCGGCCTCGCCGCTGATGGAGGCGACCTGGTTCGTGCCGCTCGTGCAGGCGTATGACCTGGTGGCCGACAGCGAGGCCTTCACGGACGCGCAACGGCGGCACGTCGAGAAGGACCTGCTGCGGGCGGCGATGGTCTGCTTCAAGATCGACGACTTCGAGAAGGACGACCGGATCAAGGACCTGCACTACCGCTGCTACAACTTCCAGGCGTGGCACATTTCTGCGATCGGTCTGGCGGGTCTGGCCCTCAAGGACGCCGAGTTGGTCGACTATGCCGTGAACAGTCCGTACGGGTTCAAGCACCTGGTCGCGCACGACCTCCGCGACGACGGCCTGTTCTGGGAGCGGTCGATCGGCTACCACCACTTCGTGATCGCCGCGCTGCAGCCCTTCACGGAGGCGATGATGCACTGCGGGGTGGACCTCTACAACCTGTCGGTGCCCAACGACAGGTCGAAGGACGAGGACTGCCACTACGTCACGGATACCAGCGACAAGCCCAAGTCGTTTCGGTACATGTTCGAAGCGCCGTTCTATGCGATGTTCCCCGATCGGACGTACATCGCGATGGGCGACAGCGGTCGGGGGCCGCTGCGCGCGAACGCGCACTACCTGATCGCCTACCATCGCTGCCGCGGGCCTAGACTGTCGTGGCTGCAGTTTCAGGATGGACCGTCGGGAGGGGGTCGGCGGGACGCCGGACGTGTGGGGTTCCTACATTACTACCGCTACGGGTACCGCTACGAGCGAATCCGGCTCAACGGTCAGCCCGTGACTTGGGGACGCGTGGACGGGACGTATCGCCAGCAGGGCGATGCCCTGCTGGCCGACGACGGCGGCAGTCGTCAGCCGGATCGCTACCTGCTGAACGACGCGGACCTCGGCGATTTTGCGCTGGAATGGACGATGACGCGGCTGCGGGATTCCGGCAAGGACGAGCGGGCGTGGGTGGTGTACCACGTCGACGGCGCGAACACCGAGTTCCGCAAGACGTTTGCGCTGCCGGGGTATCTGCCTGAGCTGAACCGTCCCTATCGGTTTCGCCTGGAAGTCTCCAATCGCCGAGCCAAGCTCGTCCGCGACGGGGAGATCGTGTCCACCAAGCCCAGCAGCTATCGCCCGAAGCCGTCCTGGCAGTGGCTGGTGTACGAGGCGCCGCAGATGGGGTGGACGCCGATAGACTCGTTTAGCGGCCCGACTTGGGGTGACGGGACGTTCGCCAACACCGGGGTGTTCGAGAACGGTTGTTCGCTGTTTCCGTCGAGCGGGCTGGCCGTGCTTCGGCAGCGCGCTGGCGATTTCACGAGGGACAGCAACGCGACGGCCGTCGCGTTCAGCTACGGGCCATACGGCGGCGGGCACGGCCACCCGGACAAGCTGAGCATCGTCGTCTACGCGCAAGGGCGGCAGTGGACCCCGCACTTCGGGAGCATGCCGTACGAAAGCAAGTGGAAGGCCGAGTGGACCAGCCAGACGATCAGCCACAACACGGTCGTCGTGGACGGCGTCTCGCAGAAGCCGACGGGCGACCGCAACGTCATGTGGCCGGCCGATCACTTCCGCAGCAAGGTGCTGGGCAAGCTCGAGCGATTCGATCCGGAGCGGAAACGGGTGTCGGCATGCTGTGACAGCGCCTACGACGGGATTGGCTTGCGTCGGGCCGTACAGCTCGTGGACAACTGCGTCATCGACGTATTCGACGTCGGCCCCGCCGATTCGAAGTCGACGCCGCAGCCCCGCCAGTTCGACTACGTCCTGCACGTCGACGGGAAGTTGTCCGACAGCACCGTGAAGCTGGCTGCGTGCGGTGGCGCGCTGGGTGACAGATGCGGCTATCAGCACGTTCAGCAGCGACAGACTGGCGTGATCGACGGCGTGGGCGCCCTGACGTTCGCGGCTGGGGACAAGCGGTTTCGCGTTTGGGTGGCGGCGCTCGACACGACACCGATGCGCGTCCTCATCGCCGACGGTCTGACGAACAACCCGAATGTGACCATGCCGATGCTGGTCCTGCGACGGAAGGGCGCGGCGGCCCGATTCGTCACGGTGATGGAGCCCATAGAGACGGCGGGTCCCGTCCGCGCGGTCCGCGTGGAGACGGATCATGTGATCCTGGTACGTGCGGCGGGCGAGACGAGGGTTGGACTATGACAAAACGATTTCGACTGGCGGTCAGTTCGATCGAGAAGAGCAACTGCGTCGAGCACTGCGTCGGCGCGATCGTGGAGGCGGGCACGCGCGGGGCCGACCTGATCGTGCTGCCCGAGGAGGCGGATATCATCTCCGGAGCCGATCCCGGCCAGCACGCTCTCGAGGCGCATCCCGTCTTTGCGGCGTTTCGAGCCGCGGCGATCAAGGCCAAGGTGGCCATCATCGCGTCGCTGTCCGCGAAGGTCGACGGCGGACACGCCAACACGGGATTCCTGCTGGACGGCACGGGCAAGCTCGTCGGGCTATACCGCAAGAAGCACCCCGCCCCATCAGAAGAGGCGATCGTCACCACCCCGGCCCGGGGCGACCCGTTCCCCGTGTTCGATCTGAAGGGGGTCAAGATCGCCATCGCGATCTGCATGGACATCCATTTTCCCGAGATGTTCCGCATCTACGGCCTGAAAGGCGCCGACGTCGTCTGCATGCCGACGATGTATCTCGACTATACGGGCGACATGCTGGAGGCCTCCGAGAAGGCCCGCGCAATCGACAACCAGATGTACTTCGCCCTGTCGCGCTATATCGAGAAGCCCTTCCTGGCCGGCAAGAGCATGGGCTACGCCAAAGTGATCGCCCCCGACGGCCGCATCATCGCATCGACCGCACACCGGGAGGGCGTGGCCATCGCCGAGTTCGACCCCAAGTGGCGGATGCCCTTCTGGGTCACCGAAGAACCGCTCCGGTCGATGTACCCGGACCTGCGCGTGATGTTCGAACGGATCCGCCGGCCCGACTTGTATGGGGATGTGGTGCAGCCCAAGAAGAAAGGGTGAAACGTCAAAACGTCAAAACGTCGAAACGTCGAAACGTCGGGGGCGGGGGGTTAGCCTTTGACGGCGCCGGACGTCAGGCCGGCCAGGAATTCCTTTTGTAGGAGGAAGAACAGGACGATCACGGGGAGGATGCTTAGGAGCGTGCCGGCCATCAGTGAGCCGTATTCTTGACTGTACAGGCCGACCATTTGGTTCAGGGCGATGGGCAGCGTGAAGCGGGCGTGGTCCTGGAGGACAATCTGGGGCCACAGGAAGCTGTTCCACGAACCCATGAAGGCGATAAGCGTGAACGCACCGACCATCGGGCGCGAAACCGGCAGGACGACCTCCCAGTAGAGACGAAACTCACTGCACCCGTCGATTCGGCCAGCGTCCAACAGCTCGTCGGGGATCTGCAGCATGGACTGCCTGAACAGGATGATGCCGAACACGCTGACGACGGCCGGCAAGATCAGCGCCCAGTACGTGTCGACCAGCCCCATCTGATAGATCAGCTTGTACATGGGAGCGAGCAGGACCTGGCCGGGGATCATCATGGTCGCCAGCATGAGGACCATGATCGGGCGCTTGCCGCGAAACTCGTACTTGGCCAGCGCGAACCCGGCCAGCGAAGAGAAGAAGACCTGCAACAGCGTCACGCTCGTGGCGATGAACATGCTGTTGGTCATGTACCGAAAGAACGGGACCTGCTTGAATAGGCTTCGGAAGTTCTCCAGCGTCGGGTCCGGAGACGCGAAGAGATAGTGGAACAGGTCGTTGGGTCCTTTGAGGGCCGCACACACCAGCCAGAACAGCGGGGTCAGCACGACGCACGCCGCCGCGGCCAACACCAGGTGAATGGCGATCACGAGCAAGATGTCGAAGCCCGCCTTGCTCCTCATGCGTCTCGCTTCCATAAGCCCATGACCTTCGCCTGGGCCAGGCTGATCGTCAGGATGATCAACACCAGCGCCCAGCCGATCGCGCTGGCGTACCCGAGGTCGCCCGTCGAAAACCCCGTGCTGAACAGATACATCACGATGGTCAGGCCCGCCTGATTCGGCCCGGGGGTCTGCCGCAGCAGGACGTAGGGCAGCTCGAAGAGCTGGAACGAGCCGATCGCGCTCATGATCATGATGAACACAGCGATGGGCTTGATGCCGGGGAACGTGACGTGGATGAACTGCTTCCAGCGATTGGCGCCGTCCACCTGGGCGGCCTCGTAGAGCTGCGGGTCGACCGCCTGCAGCGCCGCCAGGAAGTAGATCATGTTGAATCCCACGTACATCCACAGCGCCGTCAAGACCAGCGCGGGCATGACCAGGCTGGGGTCCATCAGCCATTTCGTCTCCAACCCCATCCCCAAGACCGCATGGATCGCCCGGTTGAGCAATCCGAACCGGGGGATGAAGATCAGCGAGAACAGGACGGCGACGAAGACCTGCCCGACCAGGTGGGGCGAGAAGAAGGCGAGCCGAAAGAAGCTCCTTGCCCTGACCCATCGCGCGTTGAGCAACAGCGCCAACCCCAGACTGAGCGGGAGCTGCACGAACACGCTGAAGAACGCGAACGTGGCCGTGTTTCGAACGGCCGTCCAGAAATCCGGGTCGCGGAGCATGAACCGGAAGTTATCGAGCCCGACGTAGGCCGTGCTCTTGGGGCCGCTGCTGGCCTGGAAGGCGAACAGGATGCTCTGGATCAGCGGGTAAACCATGAACGTGGCGAACACGATGATGAAGGGCGAGATGAAGACGTACGGCGCCGCCTTTCGCTGTAGGGTCCAGAATCTGGTTGCGGATGGCTGGCTCACTGGAACGGGTTCCTCCGCACCAGGGCGCGGACGTCGTCGGCCTTGGATTTCAGCATGGTCCTGGCGAAGTCGGCGAAGCCGTCCTCACCGTGCTCTCGGTAGTAGAGGACACATTCGGTGATGGCCTCGCCGGTCTTCTCCTTGGCCATCTGGGCATAGGGGCTCGAGTATTGCGGCGGCGTTTCGTCCGCCAGGTCGACGTAGAGCCGACCGATCGGCTGGCCCGACCAGTACGCCCGCGGTTCGTCCAACGAGGGCTGGTTCCACGCGTCGCGGATCGGCGGGATAATGTTCGTCTGCCGAAAGCGCCTGTCGAAGGACTCGGTGGCGTAGTACAGATGCACCGCCAGCTCCCACGCCAGGTCGTGGTGCTGCGATTTCTTGGTGATACCGATCATCGTGCCCCCCCACGTGCTCGTCCGACGTCCGCCGGGCTCGACGGCGGGCATGGGCATCAGCGCCATCTCGCCGGCGATTCGCGGGATGTCATTCTCGAAGAATCGGGTCCGCCAGTCGGGACAGATGAAGCACAGCAGGTAGCCGGCCTCGACCTGTTGGGTCAGGATCTGTTGGTCCCCGAGCGAGTTGCCGATTCTCCCGGGCCCCGCCACCAGCGGGACGTACCAGAGCAGCGTGGCCAGCGCCGTCTCGTCGTCCATCGTCAGTCGGCCTTCGGCGTCGAAGTACCCACCCCCGCGCTGGAACAGCAACACCTCGAAGTTCGCGTAGCTCGTGTCCGACAGTTCGATCATGTACCGATCGATGGTCCCGTCGCCGTCCAGGTCGCGCGTGACCTTCCTGCCGGCGGCGATGAACTCGTCCCACGTGTCGAGCGTGTCCGGGTCGATGCCTTCCGCCTCGAACAGGTCGCGGCGGTAGGCGAGCATCACCGGATGCACGTCGTGGGGCAGGCCGAAGACCCGCTGACGCGTGCTCCACGGCGCGAAGCGCGTCTGAACGATCCGGTCGTACAATCCCGTGGCGCGGAGCCGGTCGGTCAGATCGAGGAAGCCGATCTCCTCGAGCGGCCCCCGCCAAAACATCCCGACGGAGCTGATCTCGGTCTCGACCAGGTCGGGGACATCGAGGTCGGCCCAAAACGCCGCCTGCATCCGGGACGTCACGGCCTGTCCGTGGACAAGCTGAAGATCGACTTTGACGCCGGGATGCGCCTGCTCGAACTGCGGGATGATGTCACGGTAGGCGTCGTAGTGCGTCCGCGCGAAGACCCAGACGCGAAGCGTCGTCTGGTCAACCCGCCCCTCGCCCGAGCCGCGGGCAGGATGGAACAGCAGCCACCCAGCGGACAGCACGAACAGCACGAGCAGCAACGTGGGTGCTGGACCGAATGGAAGCCGATTCACCGGGCCCTCCCTCGCCCTGCGCGCTGAATCATCTTTGGGCCATTCTAGTTACCCGTCGGCACGCCGTCACGTCCGGGGACCCTTTGCCTCGGCGAAGGGAAGGCGTAACATGCATTGTAAGAAGACGGAGTATGCCATGGGCAAATGGCAACGGTTTCGGAGCTGGGCGCTGGTCGCCTCGCTGCTCTGCTGCATGATGGGCGGGTGCTTCCCGAGTTGCGACTGGGACGACGGCAGTGACGATGGTGCTGATGGTGATGACGGCGGCTGGGACAACGACGGGGGAATTGAACCGACGCTGGGCCCCCTGCCGCTCGATCAGATCCAGTTCTGGGCCTATCAGATTCAGGACGTGTCCGCATCAGGCAATGTGAGTGCGCTGGCCAACTCGCAGTACGACATGTTGGTGCTCGAGCCGACGCGGACGGACTGGTCGTCGGACGATCGCGACTTCGACACGAAGGCGATGACGGATCTGCTGAAGGCGACGGCGGCCAGCGACGGCGAACATCGCAAGCTGTTGATCGCCTACATCGACATCGGGGAGGCGGAGGACTGGCGGTGGTACTGGACGTGGTCGACGAGGTGGCCGGTGGGCCAACCACGCCCCGCCGATTGGCCCGACTACATCCTCAGCCACGATCCTGACGGGTGGGGCGGCAACTACCCGGTCGCCTACTGGGACGCGCGGTGGAAGGACGTGATCATCTATGGGCAGAACCAGACCAGCGCGCCGCACGGGGACTACACCAGCGCCGTCGACGAGGCAATCCGGGACGGCTTCGACGGGGTCTACCTCGATTGGGTCGAAGGCTACGAGGACGCCGACGTGGTGGCCGCCGGACGGCGGGCAGGGGTGGATCCGGCCGAGGAGATGATCGCCTTCATCGGAGAGATCCGGGCCTACGCCCGGCAGCGCAAGCCGGGCTTCTTGATCATCCAGCAAAACGCCGCGGCGCTGATGGACGGACATCCGGGGCTATTGGACGTCATCGACGCGATCGCTCAGGAGGAGGTCTGGTTCGCCGGCGACGCGACGGACGACTGGTCCGACCCCGACGGCTATGACTGGGCCAACGACCCGACGCTGACGGACTACTACATCGAGTATCTGGACCAGTACCTGGCCGCCGGCGTACCGGTCTTCAATTGCGAGTACGCGCTGAACAAGGCCTCGCGGGCGTATTCGCGGTCGGCCGCGAAAGGCTATGTCGCGTACTGCACGCGTCGCTCGTTGAGTCGTTTGACGACGACGCCCCCACCGGGATACTAGATTCGCTCTCGACTGACCCGTTTCTCGTGCCGGGGGAACCATGCTCGGACACCCGCAACGAAGGCAACAGGACGGCATGTGGATGCCTTCGGTCAGAGCGCTTCGGTGGCTCGGTGTCTGTGTCATCGTTCTGCTGACCGTCTCAAACGTGGTTGACAGCGTCGCCCTTGGTGCGTCGACCTCGTCCCAGGCCGTCTCGACTGCGGCACCGTCTTCGGCGCCCGATCGCGCGGGGCCCGACCAGGTCTACGGCCTGTGGGTCATCGCGCCGGCCGTCCTGGCGATCGGGCTGGCCATCGCGCTGCGTCAGGTGATCCCCGCGCTGGCCTTGGGCATCTTCGCGGCCGCCATGATGCACCTGCCCTGGAGCGACGCCGTCGAGCCGGGCAGCTTCGCCTACAACCCGATCGCAGGCGTGATCGTCGCCGTAGAAACCTACCTGATCGGGACGCTTCGCGACGTCGATCACCTGATGATCATCGTGTTTACGTTGGTGATCGGCGGGGTGGTCGAGGTGATATCCGCCAACGGCGGCACGGCCGCCATGGTCGACCGGATCAGCCGATGGGCGTCCAACCCGCGGCGGGGTCAGCTGGCGGGTTGGGCGGCGGGTGTGGCGATCTTCTTCGGCGACTACCCGAACATGCTCATCGTCGGCCCGACGATGCGGCCGGTGTTCGACCGGTTGCGGATCAGCCGCGCCAAGCTCGCTTACATCGTCGACTCGACGGCCGCCCCCATCGCGTCGCTTGCGCTGGTCGGCACGTGGGTGGGCGTCCAAGTGGGTTACATCCAGGACGGCCTGGCCGACGTCGCGGCGAACGGCGGAGCGTCGTGGATCAACGACCTGGGTGCGTTCCAGGTCTTCGTCGCGAGCATCCCGTATCGTTTCTACCCGCTGTTCGCCATCGCGCTCGTGCTGATCGTGGCCCTGCTTCGCCGCGATTTCGGCCCGATGCTCCCCGCGGAGCGCCGCGCCGCCGGCGCGCGTCGACACGCAGACGACGACGCGAACGAGACCGACGCCGGCCCACGGGGAGCCGCTTCGGAGAAGGGCGTCGATCCGCTGGACTGGCGCGATGCCCGAGACATCGCCAGCGGCGCCCCGGCTGCCACCGAGACGCCCCCGACCTCCTACTGGTTCGCCGTCGGTCCGATCCTGGCCCTCATTGCCACCACGCTGACCTTGCTCATCCTGACCGGCTGGGCCAGGCTGCCCGCAGGCGAATCGTTCAGCCTCCGCGCGGTCATGTCGCATGCCGAGTCGTCCCGCTCGATGATGTACGCCAGCCTGATCACCGTCGTCCTGGCGATCGGGATCTCGCTGGCGCGGCGGAAGCTGACGCTCGCCCAAGCCATGGACGCCGTCATGGTCGGCTTCGGGCGGATGCTCCTGGCCGTGGTGATCCTGTCGTTGGCGTGGGCGTTCTCCGACGCGATGCGCTCGCTGCATCTGGCCGAGGTCGCGACCGTGGGACTTCGCGATGCCGGCGTCGGCGTGGGGGTCCTGCCGATCCTGGTCTTTTTGGCCGCCGCGGGCGTCTCGTTCGCGACGGGCACGTCCTGGGGCACGATGGGCATCCTGGTGCCGGTGACGGTGTCGGTGGCGGCCGAGCTGGCGACCGACCTACCGCCGGATGTCGCCCGCACCGCCCTGTCCGCCAGCGTCGCCGCCGTCCTGGCCGGCGCGATCTTCGGCGATCATTGTTCCCCCATCAGCGATACGACGGTCCTGTCGGCCGCCGCCTCCCAGTGCACCGTCGAGGATCACGTCTGGACGCAGATGCCCTACGCCCTGCTCGCCGCCGGCGTGGCCATCGTCGCTGGCTACCTGCTCAACGACTGGGCCGGTCTGCACCCGATCGCATGCCTCGGGATCGGTGCGGCCGCGCTCGCCCTCGTGGTTCGTCTCGTCGGGCGGCCAACGTGGATCGCGGGGGCACCCATGGGTACAGGCAATCCCGAGGCAAACGAGGAGCAGATCCGATGAAACGCCGTGAGTTCCTCAAGAAGGCTGCGGTTCCGCCGGCCGCGATGGCGGTCGGCCAGGCGCTACAACCCCTTCGCGCCGCTGAAGCGGCGACGCTGCCTCGCCGCGCGTACGGGCGGACCGGCGTGCAGTTGTCGATCCTCGGATTCGGCGGGTACATCCTGAACGGCCTCGATCAGCAGACGGCCGATCGGCTCGTCGCCCAGGCCATCGAACACGGCGTCAACTACTTCGACGTCGCCCCCACCTACGGAAGCGCCGAGGTGCGGCTCGGACCCGCTTTGCAGCCCTACCGCAAGGACGTCTTCCTCGCCTGCAAGACGACCCAGCGACGTCGGGAGGGCGCCGAGAGGGAGCTCGAGGCGTCGTTGAAGCGGCTCCGGACCGACCACTTTGACCTGTACCAGCTTCACGCCCTCACGCGGGTCGAGAAGGACGTGGACGCGGTCTTCGCAAAGGGCGGCGCGATGGAGGCCTTCATCAAGGCCAAGAAGGCGGGGCGCGTGCGGTTCCTGGGGTTCTCGGCGCATTCCGAGGAGGCGGCACTGGCCGCGATGGACCGCTACAAGTTCGACTCGATCTTGTTCCCGGTGAACTACGCCTGCACCTACAAGGGCGACTTCGGTCCGCGGGTGGTCGCCAAGGCCGTCTCGCAGGGGGCGGCCATCCTCGCCCTGAAGGCCATGGCACGGGAGCGGTACACGAAGAAGGACGACCCGGATCGCAAGAAGTACCCCAACTGCTGGTACCGTCCCCTGTCCGATCCCGCCGAGGCCGTTCTCGGCCTGCGATTCACACTGACCCAGCCCGTGACTGCGGCCATCCCCCCGGCCGATGGATCGCTGTTCCAGCTCGCGCTTCGCCTCGCCACGCCGGTCAAGCCCATCACGGCCGACGAGGAGAAGAAGCTCCGCGCCATCGCCGCCAACGTCAAACCGGTCTTCAGCAGGACGTGAGGCGATGGCCGTCGGCATCACCCGTCGAGTGATCACGTCCTGTCACGTCGCCGCTCAAACCGCGTACGAGCGAAACGACGTGCTGGAAACCAAACGAGGCAGCGTCTCACCAGGAGACGCTGCCTCTTAGGTGTGCCAGAATGTGTCTTCTCGAAATCCGCTCGACCTCCCGTCAGCGTGACTGACGTCGACGGCGCAACCACGAACCCGCGCCCGCCAGGCCCAGCGCGCACAGGCCGCTGAGGGCGGGTTCAGGCGGATAGTGAGCCGTCCCCGTCACGTCGACAATCAGGTCCAGCGTAAACGTGTGTTCGGCTGCCGTACTCCAGATCTTGACCCCGAACGTCCCGTGGAGGTTCACGGCGACGGTGTCGCTCATTCCCGCCGACGTGGTGATGATTACGTCGAAGTCCAGCGGCTCCCCCGCCCAAGTGTTCGACTCCCAGGGCGTCCCCACCAGACCCGTGATGGACACGAGGATTTCGGCATAGACATCGGTGCTGATCGTGCCGGCGCCGCCCGCACCAAGGTGACCCGGGGCGACCGGAGCGAAGTCCATGAAGACCGCACTGCCGGTGTAAATGTTGACCGTCATCAGCCCCATCAATGACAGGTCGAGCGCCTCGGTGTTGGTCATTGCGCTCTGGGTGAGGACGAATGTGTCGCTCTGGCCGATGTGGCCGTTGCTGGCGTAGATCGCCACGCCAAACGTGCCGTCCATGGCCCCGCTCACCGAATCGGGTGTCGCGAGGCCATCGGGGCTCACGTCCATCGTCAGCGTGCCACTGATGATGTCAAACGTGAGGCCAATCTCATCCCCGATCACCGGCGTGGCCGCAAAGCACAGGACGCCCATTGCGCGCAGTAATCTCATACCCGCTGCCTCCTTCCTCCACAGGCCTTTCGCTCATCGCCTTCCACCGGCCGATCCAGTGCTTCTCTCTCTTGCCTACAGCGTCCTTGGGAAGCCTGTCTCGTCACAGCGAACCGGACGTGTCCACCTCCCGCGTGGCGCCCTGGGGGTCCGGCTGCCGTCGACGGCGCAGCCAGGTACCGGCGGCGCCCAGCCCCAACGCAGTCACGCCGCCGAGGGCTGGGTCGGGCACGACGTGCGCCGTCCCGACCACATCCACGATCAGGTCGAAGGTCAGCGTCTGCGTGACCGCCGTGACGCCAATCTCGTACCCGAACGTCCCGCGGATGTTGACCGTGATGGAGTCGCTGATGTTGGCGGACGTGTTGACGCTGACCGTGAAGTCCAGGGCCTCGCCCGCCCACGTCTTCGTGTCCAGCGTCGTATTGAGGGTACCCACCACGAGGATGAGGGCCTCCAGATAGGCATCGGTCTGGATGGTGTCGGACCCGCCCGGACTGATGTGTCCGGGAACGACGGGGGCGAAGTCCTGGAACCGCGCACTGCCAGGACGGATCTTGACCGTAGCGAGGCCCATCAACATCATCTCGACTTCCTCGGAGTTGCAGATGTCGCTGTCGGTCAGGATGAACGTGTCGCTCTGGCCGATGTGGTTGTCGCTGGCATAGATCATCATGCCGAACGTGCCGTCGGCGTTTACGGTCACCGGATCCGGTTGGACGGCCCCATCCGGGCTCACGTCCACCGCGAACGATCCAGCGACGATGTCGAAATCAATGGCCCACGCCGCGCCCATGGCCGGAGCAGCCGCAGAGCACAACACTCCCATCAGGACTGTGGCTTTCATGCCCCCACTCCTCTGTCTTTTGGATCGGGGAACCTTCCCATCTTCGCGTGATCATGGCACGAGACCTGTGGAGGCCGCGCACCCTATTCCTCCAACCTCCCAACTTGCTAGCCTAAATATACCCGATTTTCATCGGAACGTCAAGACGACCTTCGGCAGCTTCCGTTCGGTGTGGCGTATCGCATGTCTCAGGAACGCGCAGAGTCTCAAGCCAAACGAGGCAGCGTCTCGGTCGGAGACGCTGCCTCTCGGGAGTGCCAGAATGTGTCTTCTCGAGGTCCGCGCGACCTCCCCGTCAGCGCACCTGACGCCGACGGCGCAACCACGAGCCCGCACCCGCTACACCCAGCGCACACAGGCCGCCGAGGGCGGGTTCAGGCGGGTAGTGGGCCGTGCCCGCTACGTCGACGATCAAGTCCAGCGTCAACGTCTGCGTGATCGCCGTGACGCCGATCTCGTACCCGAACGTCCCGTGGATGTTCACGGCCACGGTGTCGCTGACTCTCGCCGACGTGGTAATGACCACATCGAAATCCAGCGGCACGCCCGCCCAGGTCCTCGTGTCCAGGGTCGTGTTCAGTACCCCCGTCACGACGGCGACGACCTCGACATAGACATCGGTGTCGACCGCGCCGAGGCCTCCCGGTCCGATGTGGCCCGGCGCGACCGGCGCGAAGTCCAGGAACTGCGCACCGCCGGCTGGGATGAGGGCCGTGGCTAGGCCCATCAGTGTCAGCTCGGCCACGTCGGTGTTGTGCATGTTGCTCTGGCTGAGGACGAACGTGTCGCTCTCGCCGATGTGGCCGTCGCTGGCGTAGATGGTCATGCCGAACGTGCCGCCCATGCTCACGGTCACCGGATCTGGCGAGGCGACACCGTCAGGGCTCACGTCCACCGTCAGCGAGCCAGCGACGATGTCAAACTGGAAATTCACCGCGCTGCCCATCACCGGAGCGGCCGCGAAGCACACAACCCCTATTACCCCTAGAACTCTCATAACCCCATTCCTCCTTCCTTCACGGACCCGATGTCCGCCGTCGTCGTCGCATGGTTCCAGCACCGGTCCCTGTTGCGACGGCTTCAAAAGGGACCCACCCATGAACCAGGCAGAGGCGAGTACTCCTGAGTCCCACACGGCTCCTAGAACGGTCATCTTCCGTTGCGCGCGTGCCGGCGAGGCCCGTGCGTGGGAGCCTTCGATGTGTAGGTTGAGACGTCCCTCCTATCCTCAGGCAGGCAGAACGCGCCAGACCAGACATGTCCAACAGCGAGCCCTGACCTACTCTCCTCTCAACGCACTCCACCTAATTTTACGCAGCTGGCACAGGACGGCCAAGGGAGTCTGTGAATAATACGCTACAAGAAGACTATACTTATAATCGGAAATCTTGCGCGCATCTGGCGGAATGGACTGCCCCGTCCGGCAGACAGGGACGGCCTTGCCCTCCGAGGCCCCTCGTGACCGGGATCGGAGCGACCTCAGCGGGCGGGTTTCCACCTCACTTCGTAGCAAAACGCTTTCCCATCGTGCGTCAGCGACACGTCTCCGTCTGTCGCGGGTACCGACGTCAACCGGACGGTCTGGCCCGCCTCGTCAAGCGCCGCCATGGTCGCTCCGGCCACCGGCCTGTCATGACCAGACTTCCACGGACGCAGCCGGACCGAACACGGTGGACTGTCGGGCAGGGGGGTAATGCGAACGCCCCCCTTAATGCCCTGGACCCGGCAGGCGCCGTCGGTAATCAGGGGTCCGAAGTCGATCCGCCGCTTCTCCAGATTGATCCGGGGTTCCTCGCTCTCTGCTCCGGGCGCGGGGGGCTTCAGACGAACGTTGACCGTCCTGTCGCCCCCGAGGGGCCGCGCATTGCAGTACACGCCGGCCGGACCGCCCGTGTGCTCGACGATCACGCCGTCGCGCCGTTCGATGGTCGAGAACAGGTCCTTGCCTTCGACGAGGTAGCCGTATTGCGGCAGGACATGGCCGTGAACGATCCAATCTGACTGGCCGCGGTTCACCCACACCCGCGTGCCGTTGTCCCACGTGACGTGCTGCCGGTGGATGTTGTCGTCGGCGAACGTGACGCTGCGGATGCGCCGCAGCGCCAAGTTCCGGGCGATGTCCTGCAACAGCCAATACTTCCGAACGGCCGCGGCGCCCCAGCACCTGGCGTCGACCATGGCGGGATGTCCCGTGAGGACCTCGGCTGAGATGTAATCATTGCTGGAGATGCCGTGCAGCTCGCGGGGCCGACCTGCGCGATACCGGTTGCAGTACCCCACGCCGTGGAGGATGAACTTGTCGTGCAACACCGCGTCATACCAGGGGGTCCGCTCCCAGTCCTCGCACCGCATGGTGATCATGAAGCGCGTGGGCCGGGGGATCGTCGATAGCGTCAGGAACTGACAGTCGGCGCCGTCGAGGTAGCCGACGAGCTGATCGTGGCCGGCCTCGGAGGTGGTGGGCGCGGCATCGCCGAGGTAGTCGCGGACCCACGCAAACGCCTCGCCCCAGCGACGCCGCGTTTCGAGCTTCGGATGGAACCCGCCCTGGCGATCATAGAAGTCGTAGCATCCGATCGATGAGAGGACGTCGATGAAGTAATGGCTCGGATCAAGCGCCGGCTTGATGCGCTTCAGGTTGCGCTGCAGGAACGGCATGAAACGGTCGGGCCGCCAACGGTAGCTCTGCGCCCGTCGGCCGACGTTGCACCAGGCCTTCCTGGGCGTGCCGTCCCGTCCGAAGCAGACATGATCGTACGTGTAGCCGGTCGCGTCCGGGTAGAAGTCGGTGTAGTTGTCGTGCAGGCCCCAGGGGATGTCGTGCTTGCGGCACAGCTCGCCGATCTGGCGGAGGTCCTCGACGGTGCCGAGCCTCGGGTTCGGCGGGAAGATGTCCGGTAGGCGATAGTCGTAGCCCCACCGCTGCCAGACGTGCAGCGTCAGGATCGCGTCGGTGCAGCCGTAGCGGATCTGTCGGGCCATCTGCTTTGCGATGTCAGCGAAGGGCCCGCTCCACCAGATGTCATACGTGAATCGACCCGCCAGGCGCCGCACTCCGCCGGCAGCCGGCTTGTCATACAATTCGCGGTACTGGATCGCACAGTCAAACGCACCCTTCTTGCTGGCGACGAGCGTCAGCGTGGCGTTCATGTGCGTGTGCAGCTGGTAGCGCCGCTGGTCGGGCCTGACCTCGAGCCTGTCCGGCGGGTTGTCGACGGCTTGGAGCAGCGCGATCCCGCTCTCGAAATCGAACCCCACATGGCTCGCAGACATGTTGTGCCCGCCAAAATGGGCGCCGAACCCCTTGGGATTCTCGATGCAGTACCCGTGCCCGTAATAGACCCGCGATGCCTTCACGTTGGCCGGACCGAGCGACAGATCGGTGATCCGGCGTGGGTCGGCCGGGTCGGTTTTCCCTGCCGGGTCCCCCGCACAATCGAACTTGATCCGCAATCCCGGACCGTCCGACCACAGGCTGATGGTCAGGTCGAAGGCCCCAAGGCGATCGCCAAGCCTGTGCACGGCAGTCAGTCGTCCCTCGCTGATCCGTCGGTCGCACCGCTCATACGCGACGGTCGACGTCCACTCGCCCACGGCGCTGCCGTTGATCTGGACAGGCAGCCCATCGAAGACGATGGTCTTGCCGTCGGCGTAGCCCAGGCCGATCAGGCCGTCGATCAGACCCCGCCGGCCAGGCTGGACCAGCACCGCGCACCGGTCGCCATCCGGTCCGAGCCCAAGGACGTAGCCGTGTCGGACGGGCAATCGGACACCACCGAGCATGCCCCGATCGATCCGCAGGATCTGACCAGGCGGCGGCGGTCCCGTTGCCAGGCCCCCGAGGGCTTCGGTGATCCTCCGGATCGCGGCTTTGCGCGCGGGCCCGTGCGTCGACCACAACGGAAACGCGCCCCGCACCGGGACGGAGGTGACGGGGACGGATGGAGGCGTCTTGAGCGACGCGTCGGGACGCTGGAGCTTCGGCTCGATGATACGGACAGCATGGGCGGTTCGTTCTTGCTGCCCGTCTCGGAACCGTGCGTAGACATGGATGGGATACAGTTCGGCGTAAGTTTCCTTCCCGGCGGCCACACAGAACGTGAGCGTCGCGGCCTGCCCGTCCTTCAGGCTGAAGGGCTGCCGGGCGCGCCCGACCACGCGCCAGTCATCGACCAGGTTGCGGACCTCGGCGACGCCGGTCAGCACAGCCTTGTCGTGGTTCTCGAGACGGACCCGAACGGGCACCGGCTGATCGTAGTCCGTCACGGTTGGCGGGGGCTTGATGGACAAGGCCAGCGGACCCTCCGTGACACGGTGACCGTCGAAGGCGACGGCGACGCTCAACGAGCACATCAACGGCAAAGCAGCAACGGAGGGCATTGCGCGCATGACGGGCCTCCCCTGATAACGACGAGACAGTCGTAGCGGCTTATACCATCGGCGCGCCAGGCGCATCAATGGCGCCGGCCGGCTGGGGCCGGAGTGCCTTTGGCTCGTCGTAAGCCCTGACTGGATGTCGAAAGACGGCCGATTGACGGAACGGTCGGTGGGGCCTATCCTCGGGGAGGCCTTGCGGCGTCGGTGAGGAGGGGTGAGGGTCGCCTTCGCGGGTGGCGTCGTGCCGCGTAGGGAAGCCAGATCCGATGGCATACTTCATCGTGGAGTTCCAGGGAGGGCGCGTCCAGCGGGTGGTGCTGGACAAGAGTCCCGTCGTGCTGGGTCGGGGGGCCGGCTGCGATCTCCAGATCGTCGACCCGAAGATCTCGCGTCATCATTGCCAGCTCGTCGAACACGAGGGTCAATGGCACCTCGAGGACCTGGGCAGCCGCAACCAGACGTGGATGGGCCTGCAGCCCATCGATGACGTGATCTTGGGAGACGGAGACCAGTTTTGCATCGGCGGGACCCACTTCACATTCCGCAGCGAACCGGGCCCGGCCGATATCCCCCCCGAACTGCCGGACGGGAGCTAGCACACCGATGAAAGTTGCCCTGATCGGTCTGCCGCAGTCGGGCAAGACGACGCTCTTTGCCGCGGTCACCGGGCAGCCGCCCGACCCGGCCCAGGTGGCCCAGGAACACGCGGCCGTGGTCAAGGTGCCGGATCCGAGACTGCAGGTGCTGGCGGACATGCACGGTCTCGATCGAACCGTGCAGGCGACGTTGGACTTCGTGGATTTCCCCGGCGCCTCGCTGGTGACGCCCCACGGGCAGGCCGAGTTCCGCCGACACGTCGCGAACATGCGGACGTGCGACGCGCTGGTCGCGGTGTTGCGGGCCTTCGAGAGCGACGCCGCGCCGCCCTATCGAGACCGCGTGGATCCCGCGGCGGATCTGGAGGAACTCCGCGCCGAGTTGGTCTTCGCCGATCTGGAGGTCGCGACGGGTCGGATCGACCGGCTCCGCAAACAGGTCACCAAGCCCACGCCCACACAAGACCACGACAAGAAGGAGCTGGCGCTGCTGGAGCGCTGCGCCGAAGCGCTCGAGAACGACCGCTCGATCTCGGGCCTGCTGCAGGCCGACGAGGAGCGACAGATGGTCAGGAACTTCGCGTTCCTGACGCAGCGACCGCTCGTGGTTGCCCTCAATGTCAACGAGACGGATCTCGACGCGCCGCCGTCCCTACAATGCGACGATGCGGCGGAGGTCCTGTCCCTGTCGGCTGAGATCGAGGCGGAGATCGCCCAGTTGGACCCGGCGGATCGCCCCGCGTTCCTGGCCGATCTCGGGGTAGCCGAGCCCGCCTTGGACTCGCTCGTTCACGCGTGCTATGGGGCGCTGGGTCTGCTCTCGTTTCTGACGGTGGGCAAGGACGAGGTCCGGGCGTGGGCCATCCCCGCCGGGACGCCCGCGATCGAGGCGGCGGGTAAGGTCCACACCGACATCGCCCGCGGCTTCATCCGAGCCGAGACCGTCCCCTACGACGACCTCGCCGACGTCGGCGATATGAAGACCGCCAAGGCTGCCGGCAAGGTCCGCCTGGAGGGCAAGAGCTACATCGTCCAGGACGGCGACGTCATCCTGTTTCGGTTCAACGTGTAGGCCGCTCGAGGTGGTTCTGAGGGATCTACGTCACTTGCCGCCGAAGAAGCACTCCGGTTGCGCAGTATGGATCAGGGATCGGACACCAGCGCGCCGCGGACGGCATGCCCTGTGGTCTGGCTCACGTTGGGAGAGAAGGCTGATCGGGCGACCGCACGCTCACCCGAGCTGCCAGGCGATGCGCTCAGAGCGATCGGAGCCGTTGCCGAGGGGTGCCGCCGGGAGCGCGACTTCGCGGTTCGCGTCCAGCGCATTCTGAACCAGCGCGAGCTGCCTGGTGCCGCTATCGTGCATGTCCCGGTGGGCCGCCCCGATCCCCCCGCTGCCCCGCTCATCACCGTACCGTTTGAGCCCATGGAGCTGAACGAGGCCAACCGAAGCTTGCAGGGGATCTGCAACGTCAATCCCGGGCCCGACGGGCCCCATCTGCCGGCGCCCGGCAGATCACGGTTGCGGTGGGCAGCCATGCGCACCAGCATGCCAGTCAGCGTGGCGGCCGGCTTGGCGGCTTGCATGATGATGTCTGCTCTCCTGGGCAGGGCCGGGACACCGTTCTACTTTGTGTTGGGCGCTCTCGGGCTGGTGGTGCTATTTGCGCTGGCCCTGTCGTATCCCGCGGCCCAGTGGTTCCTGGTTCCGGGGGGCGTGGTCGTTCGGCGATTCGCGTTCGGTCGGAGCCGCGTCGCCTTGGATCGCTACACGCCCGCAGACGCGGTTCTCGTCCTGCAACACAAGTCCCCGGGTTGGGAGGTCAGGATCTGGCGAGAGCGGGAGAAGGTCAGCCGCATGCTGACCGTCTTCGAGGCCGTCGCGCTCCTGGGGGCCTGGCGAAGCCCGCTCGCGCCCCCGCCACTGCATCAACTCAGTGACCTGAGATGATCACGGCTCACGAGTGGCCTCTGGGCTTCTGCCGGTGCCCGGGGGTTGTCTATTGCCCAATGCCCGTCTACGCCGCATAATCCAGCTTGTCTGCGGTCGGTCCGTGCAGTGCGTACGCCGTCCAGGAAAGGGAACACGATGAAAGCGAAGGTCACCTGCCCGAATGGGCATCGGTTCCACGTCGACGCCAGCCATCTGGGGAAGACAACCCGATGTCCGCAGGAGGGGTGTGGGATCGAGTTCGTGCTCGAGGCCGACCCGGACTCGCCCGTCGCCGAGGATGCCGGCGGTCAACAGGCACCGGCGGCTCAGCCCGCCGCTGCCCCGCCGACCATGCCGATACCGATGTCGCCGCAGGTGGCCGCCGTGGACTCCGGAGAAACGCGGAAGGGGATGGCGCTCGGCGCGATGGTATGTGGGATCATCGGCATTCTGGGGTGCTTCCCGATCGGGATCGCCGGTTTGATCCTGGGCATCGTCGCGGTCAGCCGGGTGAGCCGGAAGCCTGCGGAGTACGGGGGGAGGGGGATGGCCATCGCCGGCATCTGCACGGGGGGGGCGAGCATTCTGCTAGTCATCCCCATGATCATGATGGCCTCCATCCTGTTGCCGTCGCTTGCACGCGCACGTGAGTTGTCCAAGCGCGCCGTATGCGCGGCCAATCTGAGGGGCATCGGGCAGGCGATGAGGGTGTATGCAAACGACTTTAACGAGGAATATCCCCCGAATTTTAAGACGCTGCTAAAGTCGGGCATAGTCACCAAGAAGATGTTCGTGTGCCCCAGCTCCACCGTAGACGTCATCGGCGTAGGTAAGGATCTGGAGGCCTGCTACGCGTACATCAAGGGGCAGGGCGAATGGAACAACCCGTCGAACGTGCTGGTCTATGAGAAGGCGGACCACCATGGCGGCGAGGGCGGCAACGTGCTGTTCTGCAATGGCACGGTCGAGTTCATCAAGCCCTACTCGCGAATCGAGGAGCTGGCCCGCGAAACGAAGGAGCGGATGAAGCACGCCAAACGACCGTCAACCCCATAGCCTACGCAGCGATGAAGGCCATCGCATCGGAGCGAAACCATGAGTGACACACCGGGAGTGATCGAGTTTCCTGACTTCACCAAGGTCGACCTGCGGACGGCCAAGGTGCTGGAGGTCCGCGAGCATCCGAACGCCGACAAGCTGATCTGCCTTCGGGTCGACGTCGGGGCGTTGGGCGAGCGGCAGGTCATCGCGGGGCTCAAGCCCTATCTGGACGACCCGCAGTCGCTGGTTGGCAAGACGATCGTCATCGTGGCCAACCTCGCGCCGCGGGCGATGCGGGGCGAGACGAGTGAGGGCATGCTGCTGGCGGCCACGAGCGAGGACCGCAGCCGCGTGATCAGCTTGACCACGCTCGAGCCGATCGAACCGGGCTGCAAGATCTCCTGACGCTCGAGCGTCTTGGCGGGAGACGCCCGCGCGAACCCTCCCGAACGGGGCGGACGGATCTGCCCAATGTTGCGTGAGTTGCACATTTCCGACCTCGCCATCATCGAGGACGTCCAGGTCGAACTGGACGCGTCACTGACCGTCTTTACGGGTGCAACGGGTGCGGGCAAGAGCCTCGTGGTCGGCGCGCTGCAGCTGCTGTTGGGCGTGCGCCCGGCCGGGCAGACGGTTCGGGCCGGCGCGGGCGAAGGACGGGTCAGCGGCGTCTTCGTCGTGCCCGACAAGCGACGCCGCGCCGAGCTCAGCGCGCTGGCGGATGTCGCCATCGACGACGAGGAGGTCTTGATCACCCGCCGTCTGTCGGCCAGCGGGCGGGGATCGTGTGCCATCAACGGCCAGCCGGTCACGGTAGCGATGCTGCAGCAGGTGGGGGAACGGCTGGTGGACATCCACGGCCAGCACGATCATCAGTTCCTCCTCAAGCCGGGCAATCAATTGGGCGTGCTCGACGCCTTCGCGGGCTGCGACGACATCCGCGAGGAGCTGGCGACGGCCTACCGGGACTGGCAGGGACACCTGAGTGAGCGAGCGAGCTTGGCCGAGAATGCCGAATTGCGGCGTCAGCAGCTCGAGCTGTATGAGTTCCAGGCCGCCGAGATCGATCAGGCCGGCGTCGAGCCCGGCGAACTGGCGGCGCTCGAGGCTCGCCATCGTCGACTGGCCAACATCGATCGGATTCGACAGGCTGCCGGATCCGCCCATACCGCCCTGGCAGACGACGACGGTCTGCTGGACACGTTGCGCGGCATCGTCCGGGAGCTGAACGATCTGGCCGAGTTGGATGCGTCACTCGGTAAGGTGGCCAAGCCGTGCGAGTCGGCGGCGTTGGGTCTGGACGAGGCGGCCAACGACCTCCGCCGCTACGTGGAAGGCCTGGATTTCGACCCGGCCGAGCTATCCGAACTCGAGGCCCGGTTGGCCCTGCTGCGACGGCTGTGCGACAAGTACGGCGGCAGCGTCGAAGATCTGCTGGCCTATCGCGGTAAGATCGAGACCGAATCGGCGGATCTGCGACGCCAGCAGGACGACTTCATGCAGATCGACGGGTTGATCGCCGCGTCACGCGAGCGATTCGACGAGCTGGCCGGCAAAATCGCCGCGAAACGCCGCACCGCAGCCAAGAAGCTGGCCACCCGCGTCAACGGGCAACTCGCCGAGCTGGGGATGGACAAGGCGACGTTTGAGCTGAAGCTGACCGCGTGCGATCCGGGCTCGACCGGGTGCGACGAGGCCGAGATGATCGTCCGCGCCAACCCAGGTCAGCCGCTGTTGCCGCTGCGGCGGGTGGCATCCGGAGGGGAGCTGAGTCGGGTCATGCTGGCGATCAAGTCGGTGTTGGCGCGAACCGACCGGTCGAGCGTGTTGGTCTTCGATGAGGTGGACGCCCACGTCGGGGGGCGTCTGGGGTCGGTCATCGGTGAGAAGCTCCGCCGCCTGGCCGGCCAACACCAGGTCATCTGCATCACGCACCTGCCGCAGATCGCCGCCTATGCCACCCGGCATCTCAAGGTCAGCAAGACGACGCAGCGCGGTCAGACGCGAACCGAGGTCGACCTGATCGAAGGCCAAGCCCGCGTCGATGAGTTGGCCGAGATGATCGCCGGGGCCAACAAGACACCCACCAGCCGTCGTCAGGCCCGAGAGCTGCTCAAGGGCGCCGCCAACCTGTAGGGTCCCCCGCAGGATTCGCCGCCACGTCGATCAGATCATTGGACGTAGCCCAAGTCGCGAAGTTGTCGCCGCTGCTCGTCGGTCAGCCGATGGCCCGTGGGGGGGCCGGTGAAGTGGTTCGGGTCGAAGGGCTCAAACGAGCGCCGCCAATTGCGATAGAGGCGTTGGAGACGATCGGCCTGGGTGCGATGCGATCGGAACCGGTCCTGCTCCTCGGCGGGATCGTTTGACAGGTCGTACAGCTCCATACGTTGATCGGAGCGGTGAATGAGCTTCCATTTCTGGTCGACGATGGTCCGGAAGGCCACCATCCACGGCGTGTGGTCGAACGTCGGGTCATGTTGCCGGGCGATCTTGAACGCCCAGGAGGGCGGGTGGAGGTACTCGGCGACGGCCGTACGGTAGACGCTGTCGGCCGTCGACTGCAGCGCCTCGCCCAGGGGACGGGCCAGGACCTTCGCCGATTGGCTCGGCTTCGCGCCCGCCCAGGCCGACACCGTCGGAAACAGATCGCTCGTCTGCACGACCCGGTCGACACGCTGCGGACGGAGGACCCGCGGCCAGCGGATGATCAGCGGGACGTGGATCAGCGTGTTGTAGATGCAGAACTGGTGGCCCATCAGCTCGTGGTTGCCGAGGCTTTCGCCGTGGTCGGATGTCAGGATGACGAGCGTGTCGTCCAGGTCGACTTCGGCGTACAGGACGCGGATCAGGTCGGCGAAATGGTCGTCCATCTCGCGGACCCGCGCGTCGTACAGGTCCGAGAGGATCTTCAGGTCTCGCGCACCGTAGATCGATTTGCGGACCAGGTTGTATTGGAAGACGGTGTCGAGGTTCTGATCGACCCGGTACGAATGGGCCAGATCACCGGCATCGACGAAGGCCGTCCTGTAGGCCCGCCTCGGCTCGTAGGGCAAGTGGGGCTCCATGTAGTTGACGAAGAGGAAGAGCGGCCGGTTCGGGTCGCGTCGTCGCAAGTGCTGGGCGATGACGGGAGTCGTCGCGTGCCCGCCGGGGTCGTAGACGAACCATCGGCCCAGCAGGGCGCCCAACGCTTCCTCCCGCGCCCAGACCTGTTTGATGAACGTGTAGAGGCAGCAGCGTGTCGTGAACGACAGCCGCGGGGGTTCGGCGAACGTGTCGAAGCCCTGGGTCAGATTCGTGCCGGGCGAGACGTTGGGGTTGTTCGACACGGCGATGGTCTGGTACCCCCGGTCGCGGAGGATCTCAGCCAGGGTGATGAAGCGGTCGTCGAGCCAGATGCGGTTCCAGCCGACACCGTGTTGCGAACGAAACAGCCCCGTGAAGATGGACGCGTGGGCCGGTTCGGTCCAGACACCGGGAGAGATGGCCCGCTGGAATTGCACGGCGTCGGCGGCGAACGCGTCGATATGGGGCGTCGTCGGGCGCCCGTATCCGTAGCAGCCGAGTCGATCCGCCCGCAGCGTGTCGAGGACGATGAGGACCACGTCGGGCGGGCCACCGCCGCCGGGGCGACTGGCCGGTTGGGAACTGGCTGAGGTCCAGAAGCCCTCGGGCGATTGGACGCGAGACCGCGTGGCCCATTGAAAGACGCCTGAGGCGACCACCAGGGCGATGGCGGGCCAAACGGCCACACGCGCGGCCCCTGCCACACGTCGGCCCGGCCACGTACGACGAAACCACGTGCACACCCATGCGACCGGGACGAGCAAGGCCAATCCCGCCAGCGTCGAGCCCATGACGCCGGTCAGGCCCTTGGTGAAACTGATGGCGCGTAAGGCGGCCTCGCCCCACGCCACCACAACCGTCAGACCGATGAGGAACGTGGCCAAGGCCAGCGGCCCGGGCAGAATCCGGCGTCGCCACCACGCACTGCGACCTGCCGCCACGCGGCCCAGCAGACAGGTGATCCCGCAGCCAGCCAGCCAGGCGGCGGTGTGGGTGAGCACCGAGAAGCTGAAGGCCTCGGCCCACAACCGGGCGGTCATCAGGCCGCGAACGGCCCACATGCGATGCACCGGCTCGACCAGGCCGGCGAGCATGCCACACACCAATCCCACGATCGCCGCGGCGCCGAGCCAGGATTGACGCGCTGGATCTTCCCGCGGGCCCGGTTCGGTGACAGGCATCTCGTGTGGTTCTTCCGGCGGAGCCTCGTCCGGCATGCGTGGTGATCTCCTGACGACCGTTGGTCGCCGAAACGGTCTGATTGACAGCCGCGGTCGTAGCTATACTACTATCGGCCGTACCGAACAGGAAAGGATGCTCGAGATGAAGCGATTCGAGGACAAGGTGCTGTTGGTAACCGGCGGGGCCCGTGGGTTGGGGTTGGCGATCGCACAGCGGTTCAGCCAAGAGGGGGCCAGTGTCGTCCGGGTAGACAGCAACGAAGACAACCTGGCGGGGACGTGGGAGGACTTCCACGAACCCGAACAGCTTCACGACGTGGTCGCCGACGTCCGAGAGGACGGTGAGATCCGCGACGCCGTTTCCCAGGCCATCGATCGGTTCGGCCGGATCGACATCCTGGCCAACGTCGCGGGCGTCGCCTATCTGGAGTCGTTCCTGGAGACGACCGACGAACAGCTCGACCATATCCTGTCGGTCAACCTTCGGGGCGTGTTCCTGGTCGCGCAGGTCGTCGCCCGGCAGATGGTCGAGCAGGGGGGCGGGGTGATCATCAACATGGGCAGCAAGAACGGCCTGCGTTCCGAGGTCGGGTACGCCCCCTACAACGCGAGCAAGGCCGGCGTGGTCCTGTTGACCCAGACGATGGCCGTCGAGCTGGCCGAGCACAACATCCGCGTCAACTGCGTGTGTCCGGGCTACATCGTCACGCCGATGGCCAAGGCCCTCGACCCGCCGGAGTTCATGAAGTTCTACGCCAAGCGATGCGTGCCGATGAACCGCTTGGGCAAACCTGAAGAGGTCGCCGGCGTCTTCGCGTTCTTGGCCAGCGACGACGCATCCTTCATTACCGGCCAGACGATCGTCTGCGACGGCGGGCAAATCGCTCACGACGGGCGAAAGATGGACGTGTGGAAAGGACCGTAGACGGCGGCGACAGGCAGGAGATGGAGAGTGATCCGGGCGCGCCCGCGGCGCGAGATCGCCGGATCAGAACCACACCTTGCATCGATCCCGGAGGCCGAACGCTGGCATCTTCCAGCTCTGACCCTCCTTGTATGTCCACAGTTCCAGCTTCTTCCCGTCGGTATGCCACCCGAGGTAGTGCCATCAACGGTTCCTGCCATCGCTGCTCGATCCGTTCTTGCGCATCGTCCTGGCCCCTTGCATCATTGCGACGTATCGGCTCCAGGCCACCGCAGCAACGCCCCCCGGGATCTCCTTGATGAGCGCTCGAGAGAAGCTTCGGTCGAGGATCTGTTCGTGAATGCCGGTCCACTCCTTCTTTGCCGGTTGCAGCAGCACGCAGGTGTCCCGGAGCGCCTCGAGGTACATCCGGCGCGCGTAGTCCCTCCTCTCCTCCGGCGTCTTGGCGACCTCGGCAGGCTGTAGCGGATCGAGCTTGATCGCGATGAGGATGGGGGTCTGGGACACCTGGACGGCGTACCCGTTCCTCTCCCAGCGGACGAAGGTGGCGTCCAGCGGACCCTCCCAATCTCGGATCATGACCAGCTCGTCTCGCAGGTAGTCCGGCCTGGTTGGAAGCCACTCGTCGCAGATCAGCGTCTGCGTCCAACGAACGCTGTCGCTTCTTGCCCTCTTCACGCCACCATGATCGAGATCCTGCACGCGTTTCGGACCACGCAGGACCCCCTCGTCGGGCCAGCTCAGCATCTTTCGCGCTAGGCGCGGCAAGAGGAGTTCCACCGAGGGTTCGGTAGCCTTCTGGGTGGCAGCGACTTTGCGACTCGCCTCGGACTTGGGGGCGGCTGGCTCTGCCCGTAGGGCCAAGCAGACCCCAAGCAGGCCGGTCGCCACGCAGGCAATGCTCGGTCCCCTTCTTCGTGAACGCGTCGCCATGTTTCCTGTTGACACCCCTGCGAATGCCGGTCCAGAGAAGGCGGGTTCATGGACCACTCGGCATGCGGGCCTGGACCGACGCGGCAGTGCGGATGGCTGGATCTCTCGTGCAGGCGGACTAGAACCACGACTCCCCGTGGGGGTCGTTGAAGTAGCCCATCAGGATGTCTGTCCTCAGCTCCGCCCCATTATCGTCCAGCTTGTGGGTCCAGAGGCCAACATCCTTGCCATTGGTGAACCAGCCCAACTGCGCCCACCAGCAATAGGTTAGCGCTGAACCCGGAACCCTCAAGATTCCGTTATCGCTCCTGATCGACTTCTGGTATTCCAAGTCCCGCATCGGTTTCCATGGGGCTCCCGCAACCACCCCTCCCGGGAGATCGCGAACGGTCCCGCGCGAAAAGGAGCGATCGAGAATCACCGGTCGCACTCGGATCGGCGGGTTCCCCTCACCTGGCATCCCCTTGTGGGTCGTTTCAACCAGGACCTTGAGACACAGATCGCGCGCGTACTCCTTCTTGTCCTCGAGCGTTTCGGGTACCTCAACGGCTCTCAGGGGCGTCAACTTGACCACCATCGTTCCACGCGTCTGTGAAACCTGGATTGCATGCCCACTCGTCTCCCAACGAACATGGGTAGCATCCAGCCTGCCATACTCGTCGCGTATGGGAATGGTGTCCTCGCCCAAGCGCTTGGGATCTGCCGGGAGCCAATCCTTGCGCAAGAGCTTTCGGGTCCATTTGGCGCTCTGCGCCCTGGCGGCCGCCACCCGCCAATCGCCACCATGCACCCGCTGCGGCCCAGTTAGCAGCTTGTCTTCCGGCCACCGGAGCATGCTCTTGGCAAGATGAGGAAAGGCAAGCTCATCAAGAGAGCGGGCCTTCGCCGCCGCGCGCTCCTCATCTAGGAGCTTCGTTGCCGCCCGACGTGCCTGGCTGGGGCCCTGGTCTTGTGCTGCAGTGCCCCCAGATGCCACTCCTATCAGGCAGGCGATGGCCACGAGCGTACTTGGCCCACACATCGCGGGCCTCTGGATTTCTTTCTTCTCGTTCATCGCTGATTCTCCGCTGACAGCCTGCAGACGGCGCCCTCCGAGAAGGTATAGGAGATCCTGGGCCGCCCATCCCACTACGGTGGTGCAGGTGGATAGGGTCGCATCTCTTCATCGGTAGCGCCCCATGGCGCGCCAGTTCGCTGTGGCGCGAACGCCCGCCTACTTCTGTTCCTTGGACGCACCCGAGGCACGGGACTCGGCAGCCATCCGCTGCATGCTGCTCTTCGACCTGGGTCTGTTGAACCACGCTCGGTTGGCGTTGGCATTGGTCCCGACGATGCATCCCCTGCGCCCCCCGGGGTGTTTCCTGCCGACGTACCCGAAACGCTGGCCGTCCGCCCACCACCCCGTGAGCTCCCACGTAGGCGGGCGGTCCGCGTCGCCGGCGACCCGCGCGAGGTGGGCTCGTACCTCCTGCGGCGTAGGACGCTGCGTCTTGGACGGATTCTCCGAAGGTCCCCCGGTGCGAGTGGGCGCCCGGTCTGCGGTGACGCATGCCGCGTGGCGCTCCGGCTGCCCGAATGTCGTTTCACCTCCCAGCTTGAGCAGTCCCCTGGCGACCACCTGCACGGCGTTGCCAAGGGCCGCAACGTCCGTCTGGCCGAGATCCACTGCCGTTCCCGGCCCCTTGACGGCTATGGCGAACAGCCACACGGTCTGCGAGATCCGGATCTGAGTCTGGCCGACCTCGTATGCCACCGTAACGGTGTCGCAGCCTGCGTCGGCCGACTTCTGATACGCCTTGAACTCAGCCCCCGGTGGCGGAATCACCTCCTTCCGCAGCATCCGCGCGATCCAGTCCTTCGCCCCTTTCACCGCGTGCGTGGCCATACCGCGGATCAGGATGGGGCCATAGGGTGTGTCGTACCGCGTGGGACTGTCACCCAGCGGCACACGTCTTCCTTCATCGAATTCCCCAACGGCGAGGTAGGCGTGGACCGGATTGTGCGCCTCGGCCAGTTCGGCACGCAACGCCTTCTCCGGGCGCGCCACGTCCGGAGCTTGTCCGGAGGCGCTGTCAGGTAGAGCAGCGGCCACTGCGATACATACACTAAGCATCGCTACTCTCCCGCGAAAGGCGTCTCATCATGGGCACCGACTATGCCCTCCACCGGCGCCGACGCCGTCCCGGGCGTCCCCCGGGTGCGCCCGTGGGGAGGGATCGCCGGGTCAAAGCCGCACCTTACATCGATCCCGGAGGCCAATGCCGGCATCCTCCAGCTCTGACGCTCCTTGCATGTCCACGGTTCCAGCTTTTTTCCGTCGGTATGCCACCCCAAACAGTGCCACCAATCGCCCCTGCCATCGCTGCTCGATCCATTGCTGCGCGCCGGCCTCACCCCTCGCGCGGATGCCTCATCCCCCAATGCGATTCAGCGAAAGCCGAAGCAGACTGGGGGTGGGGGACGGATCACGCGACGGATAGGGCGGAATCCGGGGCGAGCGGTTCCCCACCCTTGTCCTGCGGGCGGCGGCAGCCGCTCACAGGTCAAGAATGGGGCACCCCCTCCACGTCAGTGACCTTCCCCGTCAGGCGAGCTTCCAGGGCTTGCGGTATTCGTAGAACAGCAGGTTGTTGGCCTCGTCGTCGTTGGTGAAGCGTTCGGCCTGGGCGTCCCATTCGAGCACGCGACCGCGCTTCAGCGCGATCTTGCCCAGGAGCGTGGCGGACGTGCTGCGATGGCCGACCTCCACGGGGGCGTTGCAGGGCTTGCGGCTCTTGACGCACTCGATGAAGTTCCGAACGTGGTTAAGCGTCGCCGCGCCGCCCTTGAATTGACTCTCCTTGACGCCCGACGGCTTGAGCGAGGCGTATTGGGCGTTCGATCCCTTGCGATCGCGCGGGTCCTTGAAGGGGATCTCGCGGTAGCGGATCCGCTGCGGCTCGATGGTGCATCCCTTGTACCCGGTGTAGAGGCTCGCCAGGCTGCCGCGGAACTCGACGTTCGCGCCGACCGGATTGCCCCGGGCGTTATTGGCGTTGTACTGCGAGAACGTCACGATGCAGCCGTCATATCTCCAGACGACCTCGAGCGTGTCGGGGATGTCGCGGTTGTCCTTCACGGCGAAGTTCCCGCCCATCGCCATCACCGACTTCGGCGCGTCCTGTCCGAGCCCCCACTGGATGACGTCAAGGTGGTGCGTGCCGAAGTTCGTCAGCTGCCCGCCGGAGTAGTCGCCGAACCAACGGAACCGGTACAGGCAACGGTTGCGGTTGTAGGGCACCTTGGGGGCCGGTCCCAGCCACAGGTCCCAGTCCAGGCCCGGCGGCGGATTCCCGTCGGCCGGCTTGCCCATGCCCATGGGCGTTTCGTTCTGGAGGTGGAAGGCCTTGGCGACGCTGACGTGGCCGATGTGGCCGGTCCGCACCAGCTCGCACGCCTTGCGAAACATCTCGGACGATCGTCGATGCGTGCCGACCTGCGTGATGCATTTGGCTTGCTGGGCGGCCTGGACCATCTTGCGGCCCTCGACGATGGTCAGCGACAGGGGCTTCTCGACGTAGACGTCCTTGCCCGCCTTGCAGGCGTCGATGAACTGCAAGGCGTGCCAGTGGTCGGGCGTGCCGATGACGACCGCGTCGATGGCCTTGTCTTCGAGCAGCTTGCGATAGTCGCGGTAGGCGGCTGGCTCGCCGCCGAGGTTCTCCTTGGCTGCCTGTAAGTAGGGTTCGAAGACGTCGCAGACGGCGACGATCTTGGCGGCAGGGACCCGCGTGAGGGCGCCCTGCAGTTCGCGCCCGCGGTTGCCCACGCCGATGATGCCGACCTGCACGCGCTCGTTGGCACCGAGGATGCTGGCCGAGCTCTTCGTGGCGGCGACCGTTCCGGCCGCAACGGCCGACAGCGTGAATTGGCGTCGTGACAATTGACTGGACATATGCGTGTCTCCTTGGTAAGGCCCGCACTGCGGGCCGCTCTCGGTTATGTTCCCTGTTCGTCGTTCCCCGGCAAGGGCGGGAAACGATAGATCCGTCGCACTTCCGCCTGCATCTGGCGAAGCGTGCGCTCGATCCGTTCCATCAGCTCCGCCTTGCCCATCGCCGCGCATTCCTCCGGACGGATCGGCGGCGCGTACCTGACGATTACCTTGGCGGGCCGAGGTACCCACGCCTGCCGCGGCCAGACATTGTAGGCGCCCTCAATCAGGGTCGGCACAACCGTCGCCTTTGCCTGTTTCGCGATGGCGGCGACGCCCGGCTGCAATTCGCCGATCCGGCCGTCCGCGGTGCGCGTCCCCTCGGGGAAGACGAGGACCATCTTGCCGTTTTTCAGCCGGCGCAAGGTCTCCTTGATGGCCCGCAGGTCCGCGGTGTTCCGGCGCACCGGGAAGGCGTTCAACGATTCGATGAGGCGCGCAAACGGGCGGTTGTAGAACAGCGATTCGCGGGCCATGAAGTTGCACTCGCGGTCGAACGCGAGAGAGGCCAGCACCGGATCGAAGAAGCACTGATGCGTGGAGACCAACAAGACCCCTCCCTCGCGCGGGACGTTCTTGACGCCGAGCGTCCGGCCGTGAAAGGCCACCGTGAAGATGCTCCGAGCGATGATCCGCCAGGCCCGCCACCACAGCCGCATCGCGTCGTGCCCCCCGCCTGACGGCATGGGAGGACGGGGACGTTCTTGGCCCTCGGACATGGCGGTGCGGTCGTCTGTCATCGTTCCTGCTGTTGACGGGACGCGGCGCAGCGGCGGACCTGATCCACCATCCGGTCGACCACCTCGTTGATGGTCATGCCGCTCGTGTCGATGCGCGTCGCCGCGTTCGGCGCCATGAGGGGCGCCCACCGCTTCTGATCCCGGTCGTCTCTTTCGATCAGGTTGGCACGGACCTGATCGGGGGTGACGTCCTGGCCCTCTTCACGCATCTCTTCGCAGCGTCGGCTGACCCGGGTTTCGACGTCCGCGTCGATGAGGAACTTCACGTCGGCGTCCGGGAAGACGACGCTGCCCTGGTCGCGTCCTTCAGTGACCAGCGAGCCGAGTTGCTGGCCGATCTTTCGCTGTTGATCCACCAGGACCTCACGAACGCCTGGCACGCGCGCGACATAGCCCGTCGCCTGGTTGACCTCCATTGTGCGAATGGCGTCGGTCACGTCCTCACTGTCGAGGAGGACGCGGGTGCCACGGCTATCACACGCCACCTGCAGGTCCGTCTCCCTGGCCAGCTGCGTCAGCCGATTCTGGTCGTCCAGTGGCGCGGCGGCGCGGATCGCCCGTAGGGCGACTGCGCGATACATCGCGCCGGTGTCGAGACAGGGGATGTTCAACCTGGCCGCCAACCGCTGCGCAGTCGTGCTCTTGCCGGACCCCGCCGGGCCGTCGATCGTGATGATCATGCCAGCATCCTCTTCGAAGCCCGCATTATAGGGAGACCATTCACAAACGGGAACCGAGCGGCCGGATTCGTCCGGCACCACGGTGCACGCCCGAGCGGCGGGATTCATCCCGCGCGGCGAGTAAACGGCGCGGGATGAATCCCGCGGCTCGGACTTTCAATCCGCACGCAGGCAGAGCAAGATACGCACATCGAAAGACGCTGCCCATGGCCCTCAGGGGACGGAACTTACGATGATCCTTCAGGTGCTCGGCGACGACGGGGTGTCGCGAATCGATCGGGCGGCGCGGGCGATCCTCGAGCGAACGGGCGTGCTCGTGCCCCACGACGAGATGGTCCGGCGATTTGCCGACGCGGGCGCCAGCGTGGATGCTGCGGCCGGGCGGGTCCGCGTTCCGTCGGGGCTGATCGACGACTGCCTCGCGTCGGCGGGCAAGACGTTCACGATCTATGGTCGCGATCGATCCAAGCGCGCCGCCTTCGGCGTGGGCGAGCGCAACTACAACTCGGTCGCGGGCGAAGCGCACTGGGTCGATCGCGACGGCGTGCGCCGGTTCGCGATGCTGGCCGACGTCGTGGAGGGCGCCAAGCTGGGCGATGTCCTGCCGGCCATCAACATCGTCGGGGCCATGTCCGATCCGCATGACGTGGACATCGCGTACCGATGCGTGGAGGTGGCGGCCGCTCAGCTCCGCACGACGACCAAGCCCATCACGTTCTGGTTTCACGATCGCCCCAGCGCGCGGTTCGTGGTCGAGCTGTTCGCCGCCGTCGCCGGCTCGGCTGAAGCGCTGAGCCAGTATCCCTTGGCGTATCCGTTCCTCGAGCCGATCAGTCCGCTCCGGTTCGCCACGAACGGCATCGACCTGCTGTTCGAGACGGCCCGCGTCCCGCTGCCCGTGCCGATCGGTCCGATGGCACAGACGGGCATGAGCGCCCCGGCGACGCTGGCCGGGACGCTGGCACAGGAGACGGCCGAGATCCTGGCCGGGCTGTGCGTCACGCAGCTCCTCCGCCCCGGCACGCCGGTCTGCTTCGGCGGCATCCCGCACGCCTTCGACATGCGGACGACGCAGCTCATCTTCGCCGGACCCGAGCAGGGCCTGATGGCGGTGGCGATGACGGAGCTGGGCAAGCACTACGGCCTGCCCGTCTACATCAACGTCGGCCTGACGGACAGCAAGTGCGTCGACGCCCAGGCGGGGCTGGAGGCGGCGGCGTCCTTGCTGATGGGCGTGCTGGCGGGCGCGGACATCTTCGGACACATGGGCATCGCCGGCGTAGATCAGGCGTCCAGCCTGGAGATGCTCGTGTTCCAGCACGAGGTCATCGAATACGTCGAGCACGCCGTGCGATCGATCGCCATCGACGACGAGCACCTCGCGCTCGACGTCATCGACGCGGTCGGTCCGGGCGGCGCCTTCATCGATCAGGAACACACGCTCGACCACTTTCGCGCCGAGGTCTGGATGCCCAGCATCCTTGACCGACAGTACTGGGACCCATGGGAACGGGCGGGCCGGGTCGACGCGGCCTCCCGCGTGCGGGAGCGGTTGGACGAGTTGATGTCCCAATACGCGCCCACGCCGCTGCCAGACGACGTATCCCGCGACGTCGACCGCGTCCTGTCGGACGCTCGAGGGCACCTGGGCGGCGGATCGTAGGCGGGTCGGATCTGGGTACGCGGCGCCACCGAAGGCGTTGGGGTGCCCGGGCGCCTAGCTTAGCGGGGCCGCGTGCGGCCCCTCCCCCGCCGCACGCGGCGGGGCTAAACGCGGCATACTGGGCATGGGCGAAGCGATGGAACACCCGATCGCAGTCGTCCGTCCCTCGGGAAGACTTCGTGGAGAACCGGCAAATGGAATCACGTGAAATCGTCCGACGCGCGGTCGAGTTTGATCATCCGCCCCGGCTGCCGTTCTTCCAGAACGACGTGCCGAACGTCCCCAACGACGTGTGCGACATCCGCGAGATGGACCGCGCCCAGGCCGGGTGGTACTTCGACAACGCCACCTGGGACGACTGGGGCTGCCGCTGGGCGCACACCGAAACCGCCAAGAACATGGGGCAGGTCATCGAACACCCCCTGGCGGACTGGTCGGCATTCGACACGTACCGACCGCCGGATCCGCGGAACCTCTTCTACTTCGAACGGATCGGCCCGCTCCTCGACCAGGCGGGTGATCGCTATGTCGTGGTGAGCAGTCACTTCAACCTGATCGAGCGTCTGCACATGCTGCGCGGCTTCGCCGACACGATGACGGACTTCTACCTGGCCCCGGAGCGAATCGAGCGGATGTTGGACATGATCCTCGAGTTCAAGCTGGCCCATCACGCCGAACTGCATCGGCGCTTCGGCGATCGCGTCCACGGCCTGTTCCTGACCGACGATTGGGGCACGCAGCAAGGCACGTTCATCGGGCTGGACCTCTTCGAGCAGTTCTTCGCGCCGCGATACGCCACGCTGTTCGACGACATCCACGACCACGGTTGGCACGTCATCCTACACAGCTGCGGTCGGGTGAATGATTTCGTGCCGCGCTTGATCGAGCTGGGGGTCGACGTGCTGAACCTACAACAGCCGCGAGCCTACGGCCTGGTCGAGTTCGGCGAGGCGTTCAAGGGGAAGGTCTGTTTCCTGACGACCGTTGACATCCAGGCCACGCTGCCCACGGGAGACGAGGCCGCCATTCGCGACGAGGTCCGGCTCTTGCTCGATCACTGGAGCACCCCCGCCGGTGGCTTCATCGTGTTCAACTACGGCGACTCGGAGGCGCTGGGCGTTCCGGACGGCGTGGCCGACATCATGTTCGGCGAGTTCGTCAAACACATGAACCTGTCGTAGCCGGTCTACGGCTTGAGTTTGTAGAAGACCGTCGCGGTTTGGCCCCACACGTCGGTTTGCTCATCCTCGGACAGGGCGGTGAGGTAGTCGGCGACGATCTCGATCACGTCAGCGTAGGAAGCGGCGAGCAGACACACGGGCCAGTCCGACCCGATCATCAGGCGCTTGGTTCCGAAGGCCTCGAACACCACGTCGAGATAGGGCTTGAACGCACCCGCCGAGAGGTCGGTCGGGTCCGCCTCGGTGACCATCCCCGAGACCTTGCAGCAGACGTTGTCGAACGACGCGAGCTGACGGATCTGCGAATCCCACGGCGACAGCGTTCGATCCTTGATGAGCGGCTTGGCGATGTGATCGACGACGAACCGCTGATCGGGAAACCGCCCCACCAGCTCGCACGCCAGCCGCAGGTGTTGCGGGCGGATCAGCAGGTCGTAGGCCAGATCGAGCTGGCCCAACATCCCGACGCCACGCACGAAATCGTCGCGGAGCATGTACCCGTCGTCGGGCTCGTCGTGCAGGATGTGTCGCAGGCCGCAGAACCGCGGGTGATCGAGGAACGGCTCGACCTGCCCGCGGAGATCCGGGCTGCACAGATCCGCCCAGCCGACCACGCCCTTGACGATCGGGTCCTGGTCGGCGAGCGCGAGCAGCCAAGCGGTTTCGGCAAGCGTCTGACGTGCCTGGACCGCCACGCTCCCGTCGATGCCGGCCGATGCGAGCAGGCCGGCGAGATCCGTCGGTAGGTAGTCGGTCTGCAGGACCGTCTGATCCGGTCCGATCCAGGCGTATTCTTCGGCGGTGTACTGCCAGAAATGCTGGTGCGAGTCGATCTTCATGATTGTCTCTCCACGGCGTCGGGGTCGTCGTTCTCGGGGCGGCCCGACTGCCAACAGAGGTTGGCGACGGGACGGATGATGTCGAGGACCTCGTCGAGGAGTTCCCGATCCGGCGCGACGCCGACGGTCTCTACGTTTCGCTCGACGTGGCGGACCTTGCTCATGCCGACCAGCGTGGTGGCCACGTCCTCGTGGGCAAGCACGAACTGCATCGCCAGGTCCGCGACGTCCACGCCGCGCTCCCGACAATGGCGGGCGGCGGATCGGGCTGCGTCCACCACGCGCTTCGGCGCGGGATGCCACGGCGGCGCGCCTTTCTCAGTCAAGACGCGCATGTGCAGCGGTGACGCGTTGATCAGGCCAATGCCCCGCTCACGCGTAAGCGGCGTGAGCACCTCGTCCATCGATGTGTCCATCAGGTTGTACCGGCAGTACGACAGGATCGTGTCCACCGGCACCGCCTCGGCCACCTGCCGCAGCACGCCGAGTGGATAGCCCGTGATCCCCACGAACCGGACCTTGCCCGCCTGCTTGAGCCGCATCATGGCCGGCAATGACTCGTCGATGATCTGCTCGCGCCGACCGAACTCGATGTCATGCAGCTGGAACACGTCGATCGTGTCGGTCTTCAGGCGGGTCAGGCTCTCGTCCACCGAACGGGCGATTCGCACGGCCGAGAAGTCAAAACCGGTCTTGAGGTCCACGTCATACCGCCCGGCCTTCGTGGCCAGGATGACCTTGTCTCGTTGTCCCGATAGCGCCTCGCCCAGTCGTGTCTCCGCCAGGGTCCGGCCGTAGTAGGGAGCTACGTCGAAGTAGTTGATGCCCTGATCGATGGCGCAGCGAACGGCTCGGGTGACCTCCTCGGCATCGGCCTCGCCGAACTCGTTGCCGAGCGGCGACGCGCCGTACCCGACCGCCGACACACGCAGTCCCGTCCCGCCCAACGTCCGGTAGATCATCACCCACGCTCCTGACCGATCGACATAGTATCGATGACGACCCGACCCGGGGGCAAGCGAGGACGTCCATCAGTATTGAAAGACGTCTCGCTGGCTGGAATACTGTGGGCGCCACGCTCTTCGACCGGGCCTCTGCACAACGGGAGCAACTGATGAACGCAGTCTTCGCAGAGCACGACCTTGACCCCGAATCCTGTCTAGCGCCGACCCGCTTCATTGATTCTGCGCATCCCCGCATCCAGGCAGTGGTGCGGGACCTGGATGTCGAGGGGCTCGACCCAGCCCAGCGCGCGGTGAAGCTGTTTGCCTTCGTGCGGGACCGAATCGAGTACGAGTTCATGATCCGCCTCACGCCGGACGAATACGTTGCCTCCTACACGCTGGAAGTCGGCAAGGGCTTCTGCGTGCGCAAGGCGGTCCTGCTGTGCGCGCTGGGACGGGCTGCAGGGATTCCCACGGCAGTGGTCCTGTCGGATCTGCGCGATTTCACGTTGTCGCCCGAGGTGCTGGACGCCCTGGGAACCGACACGATGTACCACCACGGCCTGAGCGCGTTCCACCTCGATGGCACTTGGCTGACGGTTGACGCGAGCCTCACCCCGTCCCTCTGTCGTCGGAAGGGCTATCGGTTGGTGGCGTTCGATGGGACTAAGGACGCGCTTCTGCCCGAGACGACCCTCGACGGGGCCTCTCACGCGGCCTACGCGACTTTCCACGGCCTGTACGCCGATCTGCCCTATGAGCAAATGATGCATGCCTTCGCGCGTGCCTACGCGCACGTAGACCCCACGAGGATCCCCAAGCTAGGGTACCCGCGGGAGAAGCGGTGAGATGAAGCGACTTGGCGGAGCTTGCATCTCCTCCGGCGAGATTCACCGACGCCCCGCGGTCGTCGTCGTGAGGATCCTCATTCCCTTCTTGGGATCGGGCCGGGCGAAGAGCGCCTTGCCACGTCTGGCCTTGTCGAAGCACCGCCCGACGATGTAACGGTCGTCAGGGAGCTCGACGATGCCGTAGCTGCCGTCGAACTTGTACTTGCCCACGAGCCGAAACGACGCATCGGCCTTGAGCAGCTCGCCACCGTAACAGCCGAACCACCACGCGCCGTCTGCGTAGCTGGCCGTTTGAATGCCGAGTAGCGTGTATCCGCTCTTCAGGACGTGGCGTTTGACGAACTTGAGCTTCGTGTCGTATTCGTAGAGGTAGTTCTCCTGGTAGCCCTTGGGCAGGCCACCGACAATGATGAATCGCCCCGCGTGGTAGGCCATGCCGCCCGCGCCATGCACGAGTTCGGGAACGGCGTGCTTCGAGACGAGCGATAGATCCTTCGCGTCGTAGACGTACACCCATGAGTCGGCCTTCCCAGGCGCTTCGTTGAACCTGCCGAAGTTGACGGCGACGTAGAGCCTCCCATCGCAGTAGGCGGGATCGCCGTGATGACTCCGGACGGTGATGTGCTTGAGCACCTTCCCCGTCATGTCCGTCTTGACCAGGTCACGCGTGAAGGACCAGTACAGCGCGCCCTGCTTGTCGGTTGCCATGCCCTGCAGATGCGAGCGGTACGTTCCCTCACAGACGATGGTCGCCGTAACAGGCGTGTAGACGCAGGCAACGGCAACGACCGCCTGCCAGGCTGCGGCCCGCCACGGTTTCCGATCGGCCAGTCTCATCTCGTTCCTCCTCTACATGGCCATCCTTAAGGGTACCGCACGGTGATGCCCTATCATTCTGCCGCCGCACCCCTGGCAAGGCAATGCTCCACTTGATACGCCCTGCCAACACGGGTATTGATGGGGCGCGGGAGGATTCAAATGACTTCCAAAGAACGAATGATGCGGGCGCTGCACCGCGAGAAGCCGGATCGCCTGCCGGTCACGCTCCACCAGTGGCAGGGATACCACCTTGACACGTATATGGGGGGGGTGGACGACCTGACGGCCTTCCGAACGACGGGAATGGACGCGGCCGTCCAGTACTTCGAGGCGATGGGGCAGTTCTGGATCCCCAACGCCGAGCAGTATCTGATCCAGACGCCGGAGTGGCGTGATGAGGTCGACGTCATCGACGCCAATCCCCGCAACAAGATCCTGCACCACACGATCACGACCCCCGAGGGCGAACTGACCTACAAGACCGGCGGCAACCTGACGACGACGTGGATCACGGAGTACATGATCAAGCGACCTGAGGACATCGACCTGATCGACCAGTACATGCCCGTCACCAAACTGGACAAGCAGAAGGTGGCCGACGTGTACGACACGGTCGGGAATGACGGCATCTTGCGGGGGTTCGTCTGGGGAGATCAGGCGGGCTGCTGGCAGCATGCGTGTTGTCTGATGGACGTCCAGGACCTGATCCTGGAGGCGTTCGACCACCCCGACTGGGTGCACCGCCTGTTGGAGATCCTGCTGGCCAAGAAGCTGCAGTTCATCGCCGAATCGCTGGACGGCGCGAAGTTCGACCTGATCGAGACCGGTGGCGGGGCGGCCAGCGATACGGTCATCTCGCCGGACATGCACCGCGAGTTCTGCATGCCGTACGACCGCCGGATGCACCGGGCACTCCACGAGGCCGGACATATCGCCACGTACCACACGTGCGGTGGGATGATGCACATCCTCGACCTGATCGTCGAGAACGAGACGGACGCCTCCGAGACCCTCACGCCGCCCGGCACGGGCGGCAACATCACCGAGCCGGACAAGGTCCGGCGGGCCTTCGGCGGCAAGGTGGCCATGATCGGCGGGATGGATCAGTTCAACGTCATCACCGACGGGACCGAGCAGGACATCCGCACCGAGGTGCAGCGGCTATTCGAGGGCTTCGGCCCGGACGGCGGCTACATCCTGTCGATGTCCGATCATTTCTTCGACGCGCCGGTCGAGAACCTGAAGGTCTACGCGGACGCAGCCAGGGAGTGTGCGTATTAGCGCTGGCAGGTTCAGCTGACTCGTCCGGTGTCTTCCCGGGGAGTGCAATTCGAGTAGGGAGGTGCGACATGAGACAACGGTTTGTGACGGGGGGACTTTCAGCGGCGTGTCTGTGCGTCTGGCTGACGTGTTTCGTCGCCGGCTGTGCCAAGCCACAGCGTTACGGCTCGGTGATCAAGGTTCGGCCCGAGAAGCTCGCCGAGTACAAGCGCCTGCACGCGGACGTGTGGCCTGGTGTGCTCAAGATGATCCGCGAGTGCAACATCCGCAACTACTCGATCTATCACAAGGACGGATACCTGTTCAGCTACTTCGAGTACTACGGCAAGGACTTCAAGGCCGACATGGCCAAGATGGCCGCTGACCCGACCACGCAGGAATGGTGGAAGGTCTGCGAGCCCTGCCAGCAGCCCCTGCCGACCCGGGCCGAGGGCGAGTGGTGGGCGACGATGCAAGAGGTGTTCCATTGTGATTGACGGGTCCTCGACGGAGGCAATGATGTTCCGACGACGACGTCTTATGGCGCTTGGCACGATGCTGGTGCTCGCATGGTGTCCGGGGAGCAGCGTGATGGCGGGTGACGCGTTCGAGGGCCGGTTTTACTGCGGCCAGGGCGACGTCGCGTACTTGCAGATGCTCGACATCGCGCGCCGGATGTTCGAGCCGGACCCGGAGTTCCAGAACGTCGCGATGCTGTATACGCCGGCGTGGAACGGCCTGGTCGAGGGCCCGACGTGGGGCGCGTGGTGGATCCAGAACAGCTACGGACCCACCTACTGTGCGCTGCCGTTCTATCAGGAGCCCTTCGTCACGTTCCTGCAAAACTCGCATGACCTGTGGTTCAACCAGATGGGCGACGGCAAGCGGGTGGGCGCGAAGGACTGGAAGGCGCCGGACGGCAGCCTCTGCGACGCGGCCTGCCCGGGGTGGATCGTCTACAAACAGGGCGACGGGCGGACGGACATCCACGATTGGGGGATGGAGTTCACGGCCGCCGGGCTGCTCATGCAGGCCGAACTGCTCCTGATCAGCCGGGACGCCCGCGCGATCGCGCACTACCTGCCCATGCTCGAGCGCTGCGCAAACTTCATCGAGTCGCGGCGTGATCCGAACAACAACCTGTTTCTGGCGGGACCGGCCGGCAACCTGCTCGCGCCCAGCTACGCGGGCTGGAAACGCCCTGATGGGACGTATGACAAGGCGTATCTGGCCGGTCTGTCGATCACGACCATCGCCGCGCTCGACCGGCTGATCGAGCTGGAGAAGCTCGCGGGCCATCCGGACAAGGCTGCCCGATACGAACGCCGCCGCGATCTGGCCCGCAAGGGGTTGCCCGCACTGACGACCGATGAGGGGTACTTCATCAAGTCACTCGACCCGGACGGAACCCGGCACGGCGTGTACGGTGCGGCGAAGCACGGCTACTTCGAGGCCGTCTGCAACCACGACGCCATTTGCTTCCGTGTCATTGACGATGCCCAGGCAGCAAGAATCTACGCCAAGATCGCCGCCATCCCCGGGCTGCGGCGTCATGACCTGATCATCACGAATCACCCATCGCTCGACGACACGTATCACGAGAAGCTGGGCGGCATCTGGAAGTTCGGGCATTGGGTGAACGGCGGGCATTGGACGACGTGCGAGGCGCGGATGATGATGGCCTACTCCCGCCTGGGCAGGTACGAAGATGCGCGGCGATCCATGAAACGGATCCTCGACTTCGCCCGTCGCTTCCGGATGGACAATCCGCTGGTCGACTTCGGCGCTGCGGTCTACCAGCCCCATCAGCCCATCAACTGCTGCTACGACACGTTCGGTGCGCCGGCGGCCCTGATCCGCGGACTGTTCGAATACCTCTACCGCGCCGACGGCCTGACGATCCTGCCGCACATTCCGCCGGGCATCGTCGAGCTGACGCAGCGGTTCGCCATCCGATTCGGCAACAAGCAGGTGTTCCTGTCGACGGTCGGCCGGGGACCGGTCACGGCCGTCACGGTCAACGGCAAGCCCTGGAAGCACTTCGACTCCAAATCTGTCTTCCTTCCCTACGACGAGACGCCGGAGGCCGCGCAGATCCAGATCATGCTGGGTGACGCAAAGCCCGTACGCGCCGCGCGCAGGCCGACGGCGCGGGTCGTCTTGCCAACTGTGACCGGCGAGTTCTGGAACTGCGCGTGGTTGGCCAAATCACTAGGACCGCAGCCGCGGCCCCTGCGGATCGGCGCGGACAGCAACGGCAAGAGCCGTTTCATCGGCGACATCGGCCGGGCGCGGATTTTCCGCAGGGCGCTCAAGCCCGACGAGATCGCCGCACTGGCCCGAAACGACGACGCGGCACTGGCCAAGGATCCTGCGCGAGTTGCGGACTGGACGTTCGACGACCTGAGGCCCGGCAGCCTCTCGACCAAGCTCGTCGGCAAGGTCGACGTCGTCGACGCAGCCGGCCCCGGCGGACCTGGGGGCAAGGCGATCCGACTGACCGGTGAGGGATACGTCGAGGTGGCCCACAATCCCGAGTTGATCCTGACCGACGCCTACACGCTGTCCGCCTGGGTCTCGCCCAAGAAGCTACCATCGGGGGGCGGGAGGATCATCGACAAGTCGACGGTGGGGACGTCGGACAACTACCTGCTCGATACGCATCCGGGCAATTCGCTGCGGCTCATCACACAGCAGGGCCACATCACGCACCGCGCCAACCTGCCGCCCGACACCTGGTCACATGTGGCTGCGACGTTCGACGCCCGAGGAGAGCTGAGGCTGTACGTCAACGGCAGGCAGGTGGCGTCCTGCCCGGCTGGACCCGCGAAGGGCCCGGGGTCGGTCGAGCGTCTGCGGGCGTTTTACGATCATCTGGGACGCTTCTGCGACAAGCTGGAGGCCGCGGGGCTGGGCGACAGCTACGAAGCCGCCCACGCCAGGCTGGCCGTTGAGGCCGTCGCGACGCTCCAGGCCCGTCACCGGTTGCTGGCTGAGGGCAAGATCCAGCGCTTGCCGGACGCGTCGCAACACGCGGCGGACAAATGCTACGTCGAGACAGCCGTCAAGCTGTGCGACGGGCTGAGCAAGGTGCTCGGGACTTATGCCGAATCCAAGGACCCGCACAAGAAGCGCGTCCATCAGTGCTGGTGTGCATCGAAGTCCACCCAGGGGTGAGTTCCCATGCAGTTGTTGCTCCTCCTCTTGCTGGCCGTCGTCTTCGTGGTCCTTGCGACCACGCGACTGAAGCTGCATCCGTTCCTCGCCCTGCTGATCGCCGCGTTTGGGTATGGCATCGGTTGTCAGAAGCTGTCCCTGGCGGACGTCGTCAAGGCCATCAACTTCGGGTTTGGCGATACGATCGGCAAGATCGGCATCGTGATCCTGGCCGGGTCGGTCATCGGCACGTTCCTGGAACGATCCGGCGGCGCGTTCCGCTTGGCGCAGAGCACACTGAAGCTGGTCGGCCGGAAGAATGTCCCCCTGGCCATGAGCGCGGTCGGCTACGTCGTCAGCATCCCGGTGTTCTGCGATTCCGGGTTCGTGATCCTGTCTCCGCTGGCGCGGGCCCTGTCGTCGCGGGCGCGAATCTCGCTGGCGGCCAGCGCAATCGCGTTGAGTCTGGGCCTGTACGCCACCCACACCATGGTCCCGCCGACGCCCGGCCCGATCGCCGCCGCGGGGATCCTGCAGGCCGACCTCGGACTGGTCGTATTGTGGGGGTTGGTGGTCAGCGTGATTGCCCTGGCGGCCGGTTGGCTCTTCGCCGTGAAGGCCGCCGGTCGGGTCCACATCGACCCGGGGCCGATCTCAACGGAGTCCGGTTCGGACGAACCCGGCCCCGAGGCCCCGTCGGCGGCCAAGTCGATCGCGCCGATCCTCCTGCCCATCGTCCTCATCGTGCTGAGGTCGATCGGCGAGATCCCGAGCCATCCGTTCGGCCAGGGCCCCGCCGCGACGTTCATCGGCTTCGTCGGCCAGCCAGTCGTCGCCCTGTTGCTGGGCGTAGCCTTGGCGTTGTTGTTGCCGAAGCGGTTGACGACCGAGATGCTCTCTGCGTCCGGATGGGTCGGTGACGCCGTCCTCGCCGCCGCGACGATCATCATCATCACCGGTTGCGGCGGCGCGTTCGCGGAGGTTCTCAAGAAGTCCGGCATCAGCGACGTCGTCAAGGAGTCCCTGGCGGATACGAACCTGAGTATCTGCCTGCCCTTCCTGATTGCCGCCGCGCTCAAGACGGCGCAGGGTTCGTCTACCGTGGCGATGCTCACGACGGCCGGCATCGTCGCGCCGCTTCTCGGCGCGCTCGGCCTGGAGGCCCCGACGGCCCGGGCCCTCGTCGTCGTATCGATCGGCGCGGGGTCGATGGTCGTCAGCCACGCCAACGACAGCTTCTTCTGGGTGGTCACGCAGCTGTCCCGGATGAGCGTCAAGGACGGTTACAGACTGCAGACGCTAGGCACGTTCGTCGAGGGCGGCGTCGCCGCCATCACCGTTTGGATCATCAGCCTGCTTGTTCTGTGACCGATACCGCAGGTTGCTGCTGTCCGCCGGGATTGGTAACGTATGGGTATGAAGACGTACGGTGCGACATTCTTGAAGCGCGGCAAGTGGTGGGTCGCGTGGTCCGAGGACGTTCCCGGCGCGCTGACTGAGGGCCGGACGCTCGCGGAGGCCCGAGCCAACCTCAAGGACGCGATCCGTCTGATGCTCAAGCCCGTCGACCTTGAACCCCTGCCGGATGCCCAGATCCGACGCGAGAAGATCCGCGTGTGAAGCGCCGCGACCTCATCAAGCACCTCGAAGACCATGGCTGCGTGCTGCTGCGCGAAGGCAGGAAGCATTCCCGCTACGTAAGCCTTGCCGACCACGCGCGACAGACCACAATCCCTCGACATCGCGAGATCAGCGACTTCCTCGCCCAATTGATCTGCAAGCAGCTTGGCGTGCCGCTTCCGTAGAGGCGTGTTCCTTCCGCAAAGACACTCCCACGGCAGCGACGTTTCGAGTTCTGACCCGGAATGATGACGAGTTCTGAGGCCGGGTTGGTGACAGGATGAGCCCCCGTGTCTGCAGTGGGCCGGAGCGTGAGATGCCGACAGCCCCTACGATCCTAGCGCCCCTTGGCGTCTTCGGAGGGTTGCTCGCGGCGTCTTGTGATCTCTTTGGAAAGAAGCCGCACGGCGGCGCCCAGGTGCTTGCCGAAGACCTTCCCTGGACTCAGCGCCATGTCTGATGTGCGCGGCGCCAGGGCAAGTCGACGCGCAGAGGTCTTGGTTTGCTTCCAGATGACCTCCAGCGGGCACGACGCGCCCACGAAGGTCGTGGCGTCTTGCGGGTCGGTCCAGGTGTGTTGGACACGAGCTTCGTCCAGGCAGGCGTAGGCGACGGCCTTCGAAACCGTGTGGACGTATTCCATGGTCTCGTTGCCGTCTGGATCGGTGTACTTCGCCGCGGCGTAGGTCGTGTCACGCATCAGCTCGGCGACGTGTCGCTCGATCTCATCCTGGAGGGCGGCCCGAGCACGCGAAATGGCCCGTTGCTTCTGCCCCGCACGAGCGGCCGCCCCCTCCGCCCTTTGCTCACCCACGCCGACCAGCACGTCCTCGCCCATCACGGTAAACCTGCCGGAGCCCGATCGCACCCAGGAAGGGAATCGTCTCGACACAGTCTTCCTTGGGACGGCTGGGGAAACCCGATAGGAATGGAGCGGGCGCAGGTATCCCCGCTTCTGGCCGGTCTGGCTATAGCGTACCGCCTTTGTGTCGGAGCCTTCCGCGGTCACCCGTACGAGCACGAATCCCCTGAACGGCACGCCCATGGGCGCGTAGGATGGCTTGATGCCGCCGACGCCCGTACACGTGAAGGGCACGCCCTCATAGACGGTCCAATCGAGCACGTGCAGGTGACCCACAAAGACGTGCTCGACGTTGTACTCGGCGCAGAGACGAAGGAACGGGGCTGACCCGCCGTGGAAAGCGTTCATCCACCAGTTGCCGAGGTAGGGCGGCATATGCGTAAAGACGAACTTGCGCTTGGACGTCTTGAGGCAACTGCCGAACCACTCGAGCTGCTTCGTCGAGAGCCATCGGCGGGACGTATCGAGCAGGATGAAGCGCGCCGGGCCGTAATCGAAGTACACGTCCTCGCGACCGATGTACCGGCGGAAATCCTCCCGTGCCCCGGCGTGTACGTCGTGGTTGCCCACAACGGTCAGGCAGGGAATGCCTCCCTTGCGCAGGCACGCGACATACGATTCGAAGGGCCGATTCCCCTTTCTTCCGCCAAAGAGGTCTCCTATCTGGACGCACAGGTCCGGCTTGTAGGGGGCCATCTGCTCGAGGATCTGGCTCATCACAGGATAGTTGCCGTGGACATCCCCGAGGACAGCGAACGCGAACGTTTCAGGCTGCGCCTTGCGCGCCAGCTTTCGGATCATTTCCTCGTTGTACGGCTGTTGCGGGGGTCGGGCGGCCGGGGCTTGCGCGCAGAGGGCCTTCGGATGGATCGAAGCCGCGACGGACAGGACGCCGACCCACCACACCGCAGCTCGCGGCAGCGCCGCTTCCGTAACGGACCCCCGACTCATTTCTCGGCCCTCTCGTTGGCCTTGTTGCCTTGCACCGTGTCGCTGCCTTTCCTCGGAATACGACCGTTCAGGAACTCGATCACGAGCGGATTCGTCGGTGTGGGCGGATGCTCCGAGAGGATCGGCAAAATCCTTATGCGCACCGGTACCTTCAGACGTCGGCCGGAAGTATCTTCCAGGTCGCCATGCTCCACACGCATGTCCAACATCCCATGCAGGCTGGTGTAGAGTGTTGCCCGGTGGATTAGGCCGTCGGTGCCAACCCAGAGCTTCATCCGGAGCAGATGTCCCAGCATGGAAACCGGCATGCATAGGTCCGCGAAATCGATCACCTCGAATCGTTTCCCATCGGCCCTGTGCTCCGACACCGTGAGCTTCCTCGCACGCCGACGTACCTCGAGCAGATTGGCGGCAAGGGCTCGAGGGTTGGCGATGCTCAGGATGCTGTTCAAGTAGGCATCGACGGCGCCCTGCCGCGCGCCGGCAGGGCGTTTGTCGGTCGGCATCAGTCGTTTTAGTTGCCCGCTCAGGAAGGAAGGGGCCCTGGGAGGAAGTGTCAACTCGAAGCTCGATGTCTTCCCGGGCCCGCAGGTGATCCCGAGCAGCGGGCACAGACCCCTGGGCAATCCGTTCCTCGCCAGGAAGTCCGCCAGCAACGACGCGCGAATCTCGCAGGAATACACTTCCGGGTAGCATTCATCGAGCCGCTTGCATAGGCGCTCCAGAGCCTGGTCCCCCTCAGACGATGCCCGGACCTCAACGGCAGGCGCCCAGAGCGCCACCAGGCAGAGCGACACCATGCCCATGTCGTGCGCCATGACCTGCTCGATCACCGGGGGAATGCCTACAACGCAAGCCCAAACGGCCAGGGCCGCATCTCATCCGACATTCCGTGCCTCCCGTGAGTAAATCATTCTACTGAACGGTGGAGTCAGGTCAAACGAAGACGACCAAGCTCCCAGAGAGCCAGGCCTCAGCCCATGCATATCATGTTATCGCATCGACACACCCATTCCCTCGTCAAACCAGACGTACGCGCTGTCGTTCTCGAACGACATTCGGACGGCTTCGTTAATGGCCGTGCCGATCAGGGCCTGGTCGGGGAGGGGGCGGACGGGCTCGAATGCGGCGATCAGGTCGCGGCGCTTGGCCAACGCGGCCGCGTCGTCCATCCCGGCGGTGGCGGCCTGCATCGCGCGGATGTCGTCCAGCGGCTGCTTGATCGAGTCGTAGCCGTAGCCGACCCACTCGACGCGACCCGGGTCGTCCCAGTCGCAGTGGCCCTTGAAGAAGTTCGGGTTGAAGTGCTCGAACTTGCCCTGCTGCGTGCAGAAGTACGTGTTGCGGTCCTTGTGGTCGGACCAGTACTCCCCTTCCGTGCCCATCAGACACAGGCCCTGGTTGGTCAGGGCCGTCTGGTGCTCCGAGCAGACCCAACCCGTCCGGATGAACAGGACCGAGTCATCTTCCCACTGGATCGTCGCGCTGACCGTGTCGTAGGCGTCCTTGCCGAGCGTGGGCAGGAGCTTCTTCTGGCCGAACGCCACCAGGCGCTTCGGCTTCAGGCCCGTGATGAAGTAGTACGCGTCCGCGTAGTGCACGCCGATGTACTCGAACGGGCTCGATTGCTCGCACCAGTTGGCGAACCAGTGCAGGGGCATCTCCCGACGCTCCTCGATCCAGGCGTGTCCGTGGAGCATCTGGCCCAGCGCGCCGTCGCGAACCTTCTTCTGGGCGGCGCGGATCGCCCGGTCGTGACGCTTGTGGTAGTCGGTGTAGACGTAGATGCCGGCCTGCCGGGCCAGATCGCGGATCCGTCGGGCCTCGTCGATCTTCAGGCACAGGGGCTTTTCGACCACGCAATGATGGCCGGTGCGGATCGCCTCCTCGATCACCGGGGTGTGAAAGTGATCGGGCGTGGCCACGACGACCACGCCGTCGGCGGGCAGCGCGGCGATCGCCTGCTGGTAGGCGTCCGCGTCCACGGCGTCGCGTCCGTCGGTCACCGGATCGGGAAACGCCTTGAACGCACACCCCGGGAGCTGCTCATGAAGCCAGATGATCCGCTCGGCCCGCCGCGTCGCGACCCAGATCTCACCGAGCAGCCCCCGCGCCTGCTCCTGAAACACCGTCGGCAGGACCACCTCGGCGCTGATCATGCCGCCGCCCACCACCAATACCGGCATCTTCCCGTCGTCTGGGCTCATGTTCGTAGACTCCCGTTCTTAGATCGCAGGATCGCGTCGCTGACGTGGCGTGAAGGATATAGCGGCCCGCGGACCGGGGCAACGACCTACGCACCGACCCAGATCGGGCTGGACCACGCCTGGTCGCCGTTGGTTTGCACCACGCGGGCGTAGTACCAGTCGGCACGCTTGGGCTGCCCGCGATGCGTCAGTGCGAGCCGGGCCTGGTAGTGGGGCTCGAAGACCAGACGGTGAAACAGGATTGACTCGCTGCTGAACGGCCCGAAGAAGTCGATGTCGCTGCTGGTGGCGAGGTCCGACAGCTTCTTGACGAGCGTCGTGGCCGTTGGCCGCGTGAACGTGGCCGTCAGCTTCGCGTCCGGGCCAGCCTGGAGCTTGAGCACGATGGCGTTGGTCACCAGGTCGCCCAAGGCCTGGGTGCGCGACGTGTAGGACCGGACGTGGCAGGTCTTGTTGGATCGGGGGCTGATGATGTTGCGTCGGTTCTCGTGGAACGGCCCGGACCGGAAGCACCCGAGCACGTCGAGGATCTCGCCGCCCTCGACGCTCAGCTCGAACTCCCAGTCGCAGATCCGCGCCATGTTCAGATCCCCCCACGGTCCCCAGCCGAACTCGACGCGGCACAGGACGGGCTTGTCCCACGGCGGGGGATCGGCCGGCTGATCGGCCGGGAAGACGCGGGCGATCGGCCGGCCGTTCTCGATCAGCTCGACGCGCTCGATCTCGTCCCAGCCGGTGGCGGTGACCTCGATCTCGCGCGCGTCGGTCGGGCCGACCGCCTCGCCCATCCACCGATCGTTGAGGCGGAAGTCCAGGGCGATCCGGTCGCCCGTCACCGCGACCGTGCGACGGGCGCGCAGGGCCTCGAAGATCCCCTCGCGCGTGAGGGCATCGGCATACAACCCCGTCAGCCCTTCACGGTACGCGCCGGGATAGCCCAGATGGTCGTCCGTGCTGGCCACCACGCCCACGCGCGCGCCGCGGCCCAATAGCGACCGCATCGTGTTGACCGTCCACCGTCCGCCCATGCTGTGCCGCAGGTACTCGAACGGCCCGCGATCATGCTCGGCGCCGCCATGCTCGGAAAAGAACTCGACGACGGGCGAGACCGTCGTGTCGAGGTGGTCGAAGTTCGCTCCCCGCCAATCCGCGCGATAGGCCGGGTGGTGGGGGATGATCAATGCACCTCGCTTCTGCGCATACGCCTGCAGCTTCGAGACGTGATCGAAGTACGCCAGCCGCGTGTCGTCCTGCCCCGGGTAGATCAGGCAGTAGTCGCCGAACCGGCTCGAATGCCACTCGTACGCCACGAACGTCACGAACCGGCCCGGGTGGTAGTGCTCAGCCGCCAGCCGCTCGACGTCGCGCCAGTGCTTCCGGAGGACCTCGAAGCCCTTGACCCACTTGAGATGCTTGTCCTGCGGCATCTTGGGCATGTCATGCCACTGGGCGTGGCCGGTGAAGGCGAAGAAGTCGAGGTGGCGCACCGCGATGTCGTACGATCGTTCCAGCGATCCTCTCGCGTAGCCGATGGCGTTGTGGTTGTGCAGATCGCCCCAGTAGAGATGCTTCTTTTCGCTCATGGCGTGGCCGGTTCCCAGTCGTCTGCTACCAGACGCCGAATCTGCGCCATGGTCGAGGGGCGGGCGTTCGGACGGCAACCCGTCCGGAAGCGATCAGCGGCGCATTCGACTTCCCCTGCTGCGACCGGAACTCCTGGAGCCCCTGGAACTCCTGCCTCTGCTGCTCCCGTAGCTTCCTCTCCGGCCGCTCGACCGCTTGTACTTGCTGCTGATCCCGCCCTTCTTGCGCCGCTTGACGTCGGACTCCTTATCCTTGTCCTTCTTCTTCTGCACCTTGACGCGGGATTGCTCCGTCTGTGAGAGCAGATCTTTGTAGCGAGGGTCGGCCCGGTCGACCAGCACGAACTGTTCGTGGAGCTCGCCGTCCTCGTCCATGTAGACCAGCGAATGGGTCTGTGGTTTCCGTTGGTTCAGCCCGTAGCCTTGCGCTTTGGGCTGGACGCTTTCGTAGACCACGTCGAAAGCCATGTCCACCGCCACCGACCCCGTCGCGAAGTCCACCTCCTCGAGGTACGGCTTCCCTGCGATGGTCACCTGGACGTCCCGGGCCGCCCCCACCTCCTCCCCGGGCCGAACGGTGAACGTCTCCTTGATCCAACCGTCCTGGTACCACTTGAACACGTCGACCTTCAAACACTCGCGCCGCAGGTCCCTGCCGACGAGGTAGAAGTACGTATCGCGCTCGATGCCCACCGCCTCGGATGGTTCGGACCACTCGCCGTAGAGGATCGCCTTGGTGGCGTCGGCGGGGCTCTCCAGCTTGTCGGCGGCCAGGCAGTACTCGTTGAGGATCCCCACGCGGATCCGGTACCGATACGTGCGGCCCGGACTCCCGCTCACGTCAAACGCGCGGATCAGCTCGAGGCCCCGCTCGGCCTCGGGAGCGCCCTTCGGTCCCTCGCGCTTCGTGCCCTTCCCGAGCTTCACAATCTCCTCGGCTCTCTGAATCTGCTGCCGCCGACCGACGGTCCGGACGTCGTGCGCCTTGAGGACTTGCTGCGCCAGCGCCCGGGCCTCCTCGTACTTGTCCTCCTCCAGGGCCCGCTCCGCCTCGGCCAGCTTCTCGGTGATGAACTTGATGGCCTTCTCGTCCGAGTCGAACTTCAGCTCCTTCTCTTCCTTCGTCTTCTTTTCGTCACGGTCCCCCCTCGTAGTGCGCTCTCTGGATGGCTTCGCGGTCCTGGTCCTACGCTCGTAGGGTTTGGTCCACTTGACAGCGCCCCGGTCCCGCAACTTCAGGTCGTCCAGGCCGCGGAAACTCGGCCCGCCCCGAGATCGGGACGCCTTAGGCGCTTCGCGGGCCCCTTTGCCGCGCCGCGTCGGTCCTAGGGGGGTCAAGATGTGCTCCTGCATCCGCTGGGCAGTCAGTATGTCGCGATACTTCTTGAATCTGTCTGCAGCCTCTGGCGACAGCATCTTGTCCCCGACGAGGTCGAGCCGGGGCGCGGGCGGCGGAGGAGGTTCAGAGAACGCCACAATGTCCTCCCATTCGCTCCAGTCGGCTCCCAGGAGTTCCTGTCGCTGAACCTGCACGACGGCGAAGACGATTTTGGCGAACTCCTTGTCGTACTTGTACGTCTCTTCGAGGAGTTTCTGCTGTCCGACGAGGTCGAACTTCGTCTCGAGGATGACCAGGTCGATGTCCTCTTCCAGCACCTCCTCGTCTTCCTTCTCAGCCTTATCCTGACCTGCTCCGCTCTCCTCGTCGAGATTCTGTGGCGGCTTGGCCAGCGTCCGGATGTACTGGACCGTCGGCGCCTCGGGCGCCATGACCTGGGCGAGGGCCAGGCCCTTCCGCACCTCGGTCGTCGGTTTGAACTCGACCCGCTCCGTCTTCTTTCCCCATGGCACGAACGGGACCATCGTCGGCTCGAGCCCGTGGACGGCGATCGGCCCCTTGCTGAAGGCGTCTTTCAGCTTGTCCTCCCAGTCAGGCGGGTCGATATCGTCTCCTTCGATCGGCTCGGGCCGTTGCATCTTGAGCGCCAGGTCCTCGGCGCGGTCCCGAACCGCCAGGTCGATCTTGGCCGGATAGAGCTGCTTGCCGTCGAACTCCACGTAGTTCGGGTTGGTCGCCAGGTAGTTGAAGACCACGATCAACAGGAACACCACGGCCGCACCAAGGACGACCTTCTCGATGTGCAGCTCGACGATGCCAACGCTCTTCTTGGCCATGTGTTGCTCCTGTCCAACCAGGCGCGATCCGCCGCTAGCTGGACTTGCTTCGGCGTCTCCGGCTCCTCCGGCTTGCCTTGCCTCCCGCCTGCCCCTCCTCTTGGCCTTCCAGCAACATTGCGTGGCCGAGCGCCTCATGCACGCTCGGCGGCATCAGGCCTTTGTAGGCCTCCACGTTCGTGTAGAAGTATCGATCGAACGTCATGCTGACCTCGATCAGCGGGCTAGGCCCGTAGACGTAGGGGCCTTCCAGGTCCTCACGCTCCAGCCGCCGATAGCTCACCTGGGTGAAGACGTAGAAGTTCATCCGGCAGATCCGGTCGATCACCTGCAGAAGATAGCGCTCGTCGACGATCAGCTTCATTCCCACGGGCACCACATCGAGATGCTGGTCGCCTTCGCGTCCCGTCCAAACCGGCCCGGTCAAGCTGAGGCCAAGCGCAATCGTCTCTCCCGAAGCTCCGGACTCCTCTCGCTTCGTCGTCCTGGCCGTGTTCCTGCCGGCGCCCATGAGCTTGCCGAGATTCCCGCCCGACAGCGCCCCGCCCTTCGCACCTTCGGGTGTAGTCTTGTCTCTCCTCCTGCCCTTGCTCTTCTTTGTCTTGCCGCTACGACCGCCCTTTTCCGTCTCGGCGGCCTGGCGCGCCGGTCCTTTGGACCGGTAGTTGCCGACGCTCAGTCGGATAATGCGCTTGACCGGTAGCGTGGTCACGTCGATGGGCGCATTCTCTTGCGACGCCTTGATCTTCTTGACCGCCGCGTTGTTGACGTCGGCTAGCGCGAGACAGACCTCCTGCTGTATCCAGAGCGTCAGCTGCGCTTGCCACATCACCAACGGATTCGCCTTCTCCGGAACATCACAGGCCCCGGGAATGACGGTGAAGGTTTCCTCCACGGTGTCGCCGACGTAGCAGTGGATCGACTGAGCCCGTTTGATTTGGGCCACCCGCTGGGGATCCTCGCCGGCGGGCTTTTCGGCATCGGGGTCCTTGTCGTCTCCCGCTTTCCGCCTGGTCCTTTCGCGGCCCGCCGCCCCGCGCAACGCGGAGAGCTGGAGACCGCTCAAGCTGCCGGACGGCTTGCGTCTGGCGGAGGGTCCTGGCCTCTGCCTGGCGGAAGGCCGCGGCGATCGCTCCGGGGTCGTCTTGGGATCCTCGCCGCCGAGCGCCGCCTTCACCGCATCAATGTCGGCCTGCGTAGGCAGACCGCCCGCGCGCAGCAGGCCTGGTAGGGCGTCCTTCGCCTTGCGGTACGCAATGACGAACTCGAGCACCTTGTTCGGCCGGTCCATCTGGTCCGGGAAGAAGTCCGCCACCAGAGGCTCCAGCCCCGTTTCGTTGATGACCTTGGCCTTGCGATGGACGCCGTTGACGGCTTTCTCAACGGTCTCGAGATTCTGCTGCTGGACGTGGATGTCGACCGGCGCAAACGGTTTGGGACGTCCCCGCGCCATCTTGGCGCTGTCCAACTGACGCCCGAAATCGGCCGCCTGCGCCATACTCGTCTGAGTAGCCTCGAACCTGTTGCAGGCCATCATCCCCAGGCCAACCGACGCCAGGCCGATCCCCAGGCTGATGAGGATGAACAGATTGCGCTTCACGAAATCCATTGCCATCATCCTTTGCGGCGGGTGTCAGAGCCACTTGTCCCCGCATCCGCCGACGTCTCGGTCGCCTCAGGATTCGCCCCCAACACCACACCGAACTTCAGCTCGAACAGCCAATCCCCGACCCAGATCTCTCCGGTCACCGGATCTCTGGCGTTTTCGCCCAGCTCCAGGTCTTCGGCGCCCGCCGACCCGGATCGCAAGGCCCGCTCCTTCAATCTCATCTCGGCATTGCTGTCGCGCTTCTCGCGACGAAGTGAGTCCTTGCCTATCAGAACGTGGAAGCCCAGCTTCTTGGCCGTTGCCAGGTCCTTTGGATTCCCCAGCTCGGCCAGCCTGTCGCGAAAGTCCGTCAGGACGTCTTCGTTCTTGTAAGGGGTCGAACCGGAGATCGTAATGACGAACCCGCGGCCGTCTGTCCGCGCACCTCCCGCCTCCCTTGCCCCCGCGCCCCTTCCCCTGCTCTTGGACGTGCGCGACTTCGTCTTCCTCTTCGCCTTGCTCTTCTTGGACTTGCGGCTCTTCGTCGGCTCCTCCATCGCCTCGCCGCCGGGCGTCTCGAGCGGCCCGATCTTCTCGGATACGCTGGCGGCGTACGCCGTGCTGAAGGACTTGACGAGGATCTGGTGACGATCCTGGCGCGGGAGCTTCTTGGCCGCTTCCAGGTAGGCGTCCAGGCTCTCCGCCTTGACCAGTTCGCCATCCTCCGTCGGCAAGGCGCTGTGAACCAGATCCAGGATCTTTAGCCACAGGCTCTGGTCCTCCAGGATGGTCATGATCTCCTGGACTTCTTCCTTCTTGGTCTCGATCTCACCGTCGAGACGCCCCCACTCCTTGCTGAGACTGGTGGCCGCTGACAAGATCTCGACAGAGTACTTGCGGGGAAGCATGCCCTCGGGCGAGCTTGCGGCGATCCGCGGAATCGCGTCGATATTGACACGGCGGACGTCATGGTCGCCATCCCCCGCGTAGCGTTCCAGGGCCCCGCTGTCGAGGATGTGACGGGCCCACAGCGACGCCGTCGCGAGCACCAGGCACGCCGCGGCCGCCGCGAACCAGGAGCGCTTCCGCCGCCACACCGCACGCTTGCCGATCTTGGGCGGCAGGAGATTCGATGCAATCGGTGACCGACCGATCCCCTGAACGGCCAGCCCGTATGCCACCCCCAAGCTCAGCACGTTCTCGTTCAGCGTGGGCGCGTTGAGCGAAGGCCCGGGCTTCAGCGCGTTGAACGCCGACACCCGTTCCACCTTCATCCCCAGGTTCTGCTGCAAGAACTTCTGAAGCCCCGGCAGCCGGAACCCGTTGCCCATCCCCACGACCTTGTCCAGCGCCGCCTCCCGATGCGTCTGACTGTAGCGCCCGACGGAGCGCTGGATCTCGCCCACCAGGTCTTGATACACCGGACGCATCGCCTGGAAGACCTGGCGCGCATATTTGCTGGTCGCGGCGGAGCGCTTGAGGCTCTCGGCCTTGGGGAACTCCAACCTGAACGCCTCGACCAGCCGCTCGGTGAAGCTGTTCCCACCGATCGGAATCGCGCGGGTCCAGACGCTCCCGCGATCCGAGACGATCAAGTCCGTGCTCTCGGCGCCGATGTCGAGCAGGATGGTGGCCTTGCCCGGTCGGTGCGCGTCGTGTTCCAGGAAGTTGTACAACGCCAGCGGCGCCGGCTGGACGATGATGGGCTGAAGCCCGGAGTTCGTGAACGGCGTGACGTACCGATCCAGCTGCTCGGTCCGCATGCAGAAGATCCCCACCTCCAGGTCGGGACTGTCCTGCTCGCTGAAGATCTGGTAGTCCCAGATAACCTGGTCGATGTCGTAGGGGATCTGCTGGCCCGCCTCGAATTGCACGATCGCGGGAAGCTGCTTCTTGTCCACCGGCGGCAGCTTGGTGAAACGCGTGAAGGCCTGGTAGCCGGGCACGCCGATGACCACCAGGTTGCCGACCATGTCGTTCCGGCTCATCAGCGTCTCGACGGCCTGGGTGAGCGCTTCGCTCATGGCCTCGCCGCCTCGCTCGTTCGGGTTGAGCGGCTTGGGATGCTCGACGATGTCGAAGGCGACGGCCTCCACGTCGTCCCCGACGAGCTGAACCTTCAGCGCCTTGAGGGCGCACTGGCCCACGTCGATGCCCCAGACCACCTTCTCGCCTGCCATACGTCGCCTCCTGACCGGCAGGGCCGTTTGCATTGACCCGGACGCTCGCCTAGGCTAACTGCAATGGCGCCCAGAACTTATTTGGTATCCGCCGTCGGCTGCAAAGTCAACCAATACGAGGCCCAGCAGCTCCGCGAGGTCCTCGAGTCAGCCGGATATCAGCCCTGCTGCGAGCCGGGCCAGCCACCCGATGGCGACCCCTTGCCCGACCTGGCGGTCGTCAATACCTGTGCCGTTACCCGTACGGCCGCCCGCAAGAGCCGGCAGCTCGTGCGTCGCGCCAGCCGGGGCGGCCAAACGCCCGTCATCGTCGTGGGCTGCGCCGCGGCCGCCGAGCCGGAACGGTACCGCCAGATCGATGGCGTCGTGGCCCTTGTCCGCCATGACGATGACCTCGCCGCTCAACTTGCTCGGGTCCTCGACGCCGTACAAAACCAACGCCCATACAATGAGTTATCGGCAGTTACGCAAAATCCATCCACTGCGGCAGGGGGCCGGGTGTGCGACCGCCGGCACCAGGACGGCACCGCCTCAGCCGCATCGCCGTCGGTGGGAGCAACACCTTCCGGCAATCGCTCTATTACAACTAAAGCGCCCGAAACCGGCCAAGTCAAGTGGGTCCTTCGAAGGACCATCCGCCGCTTGGACGGCCATCAGCGGGCGTTCCTCAAGGTCCAGGACGGCTGCGACGCCGCCTGTACGTACTGCATCATCCCGCGCGTCCGGCCTCGACTGGCCTCGAAGCCCATCGATGTCGCCGTTCGCGAGGCGGCCGATCTGGTGGCCTCCGGACATCGCGAGATCGTCGTGACCGGGATCTTCCTGGGCGCTTATGGTCGGGCCACGGCCAGGCCGTCCCGCCATGCCGCAGGGCCGGCGCCGCTCGCGGAATTGCTCGACGCGCTGGCCCGCGTGCCGGGCCTCTTACGCGTGCGGTTGTCGAGCCTCGAGCCCGGCGACGTGACCGACGACCTGCTCGACGTGATGGCCCGACACCCGACCTGCGTGCCGCATCTTCATCTGCCCGCCCAGGCCGGTGCCGACGCCGTCCTCAAACGGATGAACCGGCAGTACCGCATCGACGCGTATCTCAGTGCTGTCGAGCGGGTCCGACACCGCCTCGACCGCCCGGCCATCACGACGGACCTGATCGTCGGTTTCCCCGGGGAGACCGACGGCGACTTCGAGCGGACGCTCGACCTGGTCGACCGCGTTGGTTTCGCCCGCGTGCACGCGTTTCCGTTCACTCTCCGACCGGGCACGGCCGCCGAGCGATGGCGAGACGAACAGCTCCCGCACGACGTCGTCCGCGATCGGATGCGGCGACTACAAGCGCTGGCCGACCAGACCGCCCAGGCCTACCGCCGGCAGTTCATCGGCCAGACCGAACGCGTCATCGTCGAATCGCCCGATTCGTCCGCCGCCGGCCATGCCTGGCAAGGCCGAACCGACCGCTACTTCCCCGTTACGTTCCCCGCCCCCGCCGACCCCGACCTCCGCGGCCGCGTCGCGGACGTCTCGATCCACGCCGTCGACGCCGACGGCGTTACGGGCACGCTGAGCCACGTGCAACACAGGCTGGATGTTCCGGGTCGCCCATGAGACCGAGCCGAGCAGCGTAGCACGGGCGTCTCGCCCGTGAGACCTCATGGGCGAGACGCCCATGCCACGGGGGGATACGCCATCACGTCCGGGCGCACAGGCCTGAGTCTCTTGCCGTCAGGCCACACTCCCGTTACCTTGACACTGGAACGTCGTGCGAGATTCGTCCGGTTATCTGTCAGCGGGATTGGGGATGCATTCGCCATGAAACCCCCGGCCACCACGCTTTTCAAGCTCGCGGGGCGAGCGCGGGTGCGGGGGTGGATTCGCGACCCAAAGCGGCGTCAAGCCGCCGCAGTCCAAAAAGGGCGTCCCGCTCGGGACGTCGCATGCGAGGGGCTGCGGGTTGACGCGGAGCTGGGCGACGCGAGACGGACGTGGACAGGCGGACGGGGGTTCGAGCGCGGTGACGGAGGCGATGTCATGGATCGGATGATCGACGAGCTGAGCGACGGAGATGCGGTGCGCGTCTTGAACACCATCGCCCAGATGCGGCTTCGCAGCGGGGCGGCGGCGGTGGACTGGACGGACCAGAGCCGCGAGGCGTTGCAGGAGGCGTCCGACATGACGCCCGACGACGCGACGGCCGGCGAGGGCGAGCTGGCGCGGGAGGCGTTGCGGGTGTTGGCCCAGGACGAAGAGCTCCGGCCTGGGCTGGAAGGCCTGATCGCCGGGTCCCAGCCGGCAAAGTTCGGCGTTGGGGCGACCGTTGCGACCGTCACCGCCGTCCTGGTCGTCCTGCAGTCCTACGTCGAGGTCAAACGCGACAAGGACGGCAACTGGTCGTTTCATTTCAAGAAGGAGCCCACCGAGGATTCGATCATCGCCCCGCTGGTCAAGAAGCTGCTCAGTTGGCTGCCCGGCGCGGGCGGGTGAGGTACCGAGTCCCCGAGCCGGCCTGTCCCCAGGCCGGTCAATCTGGTCGAGGAACGCTCGCCGGTTTAAGACCGGCCCGGGGACGGGCCGGCTCGGGGGGCCAGGTGTCGCCACAAGAGGGCGCGGGCATCTTCTGTCACCTCGTGGAGCATCCGGGTTCTGGCCCTGTCCCGTAGGGACATCTGACAATAGCCCAGGACTTCGAGTCCTGGGAACAGATGCCACCCCAACAGAGTCAGTCCCGTTAGGGACGACTGAATTGGGCGCTTGGGGTTCAGTCGTCCCTAACGGGACTGGCATTCTCGTTGCGGGCGCGATTCCCAGGACTGAAGGTCCTGGGCTATTTCCACCGCGTCCCTGCGGGACTCGCAGGATGCGACCGACCTCGACGATCGTGCCAAGCGGTCGTGCGAGACAGGACCGACCCGGGGACGGGCCGGCTCGGGGGGCCAGGTGTCGCCACAAGAGGGCGCGGGCAT
>CAYMLO010000002.1:0-67633 GCA_964390905.1 uncultured Planctomycetales bacterium | reverse complement strand
CCGGGTTCTGGCCCTGTCCCGTAGGGACATCTGACAATAGCCCAGGACTTCGAGTTCTGGGAACAGGCGTCACCCCAACAAACATAGTCCCGCTAGGGACGAGTGAACTGGGCGCTCGAGGTTCAGTCGTCCCTAACGGGACTGGCATTCTCGTTGCGGGTGCGATTCCCAGGACTGAAGGTCCTGGGCTATTCTCACCGCGTCCCTGCGGGAGTCGCAGGATGTGACGGACCTCGACGATCGTGCCAAGCGACCATGGGTGACGGGACCGCCCCGGGGACAGGCCGGCTCGGGGGGGGCGTCATCTGTTCCCACGAGATCATCGCGGACGGGGTACTGGATGGGTGTCGGCGTTTGAGATAGCCTTGAACGCCGAGCGTCCCGCCGTCGCGGGAGGCGATGCAGAGGCATCCGAGAGGAGCAAACGAACCCGTGTTTCATCGATACGTCACCATCACAGTCCTTGCATGGGGGATCGTCCATACGAGCACGCTGTGCTGTAGCGCAACCGCCGCAGATGCGACAGCGGCTGCAGGCAAGCGACCGGGCAAGGTCGACATCCGCGTGCACGACTTCCTCCCCGTCAAGCCGCTGAGCAGGGCGCGACGACCGACCGGCGTCGCGGTCGTCATCGAGAACTTCGGTGGCGCATGCGCTGAGGTCAGCCCCAGGCTCGTCCTGCCCGACGGCGTGAAGATCGTAGGATCGACGCCGAGCACGCCCCTGCGGATCGAGGCGGCGGAGACCAAGCGGGTCTCCTGGGAAATAGAAGCGGATCGTGCCGGGCCGTTCGAGCTGCGGGTCCAGGTTGAGCTGGGAAAGACCGTCGCTGCAACGGCCTCCCTGACGATGCGCTTCCTCCCTCCCCTCGAGGCGCGCAAGCTGCCCTACATCCCCGAGCCGAAGCCGGTCAAGACGTCGCTTCTGGTCGGCGCCCACCATTGCCCGCTCTGGGAGGCCGACAAGCCCAACATGTGGGCACAGCTGCTCAAGCATCCCGAGCGGACGCCGGCCCTGGGCTTCTACGCGCAGGAGAACCCGGAGGTCTCCGACTGGGAGACGAAGTGGGCCGTCGAGCACGGCGTGTCGTTCTTCATCTACTGCTGGTACCGGGCGAGTCAGGGCGAGGCCGTCAAGATGCGGTTCGGCAGCGCCATCCACGATGCGCTGTTCAAGTCGAAGTTCGTCGGCAAGATGAAGTTCACGATCATGTGGGAGAATCAGGCTCGCGGGAAGGCCGGCGTCGCCGACGAGAAGGACCTGATGGACAACCTGCTGCCCTTCTGGATGGAGAACTACTTCAAGCACGCCAGCTACCTGAAGATTGACAACAAGCCGCTGCTGTTTGTCTACCGTCCGGAGTTCCTCATCCAAGACCTGGGCGGGATCGAGCAGGTCGCCCGGGCGTTCGAGCGGATGCGACAGGCCTGCAGGGACAACGGGTTCGACGGTCTGTATCTGCTCGGGGAGTACCGCGGTCTGGACCCCAAGCACCTGACACTCATGAAGCAGCTCGGCCTGGACTACACGTTTGCGTACTGCTGGCACGTCGCCAACAATCCGACGCCGGCGGAGGCGATCCAGGCGCAGATGCAGAACATCCACAAGACGCAGGAACTGGGCATCCTGCCGCAGGTGGTCACGGTCTCGCAGGGGTGGAGCGGCTGGAGAGATGAAGGAAGCATCTGGAAGATCCCGCCTGCAGACTACAAGACGCTGTTACGCAAGGCCAAGCAGGTGATCGCGACGCTCCCGCCCGACCAGCTCGGCAGCAAGATGATCCTGCTGGACAACTGGAACGAGTGGGGCGAAGGCCACTACATCGCCCCGTACCGGGAGTTCGGCTTCGGGTACGTGGACGCCGTTCGGGAGGTGTTCGCCCACGCACCGGGGCCCCACGTCGATCTGATTCCGGAGGACATCGGCATGGGCCCGTACGACACCGCGTATCGGGCCCACCGGCAGCGCGCGGAGGCGCTGCGGAAGCTGGGATCGAAGCGGGTCTTCAAGACCGGCGCCCCTGAGCGGGGCCTGATTGGATGGTGGGCCTTCGACGAGGAACCGGACAACCCGATCGCCCTCGACTACTCGGGCAACCGCTTGGGCGGGAAGCTGTGTGATGCGGGAAGGGCCCAAGGCATCGACGGCAACGCCCTCGTCTGCCAGGGCGGCTGCGTCGTGGTGGCTAGTCATCACAGGCTCTCGCCGACGACGGGACTGACGATCGCGTGTTGGGTCAGAACCGACACGGCCGGTCAGCGCAACCAGTGGTTCGTCAATCGCGTGTTTTCGGGCGGGACGTCCACGGGGTACCGCATGGGGGTCGTGGACGGCAAGCCCTGTTTCGAGGTGCCCCAGACGTCGTGGAGTCACCATCTCACGGCCGATACGGCGCTGCCGACGGGTAGGTGGGTGCACCTCGCGGGGACGTTCGACGGCAAGACGATGCGGATCTACGTCGACGGCCAGGAGCGCGGCGCCATGGATCGGCCTGGACCGGTGAAGCCAAACGCGTTCCACCTCTGTCTGGGCAACTACGAGCTCAAACACGCCGCCCACTTCGTCGGATTGCTGGACGAGGTCAAGCTATACGATCGACCGCTGACCGCCGAGGAGGTGCGCGATCAGGCCTGCAAGCAGAAGCGGTAGGATGTGTTGGGCTGTTCGGTGCACAGACATCCGAACCGACCGACGCCCGGAAGCCAATCGCCGAACCAGAGGTGACGGCATGATGTCAACGAAGCTGTGCGCAATGTTTGTGGCCGTCGCGGTTCAGGTCGCCATCGCCACTGAGCTGGTCCTCCCGACAGGCGGGGTCCGCGGCCTGGCGGTGCACGCCGGCGTCTTCTACGTTGGGCACTACCAGAAGGCGGCCGTCGTTGCCTACGACCAGACGGGGCGGCAGATCCGCACGTATCAGGTCATGCCGCGGAAGACCTTCCTCGGACACGGCGTGGCCACCGACGGCAAATCGCTCTGGACGAGCGACTACAGCGGCAGGACGATCTTCGAGTTCGATCTCGAGACGGCCAAGCTCATCCGCTCATTCGCGTGGACGGGTCCGGGGAACCCGACGAGGCTGGAGTGCGACGGGAAGGACTTGCTGGTCGGCGTCTACCGGAATCCCACGGTGTTTCGGGTGAGTCACGAGGGCAAGATCCTCCGTCGGTTCAAGACCGCCTCGACCGACGAGAACCTGCAGCTCGCACTGACGGGCGACGGCGTGTTGATCGTTTCCGACCGGCCCGGCAACCGGCTGCTTCTGTATGGCACAGATGGGCAACCCCTCGGCCAGGTACTCGGCGCTGGCGGCCGTTGGGTCCTGGCCACGGACGTGGCGAATCGTTGCGGACCGCTCTATGGCGACGCCGAATCAGGACGCTCCACCATCATGAAGCTCTCCGACACAGCGATCCCCGACACCGTCGCCGAGTCCTTCCCGAAGCAGGACTGGATGATCTGGGGCGGCGTGGGCGGACCCAGGCCGACGTACCAGGCGGTCCAAACCGGCGTTCGAATCACCGACGGGCCGCGAACCTTCAACCGCCCGCTCTACGGCGATCACACGAACTCCCTCGTCCTGGCCGGCGACAGGCCACAGATCATGCTGGCGCGAACGCCCGACCTGTGCCTCGGCGTCCTGTCCTTCGCGACGGCGGGGGAGTCACCGGCGTTCCTTCACGGCCTGTCCGGCACCGAGATGACGTACGACGGGGCGACCGTGCAGCACCGGATCCGCCACGCTGCGCTGGGCGGCGCGACGCTGGCGCTGCGAACGGTGGCTTTCAAGGAGGGGGTGGGCTTCATCACACGGCTCTCCGCCGACAAACCCGTCGAGGTGACCTGGACGTTCGGCGGCATTACGAAGATCGGGAGGCTGCACGGCCAAGACGGCCTGCCCGGCGGCATCGTCCTGAAACGTCACAAGGGCAATCGGATCAGTGTGACCGGCGCGATTGCCCAGGTCGCCGCGCCGCAGTGCGCGCAGGACACGGTCGTCGTTCAGGGCTCGCCTGAGGGCAGCCTGCGCGTCGTGTCCGCACTCGAGCCTTTCTCGCCGAAGCAGGCCGACGGCCTGCCACTCCTGACCCAGCGCGTCGCGCTCACGCCGGATGCGCCGTTGCACATTTGCGTGGGCGTTGCCACCGGTGGCGCGAAGCCGAGGTCCGATGCTGACCTGGCCGCCGAATTCGATTCATGCTGCAAGCACTATCTCGCCATCCGCGATCGCCTGGCCGTCCGGACGCCTGATACGACCCTCGATGCGGCGGTAGCCCTCAACAACATGACGCAGGACGCCCTGTGGTATCCCGACTCGTTCCTTCACGGGGCGCTTCGCTGGGGCGTGCACTGCAACTGCTGGTTCCTCGGCTGGCGGGGGTGGTATGGGGCGACGGTGCTTGGCTGGCATGATCGGGTCGGACGAGCCGCCAGGCTGCACGCGCGGCACCAGCTCAAGACCGAGGACGAGCTCAACGGCTACGTCATCTCCGTCCTGCCCTTCAACGAGAAGCACGACGGCAGGTTCCACTACAACATGCAAGAGGTCTACCTCGACCACATGTACTATCACTATCACTACACCGGGGACAAGGCGTTCGCCAAAGCGCTTCTGCCGACCGTCAAGGCCGCTCTGGGCTTCCAGCGCAGCGCCCTCGACCCGGACGGCAATCATCTCTACCTGAACCGGCTCAACACCTGGATCTCCGATGGCCACGTCTACAACGGCGACTGCACGCAGGCATCGGCCTACACGTACCGGGCGAACCTGATGGCCGCCGAATTCGCCCGCGCAAGCGGCGAAGACCCGACGCCGTTCGAGAAGGAAGCAGCCGCGATCAAGCAAGCCATGCTCGACAAGCTGTGGATCGTCGATGACGGCTACTACTGCGAGTACCTCGATGCCGACGGCGTCCGGCACGGCGCCGCCGAGGCCCCGACGCAGTACCATCCGATCGATTTCTACGCCACCGACGAATTCCAGACCTATCAGGCGCTGCGCTACATCGAGCATCGACTGTGGCGATTCGGCGATCAGATTCTGGTCAACGACTGGTATCCGGTAATCGTCACGAACGGCACGCTCGCCAACGCCGAGCTACTCAACACGGCCCTGTGCTACTACCGGATCGGCGAGCGCGACAAGCCCTACAAGCTGCTGCGCAGCGCGATGAAGTCGTTCTGCTCGGCGGCCGTGCCGGGCTCGATCTCGTGCTATACACGCCGAGACGCCGCCCAAGGGACGTACGTCGATTTCGCCGACGCGGTCTCGATGTTCGCGCGGACCGTCGCCGAGGGGACGTTCGGAATCCTGCCGCGGATGCAGGATCAGACGGTGACCGTTCGCCCCGGGTTCCCCGAAGACTGGCAGACGGCCGAGTACGACGCACCCGATTTCGGCTACACGTTCCGCCGCGACGGCGATTCCGAGACCTGGACGTTGCGATCCGCCGGGCCCGTCCGCTGGGTGTTCCAGATCGGCTACCGAACCAGGCGCGTGGCCGAGGCATCGCTGGCGAGCAGAGGCGTCACGATCGACCGAAGGCCCGGGATCGGTCATGAGTGGGCAGAGATGACGTTCGAGCCGGCCGAGGCGGTGACCTTCAAGCTGGTCACCGCGCCGGTCCGCACGACGCTGCGAGCGCCCTCGATGATTGCCACGGGAGACACGTTGCGCGCCGCCGGCGCCAGAGTCATCAAGGTCCACGATCCGCAGTCCGTATTGGGTGATGTGAAGCTCGGCGCCGACGAGGGGTTGACCGGCAAGGTCGTTGCCCGGCCCGGCCCGCATACGGTATTCGCCCTGGTCGAGGCGGACCACCGGCGCTACTGGCACCCGATGGATCTGGAGGTCCGCCCGCCGCTGGAGATCAAAGACGCCCGCCTCCGCATTCCCTGGAAGGAGGACCGGCCCGTCGAAGTGGAGGCCGTCCTGGTGAACAACACCGATGGGGTCCTGAGCGGACCCGCTCGGATCATCTATCCGGGATTGGACAGGCAAGTCGCGCTGCGACTCGAGGCGGGCGGGCAGGCGACCGTCAAGCTGCCGGTCGAACGTCCCGCGGCCCTGTCACCCGGTCGGCTCGGCCTGAAGGTGACGCTGTCGGGCCGCACCGCAACGGCGACGACGGTCCTCTGGAACCTTCTGGCCGCGCGACCGGGCCTGCAGACCGCCGCCTCGAATCGGTTCAGGCCCGTGGCGGTTCCGTGCAACCGGGCGTTCGAATCCATATTCAAGGGTCAGCCGCACCTGACGGACGACGAAGAGAAGGCCCCGCGTCTCCACTACTGGACCTGGTACAAGAGCGACTACGTGAACCTGGACCGCTTGCGAGAGAGGCTCGACGATCAGTCGATCTACCATTCGGCCATTCACGTTCCGTTCCGGATTGTCCAAACGGGCGAGAACGGCCTGTTCCTTTCGCGGTGGGAGGGCTGGCCGACCCAGGCAAGCGTGCCCGTCAACATCCGTGCAGAGAAGCTCTACCTGCTGATGGCGAACGTCACCACGAACAACAACACCTACCTGACGAACGGCACGATCACGGTGAGCTACGATGACGGAACGAAAGCGGTCGTGCCGCTGAGAAACCCGGACACCTTCGATCACACCTGCCAGCACTTCTCCGACAACTACCCGATCTCGATCGGTGGAAAGGAAGGTGGGTACTATGGGCACGGCAGAGCGCAGGGCACGCACGCCGACGTCCTGGACGTCCGGACCGATCCGTCGAAGACCATCCGATCGCTGGAGCTCGAGGTGAAAACACGTCGGACGATGATCGGGCTGCTTGCCCTGACGGCCCTGAGGCCGGCCGCTCATGCCGGGGACGGTTCCTGAGTGTCCGACGCACCGTCCAGAGGGCGTGGAAAGGAGAACGACGATGAGGAGAAACCTGCTGACGTCGGCCGGTTGTGCGTCCTCGCTCGCGCTGGTGCTTTGTCTGTGCGCGCCGGGGTCAGCGGAACCGACGCTCAAGGAGACGATGGACGGCATCGTTACGCGTCTGTACGCCAATCTGGACGAGAAGGCGCTCACCGCGCTGAACCACAAGACCGCACTGGACCTCATCACCGGCGCCGAGCGCAGGGTTCTGGCCACCAAGTATTGGTACTTCGACGTCGACGTGCCGGTGGTGGTGTCGGTCATTCGAAACGTCGATCAGCCCGTGATTCCGTTTTGGATCGGGCAGGCCGGTTTCAAGAAGACGAGTCTCGTGGTGAAGAACGAGGTGTGGTCGTACGAGGTCTGGCAGAAGAAGTTCGACGCGGGGCGCGTGGAACTCGGCATCAACGGGTTCGACATGCATCGGACCGTCTACTTCGTCTGCGTGGGCCCGCAGAAGCCCGGCACGGCGGTCAGGATCACGAACCTCTTCCCCGCGAACGAGGCCGTGGTTCCCATGAAGAAGGGCGCCTGGACCTACCGCGATTGGGACAGTCTGTACATCGAGGATCTGCCTGAGTCCCTGGAAGGCCAGCGGCTCCTGACGACGTTTCGGGGCCGGGCTCGCGAAGCCCACCTGGTCGGCGCGTTCCGGAAGACGCCGTTCCCCTCGTCGGACAGGCCGGATCACGTGGTCCTGACGTGGAGCGAGGACCCGCGCACGACGCAGACGGTTCAGTGGCGCACCAACAGGGCCGTGAAACGCGGCGTCGTCCGCTATCGCCCGAAAGGTTCACAGGACCAGGCCCATCTCGAGGTCCGCGCAAAGCGGGAGGCCATCGAAGACCGGCTCCTGATGAACGACCGGACCACCCACCGGTTCACCGCCGTGCTGCAGGACCTGAAGCCGGCCACCGCCTATGAGTACCGCGTGGGGTCGCCCGACAGCAACGTCTGGAGCGAGGCGGCGGCGTTCAAGACCGCACCGGATGGGGATGTGCCGTTCTCGTTCGTTTACGTTGGTGACACGCACCGTTCGCCGATTTCGGGACGCTTGCTCCAGGTCGCCGAGCGGCGTCATCCGGAGACTGCCCTTTACATCATCGGGGGCGACGTCGTGAGCACCGGGCTGTTCCGCGACGATTGGGACCAGTTCCTGGAATACGCAGGCAGCGTGTTCGCCCGGAAACCCCTTGCGTTCTGCCTGGGCAACCACGACGACCAGGACGGTCTGGGGGCGTGGATGCCGCTGGCCCTCTTCGAGTTCCCGCAGAATGGCCCCAAGGGCGTCGAGCCCGAGCGGACCTACAGTTTCCGCTACGGCAATGCGCTGTTTCTCGTGATGGACGTGGGCACGTCGCACGAGATCCAGGCCAAGTGGATGGACGAGCAGCTGGCCCACACGGATGCCACGTGGCGGTTCGGGGTCTACCACTTTCCCATGTACGTTTGGCCGGAACACGACGAGTACGGCGCGATCCGTCACAGCTGGGAGAAGGTCTTCGCCGAGCACCACCTCGACATGATGCTACACGGACACATTCACTGTTATCTGAGAACGCGTCCCATGCGGAGCGGAAAGCCGGTCAGCTCGCCCGCCGAGGGGACGATCTATCTGATCGGGTCGGGGGTCCCCAGCCGCGAGCGGCCCAGCAAGCTGCCCGAATTCGCGGTCAAGTTCATGAGCGGCGGGCCCTGGTACCAGAAGTTCGACATCGACCACGATCGACTCGTCTATCGCGCGTACGACATAGATGGCAAGGTGTGCGACGAGTTGGTCATCCGGAAGGGGGGCTGACGGGGCAGGTAGGCGCAGTAAGCCCGGAAGAAGGACATCCAACTGGGCGCCGGCGGGTCGCGGGCCAACGAGGATGCTACCGCTTCTGCCCCAAAGCCCATGCCTTTAGCAGCTTCTGGATCTGGGACTTCTCGTTGGCGGGGATTGGCGGCATGCTGGCTTTGCGTCGGGCGTCGTTGTACTTGCCAAACAACAGGTCAAGCGCTTCTGCGGCCACGGATTCGTAGTCGGCGGCTTCCTTGCCGAAGATCCTTACGGCGGCTTGACGCTCCTCGTCAGGCATGGCGTCCAACCATCCGTGGAAATGCCCTGACAGCGCCTCAGGCCCCCCGGCCTTCAGGTGCCGCAGCTCCATCAGCAGGTCCAGGTGCATGTCCATGTCGAACGACTGCTCCTGCATTGCAGCCGACATCTTGGCATCCACATCGCCCTTGGTCACGCTGTCAACCAAGATGCCGTGCTCCGCGTCGAATCGGACCTTCCCCGTGGCGCGGCGGTCGAACTTCGTCATCTTCAGACGTATCTGTTGCCCGAGCTGGTCCATGGTTGCGGTGAGGTCCTTTTCGCTGAAGGGCGCCGAAACCGAGAAGACCTTGATCTTCTTTCCTTGGACCGTTTCATCCGGCTGACGCGTGAAGGTAACCTTGCAGCGCAACCCGCGCCCCTCCAACTGGAGCTGCCCCATCTTCTTCATGGTCATGGACTCGGTCCAGCTCTTCTTCACGGTGATGGGAGTCTCCGGGAAGACGATCCCGAAGAACCCACATTGTCCTTCCATGGAATCGGTCCAGAACTTGACGAAGGCCTCATCGCCTCGGATCTCGCCCATTCTGCCCCTGGAATCCAGATCCATCTCTCCGGTCAGGTGCAGGGCTGCAAGCTCCTTCTTGATTTGCGTGGCTTCGGCGATCCCGATGTCCTTGGCCGTATCCATGAATGTCGTCCCATCTCGGGTACCCGTCATGTGCTCGCCACGCAGCTTCATGACGATGTGACCGCCGGGCCCGGTGATATCCCAATCACCTTCCATGTCAGAGGCCTTGATCACCAACGGCGTCATGGCCCGCTTGGGCGGCGTCTTGGGCGTCAATGTCACATGCCATCGGAACTCGCAGACCATGTTGGTCTTCTGGGGTTGCTCGGCGATGCGCATGTCCATGGTCATGTCCACGCGCATCTTCATCGCATACGTGAGGGGGTTGGCCGGATCGAACTTGAAGGCGAGGCTCTCGGGTCCCTTCGAAGCGGCGCTCCGCCGTGCGGCGGAGCCCGGCTCGCACGCCACGGCCAGGCTGACCAATGCAGTAGTGACCAGGATTCGCGTGCTCATGACTCGTGTGCTCCGCTGTAAGGTGTGTAGCGCATTCAAGATACCCGCCAGACTCGGCAACGCTCAAACCTATTGCAGGCGAGGACGGAAGCGCTGTCAAGCCACCGCGATCGGGAAGAAGAAAGCGGCGTCAAGCCACCGCAGTCCGAAAGGGGTATACTGCGATCCATGGGATCGGACGACGAGTTGCGCTTCGCTTGTGACGCAATGTGTGGGGGGCTGGCGCGATGGCTTCGGGCGATCGGGTACGACACGACGTACACCGCCGACGTCGACGATGCCGAGCTGGTCGAGCACGCCCAACGCGAGGGGCGCGTGTTGATCTCGGCCGACGGGCGGCTGTTCGAGCGGCGGGCGATCACATCGGGCCAGGTGCGGGCACTGCGGTTGCCGCGTGGGCTCAAGCTGCTCAAGCAGCTCGAGTGGGTGGTCCAGGCGATGCGGCTGACGGTTGGGCCGCCGCGCTGCACGGCATGCAACGGGTCGCTGTCGCGGGTGCGGCGCGACGAGGTCCAACACATCGTGCCGGCCCGGAGCCTGGTCTGGGCCGACGTGTTCTACCGCTGCGCGTCCTGCGGCAAGGCGTTCTGGAACGGCACGCACTGGCACAGGATGCAGCAGATTCGAGAGCGGCTCGGTGAATTGCTGCGATCCGAAGGCGCGTCCTGAGACGAATCGGGGTCGCGCGGGTCCACCGTCCCGAACCGTCTGATCAGATCGTTTGGCCCCGTCGCGTGCGGCGGGGAGTGGCCGCACGCGGCCGCGCTAACCCGCGCGGACGATGACGTTACGGGTTCTGGAGCACGTCGAGCATGGCGGCGATGTTCTCAGGCGGCACGTCACCGGGGATGTCGTGTGAAGGGGCGGCGATGTAACCGCCCTCGGCGCCGATGCGGTCGAGGATGTCGGCGACTTCGGTCCGCACCTCGTCGGGCGTGCCGTAGGGCAAGAGTCGTTGGATGCTGATGCCGCCCCAGAACGCGAGTCGGCCGCGATAGGCCTGCTTGGTCTGATAGATGTCCATCACCTCCGGCTGGAACGGGTTGAAGCCGTCTACGCCGATCTCGACCAGGTCGTCAAACAGCTCACTCACCGCGCCGCATGAATGGATGAGGACGAACTTACCGTGGTCGCGGACACGGGCGTACTGTCGGGCCAGACGCGGCTTGAGGAGGTCTCGCCAGCGGTCCGCCCCCATCATCACGCCGAGCTGCGATCCGAAGTCGTCGCCGAAGTAGACCGCGTCGACGCCCGGACACTGCGACAGGCCCGCCTCGAGCAGAGCAAGGTTGAACTGCAGGATCCGATCTAGGACGGCTTCGACGAAGGGCACGTCGTCGACCATCGCCAGCAGGAAGTTCTCCAGGCCGACCAACCCCCACGCACGCTCGAACAGGCTGAAATCGAGGGCCATCACGATGAATTGGTCCGGATGGTGCTCAATGGCGTCGGTGAGCCGGTCGAATCGGCCCGGGGCGTTCGGGTCGGGCCAGTCGAAGTCGTCGAGCGTCTCGCGCGTCAGCGTGCCCTCGGGCATGCCGATGTCCGCGTCGACCTGGCGATTCCATCGCAGACCGAACTCGTCGGTGTAGTAGCCGTCCGTCCCGCGGACGCCCCACTCCACGCGGATCACCGGCACCTGAGTCATGTGGTTTCCGATGTTCGCGACGAACTCGGGATCCCCATAGTAGGCGGCCATCTTCTCGCGCGCGGGCACAGTGAAACCGACCTGGTAGGGCACCTTGTCCGGCCGGTCGTGCCGCAGGGCTGCGGTGACGCGCTCCTTGGGTGTCATCCGGATCGATCCTCGTTGGGTTCGTCCGTCATTCGACGATCTCCTCGTCGTCCGGATCGAACGGCGGGACCACCACGTTGATGATCGTCAGGTCGCCGCGCGCGGCATGGGCCACGCCGGGCGGGATCACCACGACCGTCCCCGGATTGAAGTCATGCACCTCGTCATCCAGCTCGATCTGCCCCATGCCCTCTAGGCAGTAGTACATCTCGGTAAGCTTGGCGTGGCGATGCTTGGTCGCCTCGCCGCGAATCTGGACGACGTGGAAGCTGGCCGGCCCCCCGTCGGCTGCGGTGACGATGCGAAACGCCTGGCCGCAGGGGCAGGGCACGGGGTCGGTCTCACGCAGGCGACGGATCACGGGCTTGTCTGTCACAATGGGTCTCCTTCGTCAGCGCGGTTCGCGTCGGGCGTCCATGATGGGCCAATCCGAACCACGATGCAATGCGGTGAACGACCCCAACGGCGTGCGATGGGTGCGTGACAGATTGGGCAGGGGGTGCCCCGTCCTTTTCGAGTGGCCGCGGGACGCGGCCATCGAAAGGATGGGGGACGGAACGGACCACGAAGCGTCCTTCGCAGCGCGATTCGGTCCCCCGCCCTTCGCTCCCTCTCGCGTTCCGCGAAAGGGAGCGAAGAACGGGGCACCCTACAATAGCCCGCCGAGTCTGTCACGTACCCGCGTGCGACCCGCGAATGATGCCGGTGTTGGCGGAGGGACATCCACCCGCTACGATGGCGGGATCGACCCACGAGTCGTATCGAAGGAGGCGCGGATGGGCTCGCTACCCCAGGTGTCGTTCGGACCGCACACGATCAGCCGGCTGATCATCGGCGGCAACCCGTTCAAGGGCTTCAGCCATTACACGCGCGAGATGGGCGAGGACATGGTCGCCTACTACACCGAGGAGCGGATGGTCGACGTCCTGCTCCGGTGCGAGCGGGAGGGCATGACGGCCATGCAGAGCCGCGGCGACCACCAGATCATGGCCATGATCCGCGCGTACCGCCAGGCCGGCGGGACGATGCAGTGGATCGCCCAGACGGCCAGCGAGTGGGAGGACGTGGCCGAGAACATCCGCGTGATCGCCGAGCTGAACCCCATCGCCATCTATCACCACGGCTCACGGACGGACCACTACTTCAAGGCGGGTCAGATGGACGTCGTTCGCGAGCGGATCGAGCTGATCAAGGACCTCGGCCTGATGGCGGGGGTCTGTTCGCACATGCCCGAGGTGCTCGCGTGGGTCGAGGCGCAGGACTGGCCGGTGGACTTCTACATGTGCTCGGTCTACAACCTGGTCAAGGAGGTCCACGAATCGCCGGCGATCACTGGCTTCCGCGAGGAGGACCACCTTTTCACCGATCCAGATCGGGATCTAATGCTCGCGTTCGTCCGTCAGACGAGCAAGCCGTGTCTGGTCTTCAAGGTGCTGGCCGCCGCGCGGAAGTGCGGGTCGCAGGACCAGGTCCGCGAGGCGTACCGGTACAGTCTCGACCGGATCAAGCCGAACGACGCGATCGTGGTGGGCATGTTCCCCAAGGTTGAGGACCAGCCTCGACTGAACGCCGAGCATTTCAGGACACTGTGCGGGTCATGAGCGTTCGCAAGGCCGTCATTCCCATCGCAGGCCGGGGCACGCGGCAGCTACCCGCGACGTGGGCGATCCCCAAGGCCATGATGCCCGTGGTCGATCGCGACGGCTTGGCCAAGCCCGTCCTCCATCTCCTGATCGCCGAGGCGGTGTCGGCCGGCGTCGAGCAGATTGCCCTGGTCGTCTCGCCGGGTCAGGAGGTGGACGTGCGGCGGTACTTCCGACGATTCGACGACGACTTGCGAGCCGCAGTCGCAGATCGGCGTGAGCTGGCAGCCGTCAGCGATCAGTTGGGCGATTGGGGCGCACGGATCACCTGCATCGAGCAACCCACGCCCGAGGGGTTCGGACACGCCGTCTGGTGCGCCAAGGAATGGGTCGGCGACGAGCCCTTCCTGCAGATGCTCGGCGACTACGTGTTCGTCTCGAATAGCTCGCGGTCGTGCGCGCGACAGCTCGTCGACGCGTTCGAGCGCCATCAGCCCGCCGCGATCAGTGGCATGTATCTGTGTGACGCCGAGACGCTGCCCCGCGTGGGCGTGATGCGGGGCCGGGCGATCGCGGGCGAGTCCGACCTGTACGAGTCCGAGTTGATCGTCGAGAAACCGTCGCTCGACCAGGCCCGCCGGGACCTGACCACGCCCGGCCTGCCCCCAGATCGGTGGCTGGCCCATTTCGGCAACCACGTCTTCGCGCCGCCCATCCTCGATGAGCTCGACGAAATGGTCCGCAAGGACGTCCGCGAGCGCGGCGAGATCCAAATGACCGCGTCGCAGGAGCGCCTCCGCGCCACGGGCACGACCTACCTGGCGCTCGTCATCGACGGCCACGCCTATGACGCCGGCATCCCGAAGGGGTGGCTCGACGCCCAACAGGGCTTGGCCCGTCGTCGCTGAGACGCAGCGGCACGAACGCCCACCCGCGCAGCTGTTAGGGGAACCCAAGAAATATGAACAGAATATTGACTGGAGAAGCCGGCGAAGAGGACGGCGGCTTCGTTGCACAGACCCCCAATATGTTGGGCTCCTTGGTTGCCGGACCGCTGTAGGTTGAGCTCACGGAGAAAGCAACGAACGTCTGAGTATCGACTGATATTGAACGGGTATTGAATTTTCGGCTTGCATTTTCGTAGACCCCAGTGTATATTAGTTTATGGAAGCGATCGGTTTTTTTCTGCGCTGTTTGCTTGCCCGGTGAGCTTTCCTCAATTATACTTGTAGCAGATCCGCAAGACTGCCGGTTGTGTTTCAGCTGCGGACGCTGGAGCTGCGATCGCACTCGAAGGGACTGCCATGTGCACGAAGAACCGCAAGCCCGAAGCAGACAGCGCAGCGCGTTCCGAGATGCGCGCTGACTTCCTTAGGGACTACCTGCCGCAGGCACCACCGTGCACGGAGGTGTTCGTGCGAGAGAAGGAGAGGGAGGTCGTAATCATCACAGGAGACGGCGGCGAAGAAAAGATGCCGGTGGATCCCGACGATGTCGACCAGCGCGTGTGCGACTACCTGGCGGGGGGGTAGAACGCCACCCGCCGCGCCCCCCAATGGCTCGAGGCTCAAGACCTCTTCTCGCGCGTGGCGTTGAGCAGGCCGCCCGCCATCAGGAGCCGTCGCTCGCGACGGGTCAGGTCCAGACGGCAGGCGATCTCGACGTCGCGACCTCCGACCGTCATGTCAATCGTCTCGTCGCCTCGCTCGATAGCTGCTGACAGGCCGCTGATCGTCACCTCGTCGTCCGCCGCCAGCCGATCGCAGTCGTTGGGATCGTCGAACAGCAACGGGACGATGCCGAAGTTGATCAGGTTGGCCTTGTGGATTCGCTCGATGGCCTTGGCCAGGACCGCGCGGACGCCCAGGTACATCGGGCAGAGCGCGGCGTGCTCGCGGCTGCTGCCCTGGCCGTAGCTGTCGCCTGCGACGATCACCCCGTGCAGGCCGGCCTGCTTTGCCGCCAGCGCCCGTTCGGCAAACGTGGGTTTGCCGCCTTCGTTCAGCAGAAGGAAGACAGCCTTGGCGTACTCCGGCACGTTGGACCGGTACTTCAGGAACGTGCCGGCCGGGGTAATGTGGTCCGTCGTGATCTTGTCGCCGACCTTGATCAGCACCCGCCCGCGGAGATGCTCGGGCGGACGCTCGCCGGCCGGAGGCGTCACGATCGTCGCCCCGCGAACCACCTCGGCGGCCCGCGCCGCGTCCGGGGGCAGTGGAGGTTGGATCATGCTGTCGTCGACGGTGACGGTCTCAGGCGTGTCCACCACCGGACAGTCGATGTTAAACTCGCCGGCCCCGTCGCGCGGATCGGTGAGCACGCCCGCCACGGCGGTCACGATGGCCGTCTGCGGCGAGACGAGGTACGTCCGGTCGTTCGGCGTGCCGCTCCGGCCCGAAAAGTTCCGGTTGAACGTTCGCACGCTGACGGCGCCCTCGGCCAGCGACTGTCCCTGACCGATGCACGGGCCGCAGCCCGCCTCGAGAATGCGAACCCCCGCGGCGATCAGATCGCTCAGCTCGCCGCTGTCGGAGATCATGCGGAGCACTTGCCGCGAGCCGGGGTTGATGCCGAACTCCACATGATCGGCCACGCGACGGCCACGCAGCGCCCGGGCGCACAGGGCCAGATCCTGATACGAGCTGTTCGTGCACGAGCCGACCAAGACCTGATCCACCTTCAGCCCCGCGACCTCGCGGACGGTCGTGATGTTGTCCGGGCTGCCCGGCCCGGCGCACATCGGGGCCAGCTCATCTAAGTTGATGACAATCCGGTCGAAGCTGACGGTGACGAAACCGCCGGCGTCAGGCTCGGACTCGGTCAGGCCCTGGCAGTGTTGGCGCATGTTGGCCAGGGCCCGCGCGTCCCGCTCGACGTGGAGCTTCTTGGTGATGCGGTCGTATTCCGCGTCGGGATCGGCTGCGAGCGGCTGCCACTGGTCGACCCGATCCTGCGCCGACAGAAACGCGCGTGTGGCCTCGTCGGACGGGAACACGCTCGTCGTCACGCCCAGCTCGGCCCCCATGTTCGTGCACGTCGACCGGGCCGGTACGTCCAGCGCCGTCACCCCCTCGCCGGTGTACTCGACGACGCATCCGACGTTGCCCTTGGTCGTCAGGATCCCCAGCAGTTGCAGGATGATGTCCTTGCTGGCCACCCACGGTCGAAGCCGCCCCCGCAGCTCCACCGCAATCACGCGCGGACACGTCGTGTAGAACGCCCCGCCGCCCATGGCGACGGCCACGTCGAGCCCGCCCGCACCGATCGCCACCATCCCCAACCCACCGGACGTGGGCGTGTGCGAGTCGCTCCCCAGCAGCGTTGCTCCGGGCCGGCCGAACCGCTCCAGATGCACCTGATGGCAGATGCCGTTCCCCGGCCGAGAGTGATACGCGCCGACCTTCGGGGCGATCGATTGAAGGTACATGTGATCGGCATGGTTCTCCGGACCGAACTGGGCCATGTTGTGGTCGACGTAGCTGACGGCCAGGTCGCATCGGACCCGCTCCAGGCCCATCGACTCGAACAGCAGGAACGCCGTGGTTCCCGTGGCGTCCTGGGTCAGGCATTGGTCGATGCGCAGGCCGATCTCGCCCCCCGGGGTCAGCTCGCCCTCCACCAGATGCTCCGCCAGGATCTTCTTGACCAGGTTCTGTCCCATGGAATCACGTCCCGTTCATGTTGCCCGCCCAACGAGCGAGGCAACGCAGCCGTTGCCTACAAGCCGAAACATCCGTGGGCTGGATTGTACCGCATGTGCGTTCAGGGATCAGGCCTTGATGGCCTCGTCGACCGTCGGGAAGATGCTGAAGAGCTTGCTCAACCGCGTCAGATCGAGAAGCTCCAGGATGGGCTTGGTCGGTCCGGCGAGACGGATGCAGCCCCCTTGGCGCATACACTTGAGGTGGGCGTTCACGATCGCGCCGAGGCCCTCGCTGCATACGAAATCCAACTCGGCCAGATCGATCACCAGCAGAGGGATGGGGTCCTGGACGGTTTCGATAAGGCGATCGTTGAGCTCGGCGGACATCTCCATGGTGGCCGATCCGCTGACGGTGACCACCACGACGTCGGGCTGTCGCTGAACGTCGACCCGAAGGGCTCGCTCCATGGGCGCGTCCATCGTCATCTCCCCGTCATCGACGATTGAACTTGATCAGTCTGACTTCATTGCCAGTCTGGTTGTAGCCCACCTTGTCCATGTAGGCCCGCATCAGCATGATGCCCCGGCCGTTGGGTTTGTTGAGGTTCTCATCCAGCGTCGGGTCCGGCACCCGGTTCGGGTCGAACCCCTCTCCCTCGTCGGCCACCCAGATCTCCGCCTCTTGGGGGGTGACGCGGAAACGGAGGGTGATGTGCTTGTCCGGGTCGTTCCGGTTGCCGTGCTTGATGGCGTTGGTGATGGCCTCCTCCAGAGCGAGCTTGGTGGCGAAACGACAGACTTCGGGAAAGCGCTGGCCTTCAAGCTCGGCCAGGACGGCCCGCTCCAGCTTCTTGGCGGCCGGCAACTGGCTGGGGATGACCAGCTCGATCGCTTGGGAATCCTGATCCAGGGGAAGCCTGGCCATCGTCTCTCGCCGACAGGTTGAGGTTTTCCAAGAACAGTGTCGAAGGACCGACCCAGGGCGGCCCGTCCCCGACGCAACGCCTCTGGGCCCGAGCGGGGGCCTAATAGCTCTTCTTGGCCGACGCCGTCGTGTCGTGGATGTCGAACAACTCGTTTAAGCGGGTGATCTTGAACACCTCATAGATCTGTGGCTTGATGTTGGCCAGCTTCAGCTTGCCGCGCTGTTCGCCCACCCGCTTGTTCAGGTTGATCAACATTGACAGGACCGCGCTCGAGAGGTGTTCGACGTTCTCGAAGTCGAGCAGCATCTTGATCCTGGGCTCCGAACCCGCCAGGTTCGTCAAGTGCTCGCCGATCTCGGCAATGGGGATCTCATCGAGGATCTTTCGGTCGGCGAAGCGAACCACCGTCACCCCGCCTTCGCGACTCACCTCCAAGTGCGATGCCTGTTCCGACATGATCTGCTCCCGCCGTACCTGTGCCCCTGATGCTACGGCGAATGTAACCATCGCCCACCTCGTGTGTCAACCCGAGCGATCCCCAAAACCGGAGCTTCGACCGACTGGTTTGACAGGCCCGACGACACACCGATACGATTGCGCCGCGGTCCTTAGGAGCGCGCGTCCCACAACACAAGGAACGAATGGCATGCGTATCCCGCTCGTAGTCGGGCTAGCGGCTCTGCTGTCGCAGGCGATCCCATATGCACACGGGGAGGAAACCATGACACGAAAGAACGCCCATCGCACGGACCGGCGTCGGCCGATCCCGCGCAGCCAGGCCTTTTTCGGCCTGCATTTCGACCTGCATCCCAACAAGACCGACACGGTGCTCGGGGCGGACATCACCGAAAAGAACCTCGAGGCCCTGCTGTCGCGCGTTCGGCCCGACTTCGTCCAGTACGACTGCAAGGGCCATGCGGGCTATACGGGATACCCCACCAAGATCGGTACGTCCTCGCCCGGTATCGTGAAGGACTCGCTGAAGATCTGGCGGAAGGTGACCCGAAAGCACGGCGTGGGGCTGTACATCCACTACTCCGGCGTGTGGGACAGCGTCGCCGTCCAGAAGCACCCGTCCTGGGCCGTCGCCCACGCCGACGGCACGCGGGACAAGAACGCCAACAGCGTCTTCGGCGCGTACGTCGACAAGCTGCTGATCCCGCAACTCAAGGAGGTGACGTCGGCCTACGATCTCGACGGCGTATGGGCGGACGGGGAATGCTGGGCGGCGAAGCTCGACTACTCGCCGGCGGCGCTCAAGGCGTGGCAGGCCGAGACCGGCTACAAAGACGCGCCCAAGAGCCGCAAGAACCCCCGATGGCTCGAGTGGAAGATGTTTCACCGTCGCGCGTTCGAAAGATACCTGTGTCACTGGATCGACGCCCTGCACGCACACAACCCCAAGCTGCAGCTCACCAGCAACTGGATGTACACGACGCTGGCCCCCAAGCCCGTGGTCGCCAAGCTCGACTTCCTATCGGGCGACTACTCGCCGGGGCTGTCGGTCGACCGGGCACGGGTCGAGGCGCGGTATCTCGCCAGCACCGGTATGCCGTGGGACTTGATGGCGTGGGGATTCGACAAGGGTCCGCACCTGCGATGGAGTCTCAAGACGCCCGTCCACTTGCAGCAGGAGGCGTCGGTCGTGCTCATGCAGGGCGGGGGGTATCAGATCTACAACACGCCCACGCGAGGCGGACACCTCAACGAAACGATGATCGAGACGCTGGGGCAGGTGGCCGACTTCTGCCGTGCCCGACAGGCCGTCAGCCGCAAGAGCACGAGCGTTCCCCAGGTTGCCCTGTTGCTGTCGACCGAGACGCAGTTCGACCGGTCCGACGCCGTCTTCCACTTCTCCGGCACGACCGACGAGATGGAGGGCGCGCTGCACGCCCTGTTGGAGTGCAACTACTCGGTCGACATCCTGGCCGAGCATCAGCTTCAGCCGAGGCTTGGCGAGTTCCCGCTCGTGGTCATTCCCGATTCATACAAGCTGGCTGACCCCTTCAAGCAGGCCCTGTTAGATTACGTCAAGGGAGGCGGCAGTCTGCTGCTGCTCGGCGAGAAGTGCGCCCGCCTGTTCGAGCCGCACCTGGGCGTCAAGCTCGACGGCAAGCCCGTGAACGTCCGGGCCGAACTCGCCTCGCCCGCCGGCCCGGTCAACGCCAACGGCGCATGGCAGAAGGTCAAACTGACCGGCGCCAAGGCGATCGGCCAGTGGCATCCCGACCGTAACCTGCACCGGGACGCCAATGTCGCCGCCACGTTGATCGCCCACGGCAAGGGCAAGATCGTCGCCGTCTACGGCCCCGTCGCTCTGACGTTCTTCCGGTGCCACCACCCGTACCTGCGACGGTTCGTCGGCGACATCGCTAGGCAGTTGTTCCCCGACCCAGCCGTCACCATCGACGGTCCGCCGTACCTGGACATCGCGCTGCGTCGAACGCGAAACGGCGACCTGTCGCTGCACCTGCTCAACCTGGCCAACATGCCGACGTCGAGCCGCTACGGCATCATCGATCACATCCCGTCGGTCGGCCCGATCGGCATCAAGCTCCACGTGCCGGCCCAGCCCAAGGCCGTCAAATGGGTGCCCGACGGGGGCAGCCTGAAGTGGTCGTGGAGCAACGGCGCCCTGTCGGTCACGCTGCCGAGCTTGCACGTCCATGGCGTGTTGGTGGTCAAACCGTGAGGACCTTCGCATAGAGCCTGCATCGCCGTTGGATCCACAGGCAAGCGCGGAGTACAGTGCATGGCAGGAGACTTCCTTCACACCACGCTTGGCCGCACGGGCGTTGACGTGTGTCGTCTGGGGCTCTCAGCCAGCTACCGCCCGGGCAAGAAGACGATCTACAAGGCCCTGGACGAGGGCATCAACTACTTCTTCTGCTACGGCATCGACGCGCAGATGATCAAGGTCCTGCGCGAGGTCCTCCAGAGGGACAGGGAGAAGTACGTCGTCGCGACGGGGGCGTACAGCTACTGGTGGTGGCATCAGGACCTGCAGCGCGCTCTGGAGAAGCGCCTGCGGCAACTGCGGACCGACTACATCGACGTGTTCCACTTCCTCGGCGTGGCGCGGAGGAAACTGTTCACGCAGTGCGCACAAGACCAATTGGCGGCCATTCGCGAGGACGACCGGGTCCGCGCCGTGGCCATCTCCACCCACGATCGCCAGCTCGCCGGTGAGCTCGCCGCCCAGGGCTCACTCGATGCGATCATGATCCGCTACAACGCCGCCCATCGTGGCGCCGAGGAGGACATCTTCCCGCGCCTGTCCGCGCACGACCCCGGGGTTGTCGGATACACGGCCACGCGGTGGCGCTTCCTGCTGCGGCGACCTCGAGGCTGGCCCAAGGACAACCGCATCCCCACCGCCGGCATGTGCTATCGCTTCGTGCTGAGCAACCCCCACGTTCACGTCTGTCTGACGGCGCCGACGAGCCTGGCGCAGTTCGAGGAGAACCTGGCGGCGGTACGACAGGGCCCGCTCAGCGAGGACGACATGGCCTTCATGCGAGCGTTCGGCGACGCCGTGCATCGTCGGCGGAAATGGTTCATGTAGATCGATCCGATGGGTGACTTCTCTCAGAGAACGATGCATCTTGCCGGAGGCCTACCTCGTGCAGGCCAGGCTCTTGGACGCGATGCATCGATTGGGTACGCGCTCAAGATGCCCTTGTCACCACGACACCGTCGTCGATATAGTGAAGGGGGATTCGCAAATCGTCCGAGGGAGGAGGGACTTTCTGATGCGGACCACGTTTGTTGTGCTCACGGTTGTCGCGGGAGTGGCCGCCGCGGCCCATGCCCAAGCTAGTTCGCTCGATCGGGATCGAGACCCGGTGGTGATGGTCGGGGCGGATCTGCCGGATCTGACCGGGCTGGCGGTCAACCTGGTGGTGGCGTTCCGATACGACGACGGGTGGCAGCAGATTCCCGTTCAGATCGACGAGCGGAAGGTCGTCGAATTCAGTGACGTCTACAACGGTCTGTACGGCGGCGGGGTCTTCACGACGGCGTACACCGACCCGAACACGTACTGCGGAGCGGACACGGACCCGACGTTCGACAGCGACGACGAACTGGTCTTCATGGCCAAGGACGCCGGCGATCGCGCCGGGCCTGGCTCGGGCGAACCGAGCGGCGTGGTGGCCGGCAGCGGGGTCGAGCTCGAGATCTCCGATTCGCTGGACAGCGGCACCGGATACGTCTACCTGTTCGTGAGCAACGGCAGCCTCACCCCCGACGCCGGTCAGGACTACGTCAACTACACGTTCGACCTGCTGGCCGGGGAATACATCCCGAACTACGACCTGGCGGACGGGCCGAACCCCGAGGACTCCGTGGCTTGGTCGGCCTACTATCGCACGCGTTTCGCCGACCGGTGGATTCGCGACGAGGTCAACGTCTACGCCGGCGGCGCGACGGGCGTCGACATCCTGGATCGCCACAAGAACATGTTCTCGCCCGGGGAGTGCGGGCGCACAGAGGACACTTTCAGCGACGGCGAAGGGGCGTTCTTCGCGAACAAGGACGGCCCGGTGCGGGCGATCCGATCGTACATGGGGGCCAACAGCGGGCCGCTGACCCAGCGAGTCCACCGTTTCTACGAGCAACGTCAGGACATCGCCACGCACCTTCGCGTGCACGTCATCCCCAGCGTGATGGACCTGTACGATTACAGCCCCGCCGCGACGGGCATGACGTACTACAACGACGTGTACACGTCCGGCGTGACGATCGACGGCGTGCCGGATTCGGTCGGCATGGCCCAGATCACGTGGGAGATGGTGACCGGCGCGCAGGGGGCCCTGTTGCTCTCGCACGCGTTCGAGACCGACATCACGCTTAACTACATTTACAGCTACTACTCCGACGACAGCACGCCGTCGACGACCCAGTGCACGGGCGACGACTACGAGTATGGGACCAGCGGGTTGTGGGTGGCTCAGATCATCCCGAACACCGACCCCCTCATGGGAGAGTACTACTACCTGACGAGCCTTCGACGCGTCGGCTATGCCGCGCCGGGCCAGACGATCACCGACGCAGCGTTGCATCACGATCAGGTCACGACCCCGCTGACCGTGTCGTCTCAGTCGTATGACCCCACGTATCTCCTGACGCTGTCCGTGCGCAACGACGCGTGGGGCAGCGTCGACTTCGACCCCGAGCCGAACGACGCGAACTCACCGGCGTACCCGCCGCAGACCGCCGTGACGTTGACGGCCCAGCCCATCGGCGGCAAGTCGTTCCGCGAGTGGCTGATCTTCGATCCGAACCACCCGGGGGACGCCAACCACGCCGTCACGGACGCCAACATCGTCCTGCATCTGACGATGGACGGTAACCAGGAGGTGGAGGCGGCCTTCAAGTGCGGCACGGGCGTCGAGCCGTTCGTCGGCGCGGTCCTGCTGGTGCTGACGCTCGGCATCCTGCGTCGGCGACGCTGACTCGCCGGGATGTGCTCAAGGAACACCTCGGAGACCTGAACGCACGACGGGGATCCCCCTGGATACGTTCTACGGGCGCCATCACAGCAGATCGGGGTACTCACGAGCGCTGCCTGCTTCGCGTGCGCCTGCGAGGTACGTTGCTTAGCCCCGCCGCGTGCGGTGGGAAGTGGCCGCACGCGGCCACGCTAGACGTGGACGTCCACGGGCACATCAGACGTGTCGGTTCGTGACCCCGCGGCAGTACGGTCACCCACACACATGCGAACGCTGCAACGATCGTGTAACCTTGTGGCGCAGTAGGGGCAAATCCTGCAGGGCGTCTTTGCAGGGAGTCCGATCGTGCGGACCCGAAAGTCTGTCATGTCCGTTCTCGTCGTTGGAGGTCTCGTTCCTGCCGGCATCCTGCGCGCAGCGTCGACGACGGCCGATCCGAACATGACTGCGCTCGCCAAGGAAGTTCGCGGCAAGGGCTGGATCGTGTTCGGGGCGCGCAGCGAACACAAGGACTGGGACCTGTACCTGATGCGTCCGGACGGCTCGGCACGGCGGAACATCACGAACACGCCGAAGGCCACCGAGGCCGCCCCGCGATTCTCGCCGGACGGCAGGCGGTTGCTGTTTCGCCGGCTGCCCCGGGCGTCCATCATCAGCCACGACCTGTGGGGGTTTCAGGGCAAGCTCGTGATTGCCAACGCCGACGGCAGCGACCCCGTCGTCTTCGGCGAAAAGGGCGAGTACCCCTGGGCGTGCTGGGGCCCGGAGGGCAAGCGGATCGCGTGTCTTGGCCACAGAGGCATCGAAATCGTCGATCTGGCGACCAAGCAGGTGATCCGCCGACTCAGCCGGAAGGGATTCTACCAGCAGCTCTTCTGGTCGCCGGACGGTCAGTGGTTCTGCGGCGTGGCCAACCACCTCGGACAGCAATGGACGGTCGCCAGGATGAACGCGGGCACCGGCGAGCTCAACGCCGTCACCAAACGCTGGGCGTGCACGCCGGACTGGATGCCCGACTCGAAGTACATTATCTTCTCGTACAACCCGACGGAGATCCGGCCCAGAAAGGGCCGGCGGTGGACGCAGCTCCACCTGGCGCTTGGCGACGGGACGCAGCCGCGGCTCGTGTTCGGCGAAGACCACCGTCACGTCTACGGCGGGGCGACCTCGCCCGACGGCAAGTACGTGCTGCTGACCATGTCGGTGATCGACGGGGGCATGGCGGAGTGGTCGGGTGCGCCGATGTGGCTGATGCGGCTGGCCGACACCCCTGCGATCGGCGGCAAGAGCACGATCATGCGAGAGCTCTACCCCGACGCAAAAAGCAGTTCCATGCTGCCGCTGCCCGTCGGCTGGGAGCCCCACTGGACCTACGCGGAGATCGACGTCAAGCAGGAGCCCGCCCGGTGAAGATCGACGTGCACAACCATGTTCGCCAGGACAACGGCGCCATCATCCGCGCAGGGAATGCGTTGGGGATCGATCTTTTTTGCTGTGCGTTCGGGACGGCCGGACATGGGGACATCACCCGCGGGAACCCCGACATGGAAACCGTCCGGGCCGCCAACGACGAGGTCATGGCCGCCATGAAGGCGTACCCCGACCGGATTGCCGGCTGGTGTTACCTGAACCCGGGGCATCACCGCGAATCGCTCGACGAGATGGACCGCTGCATCCGCGACGGCGGGATGATCGGCGTGAAGCTCTACAACCAGTATCGCTACAACGAGCCGGTCCTGTTCCCCATCGTCGAGCGGTGCATCGAATGGGCCGTTCCCATCCTCGGCCACGCGGGCAAGCCCTGCCGCGAGGAGGACCGTCAGGCCCAGCCGCGGATCAGCAACGGCGAACACTTCGCCGACCTGGCCCGCCGCTATCCGGAGGCGATATTGATCGAGGGGCACATCTGCGGCGGGGGGGATTGGGAGTGGTCGCTCAAGGCCATCCGGGACGTGCCCAACGTCTGGCTCGACACAAGCGGGTCGGTCGTCGACGCGGGGGCCATCGACCGCTGCATTGCCACGCTCGGGCACAAGCGTCTGGTGTTCGGCACGGATATGAGCTACGAGGAGGGCGTGGGCAAGATCCTGGCCGCGGACCTGACCGACGACCAGCGCGAGGACGTCTGGTGGCGAAACGTCCGCGGGCTTCTCGATCGGAGACGCGTATGAAGCTGATCGACGTCAACGCCTCGGTAGGCCACTGGCCGTTCCGGGCCCTGCCCGATCGCACCGTCGACGATTTGCTGCGACAGATGGACCGGGCCGGCATCGACCAAGCCTGCGTGTGCTGCCAGCATGGGCTGTTCTACTGGGACGTGCAGCAAGCCAACGAGGAGCTGGCCCGAGATGTTGCCTCACATGGCGATCGGCTGGTCCCGATCGCCACGCTGAACCCGAACTACATCGCGTGCCAGGACGACCTGAAGCGATGCGTCGAGGTGCTTGGGTTCCGCGGCCTGCGGCTGTTCCCTCTGTACCACCGCTACGAGATGCACGTCGGGACGGGCCTGGAGCTGCTGAACGCGGCGGCCGACATGAACCTACCCACGCAGATACCAATTCGCGTGGTCGACCCGCGTCAGCGGCATTGGCTTGACGTGGACCGCATGTTGACGCTCGAGGAGATCGCCGACGCCGTCCGCGCCTGCCCGCAGGGCCGATACGTCGTCCTCGACCACCGCGGCGGTCCCACCGAATCGTTCCGCCAGATGTGTGACGAACTCGACGCCACCGTCTACTTCGACCTATCGCGCGAGCCCGTCGTCTTTGACGACCAAGGAAAGTCGCTGGTCGCGTCCGTCGGCGTCGACCGCCTCCTGTTCGGAACGGCCATGCTGCACAAGCCCCCGGAGGTCGCGTTGCTTCGGTTCAAGCACCTGTCCGTCGATGACGCACAACGCGAGCAGATCGCCTGCCAGAACGCGACCGACCTGCTGACCCCCTGAGCTGCTCATGGCAAAAAAAGAACCTGCCGGCGGTTCCCAGGTGACGCCGGCAGGTCCCCATCTCTGCGACCTACTGCATTGAATGCAATTCTCCCTCCGCCGATAACCCCAAGCGACAGGGGCAATACCCCCGGATCAGCTTGGGAAGGCTGCAGCAGGCCCAGATGCTCTGCCTACTGGCAAAGCATGTCGAGCGCCATGCAGACCTCGTCCGCAATGTCTGGCGCATACTGCTGTACGGCCGCGCAGATCTCAGCGGAGTAGCCGCAGAGCGCGTCGATGGCATCCTGACATCCGGCAAGATTGACCATCGCGACGCCCGTCAGCAGAACAGCGAGCTTCTTGTACATATCCGGCACCTCCCGATAGAAGTATCCCCGAAGCGAATCGAGGTCCTACGCCGGACATCGACCCGCTTCGTGTTCTCGCGCGCGATACTGATTCTCGAACGGCCGCCCACGCGGTCCGCCCGAAGGCTGCCTTGTTACGGCCAGATCAGGCTTCCCCGAACGCCAGCCAGGACCCTCCTTGTGTCCACACAGTTTGACCCAAAAGTCTCAGCCCGAATTGCCAACGGAAGGACGGCACATCCACAAGACACCGCCTGCCACCTCATCCCCTCACGAGCTTGCCTGGCCGGAGAAGAGGCATCAGATATGATACGGCGTGGGCAGCGCCTTTCCGTCCTCCTGGTCCTCTATAACTAAGCCTACCAGCCCCCCTCGGTGTTTGTCAAGATATGTCAAGAGAAAATTGTCCGGGTTCCCACGGTCCGATTCCCTCCCCGCTGCGGCATGCCTGGCCCGAAGCCGGCAGACGTGCAGGCCTCTGACTACTCCACCAGTTCGCCTAGCATCAGGACCCCGCCCACGCGCAAATACTTGCCATCGTAGGTCTTGGGATTGAAGCCTTTCTTGTGCCGCTCCCGGTTGACGACCGAGCTGCGATCCGGCTGCTCCGGGTGAATCTCCACCTTGACCGTGTGGACTTGGTCGGCGAGCCCGGCGGCGATGGGGCAGGTTCCGATCCGGTGATACGTGCAGTAACGGTCGAACCGGGGTCGCGGCGGGCTCGACGCGCCGTCCACCGTGCAGACGACCTGCCCACCGTTCGGGCCGAGCAGGTCGTACAGCCGAGCCGTCGTGCCCTTGAACTTGAACCGGATCGTCTCGCCCGGTTGGTTCGCCTCCCACATTTCCGGCATCCGGTTGCCGAACCGTTTCCCCAAACCGCGCTTCGGGTCCATCCGGCGCCAGCCCGAACTCAACATCCTGGGCTTCAAACAGATGAGTTTGGCGTGTTCCCAGTTGTCGGCGATGAACGGCACGCCGAGCTTGTGCGGGCCCGGACGGGCCGCCGGCATCATTCTGGTGACCGCCTCGGCGATCACGCGACGGTACACCTCGTGTCCGGCGTCGAGCGGGTGGACGCCGTCCTTGGAGAACAGGATCGTTCCCGGGTCTGTGGGCGGTTTCTTGCCTTCTCGCGTGTCGAACTGGAGCTTGCCGTCGCGGGCGAGCTGTGCGATGCGGAGCGCCACGTTGATCGAGGGGATCCCGTAGTGGTCGGCCAACAGCTCGTCGGACGACATCGACCGCGGGCACAGGCCGCGATCAAGGTCCTTCTCGAAACCCACGCGGAACGTGTAGATGTAGCAGATGTCGATCGTGGGATCCCGCCACCACGTCTGTCGGACGATGCCCTCCATGCCGCGCCAGATGTTCTCCGGGGACGCGCCCCCGTCGTTGACGGCGAACTCGACGAAGAGCAGATCGGGCTTGTGGTCCAGCACGTCCTGCTTCAGCCGGAACACGCCGAGATCCGACCCGGTCCCGCCGATGGCGGCGTGGATCTGGCTGACCTCGGCTTGCGGGAACGTCTCGCGGAACCAGTTCAGTGTCTTGGGCCGCCAGCCGTTCTGGGCCGTGATGCTCCCGCCGAGGTAGGCGATGCGGACCGCCTTGCCGCCTTTCAGCTTCGTCAGGACGTTCCCCAGTCCGTCGCGAACGCGGAACGGTACGGCCGGCACCTGCTGGTACTTGGGGGCCCCGGGCTTCCCAGTCGCAGCCGCGCCTTCGCCCCGGGCCGTCGTGCCCGCGAGCGTGATGGCGAGAGCAAACATTACAAGAGCCGATCGTTTCGTCCGGTGCATGCGTTTCTCCTCAAGCTGAACGTCCCTGCATGGGACCGCGCCACTGTAGCATGGGCGTCTCGCCCGTGACTGGGGTCTGGCGACGGGCGTCTCGCCCGTGAAGGTCCGCGGGCAAGATGCCACGTGCCCGCCGTAGGTCCAGCGCCCGATCCCGCACGATCGTTAGGTTTGCCACCACGCGTATTTGCCGCCGCTGCGCGGTGGGACCTGATGCCGGTCACGGCGTTATCCGATGGGTCGGCAGCCGAGTCAAGGCCCGAATTCCCTGGGCGGAGGCGATCAAGACGTCTATCAGCATGTGGCTTCGGGGCCTGCTGGGGTCCCTCTCCACGCCGATCTTGAACCCGAACGACCTTGGGCGACTATAATGGGTAATGTCCTGTAACAGGCGGCGGGCCACCACCGAAGCACGATGGAGGTGGGCGAAACATGCAGTCCGGGAAGAACAGGCCCAAGACCTTGAAGGCACTGCGCGACAGCGGTTGGGGCTCCAAGACCGTCAAGCGCGAGCTGTACGACAACTTCCTGAGGATGCTCCGCGACGGAGAGGCCCTGTTTCCGGGCATCATCGGGTACGACGACACCGTGATCCCCGAGATCAACATCGGTCTGATCGCCCAGCACGACATGCTGTTCCTGGGGGAGAAGGGTCAGGCCAAGAGCCGCCTGATGCGGCTGCTGGTGCGGTTCCTCGACGAGGAGATTCCCTACCTCGACATCCCCGGTTGCGCCGTCCACGAGGACCCCTATCGCCCGATCACGTCGGAGGGTCGACGGTTCGTGGCCGATCGGTCCGAAGACGACGTGCCGATCGCGTGGTGGCCGCGCGAGGACCGCTACGCCGAGCGGCTGAGCCCGGGCACGAAGTTCGCCGACATCATCGGCGAGATCGACCCGGCCAAGCTGGCCGGTGGGACGAGCATGTCGGCCGAGGACGCCCTCCACTTCGGGCTGATCCCGCGGATGCACCGCGGCATCTTCGCGATGAACGAGCTGCCCGAGCTCGACGAGCTGGTCCAGGTCGGGCTGTTCAACATCCTCGAGGAGCGCGACGTCCAGATCCGCGGGTACCCGATCCGGTTCGACATCGACGTGCTGATCCTGTTCAGCGCCAACCCGGCCACGTACAACCGCAGCGGCAAGGTCATCCCGCAGCTCAAGGACCGGATCGGGACGCTCGTCCACACCCACTACCCCCGCCGCCGCGAGGTGGGCATCGAGATCATGGAGCAGGAGGCCGGCATCGAGCTCGACGGCGAGCTGCCCGTCGTGGTCCCGCCGTTCATGCGGGAGATCGTCGAGCAGATGAGCATGGCGGCCCGGAAGAGCAAGTACGTCGACCAGCAGTCGGGCGTCAGCGCCCGGTTCAGCATCGCCAACTACCGCACGATGATCGCCAGCGCCCGGCAGCGGGCCGCCCGGCTGGGCGAGATCCCCGCCGTCCCGCGGATCAGCGACCTGGCCCACTGCTACGCCTCGTCGATGGGCAAGCTCGAGCTGGACATGATGGGCAGCCACCAGATGACCGAGCAGCAGGTCCTCGAGGCGATCCAGGCCGAGGCCATCAAGACCGTGTTCGAGGAATACGTCGACCGGCACGGCCTGGCCGAGATCGCCGAGATCTTCGGCCAGGGCGTCAAGATCGAGGTCAGCGACCTGCTGCCCAGCTCGCACTACGAAGCCCGGCTCAAGCGCGTCCCGCCCGCATGGGAAAAGGCCTTCGAGGTCAACCCCGCCCAAGACCCCGCCGTCCGCGCCGCCTGCGTAGAATTCGTCCTAGCCGGCCTCTACGTCACCGACACCATCTCCCGCTCGCAGCATCATGGGAGGATTACGTACGAGTTCTAGCACCGTGGGCGCGGCCCGATCCCGCGACGAGCACGCAGGACCACAAGGAAGTGAGCCCACAAGAAAGTAAGCCCAACCCCGTCCGCGCGCCATCGCTTACCTTGGGCGGGAAAAGTAGAATGTCCCCTTTTTCTTGGCCAGAACTTCCTGTTCTGTGGCCCTCTGCCATACAAGCACGCCGTACCGTCCTTCCGCGAACCGTGAGCTGGTGACCAATGTCTTGCCGTCGGGTGAGAAGGCCAGTCCGAGAACCCAATCCACTCCGAGTGCCTGGAACGTGCATCGCGCTTGCCCGGTGACCACGTCCCAGAGCCTGGTATTCCCGGCGTCACCTCCTGAAGCCAGCGTTTCGCCATCCGGTGAGAAGGCCAGAGAACAGACCACCCACTTATGGCCCCTCAGGTTGATTCGCTCCTCCGTTGTTGCGACGTCCCACAACTTCAGCTCCACGGGTTGGTCCTGCGATTGCTCCCGCAGCCAGCCCCCCGTTGCCAATGTCTTGCCATCCGGGGAGAACGCCAGCGACAGAACCCAGTTCGTGTGTCCCTTCAGCGTGGCGTGCTCGGCCCACGTACGCGTATCCCAGAGCCTTACGGTCCTATCGCTGCTCCCTGTAGCCAGCAGCTTTCCGTCTGGGCTAAACGCAGCAGCGTTGATCCTGGCTGAATGCCCGGAGAGCGTGAGTTTCTCCCGGCGGGTTCTGGGATCCCAAACCTTGACGGTCTTGTCTCTGCTTGCGGAGATCAGACTCCTCCCGTCTGGAGAGAAGGCCACCGCATACACCTTCGTGCCGTGCTTCCCAAGCGTTGCCTGTTTCTGCCCCGTGGCCACGTCCCAGAGACTCATCGTGTCGGCGCGAGCCATCGCGAGCGTCTTTCCGTTGGGAGAGAACGCCACGGCGTTCACCCATTCCCCCCGCAAGAAATTCCCGGGAGCCCCCAGCGTAGCACGACACTGCCCTGTGGCTGGGTCCCAAAACGTTGCCGTCCCGTCCCTGCTGCCTGTCACCAGGGTCTTGCCGTTCGTGGAGAAAGCCAACGAACCGATTTCCTGTTCGTGTCGCCCCAGACGTACGGGTCTATATCTCTTGCTCGGATCCCAAAGCTTGACCGTCCCGTCGGTACAGGTGCTGGCCAATCGCTGCCCGTCCGGGCTGAACGCGACGCCCTTCACCACTCCCGTGTGTCCCAGAAGCGTGTCCCGTTCATGCCGCCTGACCGCATCCCACAGACAGATACTCGAAAAATGGGTGCCGACCGCCAAAGTCCTCCCGTCGGGCGAGAACGCGAACGACCATGCCGCATGCATCTTGAGCGAAGCGCGTTTCTGGCCCGTACTGGGGTCCCACAGGTTCAGGGTGTTGTCCCAACCTGACACCAGCAACGTCTTGCCGTCGGGCGAGAACGCCAGACAACCGACGAGCACGTCATGCCTCAGCGTAGACCGGTGTCGTAGCGCCCACGCCCGCGTCCCCTTCTCGGAGGATTGAGGGTCTCGTCCGACGACGTCCCACAGCTTCACCGTCTTGTCCCAGCTTCCCACTGCCAGTAGTTCGCCATCCGGCGAGAATGCCAGCGAGGAGATCGCGCCGGTCTTGTGCGAGTCCCACTGCCGCTGTGTGGCCACCTCCCAGACCCTCACCATGCCCGGTCTCTGGGGAATCGTCTCTCGATAGTGGAGGCTTAGATCCCCTTCCCCGGTCGCCAGGGCCTTACCATCGGGAGAGAACGCCAGGCTCGCTACCGGCTCGGTGTGACCTCTGAACGTGGTTCGGCACTCTCCTGTGGTCACGTCCCACAGTCTGACCGTAAGGTCTTCGCTTGCCGACGCCAGTCGCTTGCCATCAGGCGAAAACGCTACCGAAGTCACCGCATCCGTGTGTCCAACCAACGCACCCACCGCCCGACCCGTGGCCGCGTCCCACAGTCTCAGCCTTTCCTTTTCACCGCCGCCCCCGCCACTGACAAGGTGCTTCCCGTCCGGCGAGAACGCCACACATCTGGCCCCACGGGAATGGGCCTCAATGGTGAGCTCATCGCTGTGCATCTGTCGCCAGAGGTAGTACCACTCGAACCCTCGCAGATCTTCCTGGCCCGCCAGAGGGCGGTGCTTCTCCAGCAGGCCCTTGACCTGGACGTGGTTCCACCGCTTCGTTGCCTCCATGGCTAGATTCATGTGGGCGGCATACGCATGTCGCCGAGCCATCAACTCTCGTTGCTCGGCGAGCGCCCGCTGGGCCCGCTCGGCGTTCCGGGCCTCGCCCGTGGTCCGTTCGGCCAGAATCGCGCGGTCGCGCTCCCGCGCGAGCCGGGCGGACTGAGCCACCACGGTGATCGCGAACGCGATCACCGACAGGAAGACCACAGCCGCCGCCAACACTGCCGCGCGGTACCGGGCCAGGTTCTTCTTGAGGACGTACCATCCGCTGTCGGCCTTGGCCTCGATCGGGCGACCGGCGAGATAGCGTCCGATGTCGGTGGCCAGGGCGTCGGCAGAGGGGTATCGGCGATCTGAATCCTTGGCTAGCGCTTTCAGAATGATCGTGTCGAGCTCGTCGTCAAGCTGAGGGTTGTGCTGCGAGGGCCGCTTCGGCTCGGCTTCGGCGATGTTCTTGAGCACCTGTGAAATGGCCCCGTCGGTGGGGTAGGGACGGCAGCCTGTCAGGGTTTCGTACAGGATGACGCCCAGCGCGTAGACGTCGGTACGCGTGTCGACGCGGTCTGGTTGGCCGGAAGCCTGTTCCGGTGAAGCATAGGCGAGCGTCCCGAAGAACTCGCCGGTCTGTGTGGCCAGGCTGTCCGGCCCGGCCAGGGCATCGGCCGTGGGTTTGGCCAATCCGAAATCCAGGACGTGGGGCTCGCCGTCCGCATCGGCGAGGATGTTGCCCGGTTTGAGGTCGCGGTGGATCACGCCACGCTGGTGGGCATGGGCGACGGCCCGGCAGGTCTTGGCGAACAGACCCAGTGTCTCGCGCACGGGCAGGTGGTTGGCGACGACGTAGTCGGTCAGGGGCAGGCCCTCGACGTACTCCATGGCGAAGCAGTGCTGGCCGTCGCCCTGCCGGCTGTCGTAGAGCCGCACGATGTTGGGGTGCTCGAGTGTCGCGACGAGTTCGATCTCCCGCTCGAACCTGCGTTCCTGGCGACGGGAGGCGTAAGGACCATGCAGCATGAGCTTGAGAGCAACCGTTCGGTTGGCGGATTCCTGAATCGCCTTGTACACGACGCCCTGGGCCCCGCGGTGGACTTCCTCGAGGATCTGGTAGCCATCAATCTGGGGGGCGTCAGGCCCAGCAGCGGGAGCGTCGAGGACCTCGGTGGGGGTCGCTTGACTGTCGCCGGGCTCGGACAACGGTGTGGTCAAGGCCTCTCGCGCGAATTCGGCCCCGAACGCGCGGCATGCATCAAACATCGCCAGGTGATTTCGCACCTGCTCGAAGCGCTCGCGGCACGTCGGACAAGACTGCAAGTGGTCACTGGCCGAGGAACCGGACGCACTGCCACTGCCCGTGGCATGTTGCTCCAGCTCCTCAAAGCTCAGGCAGGCAGACATGGCCCCAACCCGATTCTATGCGACGTTTTCGAGCTCCGCCTGGATACTGCACATGAAGGCGAGGATGCGGTGCTTGGCATGGTAGACCACATGCTGAGAGACATCCATGGCCTGCGTGATCCGCTCGACGCTTTGCTCCTCGATCATCAGCCGCTTGAAGACCTCCACGTCGCGCGCACTGAAATGGCCGGCCGCCCGACGCAGGCACTCGCGAACGATGTGCGCCTGCCATTGCTCTTCCCAGATCGCCGTCAGCGGCTCCGGATCGCGCACGAGCTGCAGTACGGCTTCGAGGCTGCTCCGCTGACTGACCGGCAGCGGCTGCCTGGCCTTCTCCTTGTACAGTCTGGCGATTTCGTTCCGGGCCATCCCTCGCAGCCAGTGTCGGAACCGCCCCTTGTCGCGATCGTACTTGCCTTCCCTGTAGGCCTTGCAGAAGGCGATCAGCGTCCGCTGGGCGGCCTCCTCGGCGTCCGCCAGGTCGAGCCCCAGACGTCGCGCGAATCCGATCAGCATCCCCCGGTAGCGAGCATCAAACCGTTCCCAGGCTACTTGATCCGTCGGGTCCTCCAACCTGGCGAGCAATGTCAGACTGGTCCGTGACGAAGACACTATGACAGTCCTTCCAGGACAATGACACGTTTACATTCTACATGACCTGCTCATCGAGTTCCTGCCCAACCTGCTCGAGGCGCTATTCCTCAGGGATTCCATGACGAATATAAGTCCCTGTATTCACAAGGCTTGCCCTGGACTTCCAGGCCATCCTTCCCCCCAACCCGTAAGATTCCGGGAGTTTCGTGGCAGATTCTCGCCCGTCGCGGGGGATAACAGTACGAGTGTAACGAGACTGTGGGAATCTGTGACAACCTGTTAGGGGAGTTCAGATGTATCGAGCCGATCGTCTCAGGTCAAGCAGGGCTGTGGATTCCGTCCGGCGTGACGGACTGTTTCAGACGGGTGTATCGGTGTTGGGGATCATCGGAATCCTCTACGCCTTTGGCTGCATGGCGCCCGGCAATTCGGGCCTCGGCTACTACCTCACTGTCGGGACGATCGGCAATGGTACGGTCTCACCCGGAAGTGGTCGGCGGGACGGGGGCGAAGAGGTCGTTCTCGCCGCGACGCCCGACCCGGGCTGGCGGTTCGTCGAGTGGTATGGCCAGGGAACCGCTTCGGGCGACACCTACACGATCACCATGGACAACAACCAGACCGTCACCGCCGTATTCGAAGAAGAGGATGCGGAGTATACGCTGACGGTTAACGTTCAGGGCAGCGGCAAGGTCACGCCGAACGGCGGCAAGTACAAGGACGGGGCGAAAGTCACGCTCACGCCCGAGGCCAACCCGGGCTGGCAGTTCGACCACTGGGAAGGCGAGGTCAAGGGCAACGTGGTCACGATGGACAAGGACCAGACCGTCACCGCCGTCTTCTCGAACATCGCGGGCCACTCGTTAACGATCAAGACCGTTGGGGGTGGGCGCGCCGAGAGGATCGGAGGCGAGCCGCCTGATGCACACGGGTTCTACAAGGACGGCGACCGAGTGCAACTCAAGGCCACCAAGGACGCGGGCTCCGACTACGAGTTTCATCACTGGGAAGGTGACCTGACCGGCAAGACAAACCCGGACTGGGTCACGATGGACGGCGACAAGACCGTCTGGGCCATCTTCGAACTCAAGACGGTTACGCTGACGATCACGCAGACGCAGGGCGGCACGGTGTCGGCGACCCCCGTTGGCGATCCGCCGGGGACGTACGTGATCGACACGTTTGTCAGGGTGACGGCCGTGCCTGATAACGGCTGGAAGTTCAATGGTTGGCAGGGCGCTCTTGCCGGGCAAGGCGGTACCTCTCCCGGTCTGACGATGGACACCGACAAGGCCGTCAACGCGGTCTTCGTGCAAGAGCCGGTGGTGCGCTACACGCTGACGGTCTCCATCGTGAACCCGGCCGGCGGGACGGTCACTCCCATGAGCGGCACCTACGACGAGGGGACGAGCGTGACGCTGAAGGCCACGCGGACTCCGGGTTGGCGGTTCGTGGGCTACTCGGGCGACGAGGCCAGCTCGTTTGACGAGCTCTCGTTCACGATGAACGCGGACAAGAACATCACGGCTACGTTCACGCCGATCCAGGTCAACCTGACCGTCAACGTTACGGGGCAGGGCAGCGTGGACCCGAACTCCGGGCTGTACGACGCGGGAAGCGCCGTCACGCTGACGCCCACCCCGGAGGCGGGATGGCAGTTCGACCACTGGGAGGGCGACCTGACCGGCAACGACGACCCGGCCGTTATCACGATGAACAACCACATGACGATCACGGCAGTGTTCGTTGAGGCCGGCCAGACGGCCATCGCCTGGCGGGCCGTTTATGACATGGTGTTCGATGCGGAAGATACCGGGGGCTACTCGATCAGCCACGTCACCCTGTGCGGCGACGGGACCAAGCTGGCCGTTGCACTGTATAGCGGTTCGGAGACACCCCCGCGCAAGGTGGTCGTGATGAACGTAGATGGGTCGAATCAGACCACCTACGTTCCGACGAACGACCACGGCATTACGGCGCTGACGATGAGCAAGGACGGCTCGCGGACCTTCGTCGCCAAGAAGTGGGAGTTGTTCAAGCTCGAGGGCGGGACCACGACCGAGCTGGAGGCCGTGGGGGATTTCTCGTGGCCTTGGTGGCACACCGGACCGCAGAGCATCCAGGCCACCGAAGATGGACAGACCGTCTACTTTTGGACCGGCAGAGATGTGTGGAAGATCTCCCACGACGGGACCGGTCTGGCAAACGTGATCGACGACGCGGCCTACAGGGTGAGCGACTTCTCGGTTTCGGGTGACGGGAGCGTCGTGGCGTTCTTGGCTGGGGTGGAGGCCAAGGATAGGGAGATCCACGTTCTCAACGCCGGAACCTTCAGCCAGCTGACCAGCGACGGCGACACGGACACCAAGACCAGGGTGATCATCAGTCGCGACGGATCGACCATCGTGTATGACAGTTGGAACGCAAACGACGTCTACAGAGCCATTGACGCCGACGGGAGCAACCCACGTGACATCTGCAAGGCCGATCACAACTTCGGCGGATGGGACCTGACGCGCGACGGGTCGAAGATGTTCTACAACGACATGTCCGGCAACAACGGCCGGCTCGTCAACACTGACGGTTCCGGCGTCTTCAACGTGATGCCCGAGAATCTGCTCACGGTGTTTGGGTTCGCGCGTATCAGCGCGGATGGCTCGCGGGTCTGCTTCACGCGGCACTCAGGTTACTACTTGGACCAGGTCTACGTCGGGTACCTGAACCAGACGGGTGTCGTGCCCGGCCAGCCGGTCATCAACTCGGTGTCGTACGGTCCCCCGACCGCGCCCAAGAACGCTGCAGGCACCCCGATCCTGTCAGTGATCGATCTCACTGCGCCTCAGGGGGTGAGCGAGACCAGTGTGCGGGAGCTCTCGAACGGCCAGCGGGCGAGCGGTACCTGGCCGCTCGCGGTGTGGAGCGGGCCGAGGGACGACGGCGATGGCCCGGACGTTACGGCCGGCGACGGCATCTACACCGTCGAGTATCGTACCGAGAGCACGGCGAGCGACTACGACGAGCTGACCGTGCGCTTCGGCGTGAAGGATACGGCTAACACCGTGACAGTGGTGGATACGGTCGTGCCGTTCGAGGAGTGAGTTCCGGGGACACCCCACCTGAGTAGGAGGAAAATGGTCAGGCGGGTGCATGACCGTACCCGCACGCCAAAACGGGGTTCTCAGCACGGAAGACGAAGTCGGTCTGCGTTCGAGAGGCGACCGGCACGGGTTGGCCGAGATCGCCGAGATCTTCGGCCAGGGCGTCAAGATCGAGGTCGGCGACATGTTGCCGAGTTCGCACGACGAAGCCCGGCTCAAGCGCGTCCCGCCGGCGTGGGAAGGAGAAGGCACCGATGTGGATACAGATGCCCTCTTCCTTGGCCGCCTCGACGGCCGACTCGGCCGCAGACGTAGGCGCGATCGAGCGGCCCTGGTAGTGGCTACACGGGTATCTCGCCATGGCGGTGCAGACGATGCTCTCTGCTGCACAGACCTTGAACTGATCGATGCGGAAGTTGTCCAGCCGAGAGGCGTTCGGCGTCAGGACGATCTCGGCGCCCTTGAGCATGAGAATCCGGGCGCTTTCGGGTTGCCCCCGATCGAGCCCTTCCCGCCAGGCTAGAGCAGCGGCGAGGCGATTCTGGCCATTCCCAGCCCCAGCGTCTGGATAAAGGACGCATTGGCTAGTTCCTTTCGCGTCACGCAGCGGGACGTTCTGCGCAGTGCCTCGAAGTCGTTGTAGAGTTCGACCGCCAGATCGGAGGAGTACAGGACGGCCGTGGCCTCGAAGCTCAGGCGGAAGCTGCGCTCATCCATGTTGGCGGAGCCGACCATCGCCCAAGTCTGGTCGATGACCATCACCTTCGAATGCAACACGGTGTGGTCCTCTTCGTAGATCTCCGCGCCGGCGGAGATCAGCTCCTCATAGAAGCTCCTGCCTGCCCAGAGGACCACGCGATGGTCGGTGCAGGAAGGCACGATGAAGCGTACGTTGACGCCCCGGTAGCAGGCCGCCTGGAAGGCCAGCACCATCGCGGCGTCCGGCACGAAGTAGGGAGTGATCACGGAGATGGACTTCTCCGCCGCGGTGACCGCTGCGAACAGTAGATGGTGCATGACGTGAACGCGCCGGTCAGGCCCCGATGGGACGATCTGTACGATGTGATCGCCGGAACCCTCGGCGAGGGGGAAGTACTCATTGGCCACCACATCTTCCTTGGTCGTGTAGTGCCAGTCTTCAGCGAAGATCTCTTGCAGATGATGCACGCCCGGTCCAGTAATCCGAAGGTGTGTGTCGCGCCAAGGGCCGTATCGGGCGAGGCGTCCGCGGTACTCATCGCCAATGTTCTGGCTCCCCGTAAAGCCGAGGCGGCCGTCCAGGATGGCGATCTTGCGATGGTTTCGATAGTTCACGTGCCATCGCCCGCGCCATGGGATGACGGGCATCGCGAAGGCCACCTTGACGCCGGCTTCACGCATCGGGCGGACGAAACTCCGCGGCATGCGCCAGCAGCCGATGAAGTCCAGCAGCACGCGGACTTCCACGCCCTCGCGCGACTTGGCGATCAGCAGGTCCCGAATCGCCGTGCCGGTTTCGTCCGCCTGGAAGATGTAGTACTCCATATGGATGTGAGACACGGCCGATTTGATCGCCAATTGAAGCGCCAAGAAGGTCTGCTCGGCGTCGTGGTAGATATGGACGTCGTTGTCCCGCGTGGCGGCATGAGCGCCGAGTCGTTCGGCCAACCTGACGAGTCTGCCCGGGCCCGACCCCAGCTGCTCTGATAGGTCCTTAGCATGGACGGAACGGAGGGCCTGGGCCTGCTCGGCCAGGGATCCCGCCAGGGACTTGCGTCGTCGTCTTCGCCTTCGTCGATGCCATCTCTTGCGCGGCTCGCCGAACACCAGGAAGAGCAAGAGGCCCAATCCGGGCAGGAGCAGCATCGCGAGGATCCAGGCAAGCATTGCCCGGGGCTCTCGTGGACGCCTCAGGATAACGACGATCACGATCAGGACGGCAAGTTCCTGGAGGATCAGGACTGCGGTCCAGATGGACGTGGCCATGATGGGCCCTCGTGCCCCATTCGATCGACCCCTCGTAGGAGGGATGGGATCGGCAGGAGTATAGCATGTGCCCGGGCCTTTTCCCCAATCGTATCAAGGATCGCCTCCCACAACGGCCGGCCCGGGCGAGCCTTGGCCAACACGACGATGTCGTCCAGGAGTCCTTGGGGAACTTCGGGCATCGTGGAATCCTCGCTCCGAGCTGCGAGCGGATGGCGAGAGGTCGGGGATGGGGAACAGCCGACCCAGTCCAGCTGAGCCCACGACGACCAAGACAGCCTGAGCGCACGCAGAGGCAAAAAGAGCGTCAGGAATCAACGGTACTGCCGTCGGCAATGCTTGCCGTTTCATTCGTCTACGTCTTGCGTAGTTGCGCTCGTAGCTGATCGCGTGGACGTTGCATCAGTGGGTAGCGATGCGGGCGACGCTTCAGGACACGCGGTTCAGCCCGGCCTGGGCGGTTGGCAACCTCATTGGCAGCGATGTGCGCCAGCGTTGTGGTGTGCATCGCACGCGCGTTGGGCTGAAGGGAAACGGCTTCGTCTGAAGTGAACCGCAGAAGGGACAGCGAGCAGCTGACACGTTCTCCTCGTACAATGCCGGGCGAGGAGGAATCCGATGAGATGCTGGGATTCGGACGAAGTCGAGACTTCGCGCTTGGCCTTCTGGTGCTTGGGATGGTTGGTCGGATGCCTGATGATGGCGCAGACAGCCTGGGCATCTTCCGGTGACCAACGCCCGCAGCAGCATACCGCGGACGCCGCCGTTTCCGATGGGGCCTCGCCGGCGAGTTCTCGTCCCTCTGACGCTCGGCTTTGGGACCGCGAGCCGCCGTTGTGGACGCTCGCGCAGAAGGTCACGCTCTCACATCCAGTGCCCGCCGCCGACCCGCAACCCGTGGGGACCTGGTTCGATGGCACGGCCCCGGATCTGTGCACGCACAAGCTGAGGATCTCGCTTTGGGGGCCTCCGACCGATCTCACGCTCAGCGTCAACAAGACGGACGTGTGGGACCGACGGCGGTTCCAGGAACCGGTGATCACGCTGCAGCAGATCCGTGAGATGATCCGAAAGGGCCGCAAGCCTGGCAGGCACTACGCTGGCTGGCGGGCGTACGACTTCCCCTGTGCCAAGCCCGTGGGCCAAATCATCGTGCGCTGCCCCGACCTGGCGGGTGCTGCACCACCAACGGCTGTCACGCACTGTGACAGCGGAGCCAGGAGGATCACCGTGCAACAAGGCAACGCCCGTGCGACGCTCACCTACCTGCCGATGATGACACGAAACATGATCGCCGTCGCATGCGACTACACGGGGCTGCAGAGCCCGGTCTCCGCGCGCCTTTACAGACACCGGGACACGCAGGTTCAAGGCAAATCACTGTCAGCCTACGGCGGGCCGGAGCCTCAGCCTTTCAAAGGCTATGACTACTCGAAGGACAAGGGCAACGGCCCGATGGACCCCCCGACCAGCGGAAGCGACGGACGCTTCTTCTGGATTCGGCAGCGGCTCCCCGCAGAGAAAACGTTTCCCGACGGATTCGAATACGCGATGGTCGGGTGCGTCGTTGGGCCGAAGGTCACCCTCGAAACCGCAGATGGCCAACGCGGACTGGGAACGCCGCCGTATCCAAACGCCAAGCAGCAAGAATGCGTTGACCAGAAGGGACAATGGCGGGCCCTGCTGCCGACCTACCAGGCGATTCGCCAGGCCACGGGCTCAGCGTCGACGGCGTCTATGCGTTGTTCGCCCGACGGACGGCTGCGGTTCACCTTGCTGACGTCGATCGTGACCAGCGCGGAGGCCCCGGATCCCCTGGCCGAAGCAAAGGCGCGTCTCGCCAAGGCGGCAGAGGAGGGATTCGCGGCACTCCTCACCGAGAACACTGGGTGGTACAAGCAGCTCTACCAGAAGCGCGAAAAGGGGCGCGTGTACAAGGGCGATTCGCAGTTCGCTCGGAGCTGCATCCCCGAGGTCTTCCGGTCGTGGGTATGCCCACATTCTCAATACTGTTCGCCTGACCCGACCCGGTATGAGGCCACCCGAAGCTACTGCTACATGGAACAGGACTGGTCTCCGTGGCACGGCCTGCCCTGCTACAACGAACTGTACTACACGGCCATGCACGTCCAGAACCGAAGCGACAGACTCCGCTACTACTACAAGTTGGTGGAGATGTGGCTGCCGGCCTGCAGGAAGAACGCACGCGAGGTCTTCAACCTGCCCGGAGCGCTCATCCAGCACGGATACCTGCCGCCTATCAAGCCCGACGAATACGCCCACACGATCTCGACCTGGGAGTTCTGCATGGAGATCCCCGCGCAGGTTCTCAAGCTGCTCTGGGATCGCTACGACTACGGCGGCGACGAGCAGTTTCTTTCAGACGTAGCGTACCCGGCGATGCGAGAGACCGCGATCTTCTATTCCCACTATGCCACACTGGGGCAGGACGGCTGTTACCACGTGATCCCGACGGTCTCGGCCGAACACTGGGGGTGGACGAAGAACTTCGAGCGCAACCGCGATTCGGCGTCGGCCCTGTGCATGTTCAAGTGGCTGCTCAACACGACGGCCGACGCGTCAGAGATCCTGGGACGGGACGCGGAACTCCGCGGTCGATGGCGCGAGGTCGCCAGCAAGATGGCGCCCTATCCCACGCACGAGACATCGGAGGGCCCGGTCTTCACCGACGTGGTCGGCGTGGATCCGATCGGCGTCGCCTACAACTGGTTCGCCGGCTTCACCCCGACGCTGCTGGCGGACGAGATCAACCTCGATTCTGCTCGCGAGCGAAAGGAGATCATGCTGCGCACGGCCCGCCTCGTGAAGGGATGGGCCGTCGGTCAGGTGGGACCCCTTCTGGGAACGGTCAAGGGCATCGGGCCGGAGCAGCTTATCAACTCCCGTAGTGGGCGGATTCACCTCTTCCCGGCCATTCCGCCTCAGGCGACCATCGCGTTTAGAGACATGCAAGCACGAGGTGGATTCGAGGTATCCGCCGAGTGCGTTCGGGGCCGGGTGACGTACGTTCAGTTGCGTGCCCGGCGCGCGGTCCCCTGCCGGCTGATGAACCCTTGGCCTGGACAGGCCGTTGCGATCTATGATACCGCCACGCAACAGCGCATTGCGCATAAGACTGACAACGCGCAAGGTGAATGCGTAACCTTCCCGGCAAGGAAAGGACACGCCTACAGCGTGCAGAGGGAATAGAGGTGTCAGGAACGAATGGGACTGCCGTCGCCAGTTCTTTCCATGCAGTGCGTTTACGTTTTTCCTAGTTCCGCTGGCGCATTGCATTATTGGGTGGTAAATCGCGTAAATCTAAAATCGGGGACTAAAATCGGTAAAATCGGGGCCAGTCACCTATTTGTTGACGTCGCGTGTGACAGGCTGGTAAATCGGTAAATCGGTAAATCGGGTAAATCGGGGACAGTCACCTATTTGTTGACGTCGCGTGTGACAGGCTGTAGGATGCCGGGATGCCACTGGCGCGAATTGTGTTGCCCGGTGTCCCGCACCATATTATGCAGCGCGGGAACAACCGACAGGACGTCTTCTTCGTTGATGACGATCGACAGGTCTGCCTGAACCTGCTCGCTCAGCACTCGGAACGCTTTGGGCTGAAGGTGCTGGGTTATTGCCTCATGACCAATCACGTCCATCTGATTGCCACGCCGTCTGCCGAGGAATCGCTGGCCAAGGCCATTGGGCGGACCCACTTCCGCTACACGCAGTACGTCAACAGGCTTCATCGGCGAAGCGGGCATTTGTGGCAGAACCGCTTCTATTCGTGTGCGCTGGATGACATTCATTTGTGGTGTGCGATGTGCTACGTCGAGCGGAATGCGGTCCGGGCCAAGCTGGCGCGGTCGGCCTGGGAATATGCGTGGTCGAGCGCGGCGGCGCACACGGGCGGTCGGGATGCGAGCGCCCTGCTGGACCTGGATGCGTGGGCGGGGGAATGGGCGTCTGGCAAGTGGCGGGCCGAGTTGAAGCGTCCGGAAGACGAGGCATCGATTTCGCGGTTACGCCTGAGCACACATCGGGGGCGTCCGTTGGGCAGCGACAGTTTCCTGAGCAAACTGGAGCGCCGTCTGGGCCGGCGGCTGCGTCCCCTGCCCGTGGGGCGCCCGAAGCGCGCGAGGAAGGAGAAGCGGTCGCCGGAGGAGGTCAGGGGGCGGCGAATAATGAGTGACTGCCCGCTGTTTTTCCTGTTTCTCTGTTTTCTGTTTCGCTGTTTCGCGCCGTTTCGTTTTCTTGTTTCTCGTTTCTCCGTGCCCGCGGCGTCTGGAGGCCCGGATGTGCAAAGACTGTGCACAGGATGAAGACGAGGGCCGACAGGAACTCGTCGATGCGCTTCGCGAAGCGCATGAGCGCGTTTTGGAGTTGGAGTCGCAGCTTGCCGAATACAAGTGGATTGCGGAAGCCCTTCGTAGACGTACGAGGGACCTGAGCGAACGCGTCAAGGAACTCGATTGCCTGTTTTCGATTTCAGACTGTCTCCGCGATCGTAGCAGGGGCCTCAAGGAGGTCCTGGACCGCGTCGTGAATCTTGTGCCGAAGGGATACCAGTATCCGGATCGGACGTGTGCCTGCATTACCTTGTCAGGCCAGACGTTCCGCTCACGAGGCTTTTGCCAGACGGCTCACTGCCAATCCGCGGAGATTCACGCCGGCGGGAGGCCAATCGGCGCTATCCTGGTGACCGTTTCGCCTCCCACCAGCTCAGGTGACGAACCGATCTTCCTGGCCGAAGAGCATGCCCTTCTGGATGCCCTTGCTGTTTGGGTTGGAGAGATCGTGGAGCAGTGCGAATAGATAATTTTAATTGTTTAATTGGGGACAGTCACCTATTCATTGACGTGGCGTGTGACAGGCTGTAGGATGCCGGGATGCCACGGATAGCGCGAATCGTGTTGCCCGGCGTCCCGCACCACATCACACAGCGCGGGAACAACCGACAGGACGTCTTCTTCGTTGATGACGATCGACAGGTCTGCCTGAACCTGCTCGCTCAGCACTCGGAACGCTTTGGGCTGAAGGTGCTGGGTTATTGCCTCATGACCAATCACGTCCATCTGATTGCCACGCCGTCTGCCGAGGAATCGCTGGCCAAGGCCATTGGGCGGACCCACTTCCGCTACACGCAGTACGTCAACAGGCTTCATCGGCGAAGCGGGCATTTGTGGCAGAACCGCTTCTATTCGTGTGCGCTGGATGACATTCATTTGTGGTGTGCGATGTGCTACGTCGAGCGGAATGCGGTCCGGGCCAAGCTGGCGCGGTCGGCCTGGGAATATGCGTGGTCGAGCGCGGCGGCGCACACGGGCGGTCGGGATGCGAGCGCCCTGCTGGACCTGGATGCGTGGGCGGGGGAATGGGCGTCTGGCAAGTGGCGGGCCGAGTTGAAGCGTCCGGAAGACGAGGCATCGATTTCGCGGTTACGCCTGAGCACACATCGGGGGCGTCCGTTGGGCAGCGACAGTTTCCTGAGCAAACTGGAGCGCCGTCTGGGCCGGCGGCTGCGTCCCCTGCCCGTGGGGCGCCCGAAGCACACGTGGAAGAAGAAGCGGTCACGGGAGGAGGGTAGGGACGTCAAATAATAGGTGACTGTCCACTATTTCACCTATTTCACTCGGGAGAAGGGCAGGGACGTCAAATAATAGGTGACTGTCCCCTATTTCCCCCTATTTCCCTATTTCCTATTTCCGTTTGGGCCGGCGGTTGCGTCCCCTGCTACTGGGGTGCCTGAAGCACGGGCGGAAGAAGAAGCGGTCACGGGAGGAGGGTAGGGACGTCAAATAATAGGTGACTGTCCCCTATTCTCCCCAGGACGGCGAGCATCAACGGCAACAGCGGCTGGAGATCGCTGCCGCACTTGAAGGCGGCCGTCACGCCGCGGTCATCGTCCATGACGATCGTGGTGGACAGGCTTGCATCGATAGTCGCGTAGTTGGCGTCACCGATCAGGTTCGGGTCGTCGTAGATCTCCCAATGCCTGAAGCCTTTGCCCTCGATCGGCGTGGCCGTCAGCGTGACCTCCATACCGATCGGATAGGTGCACGGTGGAAGGTTCGGATCGTTGGGGTCCAGCTCGACACTGCCCCAGGCGCCCTTGGTGAACGTTAGGGTCAGCGCAGTGCAGGGCCGCGGCCATTCCCAGGTCTCGCCGTCATACGACCAGTCATTCCCGCCGAACAGGACGGTCAGGCCGCGGACGCTGTCGTGGGCCATGATGTGGCCATAGCGTGGGGATGGCCCGTAGCCGCTGCGGCGCGTCCAGCTCGTGCCGTTCCATTCCCACGTCTCGCTGTCGCGGCTTCCTGCGAACCCCCCAAACAGGACGGTCACACCTCGGACGCTGTCGTACGCCATCGCGTGGTCATTGCGCGCCGAAGGGCCGGTCGTGCTCCGGAGCATCCAGCTCGTCCCGTCCCATTCCCACGTTTCGCCGTCGAGGTCCCCGTCATCTCCGCCGAAGAGGACGGTCACGCCGCGGGCGCTGTCGTATGCCATGGCGTGGTCAAGGCGGGGGGATGGGCCGGCGCTGCTCCTGAGGGTCCAGGTTGTGCCGTCCCATTCCCACGTCTCGCCGTTGAGCTCTCCGTCATCCCCGCCGAACAGGACGGTCACACCCCGGGCGCTGTCGTACGCCATGGCGTGGTCATCGCGCGGCGCAGGTCCGGTGGTGCTCCGGAGCATCCAGTTCGTGCCGTCCCATTCCCATGTCTCGCCGCTGAAGCCGTTGGCGTCCGTCCCGCCGAACAGGACGGTCACGCCGCGGGCGCTGTCGTACGCCATGGCGTGGTCAAGACGTGGGGATGGGCCGGTGCTACTCCTATGCGTCCAACTCGTCCCGTCCCACTCCAGGGTTCTGCGAAGGGGGACGCAATCGAACCCGCCGAACAGAACCGTCACGCCGCGGGCGCTGTCGTACGCCATCCCATGGCCACAGCCTGCCGATGGCCCGCTCCGGAGCGTCCAGCTCGTCCCGTCCCATTCCCACGTGTCGCCGTCATCGCTCCCATCGTTCCCGCCGAACAGGACCGTTACGCCCCGCCCGCTGTCGTATGCCATCGCGTGGCCAGCGCGGGGCGATGGGCCGGCGCTACTTCTGGAGGTCCAGCTCGTCCCGTTCCATTCCAAGGTGTTGCGGTCGACCCAGTCAGGGAATCCCGTTTCCCCCGCGAACAAGACGGTCACGCCGCGGGCGCTGTCGTACGCCATCGCATGACCATGGCGGGCAGACGGGAAGGAAGAAGTGCCGATCGCCCAGCTCGTCCCGTCCCATTCCCATGTGCCGCTCAGACGGACCCAGTCCTCACCACCCCAATACGCGCCGCCAGACAGAACCGTCACGCCGCGGGCGCCATCGTACGTCATTGCGTGCCCCATACGTGGCGAGGGGCCGGTGGTGCTCCGGAGCGTCCAGCTTGCCCCGTCCCATTCCCAGGTCTCGCCGTTGGGATTCCCATCGTCCCCACCGAACAGGACCGTCACGCCGCGGACGCTGTCGTATGCCATCCCATGAGCAGAGCGTGCCGACGGCCCGGTTGTGCTCCGGAGGGTCCAGCTCGTTCCGTCCCATTCCCACGTGTCGCCTAGATGGATGTATCCACTAGCCCAGTATCTCCCGCCGAACAGGACTGTCACGCCGCGGACGCTGTCGTACGCCATCGCGTGCAACGCGCGTGGGGACGGGCCGCTACGGCTCCCGAGCATCCAGCTCGTCCCGTTCCATTCCCACGTCTCCCCGTCATAGCTTCCGTCGTGGCCACCGAACATAACGGTCACGCTGCGGGCGCTGTCGTACGCCATGGCATGGCCAGTGCGTGGTGACGGGCGGACGGACGTTCTGTCCTCCCAGCTCATGCAGGCTTGCCCCATGGCTCCTGTCTGCGCTCCCACGAGCAGAATCCCGCCGAGCGCCAGCAGCAACGTATCAGAACCCCGGGCGATACCCGTTCGACTTGACGGGGCTTGTGCCTCCGAAGACTTCGTGAGTTCTCCCATTGTCCTCTCCACCAAGTTCGACACTGTTCCACGATTTGGGCCTGGTCGCCGTGCAAAACCCCTACACGACAGCACGCGGACGATGCGTGGTCATCCACTCGCCGCGCGTGCTGGATGCGAGGCGCGTGATCGTGCGTATGGATGACGTGCATCGAACTGCCCACCATGCCGAGCGCCAACAGATTCGCTGCGAAAGCCCTCGTCGAGTTGTGCACGGGGGAGCCTCCTCCCACACCTCTGGTAGTGAGATCATCGTATCAACGCTGGGGCGTTGACGCCAGGAAGAAGCGACCCACGCCTGGGCGACTCGGCAGGGCCGATCGCCCTGGTGATGGCGGCCGCGTGTTGGATGGGGTCGGCGCTCTCGGCAAGCGTGCCCCTGACTCCAGTGCCGCGCTCGTTGGCATCGCCGCTGCGGGCGTTCGCCTGCAACCAGATAGCCTGACGGATTGAGGGTGTATCAAGAGTGACGCGACTGCACGGCTGCAATCGCAGCTCGTCGCGGTTTATCAGACCGTCGTCAGGCGACCTCCTCGAACTCCCCGTGAAAGTCCGTTGGGTCTGCAGTCGATAACGGGAAGGGGATACTCGCTACCAGTTCGTCCGCGCCGGGGTCCAGCATGCCAGCTACCGGGATTCCTTTGATCGAGACCGACGCACGCACCGGTCTTTCGGACCCCCGTCAGCTCAGTCGCGTGCTCGGCAACCTCCCAGCGCGAACCCGCGGGCGAGAGCCCATCTCCGTTATGCGGATCGACATCGATCAACGCGACGGCGTCGACGACGTGCATGGCCCCGCGCTCGAGGACCAGATCCTTCCCGCCGTTGTCGAGACACTTCGTGGTAGCCTGTCGGCCGGGGACACGGCCTGTCGGTGGGGTGAGGAGGGCTTTCTGGTGATCAGGCCGTCGACGGCCCTCGCCGACGCCGTGTCGTGGTCCGAACGGCTTCGCGAGAAAGTGGCGGCCCTCCGCATCACCCACGACGGCCGGGCCGTTCCGGTCACCGTGAGCATCGGCGTCGTCACCCGTGCCTCTGACGGCATCGGCGACGAAGCGATCTTGGCGAGCGGCCAGGCCCTGTCTCTGGCGAAACGTTCCGGCCAGAACCGTGTGCGGACCTCGGAAATGGCCTTGTTCGCCGAGACCGTCGCCAGGCCGGAGGTCGCACGCGGATCGTCGGCCGAAGAACGCCTGGGTACCGTCCTGGAGGTCTCTCGAGAGCGTCTGGGCCCGACGCAGCGCGATCACCTGACCAGCCACTCCGAATACGTCAGCCAGTTCTCGACGTGGATCGCGCCTCTGGTCGGCCTGGGGCCTGAATCCGTTTCGCACGTCCGCGTGGCGGGACTCCTCCACGACATCGGCAAATTCGCGATTCCCGAGGCCGTGCTCGCCAAGCAAACGCCGCTGACGGGTGCGGAGCGGGCGCTGATCTGTCGGCACACGCGCGACGGCACGGAGATGAGCCTCTGGCTGGGCGCAGATCCGGCGGCGGCGGACTACATCCATCATCACCACACACCGTTCGACGGACGGGGGTGCGTCTCGGGCACGCGCGGCGAGGCCATTCCGCTCGGCGGGCGGATCCTCAACGTCGCCGACGCGTTCGTCAGCATGACGTCGCACCGTCCTTATCGGTCGGCCCGGTCGTTCACCGCCGCCGTTCGCGAGCTGCAGCGCTGCTGCGGGACGCAGTTCGATCCGGCGGTGGTGGAGGCCGTCCCTCGCGCGCTGCTGGCGCGGGCGCCCGGATTCGTCCACTAACCGCGCCCGGTCACGAATCGCCCTCCATCCCAACACGCCTACTCCTTCGCCTCAGAGGGCCCATCGACGGCGCCTTTCTGATGTTGGGCTTGAATCCGCGCCTCGGTGTGAATAGACTTCCCTAAAGTCACGCTTACGTCGGGGGAGGGAAGGATGGCCACGGCCACATATCCGACACGCTTGGGGTGTTGCTTTGTCACCGCGGTGCTCGCCGTCGTGGCGTCTGGTTGCGGTGCCTTCGAGGTGCTTCCCCTCTCGGCCAATCCAATCGCCGGCGTTATCACCCCCGAGGACAAATCCTGTGGCACGCCCGATAACAGCGAAGCGCTCGTTGCCGAGTTGATTCGTCTGGTGAACGAAGAGCGAGCCGCTCACGGCCTGGACCCCGTCTCGCCCCATCCCATACTGACGGCGGTGGCGGGGGACTACGCCTGCACCATGATCGAGGACGGCTACTTCGGTCACTACCATCCCGAGACAGGCGGGGGGCCGGGGGCACGCGCTCAGGAGGCCGGCTACCAATACCGAGCAGTGGGTGAGAACCTCGCGGGCGGACAGCGGACCCCCGCCGAGGTCATGAAAGACTGGATGGACTCGACGGTGGGCCACCGGGAGAACATCCTCAACCCCATGTGGGTCCACGTCGGCATCGCCGTGCGGACGGGCGGGAGGTACGGTACGTACTGGGTCCAGGAGTTCGGCGTCCCCTGGTCAGACGACGCTTCCTAAAGAATCGCCTTTAACTATGACCGGGCAGTGTGTGGGCGGACGTGCTGGCGCATCGCCCCACGTGGCATGGGCATCTTGCCCATGACCTTCCGCGAGCGAGATGCCCGCGCCTTGTTGTTCGATGCCGTCTCTGGAACGACTTGGGCCGTTCGACCGTTGCTGCACGTCGCCTAAGAATCGAGCCCCAGCTCGGCCAGCGCGGCGGCGAGCTGCGCGTCGTCGGGCGACTTGTAGTGCCAGGCGAGTTCGTTCTCCATGAAGCTGACGCCCTTGCCCTTGACCGTGTGGGCGACGATGACTGACGGTCGGTCGGGCTCGAACGGCAGGGCTTGCAGGGCGTCGTGGATCTGGTCGTGATCGTGGCCGTCGATCTCGCGGACGGCCCAGCCGAAGGACCGCCATTTATCGGCCAGCGGCGCCAGGTCGAGCACTTCTTTGACCGCACCGAAGCTCTGGATCTTGTTGTGGTCCACGATCGCCACCAGGTTGTCCAGCCGATGGTGGGGAGCGAACAGGGCCGCCTCCCAGACCGCTCCTTCGTCGCACTCGCCGTCGCCGAGCAGGACGAACGCGCGATAGGGTCGGTCGTCGCGCCTGGCCGCCAACGCGACCCCGCATCCGATCGACAGCCCATGGCCGAGCGACCCGGTCGAGAAGTCGACGCCCGGCACGTGGTGCGAGATATGACCGGCCAACCGGCTGCCGTCGTCGCAGTAGGTCCCCAGCCAGTCGAGCGGGAAGAAGCCGCGCTCCGCCAGGACGGCATACAAAGCTGCAGCCGCGTGACCCTTGCTCAGGATGAAGCGATCCCGGTCGGGTGAGTCCGGCCGGTCGGCGCCGACGCGGAGCACCGAGCCGTACAGCACCGCCAACAGGTCGGCCATGCTCAGGCCTGCGCCGATGTGCGACGCCTGCGCGTGATGCACCATGCGAAGGGCATGGCCGCGGATGGCCTTGGCGAGCTGCCGTGTTTCCGTTGGGTCCATGGCGAACTGTCCACTCCCGGGATCACGCGTCGGTCTTGAACGCATGCGTCCGGCCCAAACGCAGGTTGACGTACACCCGCTCGTCCCCCGCTTCGAAGTAGGCGAACCCCAGATCGCCGAACGACCGCGCACGCAGCAGGTTCAGCAGGTCTCGGACCTTCATCGACGCATCGAGGTCCAGCCGGTCCAGGGCGTCGACCTCCCTGATGCTATGGTAGACGGCCTTGGATTCGTCCTGCGGCGTCGGCTGGATCTGACCCGCCGCTATCCGGGGCCAGGTTTCCCTGAACAACTCGACGATCTCGTCCTGCAGCCGGTGATAGATCGTGTGCGCGGTATCGAGCGGGGTCAGCGGTACCTCGCGCTGGGCCCAAACGGGGCCGGTGTCGGCCGTCTCGTCGATCGCGTGGATCGTCACCCCCGTCGGCGTTCCGTCGATGATGCTGTGCACGTGCGGATACCATCCGCGGTTGATGGGCAGCAGCGCCGGGTGGAAATTGACCGTGCCCTGTCGGGCGGTGCGGATCTGCTCGCCCGTCAGCAGATGCCGCCAATACACCGTGATGATGAAGTCGGCCCCCAACGCACGGAGTCCCGCCACATGGTCCGCGTCCTTCAGTGTTCGCGCCAGGTAGACGTCGTCGGGCCCGCAGCCACTGGCGGCGACGATTTCATCAGTCCGCTTCTGATACTCGGGATCGTGCAGGTACAGCCGCACGATCTGATCGCCGTGCCCCGCGAGGTAACGGGCCACCTCGACCCCGACCGCGTCGTTGGCCATCAGGATAATCGTCTTGCTCATCGGATCGGGTCGCTCCCTGGGCTCGTGTCGGTCGTCATTCGCCCAGAAGTTGCCGCCGGACGAACCGGCTGACGTAGTCCACGTCGTCGTCGGTCAGCATCGACGCGCACGGCAGGTTGATGCCGTTCGCGCCCAGATGGTCGGCCACGGGCGTCTCGGCGGGCTCGAACATCGGCAGCTTGCTGAGCGGTCGGAAGAACGGTCGGTTGCGGATGCCCGCCACGTCCATCGCGTCCATCAGCTCCTGCGCGGTGACGGCGAACTCGCCGTTCAAGACGATCGTCGGGACGTAGAAGTTGCAGAAGCAGTTCTCTCGCTCGACGTTCATGCCCAGCCCCGCGATGTCGCCCAGCCGATCGCGGTACCCAAAGAAGATCTGCCGCCGCTTGCCGATGATCTCGTCCGCGCGTTCGAGCTGGGCGAGGCCCAGCGCCGCCTGCACGTTGGACATTTTGAACTTGTAGCCGACGTCCGAGTTGTACAGGACCTTGTCCTTCTCCCGGCAGTAGTCCCAGTAGTAGTAGCACCGGTCGTAGAGGTCCTCGTCGTCGGTCACCAGCATGCCGCCCTCGCCGGTGACGAGCGGCTTGGCCCCCTGAAAGCTGAACGTTCCCGCCAACCCGAACGACCCGCACATCCGCCCGTTGACCTTCGAGCCGATCCCCGGCGCGGCGTCTTCGATCACGACGACGTCGTACTCGGCGGCGATCTGGAGGATCGCGTCCTTGTCGGCCGGGTGTCCGTACATGTCGACGGGGATGACGGCCTTGGTCCGCGGCGTGATGGCGCGTCTGAAGGCCTCGGGGTCCAGGCACCACGTCTCGGGATCGACGTCGACGAACACGGGTTTGGCCCCCAGGTGGCAGGCGCCCGTCACGGTCGCGATCCACGTTACCTCCGGTGCGATTACCTCGTCGCCGGGCCCGATCCCCAGCGCCCGTAGGGCGATCTGCAGCGCCCCCGAGCAACTGGCCGTCGACAGCGCGAAGCGGACGCCGATCCACTCGGCGAACGCCTTCTCGAACCGGTCGATGTAACCCGACCAGTTCTTGTACCACCCGTTGGCCGTGGCATCCTGGACGTATGCCACTTCCTTCTCGGTGATCCAGGGACCTGCAGATGGAATCTCACGGACTGCCATGGGGCGTCTCCGTTTGGCTCGCGGCGACTGGGACAGGCTGCAGGAGGTCCAGCAGGGACGTCAGCCTCCCACCGCGGGCTACGTAGGGTGTCAGGGCGGCGGCGATCTCCGCCATGTACCCGTAGGCAAACACGATGACCTCGTCGACCGGATCATCAAACAGGTGCTCCGGCGGCCGGATCGGAACGTGGGACTTGGGCAGGTACAGCCCGTGTAGACTCGTGTTCGCGTCGCAGACGTAGTCGATCTGCTCGTGGGTCAATCCCGCCAGTGCGAGCGTCGAGGTCGCCCGTCCCGAAGCGCCGTATCCCGCGATCCGCTGACCGGCCTCGCGCCGCGACCGGACGTGGTCCGCCAGGTGTCGGTGTGCGGCGTTGACGTCGGCCGCAAAACGTCCGTAGACGTCCCATTCGTCCAACGCCCGAACCATAGCCGACGGCGGCGGGAGATCCGGCGCGACGTCACTCGTGTCCGGGACGCCAACGGCCAGCAACGAATTGCCGCGCCGATCGGCCTCGGGCACAAGGTCGACGCTCACCAGCTTCAGTCCGGCCCGGGCCATCAGTCGCGCCATGGTGGCCTGTGACAGGTAGACCGTGTGCTCGTGGCAGAACAGGCAGGCCTCGCGACGCTCGATGATCCTGGCCAGGTCGTGCACCTCGATGATGACCAACCCGCGCCGGGGATCCAGCGCGGTTCGGACCGCCTCGAGACACGCCACCGGATCGGGCACGTGGTCGAAGGTGTAGAGGCACAACAGGGCCTGAACCGGTCGCATGGCCTGCGGGATCTCGTCCAGCGTATCCGGGGTGAAGAGCGCTTCGGTCGTCGGGACGCCCTGTCGGCGAGCCGCCTCGGCGAGCGTGCGGCCCGGCTCGTAGCCGAAGACGGTCATCCCTCGCCGTTGGAAACAGGTCAGCTGATATCCATCGCTCGAGCCCACCTCCACGACCGCCGAGCCGGGCGGCAGGCCATGCCGCCGGATCGTGTTTTCGGCCAGCCGGTCCATGAAGCGGCGGGCGAAGTCCGAGCTGGACACCGTGTAGTCATAGTCCGCGTAGTAGGCGGACCCATCGAAGTCGGTCAGGTTCTGGACGGTCTTACACGCCGGGCACCACAAGGCCTGGTAGCGACCGAGGAACTCGCGCTCGCTTTCTGGGCTTTCGAGGTGGTTGTCGGAGAGCGGATAGTCGGGGAAATCGAGGAAGCGCCGGACCGCCGACGAATCGCAGACGCGGCAGCGATCGCGTTGGGTCACCGCGATGTTCAAACCTAACTGCCTCCGGTCCCCCCCGCCAGCTTCGGCGATTCATAGGCCGCCAGATCAACCAGGCACGACTCGCGCATATTCCTCCCCTGGCCCCCGAAGAACGTGCGGTACCAGCCTGCCGTCCTGTTAATAGTATCGACCAGACGCCAACGCGGTCGCCAGCCCAGTTTCGCGACGGCCTTGTCGATCGACAGCCGCAAGATCCCGGCTTCGTGTGGCTGGTTCGGGTCGCTGACGTCCCGCCACGATCCGTCGCCCCACGCCGCGATAAACCGGTCCACCAGCTCGGCCACGGGGACCTCGTCTTCGACCGGCGGACCGAAGTTCCACGCGTCGCACCAGATCGGGTCTTCAGACGTCAGCATCCGGGCTGCCAGCAGGAGGTATCCGCCCAGCGGCTCGAGCACGTGCTGCCACGGACGCACCGACCCGGGGTTGCGAACGGGCACCGGCTCGCCGCCCGCCAGGCTCCGCACGACGTCGCAGACGATCCGGTCCGTCGAGAAATCCCCCCCTCCGATGACGTTGCCCGCCCGCGCGGTGGCCACCTTCACACCGTGCTCGGCCAGCCGATCCGGCGAGAAGAATGATCTGCGGTACGCGGCGGTCAGGATCTCGGCTGCGCCCTTGCTGGCGCTATAGGGATCATGCCCCCCCATGGGATCGGTCTCGCCGTAGCCCCGGTCGATCTCGCGGTTCTCGTAGCACTTGTCGCTGGTAACCACCACCACCGCGCAGGGCTTGTCCAGGGCGCGGACGCCGTCGAGCAGGCTCGCCGTTCCGATGACGTTGATGTCGAACGTCTCTCGCGGGATGCGGTAGCTCTCGCGGACCAGGGGTTGAGCGGCCAGGTGAAACACGACGTCGGGGTCGGCCTGCCGGAGGGCTTCGGTGAGGCGATCCGCGTCTCGGATGTCCGCCTCGTGATGACAGGTCAGCAGGTCTTGCACCCCGCTGGCCACGAAGTTGCTCGGGTCCGTCGGCGGCGGAAGGGCGTATCCCGTCACCTTCGCGCCCAGGCGATGCAGCCAGATGGCCAGCCACGAGCCCTTGAAGCCCGTGTGGCCCGTGACAAATGCCGACCGGCCGGCGTAGGTGTTGCCAAACGGCTCGCTCATCCCCAGACCTTCCAGGGGGCGTGGCCCGAATCCCACAGCTCGTTGGCCTGCTTGTAGTCGCGATAGGTGTCGACGGGGAGGAAGAACCCCCGGTGACGGTACGCCATGAGCTGCCCGTCGGCCGTCAGCCGCTCCATTGGCTCGCGTTCCATCACCAGCTGATCGCCATCCTCCAAGTAGTCGAACACGCCGCGGTCAAAGACGAAGAACCCCGCGCTGGCCCACCCGTCAACAATGGGCTTCTCGGCGAACTTCGTCACCACGCCCGGTTCCTCGATGTCCAGGATGCCGAACCGCGAGCTGGGCGTCACCGTTGTCACCGTCGCCAGCTTGCCGTGCCCGCGGTGGAACGCCACCAGATCCGCGACGTCGACGTCCGCCAGGCCGTCACCGTAGGTCACCATAAAGGTGTCCTCGTCGATGTAGCGCTCGATCCGCTTGATTCGGCTGCCCGTCATCGATTCCAGACCGGTGTCGGCCAACGTGACGCGGAAGTCCTGCTCCTCGTGGGCGCCGTGGTACTCGGTATGCTCCCGGGTGCCGAGGCAGATCGTAAAGTCGTTGTTCATCGCCTCGTAGTTGAGGAAGTACTCCTTGATCATGTTGCCGCGATAGCCCAGGCAGAGCACGAAGTGGCGGTGCTGATGGTGGGCATAGAGCTTCATGATGTGCCAGAGGATCGGCCGGCCACCGACCTCGATGAGGGGCTTCGGTCGAAACTCCGTTTCCTCCCGCAGCCGCGTTCCCAGGCCGCCGCACAGGATCACCACCTTCATGCCATGTGTCTCCGAGATGACCCCGAGAACTGAATCGTCTTGTGGGCTTCGGTCGGCCCGGCCGATGCAACTGCCAGATTCCCTGACGACGTCAGGAGTCTACCGGCCTGCCTCGGCGTCTGCAAGGTGGTGGCGATGTCGCGGGCGTCGTGCGGGACCGCCTGTGATTGACACGTGCTGGCCGCACAAGTAGGCTGAGATGTAGCAGCCGTGGGAGAGGTGGTGTGTTGAGTCGGCCGGCTGGCACATCCGGTGGTTCTGCAAGCGGAGCGGCTTCACACCCGAGGGGGGGCACGCCGGATGAGTGAGATCTGCACCGTCAAGCCTGGCGCGGGGGGGGTGTGGCACGCATCCGAGCAGCTCTCGGATCGCGTCAAGCGGCTCCGCGATGAGTACTTCGCCTTCCGCGAGCGCAGCCATTTCCGCAACGAGGTCATGCCCTTCGGCACCGGAACGCCGTGGGACCGCGTCTGGTGTCCGCACAACTGGACGATCGTCCCGGAGATCATGCCCTTCTTGGAAGCGTACGAGGATTCGCTGGCCGCGGGAGCACGGCCCGTGCCGTTCTCCGGCCAGATGTACGACGAGCCGCTGGTCGTCCGCCGCGCGGCCTTCTTCGCCGAGGTGATCGGGCGTCACCTGCCCGTCCAAATCCTCGACGGCGAGCTGATCGTCGGCGGGCAGTTCAACACGGCCCTGTCCCTGACGCTGAGCCGGAAGGAGACGGCGCAGTACGACACGTTGGAGAACGGTTTCCTTGCCCGTGTTCGCGAGCTCGACAAGCTGGGCGTGGGCAACTGCGGTGCAATCCCCGGGCACTTGATCCCGAATTACGCCAAGGCGCTGCGGTTGGGCCTGCGTGGCCTGGTCGAGGAGGTGGAGGGCTACCTGAACACCTCGCGCGATGAATCGGGCAACGCCTTGCGCCGCAGCCTGATCACGGCCGCCCGTGCAGCCCGTACCCTTGGCGCACGCTACGCCGACGAGGCGGACCGCCTCGCGGGTCAGACGGATGATCCGACCCGGGCCGACGAGCTGCGCGAAATGGCCCGCATTTGCCGCAAGGTCCCGTGGGAACCGGCTGAGACGCTCCACGAGGCCCTGCAGAGCTTGTGGTTCCTCCACATGCTCATCATGGCGGCCGAGAGCTATCCCGGTCCGGGCGTGTCCCCGGGGCGGATCGACCAGTATCTGTATCCCTACTACCAGCAGGACCTCGACGCCGGCCGCCTGACGCACGACCAGGCCAAGGAACTGTTCCGCTGCTGGTGGATCAAGCACAACTACGCCTACGACTACCAGGGCCGCGTCGGCAACAACCAGGGGATCAACTCCTCGTTCGGGCAACTGATCACGCTCGGCGGCATCGACGCCGACGGGAAGGATGCGTCGAACCCGCTGACCTGGCTGCTGCTCGACGTGATCGCCCAGATGAACCTCCTAGAGCCGAAGCCGAACGTGCGACTGCACGGCGACACTCCGCCCGAGCTGCTCCGCCGCGTGGTGGACTTGATCGCTGGCGCGCAGGGCTCGCCGTTCCTGCTGAACTTCGACGAGCATTCGATGCAGGGGCTGGCCTGGCAAGGCCTGCCGGCCGAGACGCTGTGGGACTATGCCCCGGTCGGTTGCCTCGAGAACACGCTACAGGGCAATGACCGATCGGGCACGGTGGACGTCAATCTGAACCTGGCCAAGGCGGTCGAGCTGACCATGTTCGGCGGTCGAGACCAGACGTCGGGCCAGCAGATCGGTCCCAAGACGGGTCCCGGGACGGCGTTCACCGACTTCGCGCAGTTCCACGCCGCGTTCTGCAGGCAGCTCGAGCATCTGGTCGACTGGATCGTCGACGTCAACGACCAGGCCGACGCGGTCCGCGCCCGCTTCGCCCCCACGCCGTACCTGTCGCTGCTCGTCGACGGCTGTGCCCGCAACGGCAAGGACATCACCGCCGGCGGTGCCGAGCACAATTACCTCACCATCGAGGGCATCGGTCTGGCGACGGCCGTCGACTCGCTGCTGGCGGTCCGGAAGCTGGTCTTCGAGGACCGCCGCGTCGGCATGCCCGAACTGCTCCGAGCCATCGAGGACAACTTCGACGGCCACGAGAAGCTCAGGCGCCTGCTGATGCACAAGGCACCCAAGTACGGCAACGACGATGACCAGGCCGACGCTCTGGCCCGTGACGTCTCGACGCTCTGGACCGAGCGGGCCGCCCAGAAGGTCTCGCCCGCCACACAGAAGCGGTACCGGGGCGGCTACCTGTCGTGGAACTACTGGGTGGCCTACGCGCCCAAGACGGCCGCCACGCCGGACGGGCGGAGACGCGGCACCTATCTGAGCAACGGGTCGTGCCCCGTCACCGGCTGCGATCGGCAGGGCCCCACCGCCAACGCCCGCTCAACGGGCAAGCTGAGCCTCGAGACCGCGCCGAACGGCGACAGCCATACGATCACGTTGTCGCCCTCGCTCCTGCGGGACGACGAGCATCTCGACAAGCTGGCCGCCTTCTTGCGGGCCTATACCGAGGAGGGGGGAACTGCGCTGCAGATCAATGTGCTCGACCCCGAGACGCTCCGTCACGCCCAGGCCAACCCCGCCGAGTACCGCAACCTGCTCGTCCGCGTCACTGGCTACAACGCCTACTTCGTGACGCTGGGCAAGGAGATCCAGGAGGAGATCATCTCGCGCGTCGCGCACGCGGTGTAGGGCCGGTTCCGCCGGGCGGATTCCGCGTCAACGCTTCGGGTAGGCCTGCCACGCCCCCTCGGTTCCCACGAAGTAGACCGTCCCGTCGCCCGGCAACAGCATCGCCGACTTGATGGACGCGTAGTCGTAGGGCTTGTCGGTGCGGAGGTCGAAGAGCTTCTGGTCCTTCGCCAGCATCCCGGGCCAGTAGCCAAGCTCAATGCCCACGGGCTGCGCTTTCGCGCAGTCATGGTTGACGGCGATCAGGAACCGCTGACCGGTCTTGCGGTGGATGAAGGTCTGACCGGTCACAGGCGTGTTCTCCCAATAGACCACGCTGCGGTGCGGCGGCGCGACGTCCAGTTGCAGCAGCAGCGGCGCGAGGGACTTCAGCAATCGCCCCACCTCCCCCGCCATTCGGTACTGCGGCGTCTCTTCTCCCGTGGCGCCGCGGAGGCCCTCGATGAACTCACCTGACTCGCGTGGCTTCGGTTGTCCTCGATAGTAGAAGTAGAAGAAGCCCTTCGCGCCCTCCTGGATGGAGGTCCAGACCTGCCACCGGATCTCCTCAGGCGTCGGGTACCGGTACGCCGCCCGGCCCTTGCCGGCGCGGTATCCGGTGATCTTCATCCCCTGGCCCATGATCCAGTAGGGGGCGTCAATCTGCGCAGCGGCCTCACGAAAGCGCTGGCACTCACGCGTCAGGAGGCTTCTGTACCCGATGGGACCGACCGGCCCGTTTCGTCCATCGGCGAAGAACACGTAGACGTCCCTGGACAGGGCTTTCGGTCGGACGATCCGGGCGTTGAGCCACGCCGTGGGGGCCTTGTTGTCGAGCGTGATGACGGGGTGTTTGGGATCCCATTGGGCCATCTTGCGGGTCAGGTCCGCGATCGCCTCGTAGAACCACTCGGTCGGACGGTTCTCCTCGGTCAGGCTCCAGGCCAGCAGGGCCGGATCGTGGCGGTGCTTTTCGGCCAGCGCTTTGTAGAACGGTTCGACGCGCCGGGCGAAGTCCTCCTTGCCCTTGAACCATTTCGCTCGGACGAAGGCCGGCGGCCCGCCCCCCTGCGGGATGACGCGGATGCCGTGGCGTCGAGCGGCCTCGAGCCACATCGGCAGAGAACTGAAGTTGAGGTTGTTCGGCCAGACGCAGTTCATGTGGTGCTGCGCCAGGTCCTTGCAGACCCGATCGTACATCGCGCGGCGCTCCGCCTCATCCTTGACGGGCGTGTTCTCGGGATTGCCGCCGCCGGCATAGACCCCATAGGGAAAGAAGCTGCCCAGCGGGTTGTCGCCCCCGCTTGCAGCAACCGTGGCCGGCGCCAGGAACACCGGAAGCCAAACGCACACTGTGGTCGCGGATCGACGCATCGCATTCCCTTTCCTTGTTGCCTCAGTGATGCCTCACGGACCGACGCTACCGCTCGGAAGAACCAGGTTCCCCGTCGCCAGCCAGAGAATCATCCGGCGCTGCGGCAGCTGCGGCGGCTTTGCGCCGTCGGTAGCGCAGAAGCAGCCACAGGATGAACACCCCACCTACGATCGGACCGCCAATACCGGCGCCCACCTGCGTCCAGGCGGCGAACAGAAGCGTCTTGTGGACCAGCGCGTGGTGGTCCTTGGGGGTCCTGGGAAGCATCCCAGTCTTCGCGGCGACGTGGTGTAGCAAGCTGACGGCCAGGCTGTGCTCGGGGATCTCCTCGTGACACGCCAGGCAGATCCCTCGCCGATCCATGTTGTGACGTTCCTCATTGCTCAGCGGCCTGGAGCCCGAGAAGTGATGGCCGATCGTCATGAGCTGCCGCCCGTCCTCGGTCACGAACCGCGACCAGTCGGCCACCAGGCCCTTGACCGGCTCGATCTGGGGTCTGGTTCGTTTGGGTAGGATCTCGCCGTCGGGCGTCGCCAGATCGACGTATACCGGCTTGTCCCAAGGACGGTTCAGCTTGCCGCCAGCGATGCCATGCCCCATCGCCTTGGCCGATACGTGACACGACTCGCACGATCGGACGTCGCGCCCCGTCGTATGAGGCTGGGCCGGACTGAAGTCGACCGCGAGCTGACCCTCCGGACCCGCTCCCTCCGTGTTCGCGGTCGTTCGGAAGATGTGGTTCAGCAGGATCGTCTCTCCGTCCTTGCCGATGACGGTCACCGACGTCTGGCAGCCGGGGATGGCCGGTGAGACGCGCCCCTCACCGTTGACGGCCAGCGCTGGATTCTCCCACCGCATGTAGGAGCGTTGTTCTTCGACCTCGCCGAGAACGAAGGTCTTGTAGCCCGATTCGCCCCGGTCGGCCGCGTGATCGGTCTTGGCGTGCATGTGGCCGGCCGCCACCCAGTCGAAGGCCTTCTTGCCCCCAGAGTAGTCCACCTTGATGTGGCAGCCGTAGCACTGCGGCGCCCAGTTGGCATGACAGCCGTAGCATTCCATCTTGCTGACGTGTACGTCGACGGCGTGCATGGCCACCCGACCCGCCATGGTGAGTGCGGCCGTGTCATGCAGCAACTTGAGCGGCTTGAGTGTCAGATCCTTGCCGCTGGCCGAATGAACGATGACGGTGTTCCCGTCGCGGACGACCTCGGGGAACGGATTGCCCCGTGTCGTCAGCAGGTAGCCGTCACGGGCTGGATGCACCGTGCCCTGCGCGTCGCGCGGCAGGACCGAGTCGGCCAGGCCTCGCCCCGGACCGCGCTTGGGAACGTCGCCGAACTCGTCCATGTACCCGAGCGGCAGTTCCCACGGAAAGGCCCGGGGCGTCCCATGGCAGTCCGCGCACTCGATCTGCACCTGGGCCAGGTTCGTGCCGCACAGAAACCCATCGCCATGTACGTCAATGGACGTGTGGCAGTCGTGGCAGACCATGCCCTTCTGGCCGTGGATGTCCTGGTGCATGGCCAGGTAGTGCTTGGTGTGAAGATCGACCTGGCCCTTTCCGCCCTCGGTGTAGGGGGACTCAAAGGCGCTCTCCATCAAGCCCTGGAAGGACACGCCGATCCGCTTGCCCCGGTCGTGGCAGGTCGTGCACGTCTCGATCGGAATCCCGCTGTAGGTCTTGCCGTGAACGGTCACCTTGCTCTCGCGGGTCGCCTGGATCGCGTGGACCAGCGGGTGGCCCGGCTTGTCGCGTGGGATGTTCTTGCCCCGGCCCTCATAGAAGCCTTCGTTGCTGTAGGGGATGTGGCAGGCCGAGCAGCCCATCCCGCGGTAGTCGCCCCGCTTATCGCGGCCCTTGACGGCCAGGTGACACCGTTGGCACTCGCTGCGGATGTAAGTGAAGGCCGCTTGCTCGGGGCGCTTGCCCAGCTGCGCCAACGCCGTCGGCCCCCTCGGCACCGTCGTCTGAGCATCGGGAGACGCGCCGGGCTCGAGCTGCCTGAGACCTTCCATGTACGTGCGGTAGGCGCTCGTGCCCTGTCGAAGGCCCGGGTTGCCCGGGCTCTGGGCGTCGTAGTTGCCCCACTTGTGCTCGTACCCCGTCAGCGAACCGAAGGACCAAGCCACCCCCTGGATCTTGCCCGACTCGGTCATCATCAGGCTGTTCCATTGCGTTCCGACGTGCTCCTGGTGACAGGCGCCGCACGTCTTCTCGTTGATCCACGGGCTCCCCGGGTCGGGGTAGAAGGCGCCCGGCTTGTGGGCCTTCTCTTCGCTGACGCCCTTCGGATCGCCCCCATGACAGACGACGCAGCCGCCCGGATCGTCCATCCCGCGCCCCGCAGCCAGGATCTGTCGCATCATCTTGGAGGCCTGATCGCGGATCGGCTCGATGCCTTCGTGACAGGCCTCGCAGCTCGATCGCGTCGCGGCTGCCTGGGGGGGTGCAGGCTGGGCAACTGCAGGAGCGATCAGGCCCACAGCAAGCGAGACAATGGCAAGCAGGGGTTTCATGGCATGACCCTCCGGGCAAGGGCTGAAGGCTTGCTGCGCCGGGGATCCGCGTGGGAGGCAGCGATTGCGACTGGGCAGAAGCTGCCATGCAGAAGCCGGCGCTCTGAGGGCACGCTGGCAAATGGCCTCGCACGAGCGTACCTAAGGTCACTGGCTCGCCAAGACGCGCCGTAGCCTAGTAGCGGCCGTCCCGCGTTTCAAGGCCATCCGCCCCAAGCGATGAGCACATCGCTGGAACGCACTCGGTCGGGCTTTTCCGAGAATCATCCGAGGCCGTTGGACATCCAATGAGTGAACGAGGGTATAATACATGAAATCTGGAGGTCCACGATCATGGTCAAGGACATCATTGCGAAGAAGGGACCGTTCGTTGCCACGATCGGTAGGGACAACACCGTCCTGGAAGCGGCGAGGGAGATGAACGCCAAGAGAATCGGTGCACTCGCCGTGACGGACGGCGATAAGGTCGTCGGGATCTTCACCGAGCGCGATATCATGACCCGAGTGGTGGCCGTCAACCTGGACGCCGCCAAGACGAGAGTCGAGGAGGTCATGACCTGCCCCGTCGTCTGCTGCCGACCCGACTCGTCTCAGGCCGAGTGCATGCAGGTCTTCACCGACAAGCACATCCGTCACTTGCCCGTCGTCGAAGACGGCAAGCTGGTCGGCATCGTGACCAGCGGCGACCTGTTGGCCAGAGAGGTCGCCGAACGGCAAGAGAAGATCGACGATCTCAGCAAGACGGTGGACTACCTGCACGAATACATGCACGGGGGGTACCGCTGATCGGTTGCCCTGGACCTTGGCGGGATTCTGTCTGAGCCGGGGCAACGCAACGCGCCAGACCTCAGGCCTCAGACTTCAGGCCTCAGGCCTCAGACTTCAGGCCTCAGGCTTCAGGCCTTCGGTTGTGACTCGTTGCGCCAGCCCTGTGGCCTGATGCCTTGAGCCTGCAGTGCCAGACAGGCGGCAGGTGTTGCTGAGGGCCAAGCCCTGTCCGAAAGCAGAGGGATGACATACCACTAGCCTAGATGCGCGACGAGGATCTCGGCGGCGACGCCCCAGAGGATGACGCCGCCGGTCGCCAGCATCCCCCTTCGGAACAGGCGTCCAAGTCTCGCCCCGATCAGCAGACCCGCCACGGTCAGCACCCCGGCCACCACGCCGATCACGACCGCGGGATACCAGATGGACACCCCGAGGGCGGCAAGACTCACGCCGACGGCCAGCGCGTCGATGCTGGTCGCCACGGAAAGCACCACCAGCGTCAGGCCTCGGGTCGGATCCCCGCTGAGCCGTTCGTGGTCGCCGCGAATGGCCGCATGGATCATTCGACCGCCAACGGCACACAGAAGCCCGGAAGCCACCCAATGATCGTACGCGGCGATGTAGTGTTGGGCGCTGACGCCGGCCGTCCAGCCGACCACGGGCATGAGGAACTGAAACAGGCCGAAATGCCAACCGAGCCGGAACAGATGCCGTCCCGTCACCGGCCGGACCAGCATACCGACGCTCATGGCCACGACGAAGGCGTCCATGGCCAGGGCGATCGCAATACCCACGATGGGCAGGAAGTCCATTAGACACCGGTTCGGCAGGAAGGCTTCGACGACCGATCCGTCAGCCCAGTGCGACGTCGAGCGTCATCATGATCGCGAACCCGACGATCACGCCCATCGTGGCGACGTCCACGTTTCCCTTGCGCTGGGCTTCGGGGATCAGCTCCTCGGCGACGACGAAGATCATGGCCCCCGCGGCAAATGCCAGCGCGTAGGGCAGGATCGGCTGGGCCATCAGCACCAGGGCGGCGCCGAGGACGCCCGCAATCGGCTCGACGACGCCGGACAATTGGCCGTACCAGAGGCACTTGGCTCGAGACACGCCTTCTCGACGCAACGGCATGGCCACGGCCATTCCCTCGGGGAAGTTCTGGATCCCGATGCCCAAGGCCAACGCCATCGCCGCGGCGACCGTGGCGCCCTCTTGACCCGCGGCCGCCGCGCCGAACGCCACCCCAACCGCCAGCCCCTCGGGGAAGTTGTGCATCGTAATGGCGGTCACCAGCAGCGTGCTGCGACGCCAGGAGGACGCGACGCCCTCTGCCTCTCCGGAGACATACAGATCCGGGTGCAGATGCGGCAGGAGTCTGTCGACGATCCGCAACACGACGGCTCCCAGCAGGAAGCCGATCGTGGCCGGCACCCAGTTCAGGGCCCCCAGGTGCTCGCTCATTTCGATCGCCGGGGCAAGCAGTGACCAGTAGCTTGCCGCGATCATCACGCCGGCCGCCAGCCCCAGCATCCCATCGAAGAACTTCTGGTTGAATCTGAGCGTGAACAGGACCGGCACCGCGCCGAGTGCCGTCAACAACCACGTGAACGTCGTGCCCGCCAGGGCCTGCAGAACCGGATGCCATTCGAAGAAACTCATATCACGAATCCATCCCGGGGCCCGCGACGCGCACAGATTAACCCAGGTCAATCGGGTTTTCCAGATCATACTCCCCAAGCAACATGCGTGCAGTGTCAGGGCATCGAAGTGGATGGGACTCCCGGTGAGGAGGTACCATCCGCCCTCTGAACCGGGTATCATGCCGCCCGAGAGGGTGGAGGGCGTTATTCCGTGGCGTTCGTGCGACGAACGTCTGGCGAGCCAGGGTCTCGTACCAAATCAGGAGGTACCATCCGATGCCCGTGACAAAAGCATCCGCCGAGTTGCTGGATTTGCTCAATCAGGCCATCGCCCGGGAGATCCAGGTCTCCATCCAGTACATGTGGCAGCACGTCATGTGGAGCGGCGTGAAGGCCTTCGCGGTCAAGGACGAGCTCAAGAGCGTCGCGATCGAAGAGATGAAGCACGCGGAAGGCATCGCCGAACGGCTCTTCTATCTCGGCGAGACGCCCACCACGAAGCCGACGCCTATCTTCGTCGGCGGCTCGCTGAAGGAGCAGATCGAGGCGGACATGAAGGCCGAGGAAGAGGCGATCGTGATGTACAAGAAGATCATCGCGATGGCGATGAAAGAGGGAGACGAGGCCACCGCCCATCTGTTCCGGGAGATCCTCTCCGACGAAGAGGACCATCACGACACGTTCGAGAGCATCCTGGAAGCGGTGTAGCGCCGCCTGCCGTCGCCGGGCAAGATCGCCTTGGCGGCGCTAGCTCAAGGTGTTGATCTTGGCGGCCAGGATGAAGTCGTTCTCCGACAGGCCGCCGATCGCGTGCGTGGTCAGCGTGAGCGTCACCTTGTTCCACGAGATGTGGATGTCGGGGTGGTGTCCCTCGGCCTCGGCGACCTCGGCGACCTTGTTGACGAACGCCATCGAACCGACGAAATCCTTGAACTTGACGGTCCGAACCAGCGCCCCGTCGTGATGCTCCCATCCGGGGACTTGGGCGAGCAGCGAACAGGCCTGTTCCTCGCCCATCGCGGGCACGCCGCCTTCGCAGGGAACGCATTTCTTCTTGGACAGGTCCATCGGTCTCCCCTTTCAGTCGCACCAGTCCACGCTCATCAGAAGCCACGAGGAACCGCACGCTGTGCCACCGAGGCTGACTCTGGCGATCGTGGACGCGGTCATACAGCGGGTGCTACTCCCCGCGTGGCTCGATGTGTAGGATCGTCCTGCCTTTGCATAGGGCCCTGTACCGCCTTCCCGTGACGTTCATCCGGTAGTCCCTCCCTGCTGGGGAAGCGGAGCGTCACGACCTGGCCCTTCGACTTTCCGTCGTCGTCTGCGCGCCCATAGCCGCGTAATGCGGTCGGTCAGCGCGATCACAACGGTCATCGACAGGATCGTTGACCAAAGGCTGCACTCCCTGAACCCAACGACCGCCACGGCCCAGTAGATGAGGAGCCACTGAATGAAGTAGAAAGCCGTGACGTTCTTGCTCCAGTAGAACAGGAGGCGGAACACAGGATTGGCGGGAACAACGCTTGTCACGAAGTGACAGATGCCCGTCCAGCACAGGACGAAGCCGACGACCCATGCGACGATGATCGGCCTGGCGTCCGGGTAGCCGCCCCCGGGAAACTGGGGGTCCGCATGCCCGACGGCAGCCGCGATCGCAGCAAGACACGACCCAGTCAGAATCATGCCGCCGAAGAAGGCATGGTGACGGGCGCTGGCGGAGATCCAGGCACCCCAGGCCATGCCGACCAGCGAATAGCTCAGCCAGGGGAATATCGTGTGGATCACACCGTCGTCCGTGCCCCAGAAGAGGGACAACATCCAGTCCAAAACAGGCCATCCCGTCATCCGTCCCCAGAGCAGGGGAGCGCCGATCGCAACGGGAACAGAGAGCAGCAGCCATTGATAGGGGCGGGGCATACACCATCTTATGATCGCCAGAACGATAAGCGCCATGCCGGCGTGCTGAAGGATGTCGACGATCCAGAACTCCGAGGTCGCCGTGCGGGGCGCGATCTGCTCGAGCGTGATGATTCCCAGTCGCGTTGTGATGATGATGGGCAGCGTGCCACGCAAGAGATTCAGCAGATAGCCCAGCAGAAGCAGCTCGACGCCCCGTCGTATCCCCTTGCGGACCGAGGTCCGCGAGGAGAAGGCCTGCGATGCACCCATCAGGAACATGAAGGTGGGTGCGGAAGGCACAGAGCCCAGGAAGCCGATGACCGTACCGAACGTCGTACGCCACACGCCGGGCGAGGCGTGTGCTGCCGTGACGTGAAGCATCACAATGAATCCTAGCGCGAGTCCGCGCGCCAGGTCGAACGCGGCGATGCGCGACCTGCGCGATGGGGCGCTTCGGAGGTCTTCACGTTCGCTCATTGAGCAGCGCTCCTGCCGGTTGAGGAACAGGGCGATTCTATACGCCTTCGTCCACATATCGAAGGTGGTTCGCCGCGCAATGTCTAGAGAAAAGC
>CAYMLO010000001.1:0-178021 GCA_964390905.1 uncultured Planctomycetales bacterium | reverse complement strand
GCTTGCCCTTGAAAATCAACGGCTTGGTGATCATCTCGCCGGCGGCGTACCTCGCGTTGACCGAAACGAAGCCGTCCAGCCGGACCGTGTAGCGACGCAGGTACTCGGGGCCGACGTAGTAGCCTTCCGTCGAGTAGATCGACAGCTCGTTGGGCGTGCCCGGGATACTCGATCGCGTCTCGAGGATCCCCCACGCGGTCATGTTGTTGCGGTTCTCCCATCGCGAATGCTGCAAGCCCGGTCGGACCAGCGCCTCCTGCCACCGATGGAAGTGCAGCCCGTCGCGACTGGTCATGAACACGCCGTCCGACACGCCCGAATGCTGATGACCGCTCTTGCGCCGCGACGGCCTGAACCGCTTGGGGAACCCCATGAAGATGTGCGGCGCGCGGTGATAGGCCGTGATCGCGTTCGTGTACAGGTGCTCGGGCGTCGCATCGCCGTAGTCGAGCCAGACCGGGTCGGTCCAATGGATGAAGTCCTTGGACGTGCAGGTCATGATGTCTCGGACGCGTTTCTGGAAACCGCGGTGGAAGTCGACGTACCGGCCGCGCACGGTGTCCCAGAAGGCCAGGTTCTGTGAGTCGAAGGCCCCCTTCGTGATCACCGGTTTCTTCTGAAGATAGGACCAGTGGATCCCGTCCGCCGACTTGAACGCCGCCAGCCCGCCCTTGACCAAGCCCAGCGCCTTGTAGCGGGCATCGGGCTTGCAGGCGGGGTTGGGGTCCTTGAACGGCGTGAAGTTGTGGCAGCCCCCATTCTTCCAGACGATGTTGGTCCGCTTGGACCCCGCGTGCTCGAACAGGTTCAGCTCGGGCTTGGTCCACGTGATGCCGTCCCTGCTCTCGGCATAACAGATCTTCTCGGGGCCGCTCTTCTTGGTCTTCGGGTCGTAGTTCACGCCGCGGTAGTACATGCGGAACTTGTCGTCGTCCTTGAACACCGTGACGTACGCGCAGACGTTGCCCTCCCACGGCTTGTCGAACGCGACGGCCACCTCTCGCGGCGTGGGACGGTGCAGCTGCAGCGCCGTCTGCTTCATCTCGGCGATGAGGAAGTCGTCCACGAACGGCTCCAGCCGCGAGCCGATGCCGATCGGCTCGGCGGCCACGGACAGCGACGTGACCGCAAGAACCCCAATCACGCAGACGAGACCTACCAGACCGCTTGTCGTGTCACACATGATCACCGTACCTCCTGTTCACGATTCGACCTCGATCCACAGACTGCCCCGGGGAGACTACCGCAAGCGGGACACGCCATACAAGTCGAATTCACGCTGGGATGATGGGGGCCGGACCCCGGCTCACACGTCCGGCTCGGCGGTGACGGTCAGGCGGCAGCTGGCGAACTGCTCGACGTAGAGTTCGGCCCGTTCCTTGTGGGTGACCAGCAGGAGGGCGTAGCCGGTGTGGTGGGCCTCCAGCATGCATTCGATGGCCTCGTTGATTCCCAGAGGCGTCAGGTTGCAGATCACCTCGACCACGCGGCCCATGTCGTTCACGTCGTCGTTGTGCAGGATGACCTTGTAAGGGGGCAGGAGGTGGGTCTCGACGGCCTCGAAGGTATCGACTTGGGAATCGGGCGTGGCCTGTGACATCGGAGGCAGATCCCCAACTACGACGTTGCGCAATCCCACATTCACTATATCGCGCCGGACGCTCGGCGCGAACCATCTCTCGCAGCTCGATTCCGTCCCCCTCCCTTCGTTCCCCCTCGCGTTCCGCGAAGGGGAGCGAAGGATGGGGCACCCCTTCGGGCGCAAGCCGTTTGTGCCCGCGGAGACGAATCTGTCTGGCCGATGGCGAGGGATCCGGGTCAACGACAGCGCACCGGCGCGCCGTCCTTGGCCGACGAGGCCTGGATGGCGTCCCACAGTTTGGCCATTCGCAGGCCGACCTCCGGCGGGCAGGGGTTGGCGATCTTGCCCGCCCGGACGGCCAGGAACTGCTGCCAGACGCCCGTCGACGGCGGTACCTTGACGGTCGTGAGCCGTCGCCGGCCGTGGCGCTGGATGTTCAGAGACTCGCCCCAGACCCCGGTCCGCAGGATGGCCTTGGGCGAAAAGACGCGGATCTCCGACGCGCACGACGGGATGGCCTCGCCGCAACCGTGGATGGTGACCAGCGCTCCGGACTCCAGTCGGCCCATGATGGCCGCCAGGACGTCCACGGGCCGGCCGCGGTTGTCCAACCAGGCCGCCACCTCCGAGAAGTCCTCGCCCGCCAGGTCCGACACGGTGTTGAGCATGTGCGCGCCCGTGTCGAACATGAACCCGCCCCCCGAGATCTTGGGGTCCTGCCGCCACCGCCCGACCTGAGACGGGCCCCAGTTCTGCCAGACCGTACCGCTGATGCTGAGCACCGGGCCCAGCTCGCCGGAGCGAAGCATCTCGACGGCCGTGCGGATGTTCGGCGACAGGCTGCCCGGAAACGCCACCACCAGAAGCTTGCCCGTCCGATCGCGGACTCGCATCAGGCTCCGCGCCTCCCGGGCGTTCATGACCATGGGCTTCTCGAGCAACACGTCGAGCCCGGCCTCCAGACAGGCCTTGGTCTGCTTGTGGTGGTAGGCGTGCGGCGTGATGATGAAGGCCGCGTCGAGCTTAGACGCGTGGTCGGCCAGCAACCGTTTCAGATTGGGTTCGTTGAGCGGCGGTTTTTGCCGGGCCTTCTTGAACATCTCGGCCGCCATGGCATACATCTGCGGCGACGGCTCGCACACCACGGGGATCCGCGTGGTGGCCCGCATCTTGAGCATCTCGTTGAGGTGGGCGCGGGCCATGCCGCCGCACCCGATGATGGTCGCGCGAACGGGTCTCGACTTGCTCATGGGTTGGGTCCTCGGATTCGTCGGTGGCCTAGACGCGTGTATGATAGTCACTCGTCGACGGGTTTCCCACTTGGTGGGGGCACCCGCAGTAGCCAGTGAGGGAACACAATGGCGGCAACAGCACATGCACGCTCAGGATCGGGGTCGCGCCCGAACATCGTCGTGATCCTCGCCGACGACATGGGCTACGGCGACATCGGCGCGTTCGGGCACGACGCCGTGCAGACCCCAGGGCTCGACCGCTTGGCCGCACAGGGCATCTGTCTGACGCAGCACTATTCGGGGTCGCCGGTCTGCGCGCCGGCGCGCGCGGCGATGATGACAGGGCGGTACCCGCATCGCACCGGCGCCATCGACACGCTCGAGGGACGGGGGCTGGACCGCCTGAGCCTGAATGAGGTGACGCTGGCGGATGTCCTGTCGTCGGCGGGCTATGCGACGGGCCTGATCGGCAAGTGGCATTTGGGCGCGCTCGACCCGCGCTACCACCCGAACGCCCGCGGCTTCGACGAGTTCGTCGGATTTCGCGGCGGGTGGAGCGACTACTGGCAGTGGCGGCTGGACCACAACGGGACGTTTCGTCCAGCCGACGGGCGGTATCTGACCGACGTGTTCACCGATGAGGCCGTGCAGTTTATCGACCGACATCGCGCAGAACCGTTCTTCTTGCACGTGACCTACAACGCCCCGCACTTCCCGTTGCAGGTGCCCGATGACGACGCCGACCCGTTTCGCGAGATGGACCGGTTCACCGAGGGCGTCTCGCTGATCTACGGCATGAACCGGCGGATGGACGTGGGCGTGCAACGGATCGTCGAGGCCCTGGACGCCCACGGCCTGACGGAGAACACGCTGGTGTTGTTTACCAGCGACAACGGCCCGCAGTTCGGCGGCGCGGGCGAGATGAAGACCGATCGCTACAACGGGAACTTCAACGGCTGCAAAGGCAACGTCTACGAGGGGGGCATCCGCGTGCCGGCGATCCTCCGCTGGCCCGTGGGGCTGGACGCCGGCAGCGTGTCGAGCGCGTTCGTGCACTTCACCGACTGGATGCCGACGCTGCTGGCGTCGGCGGGCGTGGACGTCGCCGGTGAGCTGACGCTGGACGGTCGGAGCGTGTTGCACGTCCTGCGGGGCGAGCCGGACGACGTCGAGCCGCGGCGGTTCTGGCAGTGGAACCGCTACACGCCCGTGCCAGACTGCAACGCCGCGATGCGCGACGGTGCGTGGAAGCTGGTCCGCCGGCCCATCCAAGAGGCGATGACCATCACATCGGAGGACGGCGACATGGACCGCCGGCTCAAATACGAGCCGGAGACGATCACCGACATCTGTCGCGACCCCGAGCCGGCGCGGACCGTCCCCGAGCCGCATCCACCGCAGCTGTTCAATCTGGACGACGACCCCTACGAGCAAAAAGACCTGGCCGCAGCCAACCCCGAGCGCCTGGCCGCGATGCAGCGCGACCTGGAAAACTGGTTCGACTCGGTCGAGGCCGATCGGCGGCGCATCCGCGCGTGACCGAGCGTTCCTTGGGTGTGTGACAGTGGAGGCAGGGGGTGCCCCATCCTCTTCGGGGGGCCGCGGGACGCGGCCTCTCGAAGAGGGTGGGGGACGGGATGGCGCGCGAACTGTCTCTCGCCCCCCGATTCCGTCCCCCACCCTTCACCCCCCTCGCGTTCCGCGAGGAGAGTGAAGGATGGGGCACCCCTCCGATACTCCGCTTGATCTGTTACGCCTCTTCGTCGGCTCGCCGGCGGTGCGTTTGCTTGCTAGCGGAAGGGATCGGCGCTATAGTGCGCGCGCCCATCGTCGAGAATCGCTCCGGTAAGGAGACTCAGCCATGTGCGCGCGTGTCTACCGGCAAGAGCAGTTCGATCTGTCGGATCTGCCCTGGGGGAAGATCGTCCGCGCCTTGCCCCTGGTGGTCGTCCTGTTCGTGGTCGTCCACCTGGCGTGGAACGGCATCTACACACTCCAGGCGCATGAGAAGGCGGTTGTGCTGCGGTTCGGCAAGTTCCACGAGGTGACCGGCCCGGGGGGACTGCATTTCATGATCCCGGACGTGGATCAGGCCATCCCGGTCAGCATCCAGGAGCGCAGCCTGCGGCTGCCGATGGCGCGTCCCGTGTCGAAACAGACCAAGAAGCTGACCCGCCAGTCGGCCCGGCAGGCCCGGGAGGAGCCACTGATGCTCACCGGCGATCTCAACGCCGCCGTCGTCGAATGGACCGTTCAGTGGCAGGTCATCCGTCCGGACAAGTACCTGTTCAGCATCTACGCCGACCACGTCCCGCAGACGATCCACTCGGTCGCCCAGAGCGTGATGCACCGGCTGATCGGGGATTACTCGATCGATGAGATCTTGACTGAGAAGCGCGAGGAGGTCGGGCTGCGGGCGCTGGAGGCCACGCAGGCGATGCTGAACGCCTACGAATGCGGGATCGAGATCACGGGCCTGCAGATGCAGCGCGTCACGCCGCCCGAGCGCGTCAAGCCCGCCTTCGACAAGGTCAACGCGTCGATCCAGCTGAGGGACAAGCTCGTCAACGAGGCCAAGCTCGAGCGCAACCAGCTGATTCCCAAGGCCCAGGCGAGCCAGGACGCGCTGATCCGTGAGGCCGAGGGGTACGCCGCACGGCGGCGGGCCGAGGCCGAGGGCGAGATTGCCGCCCTGCTCGCAAAGTACGAGGCCTATAAGGTCGCACCCGAGGTGACCCGGCAGCGGCTGTATCTGGAAGCGATGCAGGAGGTCATCAGCGGATCGGGTCCCAAGACGATCGTCGACGCCGACTTGAAGGGCCTGTTGCCCCTACTGCAGCTCGGCGAGGGATCTCAACCCACCGTTCTCCCCCAGAAGAAGGAGGTCCGGAAATGACACCGCACCTCACACTCACGCCCGGGCTGAAGCGGGCGGCCGTCCTCATCGTGGTCGCGCTCGTCCTCCTGATGGGGGTTGTCCCGGCGTTGTTCTACGTCGTGGACGAGCGGGAGCTGGGCGTCGTCCTGCAGTTCGGCGACCCGGTCGCCGAGCGAATGACCCCGGGGCTCGGCGTCAAGATCCCGTGGGTCCAACAGGTTCGCAAGCTGCCCAAGACGAGGCAGTTCTGGGGGGGCGGGTCCGAGCACGTCCAGCCCGATCTACCTACCAGCGACGGCAAGAAGGTCGACGTCACCCCATGGGCGGTCTGGCGGATCAAGCAGCCCAGGATCTTCGTCCAGCGGTTTCCCGAGGTCGAAGAGGCGGAGCAGCGCGTCAGTCAGATCGTCCGTGGCGCGGTCCGCAACGTCATCACGAAGTACGAGCTGACCGAACTGGTGCGGAGCACGGACCGCGAGTTGACCTACTCGTTTACGCCCGAGCGGATGCTGACCAAGGTGTCGGCCGATCAGGTTCAGGAACGCCCCGGCGAAGCGAAGGTCAAGATCGACCACGGGCGGGAGAAGATCGTTCAAGAGATCAAAAGGAAGGCCATGAGCGACCTGGCCTCCGAGGGTACGGGCGGCGGACGGGGGATCGAGCTGATCGACGTCGGCATCGCGCAGATCGATTTCGTGCCCCAGGTTCGCGAGGCCGCCTTCGATCGCCTGATCGCGTTCATGGAGTCGATCGCCGCGCTGTATGAGAACGAGGGGGAGCTGAAGAAGCAGGAGATCTTGAACCAGACCCAGGCCGACGTCCAGGAGATCGAAGGCAAGGGCAAGAAGCAGGCCAACGAGATCCGCGGCAAGGTGGACGCCGACGTCATCACGCAATACGCCAAGGCTATCGAAACGGCCGGTGAGTTCTATACGTTCGTGCGGACGCTCGAGGCGTACAAGGAGGCCTTGAGCAGCGACACCCGGTTGGTCCTGACGACCGACAGCGACTTTCTGGGACTGATCAAGGCGCTGGGCAAGGCCCCGCCGCCTGTGGCGAGTCGCCCGACGACCGGCGCGGCCGAACGGTGATCACCGGCGCTGACGGGGTGCCCCATCCTCCAATACGATTCGGCGAGAGCCGAAGCGGATTGGAGGGTGGGGGACGGAGTTGGGCGGCAGATTGGGGCGCGCCATTCGATTCTGTCCCCCACCCTTTTCGAGAGACCGCGTTCCGCGGTCACTCGAAAAGAATGGGGCACCCCCCCGCGCAGACTATCACGCACGCGCCACGAGAGCTGGGATCTACCAACGGTTGACGGACGATGTCCGCGTTGTGCTCGCTTTGAGGAGTTCATAGGCGGCCCGGGGCGCGCCGTTGATGTCGCGGCATAGGTTATAGCCCACGCCCGGCTTGCCGCAGCCGCCGCCCGTCTCCTTCTCGCTGTTCCACATCCACGCCAGCCAACCGCAGACCGGCAGCGTGCGGAAGAGCTCGATCGACGCGCTCATGCGCCGGCTCTGGCGGTCGTCATCGTCGCTGTCCGCGCCAAACTCGGTGATGAGGACCGGCTTGCCGAAACGTCGCTTGACGCCGCGGACGTTCTCCGTCGTGACGCGCCGCCAGTCGGCATGGAGGGCCGGGTCCTCCGGTCGATAGGCGTTGAGGCCCACGAAGTCGAGCACGCCAAACAGCCGTTCGTCCCACTGCCAGTCCCTCACGAAGATGTTCGTCCAGCCGGTCGTGCCGTCGGGGCGCTTCCAGGTGTGCATGCTGACGAACCGGACCGTCACCGGCCGGCCGTCCTTGTCCTTGACGATCCGCGCCAGCCGCTCGACCAGCCGAACCGCCATCTGACGCTGATCGATCTTGTCGTGGGGCGGCTCGAGCGTCTTGGGCCAGTACCACGGTTCGTTCAGCAGCGCCCACGCCCAGATCCCCGGCGTGCCCTTAAGCGCGTCGATGGCGTGAGAGACGGTGGCCACGAACGCGTCCTGCATGCCTGGATCGCGCAGGATGGCGAGGGTCTGCGTCTTGCCGCAGGTCGGGTCCTTGACGTAGTCAGGCGTGCACCACGCCATGTTCCACAGTGTGTGGAACGTCACGAGCACGCGCAGCCCTTGACCGTGCGCGGCGCGAATGACGCGCTTGACCTGATCCAGGAACGGGTCCCCGTAGATCTCACCGCGCCAGCGCTTCAGGCGGCGCTGGCCGCCATAATCGCCCCGTGTGTTGCCCTCGAGGCGCTGCCAGTACAGGTGGAGAGAGATGACGTTCAGCCCATCGCGTCGGAACCGCGCGAAATCGCGCTGCAGTATCGGATCAGGCGTCGTGTAACGATGGTAAAGGCATTCGTAGTTGACGCCGACGAAGCGCGGAACGGACCCGAGGATCGAAGCGTCCTGGGGGCGGGACGTTGGGCGCTTGTCTTGGCCTGCGGACGCCGCCGGGATAGATAGAAGCACCGCTACGCAGATGGCTGAAGCGCGAAACGCCGCTCGGGTCCCATCGATTGGGCCGATGTGTTGGACGCTGCGGCCCACGGTCGCGCCCCTATTCCTCGAGCTCGGGCATTTCGACCCATGCCCGCTCTTTCCAGGATTCGGCGGCCTTCTCGGCCAGCAGCACGTTTCTGGCCCCCTCCCGCAGCGACCAGCGAAACGGCTCGTCCAGCGCGACGTGTCGCAGGAACAGCTCCCATTGCGCCTTGTAGGCGTTGTCGTAGTCTTGGGTGTCGGGCACTTCGGCCCAGTCGGCGGCGTAGTCGGCCGACCGCTCCACGTCGGGATTCCAGACCACCTTCGGCGTGACGCTCGCGTGCTGGACCCAGCATCGCCGCAGCCCTGCGACGGCCGATCCGTTCGTGCCGTCTACCTTGAGCGTGAGCACGTCGTCGCGCCGCACGCGATTGCACCACGACGCGTTCATCTGGGCGACGATGCCCCCTTCGAGTTCGAAGGTCGCGTAGGCGGCGTCCTCGGCGGTCACCTTGTACGGTCGCCCCGACTCGCCCACTCGCTCGGGAATGTGGGTGGTGGCGACGCACGAGACGGCCTCGATCTCGCCAAACAGGTCCTCGAGCACGTAGTCGAAGTGACAGAACATGTCGAGGATGATGCCGCCGCCGTCTTCCTTGCGGTAGTTCCACGACGGACGCTGGGGTGGCGTGTCGTGGCCCGTCATGACCCAGTACCCGAACTCGCCGCGCACCGACAGGATCCGTCCGAAGAAGCCCATGTCGATCAGACGCCGGAGCTTCAGCAGGCCCGGGAACCACAGCCCGTTCTGGACGACGCCGTTCTTGACCCCCGCCCGCGTCGCCAGCTGGTAGAGCTCCAGCCCCTGCGCGGACGTCTCGGCCACCGGCTTCTCGCAGTAGACGTGCTTGCCCGCGGCGATGGCCGCCCGGACCGAACCGTACCGCTGCGCCGTCGTCTGGACATCGAAGTAGACCGAGTACTTCGAGTCGCGCAGAACGGCATCCACGTCGGTCGACCATTGCTCGATCTTCGTGTGCGCGGCGAGCGCCTTGAGCCGTTCGGCGTTTCGCCCGACAAGGATCGGATCCGGCATGACGCGAAATCCCGACGCAGCCGCGCCCCCTTGATCCCGGATCGCGCAGATCGACCGGACCAGATGCTGGTGTCTACCCATCCGCCCCGTCACCCCATTCATGATGATGCCGACGCGTTGCGCGTTCATGATGGGCTCCTTGTCAGGCGTAGAAGCGATATGGCGCCTCGCCGCGGGCCAGCCTGCGGATCTGAACGGCCAGCTCCACGAGATGGTAGTCGCCCCACATGGACGATTCGCCGCACGGAACCGACCGGCCTTGCGGGACGTGGTCCCAACCGTTCGGCCGGTGATAGACGGAATGGAGCAACAGGCCTTGATGTGAATCGTCGGTGGACAGATAGGGCTCGTCGAACAGCGTTCGGGCGACGGTCAGGCCGGCGTTGAGGTAACGGTCCTCGCCCAGGTGGCGGCCCAGGCGGATCAGGCCCTGCGCGGCGATTGCCGACGCGCTCGCGTCGACGGGTTCGTGGTCGTTGAAGGGGTCGGCGGGCTGATCTCGCCAATGGGGCATTCGGGCCAGACCCGGCGCGCCGTCGTCCCAATACGTGATCCCGTCCGCCGTGGTCAAACCGTCGATGTAGTAGTCCGCCGTAACACGCGCCATGCGTAGTAGGATCTCCTCGATCTCCGCCCGCCCGCCGAACGACTCGAGTTCCTCGTCGGTCTGGCCGGCCACCCACTCGAGCTGCTCGGCCGCTCCGCAGACGATCCACGCGTGACCGCGGGTCCACGTCGAGAACGGCGAGTAGCCCTGCTGGGACGACGGGCATCGGTACATCCCGTCGTTCGTGTTGAAGATCGATTCGTGCACGACGCGTCCCGGACGGTCGTAGGCGTCGCGTCCTTCCCCGTAGTAGACGTTGAATCGCGCCGTCGTGCGGACGTGCTGGATCAGGCGGTCCAGCAGCGAGATCCGCTCGTCGTGCTCGGATTGCAGGACGTGGCCCAACTCGTGTCCCAACGCGAGCACCCGCATCGACCGCAATGTGTCGGAGAACAGCGAGTGCGGCCCGTTGAACGAACAGACGTAGCCATGCCCGTACGCCGTTTCCGACCACCGCATCGCCTGCACGGCCGCCGAGCACTTGAGCGCCAGCTCGTACGTCGCCAGCTCCCATGCGTCGTGCGGGATCCGCCCGCACAGCATGAGCCGGCGAAGCGCGCCGTACGTGGACACGTTGTTGAACCCGTGATCGTGCACACCGCGATGCGTGACGTGCGTGGCCATGCAGTCGATCGTCCGACGCCGGCCCATCTCGAGGAACGCCTCCTCGCCCGTCGCGTCGAAGATCAGCAGCGGGATCCCGAACTGAAACCCCTGCGTCCACTCCGTCCAGCCGCGGGTCGTGTATTGGCCCTCGACCGTGAACACCGGCGCGCCCCGCGCGGGGTCCCACGATCCGTCGAGATCCCGTGCCTTGGCGGCCGCCAACTGCAAGACGCGCTCGATGGGCTGGGTCAGATGATCCGGTGAGATGTCCGTGTCGATCTTCATCAGGCGTTCCCCAAGTCAGATGATGATCCGCTCCGCCGTTGCGTCGAACCGGGCCGTTTTGCCGTTGCGAAACGCCAGCATCGCCATCTGCAGCGCCGTTTGCACCGGGTAGGCCAGTCCGAGATGGCCCCACGGCTGCCGCCGCGTCCGGCAGCCGTCCAGGAAGTTGGTCCAGTATCGCTCCATGCTCAGCTCGTGCTGGATGGGCACGCGCTTCGTGGGCTTCTTGGTTCCCGCGTTGGGGACGACCAGCAGGTCGTTGCCGTCCAGCGTGATGGTGCCCTCCCAACCGCGGATCACGGGCACGGGCATGCCGCTGCGCCGCCTACCGGACGAGGGATAGTCGTTGCCTTGCGTGCCGAGCACCGCGATGCTTTGCTGGCCGGGGTAGTCCACGATCATGTTGAACGTGTCGGGGACCTCCCGCTCCTGATAGCGGAACTTCCCGCCCGTCGCGACCGCCAGGGCGGGCATTCCCGTGCCCAGGACGTTGACGACGGGCGTCAGGACGTGGGGATACAGATCGGTCACCGGCCCGCCGGAGTAGTCCTCGTACATCCGCCACCGGAAGAACCGGCTGACGTCGAACGGCCGCTTGGGCCGATCGCCCAGGAACGCTTCCCACCGGAGATCCTTGCCAGGTCTGGCCTTCGGGTCGTCGATGGGCATCCCGCGCTCGCCCCAGTCGCCGACGCGGAAGTAGCCGCATTCGGCGTGGATGGGGCGCCCGATCTCGCCCGCCTTGACCAACTCGGCCGCCTGATGCCACGCCGAGTCCGACATGTACTGTGTCCCCACCTGCACGATCCGTTTGTGCTTCTCCACCTCTCTGGCCATTCGTTTGGTCAGTTCGAATTGGCTCCAGTGGCTCAGCGGCTTCTCGCAGTAGGCGTCCTTGCCGGCCCGGGCGGCGTCGAGGACCTGCTGGGCGTGATGGTGATCGGGCGTGGCGATGCAAACCGCGTCGACGCGCTTGTCGGCAAGCAATTCATGAGGGTCCATGGTGGGCTTGGCGCCGTAGCGTTTGGCGGCCTTGTCCAGCCTGGGCCGGTAGACGTCGCAGACGGCCACGATCTCGACGGGCGTGCCCTGCTTCTTGAGCGCCAGCACCGTGTGCATCAACCCATTGCCCCGCCCGCCGCAGCCGATCAGTCCGATGCCGATCCGCTCGTTGGCCCCCAACGCGCCCGTCGTGACCAACATCGGGCTCAGCGACGAGCCGCTCACCGACGCCGCTCCCGCCGCGGCCACGGCCCCCGTCGTATGCAGAAACCGCCGCCGCGTAATGCCGTCCCCTTCCCTGCTACCTGATCGAGCCGATGACACGGTGACTTCCTCCTGGACGCGTGGTGACCTCAGGCCCATGCAACGCTGGATACCCGCATGCTAAATCGCCCTGATCACCCGGGTCAATATCCCCGACGCCACCGGCGACGTGCATGCGCCCACCGGCGCTTGACCGGGTCGCGGCTTGGCCACAAGATGCACGAGGAGGTGACGATCATGAAACGTCTGGGCGTTCTGCATGTGCTGTTGTGGTTTGGTTTGATGACAACCGCGCCGGCTTCGCTGGGGGCCGGGAAGGACGCGACGTCCGCCGGCTGCAAGACACGGTTCGTCGAGCGGATGGGACGCGGCCTGGTGGCGATGCCGGTCGAGGGCGGACGCATCTACGTGGGATGGCGGCTTCTGTCCGCCGATCCCGCGGGGGTCGGCTTCAACGTCTACCGATCGGCCGGCGGCGGGCAAGCGATCAAGCTCAACGCCAAACCGATCACCAAGACGACCGATTTCGTCGACGCCTCCCCGACGCGCGATAGCGCCCTTGCCTACTTCGTCCGACCGGTCGTCGACGGCAAGGAAGGCACTCCCTCCGCCCGCGCGACCGTCCCGCCGGACGCCAAGCCGACCGGCTACGTATCGATCAAACTGAAGGGCGACCACACGTTCCAGAAGGCCGGCATCGCGGACCTCAACGGGGACGGCACGTACGACTTCGTGCTCAAACAACCCGGCACGAACATCGACCCGTGGATCAAGTACTACCGTCCGAGCAAAGGCACGTACAAGATCGAGGCCTACCTGAGCGACGGCACGTTTCTGTGGCGAAACGATCTCGGCTGGTCGATCGAACGGGGCATCTGGTACTCGCCTTATCTCGTGTGGGACTTCGACGACGACGGCAAGGCCGAGGTGGCCGTCAAGACCGGCCAGGGCGATCCGCGCGATCCCGACGGCCGGGTGACGTCTGGGCCGGAGTTCCTCTCCATATGGGACGGCATGACGGGCAAGGAGGTGACGCGCGTCGCCTGGCCGTCACGCGACGGGTACCGCGGCAAGCGCGAGTACGCTTATAACTACTACTGCCGCAACCAGCTCGGCGTGGCGTATCTCGATGGCAAGACGCCCTACCTGATCATCGAGCGCGGGACCTATGGCAAGATGAAGGTCGTCGCGTATCAGTACCGCGCCGGCAAGCTGACCGAACGGTGGCGATGGGAGAACCAAAAGGGAGAGCGCAAGCTCCGCGGGCAGGGCGCCCACTTCATGCACTGCATCGACATTGACGTCGACGGCCGCGACGAGGTGCTGCTGGGGAGCCTGGTGCTCGACGACGACGGCACCCCCTTGTGGTCGACGGGCCTGGGTCATCCGGACCATTTCTACGTCGGCGACATCGACCCGTCGCGGCCCGGGCTGGAGATCTACTACGGCATGGAGAGCGGCCAACTCGTCAACGGCATGTGCCTCGTCGAGGCCAAGTCGGGCAAGATCCTCTGGGGGCTGAAGGAGCGGACGTATCACGTCCACGCCTCGGGCATGTGTGCGGACATCGATCCGAACCACCCGGGCCTGGAATGCTACGGCGGCGAGGCCGCCAAGGTGCCCCAGGGCAGGAACCGCCGCTGGATGTTCTCGGCCCAGGGCAAGCTGCTCGCCAAGGAGAAGACCTTCGATCACGGGTGTACGATACGAACGGTCTATTGGGACGCCGATCCGTATCGGGAACTGCTGATCAAGGGCAAGATCCAGAAGTACCGCGGCAAGACGCTGACCAAGTCGATCGTCGGGGGTCATGCCGCCTGGGCCGACGTGCTCGGCGATTGGCGAGAGGAGGTCATTACGTCGGTCGCCGGGGAACTGCGGATCTACACGACGGCGATCCCCGCGACCGATCGCCGCGTGTGCCTCATGCAGGACCCGATCTATCGCATCGACGTCGCGCTTCTGGCGATGGGCTATCCGCAGCCGCCCATGACGACCTACTGCCTTTCCGCGACGGCGCCGTGATCGAAGACGGCCAGGCGGATCTCGTTGGTGTTGTTCGGCCGGGCCGCCTCGAAGTAGACGAACACCTGGTCTCCCACGACCATCCAGTGCGAATACCGCCACGTGTGGTAGTCGCCCGGCGTGGTGCTCTTCAGGAGGGGCGCGTCGGGCGTCAGGTCGATAAACGTCTCGAGATCGGGTGAATACGCCAGCCCCGTCGCGATGTTGTAGACCGGGTCCCGCCAGTGCAGGTTCGATCCCTCGTACACGAACAGGTAGCCCACCGTCATGGGCAGCACGCTCGCTGGACGGGTGTAGCAATTGTGCCAGCCGGCGTTTTCCATCACGGGCGACCTGCCGGCCGGCTGCCACGTCTCGCCGTCCGGGCTGGTGAAGTGGTGGATCCGCTCGACACGGTCGGCGCCGATCACGAACAAGTGCCAGCATCCGTCTGCCCACAGGACGACCGGGTCCTTGTAGCCCGTCACGTGGAGGAACCCGTCGTCGGGATAGTCGGCCTGCAGCACGGGTCTGGCCGAGCTGGCGTCGAAGTCGGCGGGGTCGTCGACGTCGTCGAACCTCAGGATGGCCCATCCGCGGTCCAGGCCGCAGCAGCCGTACAGCCGGTATTTGCCGGTCTGCGGGTCCCGCACCAGGGCGGGGCGCTCGAAGCCGGAGACGCGCGCGTCCTCGCGCAGGATGTGGTTGATCGGCTCGAAGCGCTGGCCATCCGCGCCTTTGAGGATGCGGATCTCATAACCCCGCTTGCCCCGCGGCGAGTTGCCCTCGCGCATCCTCGCCGCCAGGTAGAACGCCCCGTCGTCACCTCTCAGGACGGACGGCGCGCCCGCCCACCATTCGGGCGTGTCCTCGTCGGGCTCGAGGATGACCTGGTAGTTCACCGCGGCCGAGACGATTCTGTCGAACATCGTTCACCTCATGGTCTGGACGACACGTCGGTCCACTTTGGTTGCGCCACGGGATGCCCCAATGGCGCAGCCGAGCGTCCATTGAAGTCCCGCACCCTCGTCTTGACAATAGGCCAACCCCCCTGAATCCTGTGGGGGCTGGGTGACAGTCTGGGCGGGGGTGCCCCATCCTTTTCGAGTGGCCGCGGAACGCGGGCCCTCGAAAAGGGTGGGGGACGGAATGGACCGTGAGGGGCCCTTTGCAGCGCGATTCCGTCCCCCACCCTTCGCTGCCCTTCGCGTTCCGCGAAGGACAGCGAAGGGTGGGGCACCCCTCGAGCAGCCCGCCGAATCTGTCACGCATCCTCATGTGAGCGCCGTTCTTGTTACCCGAGCGCTGGCGTAGGGTCCCGATTCCTGGTGTCGTCGGAGGGCGCAACGTCCTTGGGAGGAAACACAGATGCGTGCGAAGCCAATCCGTCGTTTGCCACAGTTCGGTGCCGCGCCACGGCGCGTATCAGGAGCCGTTGGTCTATTCACGGCCGCGGGTACGTTGATGTGCGTTTCGGCCGCGTTGGGCGAAGAAGGGAGCGCCAAGCCCATGGGTGAACAGCTCTACAACGGGATTCGCTTGCCGGCCGCGTGGCCGCCGAAGGACCGCGCGATCACCTACGAGCCGATGCCCGTTCCCTATCTCGACGCGCCGCCCGACGTCGTCAACATCGACGTGGGGCGTCAGTTGTTCGTGGACGACTTCCTCGTGGCCGACACGACGCTCGAGCGGACCCACCACAAGGCCGTCTATGCGCCCAAGAACCCCGTCGTGAAACCCGACAGGCCGTGGGAGATCAAGGCCGGCCGGCAGGACTGCCCCTGCGCGATGGTCTTTAGCGACGGGGTGTGGTACGACCCGAAGGATAAGCTGTTCAAGATGTGGTACATGGGCAGGTACGTCGTCACCACCTGCTACGCCACGAGCAAGGATGGCATCCACTGGGACAAGCCGTCGCTGGATGTGGAGAAGGGCACGAACATCGTCGATACCGGCGTGCGCGATTCGAGCACCGTGTGGCTGGATCTGTTTGAGACGGACCCGGCCAAGCGCTACAAGATGTTCTACTATCCGCTCAAGTCGCGGTACGACATCTTCTTCTCACCCGACGGCATCCACTGGGGCAAGCCCGTCGGCCACACGGGGCCGACAGGCGATCGCGCGACGGTCTTCTACAACCCGTTCCGCAAGGTCTGGGTCTACAGCATCCGCGACTACGCCCCGCGCAAGATCGGCCGGTGCCGCCGCTATTGGGAATGCAAGGACCTCGTGGCCGGCTCCAACTGGAAGAAGGGCGAGCCAGGCTTCTGGGTGGGCGCCGATCGGCTCGACCCGCTCCGTCCGGAGGCCGGCAAGAAGCCGGAGTTGTACAACCTGGACTGCGTCGCCTACGAAAGCCTGATTATCGGCCTGTTCAGCATCTGGTACGGCCAGCCGAAGGACCGGGCCAAGCCGAACGAGCTGTACGTGGGCTTCACCCGCGACGGATATCACTGGCATCGGCCGATGCGCCGCCCGCTGATCGGCGTGTCCGAGCGCTACGGCGACTGGAACTGGGCCAACATCCAGTCCGCCGGCGGCTGCTGTCTGGTCGTCCGCGACAAGCTCTACATCTACGTCAGCGGCCGGGCGGGTCGGCGCGGGACCAAGTCCTCCGGCGTCTGCAGCACGGGGTTGGCGATCATGCGACGTGACGGGTTTGCGTCGATGGACGCCTGCGACAAGACGGGCACGCTGACCACGCGCAAGGTGTGCTTCAAGGGTAAGCATCTCTTCGTCAACGTCGACGCGGCCGGGGGCGAGCTCCGCGTCGAGGCCCTCGACGCCGACGGCAAGGCCATCGCGCCATTCACGCGGGCGAACTGTGCCCCAATCTACCATGACAGCACGCTGCAGCCCGTCAAATGGAAGGGGGCCGACGACCTGTCCAGCCTGGCTGGCAAGCCCGTGAAGTTCCGGTTCCACCTCCGCAGGGGCAGTCTGTACGCCTTCTGGGTCAGTCCCGATTCATCCGGCGCCAGCCACGGCTACGTCGCCGCCGGCGGACCGGGATTCGCAGGGCCGACGGATACGGTGGGCGCCTCGGCGTACGGCGATTGAGGTTCATCTTGGAGTGCGGCGGCTTGACGCCGCTTTCGCTCGAGCATTCAGGACGCCGCTGCGCATGGACGGCCGTGTCGGAGAACGAACAATGCGATCGCTCCCGGTTCTTCACGTGAAGACAAGCCGACGGTGTCCGCCCAGCGAACGCCTTGCACCACATCTGGCCCTCCTCGTCGCCCTGCTCGCCCCCGCGACTTGCCTGGCCGACTTCCTGGCCGACCTCGCCAGGCCGCACGAGGGGCGGAGCATGCGGGCCACCTCGGCGCACCGCGTGGGCCCCGACGGCAAGTACGACCCCAAAGGCAAACTCGACGCCAACAGCAACTGGGACAACAAGAACGTCCCGCCCGGCGAGACCAAGGTGCTGATGGACGTCAAGGGTCCAGGCGTCATCACCCACATCTGGATGACGTTCTTGGGCCCCGAGCCGCACACATGGGCCAAGAAGGGCTCCGCCGACCATCAAGAGATGCTCCTGCGGATCACCTACGACGGTGACAACCGGCCGGGCGTGGAGGCCCCCGTGGGAGATTTCTTCGCGAACGCCTTCGGCAAGCGGAGCGAGGTGATCAGCCTGCCCGTCGTCGTGGAGGATGCGGACTCCTACAATTGCTTTTGGCACATGCCGTTCAGGAAGTCCGTCCGCGTCGAGGTCGTCAACCAGAGCGTCAAGCCCATCAGCCTGCTCTACTACAACATCGACTGGATCAAGAAGGAGCAGCTCCCCGCCGACACCCCCTACTTCTATGCCCAGTACCGCCAGGAATATCCGGCCAAGAAGGGCCAGGACTACCTCATCCTCGAGACCGAGGGCAAGGGGCACTACGTGGGCACCGTGCTCAGCGTGCGGACGCGCAGCCCGTCCTGGTTCGGCGAAGGCGACGAGAAGATCACCATCGACGGCGAGGACACCCCGTCGATCTGGGGGACGGGAACAGAGGACTACTTCCTGTCCGCCTGGGGCCTCAAGACCACCAGCACGCCCTACTTCGGCACGCCCTACTTCGATCAATGGGGCATCGTCGGCGGCCACACCAGCGCGTATCGATGGCACATCCACGACCCGATCGTCTTCAACACACGGATCAGGTTCACCATCGAGCACTACGGTTGGATCTCACCGGACGAGAACCCCGACTACAAGCGTCATAGCTGGAACGAGCGGGAGGACGACATCGCCAGCGTGGCCTTCTGGTATCAGACCGGCAAACCCACGTTCAAGGCCCGCGCCCCGCACGCCCGCGAGCGGCGGCTGCCCAATCTCGACAGGATCTTCCGTGCGGCGCCCCTGGTCGGGAAGCTCGGCCATGGCGCCGGACGCATCCAGGTGCAGCGCCTGCTCAGCTACCCCGAGGGCCAGGCGCTCTACAAGCCGGGCCAAGCCGACGGCGCCTGGATCGAGATCCCCTTCGACGTCAAGGAGACCCGGCCCATCCGGCTGCTGCTCAACATGACGCGGTCCTACGACTTCGGGAAGTACCAGGCGACGCTGAACGGCATCAAGATCGGCGGCGTGATGGATTTCTACAACAAGCGGACCGGCAACTGGGAGTATCACCTGCTCGACTTCTGGCCCGAGCCGGGCGCGTACACCTTGCGGCTGGAGTGCGTGGGCAAGAATCCGTTGTCCACGGGGCATTGGCTGGGCATAGAGTCAGTTCGACTGCGCGAGCGCCGCCCTCGCGTCCGCCAGTGGGCGCACGACAAGGACAAAGACTGGCACAAGAAACCCATCCTCTACCGGTAAGGCACGGGCACCCGTGCGACCGACCGGGGGGTGCCCCATCCTTTTTGAGGGGCAGCGGAACGCGGCCCCTCCAAAAGGGTGGGGGACGGAACGGATCGCGAACCGTCTCTCGCCGGCCGATTCCGTCCCCCACCCATCGCCGCGCAACGTCCCGTTGCTCCGCGATGGATGGGGCACCCGTGCGACCGGTGAGGCGCGGGTGCCCGCCTACTTGATGCTCACGTTGTCCAGGTAGAAGACGCAGCTCGTCTGATGGTGCGCGACGAAGCCGCACCAGTTGAGCGTGCGGAACCCGGGATGGCCGTTCGGGAGCTTGGCGAAACGCTTGGTCTGTTGACCGGGTACGGTGACGGCTAGGTCATACGTACCTGTCGACTGCTTGCCCAGGCCGCACGTGATCTCGAAGTGAACCCACTTGCCCGCCGGGACTGACATTACCGGCTTCTTCGAGGCGAGCAGCTTGCCGTCGGGCATGACCGAGAGCGTCGGCCCGACGCGGTACGGGTGGTGCGAGTCGCGCCATTCGTGGTAGAGCGTCGCCTTCGGTTCCAGGTACAGATCGAAGCCGACCGTGATCACGCCCTTCTTGCGGTTTGGCAGGTAGTACATGTGCGGGTTGAACCCGTGCTTCATCCCGGGCATGTCGATGAACTTGAGGCTGCGCTTGCCCTTGGCCGCTTTCTGGTCGGTCACGCGGATGGTGGCTTGCTTGTTCTCCTCGCGCGTGGCCGTATCGGCGGCAACCGAGCCGACGGGCGTGTCCTCAAACCCGTCGTCGATCGTGATCGGCTTGGGCGGTGGAGGCAGCTCGATGGGCTTGCGGACGATCTTGCCGGGCAGGGACCGCCAGGCCAGATCGCCGTACAGGCCGATCCAACTCGTCTCGATGGGCTTGAAGCCCAGCTTGAGCGCGGGCGAGTCCGGCTTGAGCCGGAAGTCGAACTTCTCGGCGTCGACGAAGCACGGATCGGCGATGACCGAGTGTTTGTCGAAGCCCTTGGCCTGCCACTCGGCCAGCGTCATGCCGCTGAATTCGACCTCGGGGTCCGACGTGTCCCAGTAGACGTTGTGGTCCATCCGCCAGTTGCCGTTCTTCCAGCGGCTGCCGAGCAGGTTGCCGTTGTCAAAGTAGATGATGTTCCGCTCGAACGTGAACGAGATGTGCTTTTCCTCGCGGGACCGCTGGAGCTGGCTCTGCAGGGAGAAGGCCAAGACGTTGTTGCGGACGATGTTCTCCTTGCCGTAGTGCTGGTGGAAGCCGCCCGTCTTGGTGTTGTAGACGATGTTGTTGGCCATCAGGATGCCCGTGCTGCCCTCGTCGGTGTACAGGCCCCATCCGCCGTACGCGTAGGAATGGATGTCGTGGAAGATGTTGTAGCAGACCCGCGTGCCGGGGCTGTCGCCGAGCGAGTAGATTCCGCCCATGTCGCTCAGGACGCCGCGCCCGATGTGGTGGACGCGGTTGTACTCGATGACGTTGTGGTGGGCGGAGCTGGGCGCGTAGCCCCAGCTCCAGCCGACCGAGAGGCCCGTGTAGTCGAAGTCGCAGATCTCGTTCTGCGTGACGGTGTTGTGGCTGCTCCGCCCGATCCACACGCCCACGCCCGCCCGGAAGACGTGCCCGCCGTCGTGGATGAAGCAGTTGTCCACGACGTTGCGGAGCGAGACCAGGTCGGCGTCCTTGTCACCGCTCATGTAGCCCAGGCAGACCCCGCCGGCGCCCAGGTCGTGCACGTGGCACTTTTCGATGCGGTTGTCCTTGCAGCCCTGCTCGAAGTAGACGCCGTACTCGCCGACGTGTCGGACCTCGCAGTCGAGCAGCTCGCAGTGATGCGCCCCGCGGGCGAAGACGGCGGCCTCGAGCCAGGCGGCCGCCTGTCCGTCGGCCCGGCCGCGATTCTCGACGACCCAGTCGGCGTGCTCGAACGTCAGGCCGCTAAGACGGATGTGCTTCACGATCCGGCCCGCCTTGGGATCGCCGTCGAATCGTACGAGCTTTCGCAGCGCCGGCCCGACCACCTCAGCCGTGCTCATGTCCTCGCCCGGCATCGGCCAGTAGCAGACCCCACCTGTGTCGCGGATCAGGTACCACTCGCCCGGCGCGTCGAGCAGCTCGAGCGCGTTCTCGACGTAGTACCGCTGGCTCCGCTCCCAATACCCGATGGGCCAGTTGGACGGCGCAGTGAAACGGACGATGCGATTCGGTTCGTCGAGCGACCGAATCCAGTTCAGCGACGCCGTCCACGAGTGGTAGACGAGCAGGTTGACGTCGTCGAGCCGGTCCCATCGCTTGAGGTCGCCGGCCTTGAAACGGAACCCCATCTTGGTGGCGGTGCTCTTGCGATCGCGGGGGTTCTTGAGCCCCGGCAGCGGTCCGTCGGTGCGGAGGTATCCGTCGTTTGGCGTGCGGGCGCGGGTGCGGCGCTGGTCGTTCACGAAGAGCTGCTTGAAGTACCATTCGCCAACCAGCTCTGCGGGGATCGGCGCGGACCAGACGGCGCCGGCGTTCCGCTTCCAGCCGGTGATGACCCGCCCGCCGCTGAACACCGGTCTTTCGCCCGGATAGGCCGCATACGTGATGACGCCGTCGGCCGTGCCGGAGTCCTCGGGGCCAAAGACGATCGTTTCTGCCAGGCGATACGTCCCGCCGCGGATCAGCACGGTGCAGGGCTTGTCGGCCGCTCGGGACCGACGGACCGCGTCGCGAGCGCGGGCGATCGTGGCGAAGGGGCCGTCCGTGCCGTCGGTGTTTGGCGCGCGCAGCTTGCCCGACCAGTCATCGTTTCCGTTGGTGGCTACGAAGAAGTTAGCCTGGGGAGCGTAGGCCGCCCCCCACGCCGCGGCGGTCATTCCGGTCGCGATTACCCAGCCCAGAAACGCCAAGACGTTGTTGGTTCGCATCATGAATTCCTCCTGTTGACGATAGGGAACGGCAGTCCACACCATCCGCCGCGAAGTGTCAAGGGCACGTACCGATAGAGATCGTCGTTCCCATCCTTGGTTTAGCGGGGCCGCGTGCGGCCCCTCCCCCCGCCGCACGCGGCGGGGCTTAAGCCAGGAACAATGCACATGCACCGAGGAACAGGACCGGACATCCCAGCAGCGGATCTTGACACCGATTGATTCGTAGCGATACTCGCGGCTTCGAGACAGGCAAGCGTCTTCCCCATCGGGGGCCCCACAGCGGGGCCGTTGGGGGGCACGGGCGCCGGCCACGACGGTGTTTCAGCCATCGGTTCGGATGCCCGCGACACGCAGGCTCACCCACACCGGCCAGAAGCGGAGGACGGAACATGGCCAAGATCGCCTTCATCGGCGCGGGCAGCTTCGGATTCACTCGGGCCCTGGTCCGCGACGTGTTGACGTTTCCGACGATGGAAGACGCCACGCTGGCGCTGATGGACGTCGACCGGGAGCGGCTCGACTACTCGACGCGGGCGGTCAAGCGGATCATCCAGGAAGGCAAGTACCCGGCGAAGGTCGTCGCGACGACGAACCGGAAGAAGGCGCTGGAGGGGGCGGACGGCGTGCTGTGTACGATCCTGGCCGGCGACGTCGGGGTCTGGCGGCACGACATCGAGATCCCCAAGAAGTACGGCGTGGACACGAACGTCGGCGACACGCGGGGACCATCCGGCGTGTTCCGCGCGCTGCGGACCATCCCGGTCATGGTCTCCATCTGCAAGGACATGGAGGCGCTCTGTCCCAAGGCCCTCCTGCTCAACTACACGAACCCGATGGCGATGCTCTGCCGCGCCATGCAGCGGGAGTCCACGATCCAGGTCTCCGGCTTGTGCCACAGCGTTCAGGGCACCGCGATGATGCTGGCCAACTGGATCGGCGCGCCGTACGAAGAGATCGACTACGTCTCGGCCGGCATCAACCACCTGTCCTGGTTCGTCAAGTTCGAGTGGAAGGGCCAGGACGCCTACCCGCTCATCCGTCAGGCCCTCAAGAAGAAGCGCATCTACAACCACGAGCAGGTCCGCAACGAGATGTTCCTGGCCATGGGCTACTACGTCACCGAGTCGAGCGGCCACAACTCCGAGTACAACTGGTGGTTCCGCAAGCGTCCCGAGCTGATCGAGCGCTACTGCACGCACGGGACGGGTTGGAACCCCGGTGAGTACGCCTACATCCTCGACGGGTACATGGCCCGGAAGCGAAGCTGGAAGAAGGCCATCCGGGACTGGCTGAAAGCGTCCGAGCCGCTCGACCTGAAGCGCGGCCACGAGTACGCCGCCTCGATCTTCAACGCGTATCTGGGCGGCGAGATGTTCGAGTTCAACGGCAACGTGCCCAACACCGGCCTGATCACCAACCTCCCGCAGAACTGCTGCGTCGAGGTGCCCGTGGTGGCCAACCGGCGCGGGCTCAACCCCGTCCACGTCGGCGCGCTGCCGCCACAGTGTGCGGCGTTGACGGGCATCAACGTGGCGGTCGAGGAAATGGCCGTCGAGGCCTCGCTGACGGGCAACCCGGAGCTTGTCTATCAGGCCATCTGCTACGACCCCCTGACGGCGTCCGTGCTATCGCTGGCCGAGATCCGGAAGATGGTCAAGGCCATGCTCAAGAAGAACGCCCCACATTTGCCGCAGTTCAAAACGGTCCAGTTCTAGGCGGCAGGCGCTGCTGCAAGATTCGACGAATCCCGGAACCTGAGCCCTGACCCCTGAACCCTAGACCCTTAACCCTCTCCCTCCGCAACTCGCTCACGGACTCTCATAGTGCACCCACTTCCTGCTGAAATACAACTGAACAAGCGTCAGCACGAAGATGATGGCGAATAGGATCCAGGCCAGGGCGCTCGCGTAACCCATCCGCAGATATCGGAACGCCTGGTTGAACAGGTTGTAGGCGTAGAAGAGCGTCGCGTCGTTCGGACCGCCTTCGGTCATGATGAACGCCTGCGTGAAGATCTGGAACACGGCGATCGTGCCCATCACCAGGTTGAACAGGATGTAGGGGCTGAGCATGGGCAGCGTGACATGTCGGAAGCGGTGCCAGGCGTTCGCGCCGTCGATGCTGGCGGCCTCGTAGAGGTGCTCGGGGATGCTCTTGAGACCCGCCAGCCAGATCAGCATGCCGGCACCCGCGCCCCATAGCCCCATCAGGATCAGCGAGGGCTTGGCCATCTTCGTCTCGCCCAGCCAATTGATGGGGACCCCGACGCCCAGCCACTTCGACACGCCCAGCCATTGCAGCGCGGTGTTGATGCCGGTCGCGTCGAACAGCGAGTTGATCATCCCCTCCGACGGGTGGAAGACCCAAATCCACAACACGCTGCTGGCGACGGCGGGTACGATCGCGGGAAGGTAGTAGACCGTTCGGTAGGCACTCAACCCCCGCACGCCGCTGTCCAGCAGGATCGCCATCGCCAAGCCGACGATCAGCCCCAACGGCACGCCGATGACCATGTAGACCGTGTTGTAGAGCGACTTGCCAAACAGCGGGTCGGCGAAGGCTTCGCGATAGTTGCCCAGCCCGCACCAACGGGCGTCGTTGATCACGTCGTAGTCGCTGAGGCTCATCAGGATGCTGAAGAGGATCGGCCCGGCGGTGAAGACCAGGAACCCCAAGATCCACGGCGAGGCACACGCCAGCCCCGCCCACCATTCGCGTCGCCAGAAGCCCTTGCTTTTGTACCTGCGAGTGTGATGGAGATAGACGCCGCCGGCGACGACGACGACGAACCCGACATAGAGCGCGATCAGCCAATGCCAGTTGACCTTTTTGCCCGAGGGCGGGGCCAGGATCTGATCCAGGTCGCCCTGGACCACGCGCGTGCCGTAGTCGAGCGCGGCCTTCGGCGTCGGATAGGCGGGATCGTGGTTGAGCGATCGCTCCATCGCCCGGCGGTGCTCGGTCCACAGGCGGTTGCCCGCCGGGGTAAAGGGCAGGTGGTGGGCATGCCGCAGGAGCTCCTTGAACGTGTCGTAGGCGTCGTGGAAGCGCTTCGGGATGTCAGGGCGATCGTGGAGGTATCGCTTGTAGAACCGCTCACAGACGAGCCGCTTGGGATGGACCGGCGGGAAGAAGAGCTGCCCCTTGGCGTGACGGAGGTCTTGGACGATGTCGAGTTGCATGCGGTTGGCCTCCCATGAGACCATCCACTTGATGAACTCCCACCCCAGCCGCTGATTCTCTTTGGGGGCCGTTGAGGGGATCGCATAGGCCCAGCCGGCCATCCAGCTCACGGGCCGGCGACCTTCGGTGAGCGCACGCGCGGGCATCGGGGCGGGCGCCGTGCCGAAGTTCATGCCGCGTTTGTACATCGCCATCAGGGCTGCGAAGTAGTTGCCGTCGACCTTCATCGCTACCTTGCCGGTCAGGAACGGGTCGAGCGAGCCGCCCTGCATGCGGGCCTGGAAGGCCGACACGGTCCGGTAGCCGCCCAGCGCGTCATAGCAGTCCACCATCCATTGCAGCGCTTCTGCGATCCGCGGATCGTTGAGCGTGATCGTCTTGCCGTCCTCGGAGAGGAACCGCCCGCCGTTCTGCCAGCCGAACAGGTACAGCCAACTGTTGCCCCACTGCGGCGCCCAGCCGACGACGCGGAGCCGGCCCCTCCTGTCCCATCGCGTCAGGCGCAGGGCGTAGCCCGATCCGTCGTAGACCTTGAACCAGACGTCCTTGCCGTTGCGGGGCGGGTTGCTGACGGTCTCGAGGGTCAGCCGATGCGGTTCGACGGCCGTCACGCGGGCCAGTTGCGGCGCGCCGGATGGGTCGAGACAGACGTGGTCGCCCGGGACCACGCCGGCCTCGACGAAGTCCACCAAGGCAGAGGTCAGGGATCTGCCCTCGGTCACGACCCCGTCCCGAGCGTCGCAGCGCTTGTGGCAGGTCTCCTCCCAGGTCTTGGGCGGGCGGGCGTCGCCGACCTTCGCTGTGCCGGCCCGGACCTCGGGATCGTCAACCTTGTAGACGAAGCCCGCCTGAATCAGCAGGTCGCCGTTATAGTAGAGCCCCCGGCTGTCCGTGCTGTTGGCGATGCCGTACTGCTTGCCCCCGTGGAGCGACTCCCGCCAGCAGTTCTCATAGAAGTCGCTGGGGTCAATCATCATCGCTTTGTGGTCGGCAATTTGGCGCTCGAGCCGGGCCGTCTCGGCCCGGTCCCGTCGCTCGCGGGCGTTGGCCAGATCCGCCTGGAGTCGCGCCAGCGTGCGCTTATCTTCTTCGATGAAGTCGTTCAGCGGCTGAAACGCCCCCCGGACGGCCCACTGAACGATCGCATAGCGGTTGAAGAAGATCACGTCCGGCGGCGCCCCACCCGCCACGCCTGTCAGGAACCGTTGCGGGTCGTCGACGGCGTTCCGGATCGCCGCGTTGCCCGTGATCACCCGGCAGGGCGTGCCCTTCCTGGCGCAGCGCCGCTCGAACTCGTCGATGGCGTCCCGGTACGTGCCGGCCACCCCCCCGTGGAGCCAATAGGTGATCTCCCGGATGCCGTCTCCCTCGGGCGATTTGACGCGCGGCCACATCAGCACGACCGCGACGACGGCCGCGACGATCACGACGGGATTGCGGATCCGCTCCCACATCGCGGTCCTATGATAAGCGCTCAGTCACGGGCCCACCAACGCAGCGCCGGCATGGTGCGGAATGCGCCCCTGTTTTGGTGACAGGGCCTCTCCGGATACAATGCGTTCGTCGTTGCGACCGACCTGCCTCTCGGGAGAGATTGCCATGCTCACAACCGTTCTTCCGCTCATCTTGCTCGGCCTTGGCGCAGACCCGTCTTCAGAGCGGATCGATCGCGCATCGGCGATGACCTCGGCCGCCGCCAAGCCCAGAGCCGCCGACGGGACACGTGCGCACCGTAAGTGGCAGACGTTCCCTCTGAAGCACGGGCCGATCGGCGAGCGCGACAAGAACATCCAGATGATGATCATGAACTACGCCCGATCCGAGCCGAAGCGACCGGCGCAACTGAAGGGCCTGCCCGAGGGCGTGTCCGAGTCCGTCTCCTACTACGTCGCCAAGGTCGCCCAGCGCGAGCTCCTGATGGCCGTCGATCCCGACGAGAAGCCCAGACTCTACGCGGACACGGACTTCGACGGTGACCTGTCCGACGAGAAGGCGGTACCTGTCCTGCCCGCAGAGAACAAAGGCACGTCAAGGCCCGCCGGGCGGCACCACTTCGGTCCTATCGCACTTGCCGCTGCAGATGCGAAGGGGAACGCAGCGGCAAAGATGACGGCCGAGTGGCGGCAGCCGGGGTTTGTCTTTCTCAGACCTGCTGGATGCCTGTCTGGGAAGGTGCGGCTGGCGGGCAAGGAGCATCGGGTCGTCTTGATCGACGGCAGCTGCAACGGCCGGTGCAACGACACCTGGTCTCCGTCCGGGGAGCCGATGACGTCGTGGATGGGGGATTTCGATATCATTGCGGTTGACCGGAACGGCAACGGCACATTCGACCTGCCGAGGGGAGGGCCAAGCGCCAAGGCGCTCAAGGAGATGGAGGTCCAGCCCCTCACAAAGGCCCTCCGAATCGAGGAGACGTACTATGAGGTCAATGTGGCGGCCGACGGCTCCAAGATCCGTCTGGCGAAACTGCCCTCTGAGTGCGGAACGCTCGACTTGGGGTCCAAGGGCCTGGAGCTGATGGTCCTGTGCGACGCCGGATTCGACTACCTCGAGCTCCCCGATGGAAAGACTGAGGTGCGAACCGGCGAATACATGGCGATCCTCTCCTTCCTATCGCGGACCGATGCAAAGGGCGCGACGTGGAAGCTGAGCGGGGGAAGGGGTTCGGGCAAGCTCGTCAAGTTCGAGATCCAGAAGGGCAAGACGCTGAAGATCAAGGCCGGCCCGCCGCTGGTCCTCAAGACCGACGTGATCAAGCAGCCGGGCACCGTCTCGATTGGGTTCTCGGCGGTGGGCCAGGCGGGCGAAGCCTACGCCGGTGGCGCAGAGAAGGATGGCAAGCGCCCAGACGCGCCCACACTCAAGATCCTCGACGAGAAAGGGAAGGTCCTGGCCGAGGGCGCCTTCAAATACGGCTGAGGCGGCACCTGCCGGTACTCGTGGCGAGTACCCTCGGGTTTCAAGGGAAAGTTCCGCGTCGAGGTCAAGGCCAACATGGGTCCGTTCGAGGTTGCGGCAGGGGAAACGACCTGGCACGAGATCTAAGTGGCCGTGCGGGAATCTGTGCTATTGTGACACGGGCGTCTCGCCCGTGAGGGCCCATGGGTAAGATGCCCATGGCACATTCCAGCCGTAGGTCGGGTGCGAGTGCCCCACCGCTGAAGCGATGGGGCACCCAGCCCAGCAAAGCGTGTAACGCGATGAGGTCCGGGCGGCTGAGCGCGACGAATCGAGTGCTGTGCCTCCTCGGGCCGCTGATCGCCCTTGCCATCTTCCTGATCGCACGGTTCCTGCTGCCCGCGGTCTGGGCAGAGCCCCAATCCGCGACCTTCTTGCCCCGTGCCTGTGTGCTGAAGATGACGACGGGTGTCCCATGCCCGTTCTGCGGGGGGACGCGGGCCGTCGTGCACGCCGCGCACGCCCGATGGCGTCCATCCCTGTTGGCCAACCCGCTCGGCGTCGTCGTGGTGGTTGGTGGGTCCGCCGTGGGGATCTGGCTTGGCCTCTGTGCCGTCACCGGGCGCGATCTGGCCCTTGGCGCGGTCGGGAGGTTCCTTGGCCGGCGCTCGACGCTTCGGGCGTTGTGGGGCCTTCTGGCGGCGCTGTGGGTATGGAAGATCGTCCTGAAGCTCGCGTTCGACCTGCCAGCATGAGGCGGGGACAGCGGCGACGGACGTTCACCGCACCCGGTAGCCGAGCACGACGGGAATCCCACCGGGCAGGACGCGCGGGGGCGCGACGACGGTGACGGCCAGCTCGATCCCGGTCGGATCGTCGTCGGCCGCCTTCGTCTGGACCTGCACCTGCTCGCCGGACGGCGTGCCCTCGATGCCCAGCCACTCGGCGACGTGCTGGGTCACCTGCGACACGATCTTGTCCTCCGAATGGCCCACCAGCTGCGGCTTGAGGCCCAGCAGGAGCACCGACAACCGCGCGGCGAAGAGCTGATAGGGCAGGCTGATCTCCAGCATCCCGTGCTGGGTGCTGACCTGACGGACGCTCGCGGCCGTCAGGCCGTTCCAGATGACCGCGTCGTCATGATCGCGGAGCCCGACGGCGGCGTTGATGCCGGCCGCCGCGAGCTCGTCGATCTTGGGCTCGGGCATCATGGTATCGGTCGGCCCGACCTTCTTTTGTCCGTCCTTGCCGCCCAGGGCGGTGACAAACCCCTCGACGCGCCCATGAACGAGACCCGCCATCGCGCTGGGCCAACCCCGCTCGGCGACGCTGTGGGCTGCGGCACAGGCTGCCGCGATCGCCCCGCCCGCCCACACGAAGTCCTGGTCGGTGACGCACGTCTCGCTGTAGTTGAATTCCAGATCGCCCGCCTTCTCGCGACCGTGCGGCACGCGCAGCAGGCATCGCCCGAAGACGACCCCGAGAAACCGCGCGTACAGCTGATCGCGAAGCGATTTCCACTTGGCGTACTGCCACTGGTCCAACAGGTTGACCAGTGACGGCAGCGTCGGCACCTGCCACGCGAACTTCACGCCGAAGAACTCCGGCGAGATTCCGGTCAGGGCGATGGCAGGCAGGCTCGCAGCGTGCTGGGCCAGCTCGTCGAGGGTCTCTGTGTCCGCGGCGCCGTTGCCGAACATCGCGTCGACGACGATCAGGTCGGGGGCGTCGGCGCCCTCGTCGAACACGGGATCGATGACCCGCGTGATGAATCGGTCCATCAGGTCGGCGCGGGGTGCATGCAGGAGTGCCAGCCGGACGCCCTTGCGGAACTCGATCCTCGACACGAGGAAAGCCACCGACCGCCAGATCGATTCGATCGACTGAACCGGAGGCGAGTGGAGCACGGCCGTCAGCCACGCGCTGATCCGCCGGTCGATCTCGGTCAGGCCTTTACGGATGGCCGCCACTTCCTCGGCGGGCAGGGACGTGCCGCCGGCGGCTGCGGCGACGATCGAGCCGATGGCCGATTTCGGCGGCGGACCGCCGTCGCCCGCGTCCTCTTCGCCCAGGTCGATCTGGGCGAGCACGTCGTCCACCGTGCCCGGTTCGGGGGCGGGTCGCTTCTCTGCGGGCGTCCACTTCACGGCCTCTACCAGCCAGGCCAGGTCCGCGTCGGCGGAGGCCGCCGCCGCGACCGCCTCGATCAGCTCCGTCGCCGACAGCTTGCCCCGCATTCGACCCACCAGCTGCTCGCGAGCCGCCATCAGCGACTTGGCAGCCGGGATCTGCCCGGCGAGCGCTTTCGGATCGAACGCCCGGAGCGAGTCGAACCGCAGGTCCAGCTCGACCATCACGTTGCCCGGCTTGAGGGGGTCGGTCGACTTCCAACTCACCGACGGGCACGCGGCCGCCATCACCTCGTCGAACGTGTCCGCGTTGATCTCGACGCACGTCTTGGTCAGCGGGCCCGAGACCGATCCCTCCGCCGAGCCTGCCAGATCGCCGACCACCAGAATGCGATAGGGCGATCCGCCCGTGATCTGCAGGTCCTCGGACAGCGAGTCACCGATGCCGAGTTCGACCTCGTCGCGGAAATCGGCCATGAGAAGATCTCCTGAAAATCGATGTGGGTGTACGAACGGGCGGTTGAGCCGAGACCTGCAGTGCAGAAGGATCGCTCACCCCGCACTGCCGAGCTGTACCCGCGCCCGAGGATTTCGCCGACCTACGCGGCCCTCAACCCGCGCCCGGGAACCAACGCCGCACAGCGCCGGTCGCCAGCGCCGCCCACGCCGTGCGACGCCTCGCGCTACAGATGGCCCACGCGAGGGTGCTTGACGAGCCAGTAGTCGATTTCCTTGCGCATCGCGTAGTCGGCGGTCTCGAATCCAGCGCCGCCGCACATCGCTCGCGTCGCGATCCGTGAGGCGACCCGTGCTTCCGGACCGGCCCCCAGCCCGGCGAAGGCAAACCGCTCATCCAGCTCATGCCCTGCCATCCGGGCCTGGCTTCGCATGCATTCGAGGATCGTGCCCGTATCGTAGTAGTCGCACTTCAGCTCTCGCTGCAGATACTCCAGGATCCGTGCTTCAAAGACCGAGTTCATCGTTGTGTCTCCTTCACTCACATGGGGGGAGAACCCTCAGCCAATCATAATCCCACTTCATCCACGGACGCAACAACCGCCTTTGCCCGACGCGACATCGGTCGGGCAGGACGCGCTCGAGACGCCCGGCGCCCGCTCGTGGATCGTCAGGCAGGTCGCGTCGGCCCGATGTCGGGCCGCCGCCCGATCGACGGCCCGGTCGACCTGCTCGCGGAGTTGGGCCGCATCCACTTCCACGCGACCGTTGACCACGAGCCTCGCCTCGGCCATTCGCGCGCCGGACGCATGGGAGAGCGCCGGCGGGCGGTCGCTGCTGACCAGGTTCGCGATCGCGTACTCGCCGCCCTCGACCGAGCGCACGATCATCTTCACGTGGGCCGGCTCGGCGTCGAGGGCCGACAGTTGGGACTGGATCGCCCCCCCCAGGGCGAGCAGAAACTCGTCCGCGTCGAGTCCCCTGTCGGCCGTTACCGACCACGTCGCGCTCAACCACGCCAGGCGGGCCTCGCCCTCGGCGCACACGCCGCTGTCGTACTCACCGGCGCCGATCGCGTTCCGCCCGGACATCGCGCCGCCATCCAACAAGCCCGCCAGCCGGTCGAAGCCCTCGCCCGTCCGGGCCGAGATGAGCATCACCTCCGCCCTCGGGAAGTTCCGGGCGACCAGCTCGCTCAACGTCTCCCGGTGTTTTGGCGACAGCATGTCTGCCTTGTTAATCGCCACCACGTCCGCCTCGTTCTGCTGCATCTTGTAGAGGTACGTTACCTTGGCCGACAGCCCCGCCGGGCCTTTGCCCGTCAACGCCGTGTGGGCCCGTTGGGGATCGAGGAGTGTTACGTACGGGGCGACCGCGAATCGCTCGGCGTAGGCGCTCTTGAGCGGCCCGATCACCCGGCTGACGAGGTCCGTGCAGCTTCCCGCCGGTTCGGCCAACAGGACATCGGGGTGATGCCCGTCCTGGAGCCGGCCGGCCGCGGCGACCAGCTCATCGAACCGGCAGGCGAAACACACGCCCGACATTTCTTCAACCTGCAATCCGTGTGCCAGATAAGTCTGCGTGTCTACGAGCCCCTGGCCCAGGTCGTTGGCGATAATCCCCACTCGCCGCCCCTCAGCTGCGTATCTTTGCGCAAGTCGAAGGATCGCCGTCGTCTTGCCCGCCCCGAGGAATCCGCCGATCATCCAGAAGCGCGTGCCGCCGCGCGACCCCTGCGCGGTCGAGCGCCCTTGTGAGGATTCGCCTCCATTTTCGTTCGGTGCCGACGACATGCGAATCACCTCAGTCGAACCGGGCAAGCCACTGCTCGGTGGTCTGGCGGTTGAAGCGACCCTCACCCGCATGGTGGAACGACCCGTGCTCCCTGACCCGAACCGGCATGAGCACCGAGGCGGCCTTGCAGTACAGCTCGATCCGCTTGCCGGTCTGAACATTGCCCAGTTGCGGTCGCGGGCCGGCCTGGATCACCACCCCGCCGGAGAACGCGTGCAGGTCGAAGTCCTCGCCCAGCTTTCGCCCCAGCTCGTCGATGCCGCCCAGCGAGCCCAGCCAGCGTTCGCCCAGAACGGTCAGCCAATTCACGCCCTTGACGCCTTCCTGTAGATGTAGAAGGGACGTGACGGGGTAGTCGACTTCCAGGCCGGCGAACCGCTCGGCCAGCGTGAAGACCGCCGGCTCGTAGTGGTGCTCGACGGTGGGGCTGGGCGACTCCAGGATCCCGAACCCGCCGTATCCGTGCAGGGGCGAGATCTCTTCGCACAGGTCGACGACCAGGCTGGGGAAGTCTCCTTCGTTGTCGGCGTACCAGGTGATGGGCAGGGCGACCTTGAAGTAGCCCAGCGGGCATTCCCACGTCGCAGGACTGAACGCCTTGACCGAGAAGTGACTGGCGGATTCGGCGTCTTCGCCCCCCCGCCACTCGAACTCCCATGCCATCACATCGTCGAGGTCGGCCAGCCACGCCCGCGGGGCGGGCACCTTGTCACTGTCGATGGGATGGTACGCGAAGGTCTTGGGATGCTTCGACCAACGCAGGTGCTCGCCGACGACCTCCCGGTACTGATCGAAGCAGTTCAGGACGGCCTCTCGGATCCTGGACTGATTGTCATTGGGGAAGTACAGCGTGGCTAGAAGCCCGATCTGGACGACAACGCGATCGCCCTCCATCACGGCAAGTTTGGACTCCACCGATTCATCAAACGAATCGCTCATGTCTGTCTCCCTCGTGCGTTGCGGCCTCGGATGAACCGCGTTGGGGCTGATTGCCCCGCACGAGAACGCTAGAACGCCATCGCGATCCGGGCCAGGATCCCCGGAATCAGGGCGTCGTTCGCCTGTGTCACGCCCGACGGAATCAGGTCATCGGCGACCAACGCCAACAACGCCAGGCCGAGCAGCACCAGCTCCAGCGTCCCCGGCTTCGGCAGCGAGAACGCCGGCTCAGACTCCGTCTCCTCCTCGGGCACTGGCACGGGGACCTCGGCCGGTGCCGGCTCCCGCTCCTTCTCCTCCTCCGGGCAGCCACATTCTCGGGGGCCCAGGAGGACCACCTTGTCCTTGCCGCCGGCGATCCGTTCATAGGCCAGGCGTTGTTCGTCGCCCATGAAGTCGGGCGGGAACTTGACCTCGACGACGTACCTGATGTTGCCCTGCGTTGGGGGCTTCGTGGGGTCGTTCACCACGATGATGTCCGGTCGCCGGACCATTCCCGTGTTGGGCTTGAAGCCGGGGATCTCCTCCGTTCGTCGTGGGAGGTACTCGGTTCCCACGAGCGGATTCTTCCGACTCATGATCGGGTCCGGGATGCTCTTGGTCATGTCGAAGTTGATTTCTGCCTTGATCGTGGTCTTGTTGTCCGCCGCTTCGTCCAGCGCCTTGAGCGCCGCGCTGACGCACACCTGTTTGAGCTTGGCCCCGGCCACGGACAGGTCGTACCCCACGTTGCACGTGCAAACCGCCTCGCAGATGATCTGCCTCTCAGGGAACAGGGAACACGCCTGAGCCGCCTGCCCGAGTTGCTGCATCTGTTCCGGACGGACCTTCATCGTGCAGCACCTCCCGTGGACGCAGCCGGTCCGGATGTCTTCAGCGACCTCTCCCGCATCTGGACGCCCGTTTCGTCTGGGCCGAAGGCAAGCATCACGTCCGGACGCTCGGACTCGACCAGGACCCGGCGGATCGGGCCGAAGAACTCCCGCGCCTCGTCGGCCGTGCACGTCGGCAGGTACGCCCGCAGTACCCGAGGGTCGTAATAGCGGAAGGAAAACTCCTGGTCCGCTTCGTCCGTGATGACGAACATCCGCCGCAGGTGCGTCCAGATCTCGTTGGCCGGCGCCGCGGACAACAGCAGAATGCCGGCGCTTCGGCCGAGGTGCTCGGCCCACCGCTCGAGGAACCCGGTCTCGGGGGGAAACGCGATCAGGTGCGGGGCCACGTGCTCCAGGTGCGGGGCCAGGTCGCCCACGAACAGCGTCCGCAGCTCCAGGCCGAACTCGTCACGGGCTGCAAACACCAACTCCCGATCGCGCGCCGCGTCGGCCACGGCGTACAGGTTCTCTCCTGGAGACCGGAAGTGGTGCACGCAGTCCTGGATGGGTGATCGGGCCTGTTCGGGGGTCGCGGCCATCTTCGCCGTTGCTCCTTGCTGCGTGTGTCCTGGAACGCTCACACCCGGCCACAGGGCTCACAGCGCTCGACCAGGGCGACGCCGTTCGCCGCCGCCGTTGCGAACGTCTTCTCGACGACGGCAACGTCCTTCTGCACCTGCTCGGGCGTCGCCGGTTGAGGTGGGGTGGGCGAAACGCTGCTGCCGCCGCCTCCCCCGCCGCCGCCGCCCCCGCCACTCTCGCCGATCAACACGCTGAAGCAGCCCAACGCGATTGCGTTGCCCTTGCAGTTCGATGGCGGGCCGATCGGGTCGGCTACCCTCGCTGCCGGGAAGTTCCCGATCAGCACCGTGTTGCTCCCCTTCAGGATCGTGCCCGTTACGTGCGGGACTGGCCCGTCGAACATCGGACAGGCAGCCTGATCCATCGCCGGCATCGCGCGGACCGCGATCATGTTGCCGATCAGGACTTGGGGACACCCTGGTCCGATGATGACCCCGCCGTGCGCGCACAGGTCACCGATTCGTGCCGCGGGCATCCCCGCCCCGGGCGCGGGCGCGCTGGGCACTGTGGGGGGCGTGGGAGGTTCAGGCGGGCCGGCTTCGCCGAACTTGTCCTCCCATTCGTCCATGTCTTCGGCGTGCTCCGCCAACTGCTCCTTCGTGGCGTCGCCGGGCGGGGGGTCGGGATGCCCTTCCCAGTAGTCGGCCACGGCGTTCGCTTCGTCTTCAATGCCCATGGGTCACCTCGGTCGTATCCCGTCAGCGTTCCGGCGACGCATCGCCTGCGCCGCCGAGCGCACCTAGAACAGCTTGTCCGGATCCACCGTCGTGTCGAGCCTGGGTGCCGTCTTCTTCCTGGCCGGTGCTTTCTTCTTGGTCGCTTTCTTCTTGGGCGGTTGGGTCTTGCCCAGAATGTACGGCGGGCGAAGCCGCTTGATCGCCTTGGCCATCTCGGCAATGTTCTTGTTCGTTGCTTTCGCGTCGTAGCCGAATTTCGGGTTTGCCAGCCCGCCGCCGCCCGTCCCGTGGATGTTCGTCGCGCCCGATAGCGGGTCCACCTTTACGTGCATGGCCTCGTGGAACGCTGCGTTGCCCATCATCCGACCGGTCCAGGTCTCCAGTTGCGCCTTGTAGTTGGTTGCGCCCGGGGTTTGTGGGACGGCTGCAAAGCACGTGTCGACGTAGACCTCGGCGATCGTCCAGGCATCTGCGGTCGTGTCTCGACGAAACGTCAACCCTCCCTCCTTGCTGCCTTTCACCTTGTTCAAGGCCGCCTCAGCGTCCCGCCTTTCGCTGCCGGTGGTTGTGCGGATCAACTTCTCCAGGTACGGCTTGATCAGGCCGTTGTCGAAATCCTTGACGAAGTAGATGACGATGTCTCTGTTCGCCACCTTCTGCGTCTTTGCGTCACCGGTCCAGATCACGTGTATCTTGACCTTTGCCTTCTTGGCTACCCTGGCGAATAGCTCCTTCAAGCGGTTCTCCGCGCCCTTGTGGATCAGACTGTGATACGCGGCGTTCGAGTGGAACTTGTGGATGTTCTGGCAGTACACCTTGATCGAATGCTTGGCGATCGGGCTGCGGGTACCGGGGTTGGTGCTCGGCGATCGCGGCGCATGTTGGTCCTCGCACATCTCGATGGGCTCCTACCCAATCGCCCGACGACGACAACGCCACCACGTCAGCTCTCGTGCGCCGTTCGCAGACGCTCTCTGGTCTGCGGGTCCGGCTCACCGGTCTCCGGCAATCCCTGATCCTTCTGGAAGGCCCTGAGCGCCGCCCGCGTCCTGGGGCCCAGCTCGCCGTCCATCGCGCCGGGGTCGTAGTCGAGCTGCCTGAGCCGTTCCTGCACGCCCGATAGCGCCTCGACCGGGTCGAGGTGGCCCAGGTTCAGCGAGATGACCTCCGGCTCCTCGCCTTCCTCGGTGAGCGTCAGCCTTCCGATCCGGGCGTCCCCGGGGATCGACACATCGATTTGGCCCGACGCGTCCGTCACGCCGCTATACGTCCGGCCCTCCACCTCCAACGTCCACGGGACGTTGCTCCGCGGCGCGTCGTCCTCCAGCAGTCGCAGCCGCAGCGCCGCGGGCTCGCCGCGACGGACGAATCGGTGGCGCATCTCGGTGTCGCCCGAATCGTACTTCTTGCGGACGCCCGGGACGTGCACCCGGTCGCCCGGCAGCAAGACGTTCGGGTCCTTGCGAGTCTCTCGCAGCCCGCTGTTTTGCGCGTCCTGCCAGATCGTCTCCCAAAAGTGGCCGGCGTTCTTGGCGATCGAGGTGATGCAATCACCGTCCTTGACGACGTACTCGCCCTGCCCCACCGGGCCGGCGGACTGGGCGGCGGGCGATGGGTCGTCTTGCCCGGCCGCTTGGGCCTCGGCGGCCCGGCGTTTGGCCTCCTCCTCGGCGCGGATCTGGGCGGCCCGCCGCTGTCGTTCACCGCCCCCGGGGACGTCTGGTGTTGTAGGTGCATCTCCCATCGGCTCGTTCCCCGAATCCCGTCAAGCGTACAAACCAGAACTCCGACGGCTTGCCGGCGGACGCGTCCCGCCGAGCATCGTGTCCAGAATCGCGCCTTGCGTACGAAGGCACCCCAACAGCGCCCAACCCAGGTCCGACCCCGAGCCGTCCGTCGGGATATCCAACCGTTCCGGGTGGCCTGGATCGTTCACGTAGGCCCGGACCACCTCGCCCTCGTGCGTGACCACAATCCCACGACACAGGCGGGCATGCTCCCACCTCCCCGAGAGGGAGTCCGCCAGGATGACCGGCATGCCAAGCCCGAAGATGTTGGTCAGTTTGGGATGGTCGACGGTCATCAGGTCCTCGGACCCGCCCCCCACACACGACTCTCCGCCTCTCGATGCCCGGTCCAGCACCGGCCTGAGCGCACGGCAGACCACGCGGTCACTGTTGTGCGGCCAGGCCTCCCCCAACCGGACCATGGGCCTTCCGTCGGGATTGGTCTGGGTCGTGTCCAGGCTGACGGGCCTGCCGTCCGCGTCCTCCACGTCCAGCTCGCTCTGGTGGTCCAGGCACCACTGTGCCGCCATCATCACCACGCGGCCGACCGTCCGCTCGGGCTCTTCCTCTGTGAACAAGCCGTAGTAGCGCAGCGTCATCGCTGCCGACGTCGCCAGGCATAGGTGCTCGAGCCCCTGAGCCCAACGCCGCCCGCGGTGGGGAAAGACGCAGTAGCGATCCGACAGGTGTTGGCTGATGTGGTCGACCTCGAGCGCAAACGTGTTGACCACCAGCACCCCCGGCCCGGCGAACCACAGGATCGGTCGGGGCCCGCCCCGCAACGTGGCCGTGAAGGTCTCCCGGTCCACCTGCGTCCATCCGCTGCCGCCTCCCTGGATCTCGTGCGTCGACCGGACCTGGACGTCAACACGCTCCGTATCCTCCCGTGGGACGCGCGGCACCGAGAACCTGTACCGGATGCGTTCGGACGGAATGCGGTTGCCCTGAAACAGCAACTCCAACGTGTAGTTCGTCCTGGCGCTCAGCTCCTGCCTGAAGGAGAACGTCCCGTCGGTGTCGGTCTCGACGGACTCCAGGATTCTCGTGCCTCGTTTCATCTCCAGTTCGACGGCGGCCATGGCTCGGTCTTCCCAGGAGCACATGCCGTAGTCTGCCATCTCTTCGCCCTGGACCCGGCTGAGCTGCTCCCGCTGAAACAGGTTAGCCGTCTCCCACTGGGGGCTGCCGTCCGTGCCCAGCAGATTCCCGAGCCGGTCCGTGCCGATGTACCGCAGGCGGTTGTACACCTCTCCGCGGACGCGGAAGGTGGGCCTCGTGGAAAGCGTCGCGCCGCTGGTGGCGCCTCGTCGACGGCGATGAACCCGGCCTGCGCTGGGTCTGGCCTCTTCGCCCATGACGCTGATCTCCTCGTCTTACGCTCCGTGCTCCTGGACGAGCCTGGATCGTGTCGCCTCGTCCGGCTCCCCGGTGACCTCCAGCTCGAACCGCTCCTGAAAGGCCCGCAGCGCCTCCCGCGTGCCGTCGCCCAGCTCGCCCCGTTCGCCGTCGCAATCGAAGCCGAGGTTGTCGAGGCGGTCCTGCAGGCCGCGCATCTCGCTGACCGGGTCCAGCTCCCCCAGCTCGAGCGGAATCACCGCGTCGTCCGGCCCGATCGTGAGCGTCGCCAGCCGGGCGGTCGCGGGGATCGGGACGGTGAGCCATCCGTCCGCGTCCGTCGTCCCGGTGTACTCCCTGTCGCCGACCTCGACGGTGTAAGGCTGGGAGGCCCGGGGCTGGTCGTCGTCCATGACCCGAACGCGGATGTCGGTCGGCTCGCCTCTCAGGACGAAACGATGCCGCATCTCGGTTTCCCCGGGCTCCTGCTTCGGGCGGATCTCCGGGACGTGCACACGGTCGCCGGGCAGCAGGATGTTGGGGTCGCCGCGGACCTCGCGCAGCCCGCTGTTGGCGGCGTCGTTCCAGACCGTCTCCCAGAAGTGCCCCGCTTCCCTGGCGATCGACGAGATGCACTCGCCGTCTCTGATCACGCGCTCGCCTTGGCCGACGGGACCCGTGCCGCGGGCCCCCTCAGTTGCTTCCTCGGCGCCTTCCTGTTGGGTCTCCGTCTCTCGCTGGGCCTGTTCCTGCTCAGCGCGGAGCTGGGCGGCCCGTTGCTGTCGAAGGCCGCCGGTCCCGTCAGGCCATCGAGAACTGTCAGACTGCTGAGGGCCCCCAGGAGTCTGCTCCCCACCAGAGGGGTCCGTTCCGCCGGGGGGCTGCGTTCCGTCTCGTTCGATAGCCATTCGGGTCTACTCCTGTTCCTCGAGACACCCCAGGTCGAGGGCCAACCCCAGCCTCATCGGCCTACACACCAGCAGCGCCCCCCTCCTCATCGGCCCCTCCCCCGGCAGCGCCGCCGCCTCCGGCCCCACCGGCGCCCGCGCCACCCGCCGTTCCGCCAGCGGCCGCTCCTCCGCCAGCGCCACCAGCTCCGGCTGCGCCGCCACCAGCCGCCCCACCTGCGCCCGCCCCGCCTGCTGCTCCCCCAGTAGCGCCACCAGCCCCGCCAGCCCCGGCGCCGGCAGCTTCACCAGGACCTGCCGCACCTCCCGCGCCACCCGCGGCTGCTTGTTCTCCACCGGCGCCCGCACCGGGAGCGCCTCCGGCTCCGGCGCCGGCCGGCCCCCCACCGGCGGGTCCTGCGGCGCCTCCGCCTCCGGGCCCCCCGGCACTCGCGCGGGCCCATGCCGTCATGTCGAGGTTCGGGAACGAGATCTGGCAGTCGCCCTGCTCGGGGATCATCACGTGGGCTTGGCCCAGTTCGTCCAGACCGCCCCTTCGGATCGTCTCGCCGTCGGGGGCGATGATCTCGTAGCGCTCCCCCGGTACCGGCTGACCGGCCTCATCGACCAACTCGATCTCGATCCAGCTGGTCTCCTCCTCCTCCGTCTCGCTCGGCTGGAACGCGAGCCCGGCGATGTCCGTATCGACCTGACCCTCCGCGATCGCATCCTGACCGGAGTAGGTCGTGTCCTTGCCGGGCTGGACCGTGTCGGCGTCCTTGGGGGGTTCGATGGCCTTGAGCGCCACCGTTTGGCCGCTGGTCGCCCCGCTGCCGCTGTTGATGAACACCATCGTCCCGGAGATGAAGATGCCCGCGGGCGTCAGAGAGATCGCGTTGCCCCCCACCTTCAGCGTGATGTTGACGCCGGCTTCGATGACGGCGTTCACCCCGGCGTTGAGGTAGTAGTTCACCCCCACCTTCTCGCTGTGGTTGCACTTGAAGTCCTCGCCGACGTCGCCCACCACCTCCAGCGACCGTTTCCCGCCGACCTTCTCAGTCAAGTCCAGTTTGACCTCCGCGTGCTTGCCCTCCTTGACCAGGTCGAATTGATTCCTCTTGACCGTCAGGTGCCGGTCCCGGTCCACGTTCTCGAGCCGGTCGTTGTTGACGCGGAAGTGCAGATCCTTCTGGGCGTAGATCAGGATCTGCTCCTTGTCCTTGAGGTCCTCGATGCGGATCTCGTTCGTGCCGCCGCCCCCCTTGCTGCTGTGCGTCTTGATGACGCTCTTGGTCTTCTCGTCCGGCAGCTTGTAGGGCGGCATGTGGTCGGCGTTGTACACTCGCCCGGTGATGATGGGCTGGTCCGGGTTGCCCTCCAAAAAGTCGACGATCACCTCCTGCCCGATCCGCGGCAAGAACAGGATCCCGTACTGCCCGCCGGCGAAGTTCTGACTGACCCGGATCCAGCAGGAGGAGTTCTCGTCGAACTTGCCCTCGCGGTCCCAGTTGAACTGGACCTTCACGCGCCCGTACTCGTCGGTGTAGATCTCCTCGCCCTGCGGGCCGACCACGCGGGCCGTCTGCGTGCCCCGCATCTCCGGCCAGGGGGTGATCCGCGGCGGGCGGTAGCTCACGGCCGCCGGGATGGCCTCGAAGCGGCATTCGTAGACGGGCGCCTCGTAGTCCACCAGGCTGATGCCCTTGACGTCTTCGATCAGGTTGGGGATCGACAGCGCCCCCACCCCGTTCCCGCCCGACGCAACCGCGGAGGTGGGGACGTCCCGGGCCACCTGCCCTGCGTGGTACAACCACTGCGTCAACGCGCGGTGCGCGGTCGGATCGCCCAAGTCGAGCCGCGAGGCGATCTGCAATAGCCCTTCGGCCAATTCGCGGACCCGCTCGTCCTCGTTCTGACGGGCCGCCAGCAGCGATTGGTGGATGCGGGCGTCGAGGATCGTCGGGCGGTTCGTCGTCGCCGTGCTGGTTCGGGTCGTCGACTCCTTGCCCTCGTGCGTGACGGACGTCAGCAAGTACGCCGCGTTCAGGGAGGCGGTGGGGTGCTCGATGAGCGTGAAGGTTCGCGCCGGCGCGAGCCGGTGGCAGTTGCTCTGTCCCACGGCCTGGATCCGCCCGGCGTTGAACTCCTCGACCCGCAGCCCGGCCAGGGCGGTGCCTTCCGATTGCTCCTTGTACTCGCCGGGATAGTCGCTGAACTCGAGCCCCGCGTCCCGGCCGGACGTCCCTTGGGCCTGCAGCTTCAGCTTGGGGTTCTCGAAGTTGAAGTCGTTGAGCACCACCGCGCCCGGGCGGACGGCCTGGCCCAGCCGGAGGCGGAACACGTGGTCCTCCTCGACGTTCATGCCCGACGGCGGCTGGTAGGGCAGCTCGGCGGTCCCTTCGATCGGCGCGTACGCCGACGCCGCGTCGGCGGCGACCAGGACGTGCGCCGCCTGCGTCTGCTCGAAGTAGTACCAGATCCCCTCTTCCTCCATCAGCCGGCAGATGAAGTTGTAGTCCGTCTCGCGGTACTGGACGCAGTACTCGCGGGGCTGGTACGATCGGGTCAGGGCGAATCGGAACCGGTCCGATGCGATCCCCGCCTTGGTCAGCACGTCGGTGATGATTTCCTGGACGGTCTTGTTCTGGAAGATCCGCGAGTTGTACCGGTGCGTCAGAATCCAGACGCTGGGAACCAGCTCCGCGCGGAAGTACGTCTGGTCGTAGGTCCTGCCCGTCATCTCGAACCGCCCGACGATCCCGTGGAACCACCGCGTCCCCGTGACCGCGTTGATGCTGAGAACGGCCGGCTTGCCCACGATGCTGTCGAAGGCGACCGACTCCTCGGTCGAGGACAGCTCGATCTCGAAGCGGTAGAGCTGGCTGAGTCCCTCCGTCCCCCGAAACCGAACGACCAGGAATTGGTCGGCGTCTCCACCGACGATCTGGAACGCCAGTTGCGCCTTGCTGAGATCGCGTATCAAAGCCATGGCTCACGCTCCGTGACAGGGCAACAGGCTTACCGTTGCCTCATCCGTGAACGAGGCGGGGGGTCTCCCGAGCCTCGTCCGTCCTCGTGATGACGGCCGCACGCCTCCCTCGGCGGGGGTCCGATGCCGCCCGACACGTCCGGCCTCGTGAGGGTCCCCGTGCTGCCGGGGAAAGATCGCCAAACAGATCGGGCTTGGGCCGGCTGATTCCCTCCAGTGCGTGAAGGCGCCTCGGCATGCCCGGGACCAGGGCGGGGATGCCACGGGCAGCTTGTCTGCCCGTGCCCACTGGCGGGCGAGCCGCCAGTGGCGCCCTTGCGCTAATCGGCAAACACGTAGGTGAACTCTCCGGCTTCGTCCACGCCCATGTTCACCGCCCCGGGCATCTCCTCTTCGCCCATCCTCTCCAGCAGTCGACGGGCCAATTCGGGTTGCACGTCCTGGGAGAGGATGTGGTCGATGTTTCGGGCCCCCACATCCACCTGCGTGCAGCGGCTCGCGATCGACTCGTACACCGAGTCGTCCACGTTGAAGGTCATGTTGTGCGCGTCGGCGATCCGCTGGCCGAGCTTGTTCAGCTTCATCTTGGCGATCGACTTCAGGATGTCCTGGCCGAGCGTCATGAACGGGATGATGGTCATCCGCGCCAGGAGCGCCGGCTTGAAATGCTCGCGCAGGTGGGGGTAGATGGCGTCCTTCACCATCTCGGACGTCACCTCCTCGCCCGATTCGAACAGCCCCTGGATGACGTCCGTGCCCAGGTTGCTGGTCAGCAGGATCACCGTGTCCTTGAAGTTGACCACCCGTCCCTCGCCGTCCGCCAGCATGCCCTTGTCGAACACCTGGTAGAACAGGTTCATCACGTCGGGGTGGGCCTTCTCTACCTCGTCGAGCAGCACCACCGAGTAAGGATGCTGTCGCACCGCCTCGGTCAGCACGCCGCCCTCCCCGTATCCGACGTACCCGGGCGGCGAGCCCTTGAGCTGGGAGACCGTGTGCTTCTCCATGAACTCCGACATGTTGAGCGTCACCAGGAATCGCTCGCCGCCGAACAGGAGGTCCGCCACGGCCAACCCGAGCTCCGTCTTGCCCACGCCGCTCGGGCCCACGCACAGAAACACGCCCATCGGCTGGTCGGGGTTGCCGATCCCCGCCTTGGTCGTCCGCAGCTTGCTCGAGATCGTGTCGAGCGCATGATCCTGACCGACGACCCGTCCGCGAAGCCGGTCCTCCATCTGCAGCACGGCCTGGATCTCGTCCTTGACCATGCTGCCCACGGGAATCCCGGTCCAATCAGCTACCACCGCCGCCACCGCCGCGGCGTCGACGTGCGGATGGACCAGCGGCTCGTCGCCCTGCATCTCTTCGAGTGTCTTCATCGCCTCGTCGATCTGCTTGCGAAGCTCGGCCTCGTCCAGGACCTCCTCGGGCTGCTCGGTTTGTTCGCCCTCGGCCGCCTCTGCGGCTTGCTCGTCCTCGGCGGAGGGCTCTGCGGGCGCCTCGACCTCCTCCTCGGCCTCGGGCTCGGTCTCGACCGAGGTGCATTTCCACAGCTTCGCGCGGAGGTCGTGGATGCGACGGATGCCCGCCAGCTCGGCCTTCCACCGCTTCTCGACCTCCTCACGCTCGGCGAGCAGCGAGGTCCGGGACGCCTCCATGTCGGCCAGCATGGCCTCGTCCGCGGCAACGCCGCTGGCCTTGTCGCGATAGATCGCGGCGATGGCCGTGTCCAGATTGCTCAGCTGTCGGTCGATGTCCTCCAGCGCCGCCGGCTGCGTGCTCAACCCCACCGCCACCCGTGCCGAGGCCGTATCCAGCAAATCGACCGCCTTGTCCGGCAGGAACCGTCCGCTGATGTACCGGCTCGAAAGCTGCGCCGCCGCCGTGATCGCCTCGTCCAGGACCACGACCTTGTGGTGCTTCTCGTACCGATCCTTCAACCCCCGGAGCATCACCACGGCGTTCTCCACGGACGGCTCATCGCAGGTCACCAGCTGGAACCGACGCTCCAGCGCCGCGTCCTTCTCGAAGTACTTCTTGTATTCCGCCCACGTCGTCGCGGCGACCGTTCGCAGCTCCCCCCGCGCCAAGGCCGGCTTGAGCAGGTTGGCCGCGTCCGACCCGCCGGCCGTCCCGCCCGCCCCGATCAGCGTGTGCGCCTCGTCGATGAACGTGACGACGGGCGTCTCGCTGGCTTTGATTTCCTTGATTACGTTCTTGAGCCGGTTCTCGAACTCGCCCTTCACCCCCGCGCCCGCCTGCAGCAACCCGAGGTCCAGCGTGATCAGACGGATCCCTTTCAGGACTGGCGGCACGTCCCCCTGGCTGATCCGCAAAGCCAACCCCTCCACGATCGCCGTCTTGCCCGTCCCCGGTTCGCCGACCAGGATCGGGTTGTTCTTCCGCCGACGCGCGAAGATGTCGATCATCTGGCGGATTTCCTGGTCTCGACCGAACACAGGGTCGATCTCGCCCGCCGCCGCCCGCGCCGTCAGGTCGATCGTGAACTGCGCGAGCGCCGCGCCCTCGGCCGGCGGACCCGCACCGGGAGCCGCCTCCGGTCCGCCCGCTTCCTCCGTCGGCGCCCCCAGCACGATCTCGTGGAAGTGGTCCCGCAGTTGATCGGCGTCGATCCGCTCCAGCTCCGACGTATACTCCCCCACCCGCGTGTGCCCGGGGTTCAGCACGAAGGCGAACAGCAGCAGCCCCGATCGGATCTGTTCGAATCCTCCTTCCTCGGCGAGGAGGGCGGCGGCCGAGAACAGCTCGATGAGCTTCGGCGACAGCGCGGGCTTGCCCGTATGCCCGGCCGGCAACTGATCGAGGATCCGCTGCAACGCACGGCGAATGGCCGCTCGGTCCACCTTGAACGTCTCGAAGATCCGCGTGACGTCGCCCGTGGTCTCGTCCAGCAGTCTCAAGAAGTAGTGCTCGGGAGTGATCTCGAAATGCGTACGCGAGCCGCACAGGCTTGCGGCGCCCTGGAAGTATCGCATGCAATCCGCGTCGCACGTGCTGAGCAGCCTGCGGAGGTCCTCAGCCTTGCTTGTTGTGGACATGTTCGGTCACCTAGCTTGTCGGCCGGCGTCAGCGTCGGCCTTCGACATCAACCCCCGCCATCACCCCTCGTCTGGGTCCCCCTCCGGAGCCCTGCCTCTTTGAAGCGTGCGAGCCCGGCCCGACGCATCGCCTCCTCGGCGATCCCGCTTAGGAACGCCGCCTAGTTCACTCCGAACGCCACGGATGTCTCCGGCATCTCGTCCGTCCGGACCCAACTGGTGTAGCCAAGCCGGCCCGCTTCGTCGTCGGACGAGAGCAGCATCTCCGGCACCTCGCCCGCTTTCAGCCTCATTTCCAGACTGAACGACAACGGGTCCGTGCAGTACAGCCGGACCAGTGACCGCGTCTCCGCGAAGCAGGTCCCGTCCGGAAGAAAACGCAAGTAGGTCGCCCAGTCCACCGGACCGAACGCGATGTTGAATGACCCGCACAGGTCATATACCTGCTCGCCGACGGTCAGATCCACGCCCAGTCGGCTGTTGGCCAGCCCGATCCGGTTCAGATCGCTCGTCTTGAGCGGCACCCAGCGCCCGACGAACTGCTCCACCTCGACGGGAATCCCCCGCCAGTAGTCGAACAGCACCCCCTCCAGCGTCGCTGCCGATTTCGGGTGCTGCGTCAGAATGCCCGCATACCTCAACAACCGGACCGGCGAGACCCCCACCGTCGCTCGGTCCCACCCGGGCGATCCCCCGATCAGCCACAGCAGATACGCGGTGATCTCGTCGTGGTCCGGCATGCCGAACGTCGTGTGGTACCGGTACTTGGTCCAACACCGGTAGAACAGCGACGTCAGACGGTGGTGCAGCAGGTCCAGAAAGTCGCGCGTCGGCGTCGGCTCGAGGTCCTCCTCCGGCACCGCGAGCTGGTCTTCCGACCGTTGCTCGAGCTGATCGACCGGCCCACCGTTGTAGGGATCGACCGCCCGCAGAATGTCGATGGCGTAATGCAGAGGCAGGGGCGTGGCCACGCCGTAGAGACCCAGGAACGTCGATTCGAGGACGTAAACCAGATCTCGCCCCCCCCTGGGTCTGACCGGGATCACCCGTCGCACGTCGGTCGGTGGGAACCCCAGCGACACGTGCGGGCGAAAACGAAACGCCTCCCGCGACACGGGCCCGCGGTACCCGACCGGCTCGGCGTCGGGCCGGTGTCGCTGCAGCAGCCAGATGAGCTGGAAGAAGTCGAACCGCCAGGCCTGCGACAACATCCGAATCAGCAGATCCGGGTCCGAGCGGGTCAACGCCGTCGTTGTCGCGCCGGGGTCAGCCATTGGAGCCCCCCCCTGACGATCCAGCCGGCGTGAACTGCTCACCCGATCGTGCGGGGAACGCGTAGACCTGTCCGGAGCGCGCAAACCGCACCGTCAACTGGGTGTAGGCGTTGACGGTGGCATAGAGCGCCAGGAACCGATCGAGGATCGTGGCGAACAGATACGCGTCGCCCTCGCCAGCGAAATGGTCCTCATTCAGCTCGATCTCGATCTGGGAGCCGCGGAGCGGCGCCCCGCGGATCATCCGCTCGTTGAAGGACGATCGGACCCGCAGGATCCCATCCAGCATCCGGCGGTGCGCGATGGCCAGCTGCGCGTCGTGGGCCGACTGGAAGTCGTACACGCGCAGCAGCTCCTTGAAGTGGTCCGCGTCGGTCAGCGAGACGTAGTTCAGCGACAGGTGCGAAATCAGCCGCCAATGCAGCCCCTTGCCCAACGGCGGGCAGACCGTCCCGGTCGGCTTGACGATGTTCCTGAACGTCGTATCGGGCGGCGAGCTGTCGGTCGGGTTGGTGATGTCGCCCGCGCGCAGTTCGCCGGGCAAGTGCCGGTTCGTGCACGTCATCTGAACCGAGATCGTCTCCTCCTCCGGCAGCTTCCCCGCCTCGCTGCCGGCCACGAACGATATGTACGTGTCCGTGCCCAGTCGGGGATCGTCGCGGACCACGTTCGGTCGCAGGTGCGTCTGGTAGTAGGATGCAGTGGTCGGGTCGGTCGTCATATGTCGAAACGAGTAGAACGGCGCGTACTCGTGCGATTCCATGGCCCCCTGTCGCGACAACCCCATGACCTGATCGACCGAGAAGACCTCCAGATGCCGGCGATCGGCCACGCCCGCGTTGGACGGCTGGAGCAGGTACTCCGTGCGGTCATGCTTCAGACGAATCGGCTCGGACGGATGCTGGAACAGGTTGATGACGGGCGCGCAGTGGAGTCGGACGTTCTCGGCGGACACGAGCGGCAGCGATTCGAGCCGGCGGTTGAAGGTCACCACGATCTCGACCGCATCGGTCAGCTCGAGCCTGCGGACGGCGCGGTCCAACCCCTTGAGGTCCACGAACAGGAACCGGTCCCTGAACGTCAGGTATTCCTGCAGGAGGCGATATCCCGGAAACGCGTGGGGCGGATACGGGAGGACGGCCTCGGCGCGGCGGAGGCCGGCCGGCACGATCTGCTCGGCCGACAACACCTCTTCGGCGCGGTCGGGGCGCGACGACCCGTCCGATACGGTCACGTGCTCGACGTGGGCGACCAACAACAGGTACAGCGCGAAGGCCGTCCTCGGTTCCCCGGCGAGGTGGAACCGGACCGACCCGAGCTGCAGGTCCTCCAGGCTGGCCCTGGCCGACGTGCGGAGCATCATCACCAGTCGAACCGGCTGGGCCGACGCGGTCTCGAGGCGGACCTCGCCAAGCGCCCACGGGCGGAGCGTCACCGGCCAGCACGATCGGTACCGGCAGGGCGTCCCTTCGATCGGGATGCTGGCGAACTCCGCGCCCGCCTGGACGTTGAGCGGCGCCTGCATCGCCTGGATGTTCGGGAGCAGCTCGAGGATCGTCATCGAGGGAATCGGCCTGAGGTAGTGAGGCCAGAGCAGCGCCATCATGTTGGCGGTCAGCTCGGGCAGCTCGTCATCGAGCTTCTGACGGATCCGACCGGTGAGAAAGGCAACGCCCTCCAGGATCCGCTCCACGTCGGGGTCCGAGCCCCGGTCGGCGAGGAAACGGGCGATCTCGGGGTTGGCGTTGGCAAACTCGGGCCCCACTTCGCGGAGGTACTGCAGTTCGTCCTGGTAGTAGACGTTGCTCACGGTGTCATCCAACCAAACGCCCCGGACACTGGATCAGTCCGACACGTCAAATTGCCCGTCCCCCCGGACCGCCGTCCGATACCCGACGCGGTACTCGTCCGTCGAGCCGATCAGGACGGCCTCGATGCGAAACACCAGCCTCTGGACGTTCCGCTCTTCGGTGTCCTCGCGCGTGACGCGGACGCGCCGGAGCCTGGGCTCGTACTTCTCGATGGCCGTTCGGATCGCTTCCTGGACAGAGTGGACGTAGCCCTCGATATCCACCGGCAGATCGATCAGCGCGGGCAGGCCGTAGTCGGGCAGCGCCTGACTCATCTCGTGACGGGCGTTGAGCAGACGGGCCAGCTGCCGGCGAACCGACTCCATCAGCGCGTAGACGTCTTCTTCAGTCGTCGGTTCGTATGGCTTCCGCGCCCCGCCACGTTCGGCGATCCGCTCCAGAAACGTTTGCTCGCGCGGCACTGGCGGTCACCCTACAGGACAAGCCGCCGGCCTCCCCATCGGATACCGATCGGTCCAGGCCGGCGGCAAACACGTCACTGTCCATCAGCCGGCGGCCAAGGACTACGCGCCGCCCGGTGCACGCCACTTGTCCATCTCCGTCGCGCCGTCCGGGATCCATCGCCATTCGATCTCTTCGTACACGAAGCTTATCTGCTCCATGTGGCGATACGACTCGTTGGCCGGTACGAAGCTCATGGGCATGTACGGCCGAATGTCGACGATCCGCGCCTGACGGATGGTGATGGTGTAGTACTTGATCTCCTCGCGCGAGTCCGGATCGATCCGGTAGAAATCGAGGATCACCTCGGGAAGGTTCTGTCCCGTGCACAGCGCCTTGTGGAAGCCCGGCGTGGCCTTGTCGATGAGCTTGACGATCCGCAGCGGGCTGTGAACGCGAACGCCCGACGGCTGGCCCGTGGTCGGCTCGGTGGGCTGATGCAGGTGGTGCTCGATCTCGAACACGTCGCTCGTGCCTTCGCGCCCCTCTTTCTCGGAGGAGCCTGGGTACTCCGCAACTCTCAGATTACACGGGGTTGGCATGACTCGCTTCTCCTTTCACACGGAGCGTCTATCATTTGTCCCCGGGATCACAAGACCCCGGACGCCGGATGTACGACTGTTGTTTACTTGCCGGATGTTTCAGCTTTGCCAGGCCGCTAGGTCGCACTTCGTCAACCGCCTCACCCGAATCTGCGACCGGCGGTCGCGCCTGTGTGTTGATATGGGACTAGGCAAGCTCCGTGCCAATCGCCGAAACGCCGATACGCGGCCACCAGGCGGCTTCATGGGCGAATCGCTGGGCAAAATTCCCCAGCCTCTCTCACCGATGATCGGGGGTCGAACGCGCCCTGTCGTCCCGGCCGGCAGCGCATCGCACGCCCTCGATACCTCCTCCTCTGCCGTGTCGTCTCTCGGGATTGCCGCGCCCAGGGACTCCGTGGTCGGAACCGCTCCGCTTGCCTTTTCCCTATCACCTGCCGGCCGAGACGTGTCCTCCTGGCAGTCGACATTGCGGCCAAACACGCCGTCGGACCCAGCGCGGTTCATCAAAACCCCGGGCCCTGGTATTGTCAAGCGAAAAACCGCCTCCGGGCGCGCCGCGAACCGATAGTGATGCGCCACGGGCGGCGCATCGGCGGCTCGTCTGGGCCCGTTGCCCACCGGCGTCGGCCTCGAAATGCACGCTTGACACACGAGACGCGCCAGAGTTATGTTCTAGCCGACATACCCTTGGCCTGCGAGTTCGCGACGAGGGAATCGCCAGGGGTAGCCAGGGCGCTCGGCTGCGTGATCACACCACGGGGCGGTCCGTTTCGGAAGGTCGGACCGGTGGTCTGTGGCGGAGGACCGCCACCCGCCCCCAACGGATCGCGACTCGCCCGCCGCGAGGGCGCGCAGCTGGACAACCCCTGCCCGGATAGCGAACACCCATGACAGGCCGGCGGGCGGAAGAGCGATCTCGGGGTACTGCTGTGGACGCGTTTCTCGAACCACTGTTGGAGGCTTTGGCGAAGGCCAAGGCGTCCGATCGACACCGGCTGTTGGGCTCCTGGGTCGTGGAGCTCGCCCAGCACAGCCAGGATGGGACCGGCCGGGGCGGCGCCTCGGCTGATCAGCTCGAGGAGCTCACCAAGAAGGTCCAGCGCCTCGACAGGGAGAAGGCCGATCTGGAGGACGCGCTGAAGACCACCCAGGCCGACCTCGCCCGCAGGGAGAAGCAGTTCGAGGCCGAACAGACCCGCGCAGAGGAGCTGCAGCAGATCCTCAACGAACAGCGCGAGCGGATGGAGACCGTTCAGAAGGAGCACGCCGACCTGGATGAGCAGGTCGTCGCCCGGAACGCCGAGATCCACCGCCTCGAATCGGAGCGAGACGAGCTGCTGCTGAAGGTCCAGCGGGCCGAGCTGGCGGCCGGCGATGACACCCGCACCGACGCCGCCGAAGCGGCCAAGCGAGAGCTCGGCGCCGAGATCGAATCCCTTCGGGCCGAGCTGGATCAGCTCCGCGAAGAAAAGAACGCCGAGATCGACAAGCTGTCAGACGAGAAGAACCAGCTAGCGGCCCGGGCGGCCAAGGGGGCCGACGCGCTGCTGCTTACCGTGTGGGACCGTCTCGCCTCGGCCAAGCCGCCCCTCTCGCAGGGCGGGATCCAACCCGAGACGCAGGCGGCCGATCTGCTCGTCGACACCTTCATCGAGCTGGGCCACTTCGCGGCCAAGCTCGATGACGACATGCGCCTGTTCCTGGGCAAGTACTCGAAGCACCATCCGGCGGTAAACCGGCCCTGGCAGGTGTACGCCTCGCGCGACGACTTTTTGGCGATGATCGAGCAGACCATCCAGCCGTCGGGAACGGGCCAGATCGGCGCGTTCAGGATGAAGCTGAAGGCTTTCGGGCGGTTCATGTTTGCGGCCATGGTCAGCTGCGACACCGTCATCGAGTCGATCGCATCGGAGCTGCAGGCCCAGCTCATGGGAGATCAATTCGCGGGCGCGGATCCAAACTGCAGGATCCGCGACTACCTCAAGCACGACGGACACGAGCTGTTCATGGAGCACATGCTGAAGCTTCGGGCCGACAGAATGGCCAAGGTCTTTGGATCAAGTACGTGATCGTGCGCGGTCGGTTGAGGGCCCGGGGAAGGCCGACACGGCTTCTCTCCGGCGCCGACAGAGAAACCCGAGGAGCAAGACGATGAGAACGTCCGGTTCGTATGGTGGCGTCCAACGGTGCGCCGGGACGCTCGTGGCGGTGCTGCTGCTGGTGGGGGTCTGCGGCTGTCCGGCTCGAACGATGATGGTCGAGGTGGACCAGTACATCAACGCGTCGCCCGCCAATCCCAAGGGACAGCCCCTGGCCGTCGACATCGTGAGCGTCTTCCCCCAGGACCTGGAAGGCAAGGACTCGAAAGCCGCCAATGAGGAGCTCAAGCCGGAGACGCCTATCACGGCCGACGTCTGGTTCGCGAAGCGCCCGACCCGGGAGGCCATGAAGCAGAAGGACAACACCGAGCGGTTCCGCATCAAGAAGCAGCAGATCTACTCGTTTACCAAGGAGCCGGCGGGCAGCCTGTACGGGGTCCGCGCCGGGGGCCTGCTGGTGGGCGGCGCCTTCAAGCCGGGGCAGAAGGACCAGATCGTCAAGGGCATCCCCATCGACAGCATCTTCGACAGCAAGGCCGTCATCTACGTCTTCTGCAAATTCCAGGACGCCAAGGGCAATATCCTGCCCACCAAACCGGTCGTCTTCTGGACGGTCGGGGACTTCCGGGATCAGCTCAAGGTCCACATACACAAACAGTCCATCGAACGGGTGACGAAACGGACCTTCGGCAAAGACATGGATTGGATGATATACAACTGAACGCGCCTTCGACGGGCCACACCGTGGGGTGAAAGAGCCATGGCATTCTGGACGGAAATCCACTGGTCGGAGGGGATGTTCCTCCGCCCGCACCACCTCCAGGCCTCGCAGCGCTGGCTGGAGACCATCATCCGCACCGGGCTGGACGCCACCCGCCCGTTCGCCTGGGGGTTCATGAGCGTGGAGATCGCCGAAGAGCCCATGGAGAACTTCACGCTGCGCCTGGATCGATGCGACCTGCGGCTCAAGGACGGCACGTGGGTGCGGATCCCGGAGAACACCGAGGTCGCCCCGCTGGACTTCAAACAGGCGATGGGCAAGGAGCAGACGGGCCTGGACATCTACCTCGGCATTCCAGAGATGCAGGAGGTCCGGGCCAACTCGATCTCCCTGGAAAGCCCCGAGCAGATCGAGGGGACCCCCCGCTACGAACCCCACGCCGCCACCCGACGGGACGAGAACACCGGTGAGAACCCCCAGACGCTCTATGTCCGGCGGATGCGCGGGCGGCTCTTCGCCGAGGGCGAGGACATGACCGGTTACGACGTGATCCGGGTCTGCCGGGTCCGCCGAACGGACCGCCCCGGCGCCGTCCCCGAGCCTGACGAACTGGGGGCGGGTCCGCTGCTCTCGATCCAGGCCGACGCGGGGCTGAGCAGCCTGGTCACGTCGCTCTTGGATCAGGTCGAGGCCAAGGACGAGGTCCTGGCCACCGAGGCCCGCGAACACCACATGCAGTTCACCGACGGGGTCGCGAGCAACATGGAGCACCTGCTCAAGCTCCACGTCCTCAACGAGTCGCGGGCCGAGCTCAAGGCCTTGATGCAGTGTCCGGTCCTGCATCCCTATGACGTATTCGTGTCCCTGTCGCGGTTGGTCGGTCACCTATCGGTCTTCCACGACGACCTCGTGCCGGTCGACATCCCGATGTACGACCACGACCGTCCGGGGGAGAGCTTCGAGCAGCTCCGCAAGCGGATCGAGATCTTGCTGGACGCGATGCGTCCGGCCAACTACGAGGAGAGACGCTTCACGCGCAGAAAGGACCCCAGCGGTCGCGAGGGGCTGCAGCTCGAGCTGGACCGCAGGTGGATCGACGAGAACCTGGAGATGTTCCTCGCCCTCTACTCGGACGAGATGGACATCGATGAGTTGTACGCATACGTGAAAAAGACCTTCGATCTGAAACTCGCCTCGCCGCGCCGGGCGGGCCGGATCCACGGCACGGCCGTCAGCGGGCTCCGGTTCCAGATCAAGTCCGTACCCGCCGGCACGCTGCCGAGGCGCCAGGGGCTGCACTACTTCAGGATCGACAAGACGATCGGTCCGGACCGCACCGACTACTGGAAGGAGTGCGAGAACGAACGAGGCATCCGTATGAGCATGCGTGAGGGACAGATGGCGGCCATGGAGGGGCTGCATCCCTCTCTCTATGTGGTGCTCAAGGGACCCTAGCCGATGACCAACACGGTACAGTTCAGCGAAGTCTGTTGGCCGGTCTTCGAGTTCGTGACCAATTTCGCCCGGCAGGTCAAGCACGGGGCGACGCCCGCGCCCGAGCAGGTCCGGTACGAGGCCCTGTCAGCGTTGCGGGACTCGGAGGACCTGGCGCGGGAAGACCCGGTGTCGGAGCGGGCCTGGCACGACCGCGTCAAGGCCATGATGGTCTACCTGATCGACTACAAGATGCTCAACTCTGAATGGGAGGGCGTGGAGTACTGGTTCAACAACCGCCTCGAGACGGACATGGACATCCTGCCCGACCACCCGGAGGCGCTGGGCGGCGAGCGGTTTTTCGAGGATTGCGACGAGATCCAGCGCGAATACGAACTGGCCGAACGCCGCGATCGCAGGGACAAGGACGAGCTGGCCGCACAGCTCAACCTCTACTTCTCCTGTCTGCGGCTCGGGTTCAAGGGCAAGTTTCACGACTACCCGCAGGAGCTGGCCGACTACACCCGCCGGCTGTTCACGCGGCTCCCGGCCTACTCGACGGCGCGCGGTAGGGATTTGTTCCCCGAGGCTTACGAGCACAACCAGGAACTGCAGGTCGACTACCGGCTGGGGATGAGCCTGACGATCGTGCTGGTGATCGTCGCGCTGATCATCGGCGGGTCGCTGGTCGCGTTTCGCGTCAGCTGGAACAAGGCCGTTAAGGATCTGAGCGTCTTCGCCGAGCAGGCCCGGCAGGGCGAGTTCTTCGAGGCGCCGCCGAAGCAGACGGACCAGGAGGAGGAGAAGGAAGCGGGGTCGGAGGCGCAATAGGGCCTGGCCCGCGGCGGGGCGGCGTTTCTTGTGGCAAGACGCCATCTGACCTCAGGAGCGACGCGCTGATCGTTAGACCGGAATCACGCGAGGCAATGCCATGAAGTTGCTCAAGAAGCTGCTGGACGCCTACAAGGGTCTCCCCCCCGAGACCCGGATGATGCTGGCGCTGATGGGGCTGGGCACGCCGGTTGGGCTGATCTACTGCCTGGCCCGGGTTCTGCACCTGCCCACGACGCATATCATCATCGGGCTGTTGGGCGTCGCCCTGGTGCTCGGCCTGGTCGGGTTCATCGTCTCCAGGCTGTTCGGGATCCGCAAGCGGAAGCGTGCGCGGAAGATGGCGTCGGACCTGGCCGAGGCCGACGACGCCGGCCCGGTCTCCATGGACGTACGTGCGGCCATCAAGGCCAACAACGAGAAGTTCTTTGCCGCCATCCGGGACATGCGAAAAGGGCTTGGCATCAGCGTCTACGACCTGCCCTGGTACATCGTCATCGGCGACTCCGGCTGCGGAAAGACCAAGCTCATCAACGAGGGCGGGCTGACGTTCTCGACGGGCAAGCCCGAGGGGTATCAGCTCGGCACGCTCCAGTACAACTGGTGGTTTACCGAGGACGCCGTGTTCATCGACATGGCCGGCCGCCTGTGCAACCCACAGGACGACGCCGACCGTCGCGAGTGGCTCGCCTTCCTCGACACCGTCGCCAAAGGGCGCCGCGGGTTCCCCATCAACGGAGCCGTCGTCTGCGTCTCGGCCGAGCACCTCCTGCAGGACTCCCCCGAGAAGCACGAGGAAGACGCCAACACCGCACTGGAACGACTCCGTGACCTGCAGAGCAAACTCGGCGTGACCTTCGCGACCTACCTGGTCATCACCAAGTGCGACAAGATCCTGGGGTTCATGCAGTTCTTCGACCGGGCCGAACGCGACATCACCTTCAAGAACCAGATCTTCGGTTGGTCCAGGCCGGGCGAATTCAACGTGCTGTACGACCCGGAAGAATTCGGCGGCGACTTCGACCGGGTCTACGGTCGGCTCAATGACCTTCGCCTCCGCCGCCTGAACGACGACGCCGACGAGATCGAGCTGGGCCTGGCCTACAGCTTCCCCGAGGAGTTCCGTACCCTGAAGGACCCCCTTCGGACGTACGTCCGCATCCTGTTCCCCATGATCAAGAACCCCAAGGCGGTCAAGAACCTGATCTTCCGCGGGGTGTACTTCACCAGTGCGACGCAGCAGGGGGAGGTCGTCCTCAAGCACCTCAGGGAACGGTTGGGTGACGACGCGGCCCGACATTTCGCCCCGCTGCAGGATCTCTACCCGCGGCCGCGGCCGCACTTCGTCAAGGACCTGCTGTTCCGCAAGGTCTTTCCGGAATTCGGGCTCGTGTTCCGAAACGAGCAGCAGGTCGTTCGACACCGAAAGCTCAGCAAGTACCTGCTCGTCGGGACCGCGGCGACGTTCGTGCTGCTCATGGGACTGCTGTTTTGGGGGTCCCAGAAGTTCAGCGACCTGATCAACGAGCCGCGGGCGCACGTGGTAGCGGCTCGCAAGAACTACACGGACTACACGGCCTCGCTGGCCAGCGCGACGGACCTTCGCAACGACGTCGACCATTTGTACCAGTACCGGAACCTGGCGAGGTTCCTGTCGGTGTTCCTGGGTTCCGACGAGCCGCGAGAGCACCTGTCGACCGTCCAGGCCGCCGTCTTCGAGAAGGGCATCCTCCAAAAGGCCATCGACTACATCCAGACGTCGCTTCGCCAGACCGACCTGACGAAGCTGTCGAAGAGCGAGGCGGATCAGGCGATCATCAAGAGCTACCCGACGGCGTTGGAGCAGTACATCCGCTGGTACGGCCGGTCATGGTCACCCGACAAGTCGGTGACGCTGCCGGAAGACGAGGCGTTCAAGGACCTGGCCAAGGTGGTCACCAACGAGCATCTCGCGACGGGCAAGGACTCGGAGGGAGCCAAGTCATTCGACCTGTACCGGCACTACTACGGAATGGCCCAGGGCCAGCCGGACGACATCTTCGGTTCTCTGTCCGAGACGCTGCAGCGCGAGCCCGTCAGCCTGGTCGACTCCTGTGTCGTGCTGGAGACCCGAGCGCAGAAGGGCAAGGAAAGCGAGGCCTTCAGCCTGGAGTACGAGAAGGCCGACCAGACCGCTCGGCAAACCGTCGCCGACGCCGTCGAGCGCCTGCGGGCGTACTACAGCAAGCTGGCGGACATCACGACGAGCTCGGACCCGACGATCCAGGAGTGGATGCGGATCCGGCAGCTGTGCGAGATCATGCTGAAGAGCTACGCCGCGATCCTGTCGGGCTCGGACGACAAGAAGCCCATCGAGACGCTCAAGGGCCTCAAGGCGTACCAGGCCCAGTTCGAGAAGAGCTTCCAGGCGTTTGAGTCCGCCATGAAGGCCTGCGGGTGGCAGGCCAAGACCGACCGCATCGACCCGCTGCACAAGGCCGTCGCCGAGCAGCGCCAACGGTGGAACGCCGTCATCAAGGGCCTGGAGGCGGCGGCCGAATCCTGCGAGGAACGCAAACGCAGGGAGGAGCTGCTCAAGATCGTCCGGACGCTCCGCGCCAGCGACGCGCGCGAGAAGACCGGGCTGGACAACATCCTGTGGATCAGTCTGAAGGAGGCCGGCCTGATCGCCAAGGCGGCGTCGTTCAGCCCCGAGGCCTTCAACGAACTGGAGAAGTACGTCAAGGAGGTCAACACCGTCTACGCCCACGTGGTGAAGCTGAACGTCGGCGACCGGATCAACACGAAGGACACCATCACGCCGACGGGCGACACGGTCACGGTTCACGGCAAACTGCAGGGGGTCCGGTCGATCCTGGCCAAGACGAGCGGCCTGGGGGCCGAGGGGCAGACGGGCACGCCGGGGGAATGGTACGAGCACTTCTGCACGCTCCTCGACGAGGTCCGCAAGGCGCCGACGACGACGGCGGAGGCGATCAAGCTCCACAAGGAATGGCGGCCCGACGATTTGAGCGTGTTTCTGCGCAAGCAAAGGGCCTTTGCCCAACGGGGCAAGGTGACCGAGGCCCTCAACGCGCTTCGGGATCACCTGGCCGCCCTCAAGGAGGAGGGCGGGTGGGGCCTGGGCGAGATGTGGCCCGACTACCAGTCGGAGGGACAGGAAGGCTACTTCCTGATCGCCGCGGCCAAGCCCACCCCGGACGATGGGACGAAGGCGCGGGCGAAGAAGAAGGCCGTCGAGCGGCGGGCGAGACTGCCCTCCAGGCGCGAGCGCCCCGGCAAACGGCGGCGTCCGACCAAAGGCCCCAAGAAGGCCCCGGTCGCCGTCAGAACGATCGATTCGGCCATGACCGTCCCGAAGTGCGCGACCCGTGAGTTCCTGACCAACGCGCTGGTCGAGACGGGCGACCTGACGGACATCCTGGTCAACATCGAGAGCGAGGATTACCTCGCCCAGGAAGGCGAGGACATCCGCAAGAGCTGCCTGGACCTGCTCACCGAGGTCAAGAAGATCTACCTGGGCCGCTACTTCACCGAATGGCACGCCTCCTACAAAAAGGCCCGCCGCCTGGAGCTGGACAAGGTGCTCAAGGTGGATACGTGGGACAAGTACAAGGACGGGTTCAAGGAGCGGCAGATCATCGAGGTCTCCGGGACGCTGGGCACGATCCTGGCGCAGATCCTGGAGCACGTGGTCTGGGCGGACAACGATTTCCGAGGCCAGGCAGACTGGGTCGAAGACGCGAAGCTCCTCTCAAGGGCCCGCGACAACACCTGGAAGGATGAGGAGTTCGTCAAGGACGTCCTGGCGTACGAGCCCAAGACGCCTACGCAATTGCCCCGGTGGTTGGACATCGCCAAGCAAGTCTCCGGCGGGTGGAAGGCGTTCGGCGAGCAGGTGGGCGGCTACCCCGAGCTGCCCCGGGTCGAGAAGATGGTCGATCCCAAGCCGTTGGAGGCTTTGAAGTGGCAGGCCGTTCCCGAGGGCCTGCAACGGCCGCTGGCGGACATGTGGGCGACCCAGGCCGTGCTCGAAGTGCTCAAGAAGGGCAAGGACCTGCTGAGTACGGCGATCGCCGAGAAGATCATCGAACGTCAGAAGGAGCTGGGCGAGGGCCTCAAGCAGTTGCCCTACCGCGACGACTTCACCACGGTCGATCCGGAGAAGTTCGTCGCGTTCCTGAGGGACATCGGAACCGCCCAGACGGTCTACGGCGCGTTGGACGTGGGGCTGCCGGGTTCGGACGTCCGAAAGAAGTACTTCAAGAACTGCGCGGACTGGCGTCGGCTGCTGCTGGACAGCGGCGAGGAGGGAACGCAAGACTGGGCGAAGGACGGCCTGAAGGTGACGGTCGAGATGGACCGCAACTACGGCGAGCAGGCCATGAAGGAGTTCCCGTGGGGCAAGGGCGCCAGCGTGCCAACGGCGGGTCCGGTGAACTGGTATCTGTCGGTCAGGCTCTCGTTGGGACTGATCTACATCAAGGACGGCCAACAGGTGGAACTGAAGCTGCCGGTCGTTCCCGATGGCCCGGACGTCCCCCGCGAATGCGTGTGGAAATGGCCCGTCGACGAAGACGTCAAGGCGCGGATCGAGCTGATCGAAGGCAAGGGGATCGAGACCAAGTGGCCGGACATCGCCCTGGACCTGCTGGAGATCGACAAGCTGACGCTGTTCGCGTTGCTCGAGCAACGTGGCCGGCCCAGCAACGTCGCTCGAACGAGATGGCAGATGGGCATCTCGTGGGACATGTGTAAGGTCTACGAGCAGCAGAAGGCGAACCCCATCTATGCCGAGGCCACCCAGCGGGCCGCCAAGGTCGCCGAGAAGGGCACGGGCGATACCCACGTCGGCACACGGTTCGTGCTGACGCTCGACCGACCGCTTCCCGAACCGATACGGGTTCTGAGAAAGAACTGACCGATGCCCTGGACGGACATCTTCAAGGGGAAGTCCCGAGACACGGCCGCGGACCCGCGAATCCGGTGGTTCGGCAAGCTGCCGACCTACGCGGACTACTACAGCTCCAGGAACGATGAGGACTGGGCAGTCGAGTTCAACGACTGGATCATGAAGGGGTATCAGTTCTACCACGCCCAGAGCCGGGCGCATTCCGCCGACGGGCAGGAGGGCACGCGCGCCGGCGACGCGCCCAGGCGGATGCCGATCAGCACGTGCATCATCCGGATGCCCAAATCGCAGATGACGGTCTTCGCCACCATTCAGGACTACGGCGGGGACATGCGAGGCCGGCCCTTCCCCGTCTGTTTCTACGTCGGGGTCCCGACGTCGCAGTGGTCGGGCCCGCCAAGCGAACTGATGATGGCGGCCGAGCGAGCGCTAACCGACCTGGTCGCGCTCCGCGACCAGGTCACGCGGTTCTGCAACGCGCCGGGGAACTTCGAGTCGTTGTTTGCCGATCGCGAGGTCGCCATTGAGGATATCAACGGTGCGACGCGGGACACCGCGTGGCCCCAGGAGGCGGCGAAGCTCCTGCTGGCCGAGTGGTTCGACGGCGCCAAGAACGGCCTGAAGGTTCAGGACCCGGCTACGTGGTACCGCCTGCTGGCGTCCTGGGGTCGAAGCATCGCCGAGCAGGACCCGGCCAGCTTCCAGCCGACCCTGCGATTCCCCCTGGCCATCCGCCTTCCCATCGACGTTCAGCTGGCGGGATGGCTTCGCTGGCTCGAGTCGCGGATGGATCTGGTGCGCCGACCCGTGTCGCTCGTCGTGTCAGGCCGGCGCAAGGACAACGTCGGCGACGTGACCGTTATTGCGCGCGAGGTGATCGCCGACGACTTCCTGTTGATGACGCCGCTGTGGAGCGTTCTGTCCTACGTGGACGACGCTGCGGGTCTCGTCGAGACGGCTGGATCAGCCGCTCAAGACCAGGGCCAGTCCGGGCCAGCCGACGCGCTTGCCGAAGCGACCGCGACCTGGGCCGACCTCGTCGCGAGCTAGTTCGGCCGCTCGCCACAGGCCGATCAGGGGCCAGCAGAGAGGCCAAATCGGCGTGGCTTGACAGCGGGTGGCAAGACGGTATTTTTGTCGGAGAGGTTCAGATCCCAGACCCAAACATCCCCGGTGGGCGCGATGGCAAGCCTTGATGAAAGCGCGATCATCGAGCTGGGCAAGGCTCCTATTCCTGGGGCCGACCCGTGCGGCCAGGACATCGCGGACGATGAGCAGTGCATCCTCGTCCTGGCCGAGGTCGGCAAGATGGACCGCATCGACACGTCCGAGCCCCCCGATTGGTACCAGATCGAGCAAGACGCCACCGCGCTGCTGAAGTCCAAGGCCAAGGACCTGGAGATGGCCACCGCGTTGGGAGCGGCACTGTTCCACAATTACCGTTACGCGGGTCTGGCGGCCTACTTGGGGATGGCGACCGAACTGATCAACGCTTTCTGGGATGGGTTGTTCCCGGCCCGGCCCCGGCGTCGCAAGGCGCTGCTGGAGTCGTTGACCGATCGCTTCCCGGAGGGCGGGTGGTTTCGCGAAAACCAACCCAATCCCGACGAGTTCGACGCCATCGACAGCTGCGTCGCCCGGATCGAGGCGCTGAAAAACGCGCTTGTGGCGAAGATGGCGGACGACCCGCCCGACTTCGTCAAGTTCACGCGAGGATTGAAGGATCTGGCGGGCCTCAGGCCCGCCCAGGCCGCACCCGCTGCGCCGGCCCCCCAGCCCGGCGCCCCCGCAGCCGCGCCGGCCGCTGCAGCGCCCGGGGAGGCGCCGGCGGCAATGCCCGCCGCCGAGGTGGCCGATGCCAGCGGCGCGATCAACGCCCTGCTGAGTGCGGCCACGTTTCTGCGCAAGGCCGACCCGACGGATCCCGTGCCGTATGCCATTGTCCGGGTCGTCAAGTGGTCCAAGATCTCCCTGCCGACGTCCGACGAGGCCAAGTCCCAAAGCGAGCCACCCGAGGGGTCCGTCCTGGAGATGCTGACCCACCAGTCGACCAAGGGACTGTGGGACAAGCTGCTCAAGAACGCCGAAGGGGCGTTCCGGTCCAACGATCCGTTGTGGCTTGATCTTCAGCGGCACGTGTGCACCGCGATGGAAGGTCTGGGGCCGACGTACGGGAAGGCTCGGCAAGCGGTGATCGCTGAGACGGCCGGCCTGGTCAAGCGCCTGGGCGATGGGCTGTACGACCTGAGCTTCCGTGACGGGACGCCGCTGTGCAGCGGCGAGACGCGGATGTGGATCGAGTCGAACGTCACGCCGCCCGAAGAGGGCGGGCGGGGTACGGGGGGCGACGGGAAACTGGACGAGGCGTGGCAGGAGGCCCGGAAGCGAGCGGGGTCGGGGCAACTCAAGGAAGCGGTCCAGGCGCTTCAGGAAGGGCTGACGACCTGCACGCAGCGGCGTGATCGGTTCCTGTGGCGGCTGCGGATCGCGCAGCTCTGCCAGGACGCGCAGCGCTATGGGTTGGTGGCGCCGCTTCTGGAGCAGTGCCAGGGCGAAATCGAGCAGTTTCACATCGAGGAGTGGGAGCCGACGCTGGCCGTCGAGGTGGCCGAGGCCCTCTACCGGTGCCGCAAGGCGCTGACGTCCGCGGAGAAGAAGCCCGCGCCCGAGGTGCTGCAGGGCGTGCAGGATTCCTTCGCATGGTTGTGTCAACTGGATCCACTGGCGGCTCTCGTCGCTGAGCCATCAGGGAAGAAGAAATGATGCGTTAGGGTTCGAACTTGAGAGGAGTTGACCGATGGCCAGAAAGAAGGGCCCGTCGAAAGCCCGCCAATCTCGGGTGAACATCGTGATCTCGGACGCCCTCCGCGGCGGCGCCGAGCCGGACCTGCCGTTCAAGATGCTCGTGATGGGTGACTACACGCTGAAGGACGACAAGCGTCCGATCGAGGAACGCGAACCCATCGACATCAACAAGTCCAACTTCGACGCGGTGATGCAGAACTTCAACCTGTCGCTGGACCTCAGCGTGGAGGATAAGATCGCCGGCCAGGGCGAGGTCCCCGTGTCGCTGAAGTTCGGCACGTTGAAGGATTTCCGCCCCGAGGCGATCGCCCGGCAGGTGCCGCAGCTCAAGAACCTGCTGGAGCTGCGCGAGGCGATGAAGGCGTTGCGTCCTGCGATGGGAGACAAGGCGGCGCAGAAGCGGCTACTGGCGGCCATCAAGGACCCGCAGGTCCGCGACCAGATCGTCAAGATGATCTCGACGGGCGAGGGCGGGGCTGACGCGCAGGCCCCCTCGGCAGAGGAAGCACCGGCGGGCGATGCAGAGGACAAGCCGGCCGAGTGATCGACAGATACGTAACATGGAAGATCGACCGGGCCGGCCGTCGCGCCGGCTCGGCGGAAGCGAATGGAGAGAATGGCTATGGCGTCAGGACCCCAACAAGCCCAGGAAGGGATCAACGTCACGGGCGATACCACCGCCGCCGACGAGCTCATCAAGCAGCTCGATCTGGACACCGAGTACCAGGACCTCTACCGGAAGGGCATCGCCGGTATCGTCCAGAAGGCGTCGGGGCTGGACCTGGACAAGCTGACCATCAACAAGCAGGTGGTCGACGACTTCATCGGCGAGATCGACCAGCAGATCAGCGCCCAGGTCAACGAGATCCTACACAACGACGAGTTCCAGAAGATGGAGGCCGCCTGGCGGAGCCTCTGGTATCTCGTCGACAACACCGAGTTCCGGGAGAACATCCGGATCGAGGTGCTCAACACGACGAAGGAAGACCTGCTGGACGACTTCCAGGACTGCAAGGACTGGCAGAAGTCGGGTTTGTTCCGGCGGGTCTACCGGGACCAGTACAACACGTTCGGCGCTAATCCCTACGGCATGATGGTGAGCAACTTCGAGTTCGATAACCGCACGCCCGACGTCCAGCTCATGACCGAGCTGGCGCGGGTGGGGGCGGTGGCCAAGTGCCCCTTCATCGGCGGCGTGAACCCCAGGATGCTCGGCAAGAGCGAGGAGAGCTTCACCGGGCTGCCGCGGATGGCCGAGATGTACGAGATCTTCGAGCAGCCGCAGTACATCAAGTGGAACTCGTTCCGCTCCTCCGACGACGCCCGCTACGTCGGGCTGGCCATGCCGCGGTTCTTGCTCCGCAAGCCCTATACCGTCGAAGACCAGGACGTCAAGGAGTTCGTGTTCGAGGAGGACGTCCGGGCCGAGACCCACAACCGGTACCTGTGGGGCAACGCCTCGTTCGCCCTCGCCGGCCGGATGTCCGAGAGCTTCGCCACCTGGGGCTGGTACAGCCACGTCGTCGGGCCCACCAGCGGCGGGACCGTGCCGGACCTCCCGCTGCATCAGTACGAGTCGACGGGCGGGTACCAGACCAAGATCCCGACCGAGACGATGATCAGCGAAGACATGGACGTCGACCTGTGCAACTTCGGGTTCATCCCGCTGGTCATGCGCAAGAACAGCGACAACGCCGCCTTCTTCGACGCGCCGTCCGTCAAGAGCGTCCCCAAGTTCCCCGACACCGAGGAAGGCAAGGAGGACGAGACGCGGGCCCGGCTGGGCATGTCCCTGCCCTATCTGATGATCTCGTGTCGGATCGCCCACTATCTCAAGGTCATTTGGCGGGAGAACATGGGTCGGGTCATGGACGCCGACAAGATGACGGGCGAGATCAACAAGTGGCTCATGCAGTACTGTCGCCAGGGGACGCTCGACGACGAGCTGGCGGCCAAGTACCCGCTCAAGGAGATCCAGGTCAGGGCCGAGCCGGTGCCCGGCAAGCCGGGGCTGTTCAAGTCGCAGATCCAGATGATCCCGCACATGAAGCTGAAGGGCGTTGAAATCGAACTGTCGATGGTCGGTCAGTTCGATCCGCCGCCGTAGCGCCGTTGCGGGGTGTACACCTTCAAGCCTGCACGAGGATCGTCACCGAATCCGGGGCTGGTCCACGGGGGATCGCCGTTCGCGGTGAATCGGGGCAGGGCGTTTGCGCTCGCGGCGTCCCTTGGCGGGTTCGGCCCGTCGAGCGTCCTCTTCGGCCATGCTGCCGGCCTGGTCCGAGACGTAGTCCGATCGACCGGCCGACTGACTTGTCGGGACGCCCTCTTGTGCGTCTGCGCTCCGGTCCCGCAGGGCCGACGTGCACCCCGACAGGACGATGATCGTCGCCGCAGCAACCCCCAACCACGGGCGATACGCGTTTGAGTCGTTCGTCATGCCATACATCTCAGTGACTCGCGCCTGGAACGACGGGCTCATCGGTCGCGGCGCCAACGGGGCGCGACCACCACGAGGATCGCCAACCCTAGCAAGGTAGAAGCGGACAGGATGCAGGGCGGGTTCCATTCGACCCGCCCGTTGAGTCCTGCAAGCATGCCGCTGGAGTCGAAGATGTGGCGGTCGTCGAGGGCGAACGTGTTCTCCGGCGAGCCGACGTAGCCGTCGCCGTCGACGTCGAAGCCCGGCACCCGCCACGCGTAGAGGATCGCCCAGATCCGGACGTCAGGCAGGAACGGCTGCGACCGGTCGGCCGGCAGGAGGAGGCGCTGAAATCCCATCCCGTTGGGGTCGCGCTGACCGTAGGATGTCGGCTGGTCCGGGCCGGGCGCCAGATCGTTCGGGTCGGTGCACGCCTCCAGCCCCGCGGGGGGTTGCCGCTCGGCGAACAGCTGGTGGTCTTCGTCCCCCACCTCGACGACGAAGTACCGGTCGAGGTCGCCGACCTCGTCCGCCAGGCAGGCCGCGGTGACGTTCCGGCGGAACTCGAGGATGTCCGTGATCCGCCACAGACCGTTGCCGTCCCAATCGACGCCCAGCAGGTCTTCGACCAGCGACTCGGGGACCGTGCGGTCCCGGTCCGGACGGAAGATCCTCATCAGGTCGTCGAAGTCGGTCGGGAAGTCCACGCGCTGCGGGGTGATCGCGTCGTTGCCGAAGTCCGAGCCGTTCCCGAGCCCGTCGTTGTCGAGGTCTTCGTCGGTCCGAGCGATGCCCGGCCGGTCGAAACCGCTAGCCCGATCGACGCCGAACGTCTCTGGGTTGATCAGCGGGTCCCGGTCTTCCCCGTCGACCACGCCATCCCCGTCCGTGTCGTCACTGGTGGGGTCGGTGAATATGAAGCCGTCGAAATCGTAGATGCGTTCGCTCACGATGTTGGAGGGGCGCGTGATGGCCGCCACGCCGCTCGGCGTGAGCCAATCGACCACTTGGTCCCCCACCCCGTCGTTGTTCGTGTCGAGCAGGAAGACTTGCTCGTTGGGATCGGCTCGCCGGAGGTACTGGTCGCCCACGCCGTCGCCATCGGTGTCGATGATGAAGATGGTGCTGTCGGCGTCGGGGTCGTTGGTGTTGAGCTCGGCGAAGAAGTTGGGCAGGGGCCATTCGCCGATGGAGGGCATCCCGTCGCCGTTCAGGTCCATCCACTCGCTGGCTGCGTCCACGGGTTCGCCGGGGTCCCATTGCCCGTTTCGGTCCGTCGGGTCCACGGAGCGGTCGAGGTTATCGTCGATGTAGATGAAGTCGAGGATGTTGTTGCCGTTGTCGTCGATGAACTTGAGCCCGAAGACCTCGACGAAGTCGGACAGGCCGTCCTCGTCGGTGTCCCACAGGTCCGCCGACGTCGTCACCGCCCGTCGGGAGAAGATCGGGGTCGGCGGCGTGCCCGGGCCGATGGCCGTCGGCACGGGGAAGCCGACGAAGCGATCGGGCGGTGTGGTGCCGTTGTCCTTCGAGAACGCCTCCTCACCCCCCTCTTCCCAGTTGTCGGGGAGCCCGTCGCCGTCGCTGTCGGCGGCCTGGTCGGGGACCCCGTCGTCGTCGATGTCCAACTCGGACAGGATGGGGACGGGCCGGACGTTCTTCGGGTCCATCGGGGGCACGATCTGCCCGACGGCCGGACCGACGCCAATCAGCAGGCAGACGCACACTCCCACCAGACCGCCTGTGGCTCGACAGAACCGGAATGTATCTATGCCGCACATTCGTGCCAACTCCCGGCGGCATCGACTAGCCGCCTGTTTCGATGATGTCTTTGAGTCCAGCGCGCCTTTGCCCTCTTACTCATTGACCGTGATCTGATGGCCCGGCGTCGGGATGAGCGGGCCTGGCCCAGGACCCGGGCCGGTCGCATTGCTCAGCGACAGATCGATGGTTTCGCCGTCATCGCCGCCGCCATCGTCCGTGATCTGCAGAACGACGGCCTGGGTCGTCCCGCTGGCCGACCCAGGCGGGAAGACCAGCGTGATCGTGCCCACCGCTGTGTAGTCAACGCCACTCGTGGCCGTGCCCGTCCCTGCGTCGGTCACCCGGACGGTGATCGTCGCGTCGGTCGTGACGCCGGCGTCCAGCGTCAACGTGACCGTGACGGTGTGGTTCCCGCCGGACTCGAGCGCGCCGCTCGTGGCGTGCGTCCACCCGAGCGAAACCGTTCCTGCAGCTTCCGCATCGGTGATCGTGATCTGATGAGTCACCTGCGCCCCCAGCGTGGCGGGGCCCGTCACGGTACCCATCTCCAGGTCGATCGTCTCGTTTTGCTCCAGCAGCGTATCACTGTTCACGGCCACGTCGAACGTCTGCGTCGCGCCGCTGGCCGATCCTGCAGCGAAGGTCAGTGTGACGGTGCCGACGGCGTCATAGTCAGCCCCGCCGCTGGTGGCTGATCCCGTCCCTGCGTCGGTGACCTCCACGCTGACCGCAGCGGGGAGGGTCCCGCCGCCCGGAACCGTCAGGACGGCCGTGACGGTGTAGTCCCCGGCGGCGTCCTCGCCGTGCGCGCCCCCGGCGCCCTGGAATTCCACCGTGGCCAGATCGTCGTCGGTGATCGTCGCGGTGTGGGCCTGTGTGACCGGTGGGCCCAGCGTGGCCGGGCCCGTGAGATTCGTCAGCTCGAGGTCGACCGTCTCGTTGCCTTCCACCTCGGCATCGCCGAGCGTCGTGAGCAGGTAGGTCGACGTCGCCCCGTCGCCCGATCCGGGACCGAACGTCTGCGTGGCAGCGCCGAGCGTGTAATCGTTGCCTGCGCCCGGCGTGGCCGTTCCCGTTCCAGCGTCCGTCACGTCCACGGTGACCGAGACCCCTGCGGCAAGCGTTCCACCCCCGGGTATGGTCAGGACCACGACCACCGGGTGTGCAGCCACGGCTTCGACCGCCGTCGCCGTCGTGATGTTCTGGAAGGACACCATCGCCGCGTCATCGTCGACGATGGTCACCGTGTGGTTTACCTGGGCCCCCAGCACCGCCGGATTGGCGGCGCTCATCAGCAGGTTGACGGTCTCGTCGCCTTCGACCGACGTGTCGTCCAGGATCGTCAAGCTGAACGCCTGCGTAGCCCCGTCGGCCGAGCCGGCGGGGAACGTCACCGGTACGGTACCCGGGTCGGTGTAGTCCGCCGCGGCCGTGGCGGTTCCCCCTGCCACGACGTCGACGTTGACGACGATCGGATCGATCAGCGTTCCGCCGCCGGGCACGGTGAGCGTCACGGCGGCGACGTGATCGGTTTCTTCTTCGTTGCCCGTAGCGCTGGTGGCGCTCGAGAACGCCACCGTCGCCGTGTCATCGTCGGTGATGGTGGCGGCGTGCGTGCTCTGGGCTCCCAGCGTCGCCTCGCCGGTCAGGTTGCCCAGTCGCAGATCGACCGTCTCGGCGCCCTCGACCAGGCTATCGCCCAGGACCGCCACGTTGACCGTCAGCGACGTGCTGGCCGATCCCGCCGGGAACGTCAGGGTCACCGTGCCGAGCGCGGTATAGTCCGCGCCGCTCGTGGCCGTGCCCGTGCCGGCATCGGTGACGTCCACGGTGATATCCGCCGTCGTCGTGCCGCCCCCGGGGACGGTCAGGTTGACGGTGACGGCATGGTTGCCCGCGGCCTCGTTCGCCGTTGCGCTCGTGGCCGCCGCAAACGCCACCGACGTGACGTCATCATCGTCGATCGTCACCGTGTGGGAACTCGGGGCGCCCAGGTATGCAGGGCCGCCCACGTTGCCCAACCGAAGCTCGACCGTCTCGTCGCCCTCGACGAGCGTATCGGCCAGGATCGCGAGATTGAACGTCTGCACCGCGCCGTCCACCGATCCGGCCGGGAAGGTCAGCGTCTCGGTGCCCACCGCCGAGTAGTCGCCCGCCACCCCGCTCGTGGCTGTTCCGGTGCCCGCATCGGTGACGTCCACCGTGACGGCCTGGGCAATCGCTCCCCCGCCGGGCACGGACAGCGTGACGGTGACCGGATGGTTACCCGCCGCCTCGTTCGCCGTCGTGCTGGCAGCGGCCGTGAAGGCCACCGTCGTCACCTCGTCGTCGGTAATGGTGACCGTATGGGTGTCCTGCCCGCCGAGGCTGGCCGCCCCCACGACGTTCCTCAGGCCCAGCTCGACCGTCTCGTTGCCCTCCACGAGGGCGTCGTCATTGACCGTCACGTCGACGTCCTGCGTCGCGCCGTCGGCCGAACCGGTGGGGAAGGTCACCGTGACGGTCCCCACCGTGTCGTAGTCCGCCGTGCCGGGCGCGCCGCTCGTGGCCGAACCGGTGCCCCGATCGAAGGCGTCCACCGTGATCGGCGCCAACGTGACCCCGCCGCCGGGGACGGAGAGGATCACGGTCACCGGGTGGGGCACGCCGAGGTTCTCCGAGCCGGTGGCGCTGTCGGCGTCCTGGAAGGCCACCGTCGTCACGTCATCGTCGGTGATCGTGATATCGTGCGTGCTGCTGGCCGGGTTCACCTTGCCCGGTGCGCCGGTCAGCTCGAGGCTGACCGTCTCGTTACCCTCCGACAGTCCGTCCGATCGGACGCGGAGACTGAAGTTCTGGGTCGCCCCGTCGTGCGACCCGGCCGGGAACGTCACCGGCGCAATGCCGATCGCGTCGTAGTCCTGGTTGCTGGTCGCCGTGCCCGGGTCGTTGGGATCGGTAGCGTCGACGACGTCGACCGTGACGGCCTCGGGGAGCGTCCCGCCGCCGAAGACCTCGAGCCTGACGGACACGACGTGGAAGCCCTCCGTCTCGTCGGCCGTCGCGCTGGCGGCGCCGCTGAACCCGACCTGCGCCACGTCGTCGTCGGTGATGGTCACGCGGTGGGTGCCCGGCGTTCCGATCGCCGTCGAGCAGCTGGCGGCCGCCAGCACCAGGTTGACCGTCTCGTTGCCTTCCTGTTCCCCGTCGTCGAGGACCCCCAGGCCGAACGCCTGCATCGCCCCGTTGGCCGAGCCGGCCGGGAACGTCAGCGTCGTGGGGGCGATCGCGGTGTAGTCCACGCCGCTCGTCGCCGTGCCGGCCGCGCCCTCCTGGACCTGTACCGTGAGGTCCTGGGTCGTCAGATCGCCGCCCGGCAGATTCAGCTTGACGTTGACATCGTGCGTGCCCACCACTTCGTTGGCCGCACTGCTCGTCGCCGACTCGAACGTGAACTCGATGCCAACGATGATCGTCACGAAGATGTTGTCGGTCACGGTGGCGCCCGTGCCGTCGGTCACCGTCACCTGGATCGTCGCGGTTCGTGCCGTCACGGCGGCGGAGGGGGACCAGATGACGCTGCCCTGATCCGTGGACGGCGAAACGGTTGGCGTTAACGCCGCCGTCTCGGCCGGCATGTCGACGATGACCCATCCGTACGAGAACGGCGCCAGCCCGCCGATGGGCCGGGCGGTCACCTCGATCTGGTCACAGCCGCCGGCCATCACCGACTGCCTGTCCGCCGCCATGAGTACCGCGGTCAACGCTTGAAACTCCGCCTCAACCGAAAGGTTGTAGGTGGCCAGCACCTCTCCTTGTGCTTCGCTGGTCAGCGTGCTCATGTCGTTCGGGTCGAACGTATTGGCCGAGTCGTTTGGGTCGTGGTAGACCAGGGCGATGCGCAAAGACCGCTCGTCGGGGAACGTGAGACCCACCGGCGCCTCGTAGCTCACCGCCGCGCCCAGAGCGCCCCAGGTGCCCCTTCCCGCCGTGGGCCTATTCGGATCGCCGCCCGTGATCAGCCGCCCGTAGGGCTGGTTGGGATCGTAGTTCGGCCAGTTCGCGTCGTCGCTCGGTGCCAAGTCGCCCGTCTCGGTCAGGACCCGCCATTCGAGGAAGTCCGTGTTCAACCCGGTCGGGTAAACGGCCGTGAGGGACGAAACGTCCTGGCTGCTGTTGCCGGCGATCAGGACGTTGCGGTTCGCCGAGATGTCGAGCGTGATCTCGTTGGCATCGGGCGCGACTGCGGTGGGTCCCGTATTCGCGTCACCCGTGGGTGCGTCGACCGCGCCGTCGAATAGACAGCAACCGGTCACCGACCACAGCGAGCCGAGCAGAACGCAGCTTCTTAGTGCCTTGGCAGTCACGGCATTGCCTCCAGTGATACACCCAACGTTTCGTCGCTACTTCTTCGAGGTCAGCGTCAGGGGCCCTCTTGCTTGCTTGTTGTAGGTCATCCCGGTTCCGGCGGCTGCCGTGCCCGGGTTCCCCACGATCCGCGTCCGTTCCAGCCGGGCACCCACGATGACCGACGCGGGGTCTCCGCTGGCCAACAGCGACTGGGCCTGGTTGGTCGCCCCGAGCCCGCCCGTCACCGGACTCGTTGTCTCTCCCACCGTGACCGGCGAGACCTGGGGCGGCTGGTCCACCGGGGCAGCCTCCACCGCAAGGGCAGCCACCGCCGGCGCCATCGCCTCCGGACGCTTCGGCATCGGGATCAAGTCCCCGCGCTCCGCACGTCCCAGCCACGCGGCCGTGGCCGCCAGCGCCATGGCCCCATTGAGGCGACGCCTGAGCTTGCCCGCCGCTTCGAGAGCGTCCGCTTGCGGCTCGAGCGCCTTGCCGTCCGGCGCCTTGGCCGGATCGACGTCCGCCCCCAGCTTCCCATCGAACGATCTCGCCTTCCCCGCCGCCAAAGCGAAGCTGACCTTCTTGCCCGCCACGGTCGCCACGAGCGTCCCGCGCTCCAGCAGCGCCCACCCCGAATCGGTGGTCAGGACAAACGGCTTCCCGTCGCGGGCGACGTACCGGACGACCAGAAACCCGCGCAGGACATGCACACGTCGCCGGGCGTCGTCCTTCGGACAGACCTGGATCGCCGTGTTGGCCTCCAGATTCACACTGGCTTCGGCCGACGGCGTCTTGCCGTTCACCCGAAGATACAGCGCCGCCCGGTTGCCCTTCTTCGTCTCGATCCGGATGTTCGGGCCGACCTGCATGCCCGAGCCCAACGCCAGCTCCAGCGCAGGCTCCTCGCTCTCGTCCAACCACCGGCCCGTGTTCGGCGGGTCGACGATGATGCACGAGCCCACCAGCTCGTCCCCCGCGGCGGGCCTGGCTATGCAGACCATCCATCCCAACAGCACCAGCGTCCGGGTTCGCATCACGTCAGTACTCCCAAAGCGCAGGCCCCTCAGTCAAACTGGAACAGCACACTCAGGCCGTAGACCGCTCGACGGTACGAGAAGATCGACTGGCCCAGCCTGTCCTCGATGTTGGCGTGGTCGTCCGTGAACCGGATGTCCCCGCGGACGGTCATTGTCGCGCGGTCGATCGTGACCGTCCGCCGGTTGTTCCGCTGGCCGGGGACCAACACGAAGCGCCGTTCCAGCCCGAATCCGTAGCGCTGCACGAAGTCCTCTCGTACTTCGCGGTGGTAGTCGACGTTGCTGGGGTGGTTGTAGTCTTGCCACTCCCACTCGCCCCCGAAGTCGAACCGCAGGCCGTAGGGCAGCGGCAGCACGAAACCCGCCGCCAGCAGGATGTGGTCGTCGTCGAACTCCTTGCCCTTCGTCGCGTCCCAACCGTACTCGATCTCCACGTAGGGCTGCAGCCATCGACGGTACCCGCGGGTGTCGTGGGCGAGGTCGTCGGGGCTGAACTTGGCCGGATCGACCGGGTCGTTGGCCCACCCCCACGGATCGATGCCCATGCTCTTGTACAGCGCGGTCATGTCCACCAGATCGAACGATTGGGACAGCCGAAACTCGAAGTAGTTCCCGTCGCGGTCGAAGTCCCGATCCGTCAACGGCTCGAGGTAGTTGCGGTCTTCGTAGGCGAACGAGAACGTCGTGGCCCCGCGCTGATCGAAGGTGAACAACGTCAGCCGCGGGCTGATGCGGTTGGTCCGCAGGAACCCGTCGTTGCCCAGCAGATAGTAGTCGTAGTCGTATTGGAGGCCGACGTAGAGCGGGCCATGCCGCTGATCCGGTCGGGGCCGCCACAGCTCGTACGTGATCGCGGCGCTGGCGCCGTAGTCCTGCTCGTTGAACTCGTGGATGTCGTCGTGCCAGCTGCTCGAGGCCCGACCCAGCAGTCCCAACGTCCAGCGGTCCAGCGCCTCGTCCAGCTTGGCCAGATCCAGCGTGTAGCCGAGGACGACGCCCGTCCCAAACCGCTCATCCTTCTTTCGACCGATCTCCACCGGTGCTTCGGTGTCCCGGCCGAGCAGAATGACGTTCCGGTCGTAGGCGAAGCCGAGACGCCAGTCGACAAAGATGTTCTCGGCAGGCTCGGCGGGCTTTGCCAGAGACTTCTCGGCCTCCTGGATGCCGGCGATCTGGTCCTCCGCCACCTTGGGGATGAGGTCCAGGCTAAGCGACTGGTCCTGGAAACGATCCAGCTGCTTGGCCGTCTCGAAGTCGTCGACGGCCTGCTGCCAGTGCTGCTTGGCACCCGAGTACTCGCGCTGCTTGGCATCGTCATTGCCCTGCCGCGTCCGAATCAGACCGAGGTAGAAGTGGGGATAGCTCAGCCATCGCTGCAACTCGCTCTCGCGCGACGGCAAGTCCGGCGGCAGAAGCTCCTCGAGATGAGGTCGGTCGGCCAGGGCGGCCATCATCTCGGCGGCCCGGTCGAGTGTGGCCCGGTCGGCGAGTTGGTCCGGTTCGCCTTCTTTGGTCCCCGGCTCGAGCGACAGGCGGTAGGTCACCACGGCCAGGAAGAACTCCCCGCGGACCCGGTTCAGGCCCTCCGGCGCGCTGAGCCCGCTGTCGGCGGGCGGACGGAGGTACCGCTCCAACGCCTGGCGGGCCTGGGGCAGCAGCCTCGCCCGCGCGGCGATCCGTTCGTCATGCGTGCCCCCGGTATAGCCGGCCAGTTTCGTCAGCACCACGCCGTTGATGAGCTGCGCGATCGCGAAGTCATCCGTCAGCCGGGCGAGCAACCGGTCCAGATCCCCCTGCATCGCCAGGTAATGCTTGGCGGCCGCGGGCCAGTCCTTGTCCTCCTGCCGCCACGCCAACTGACCGTACGCCAGGATACGCAGGAACCGCGCCGCAGAATCCTCCGGTGTCATCTCCAGCAGCTGGGTGAGATCCCGAACGCAGGCCTCGTACGCCTCTGGCTTGTCGGCGTTGTAGCTGACGATGGCACGGTTCATGAGCATGACGGGGTCGTCGGACGGGCTCGCCTGCTCCGCGCGGAGCGGGCAGACCGACGCCGCCATGGCGATCCAGGCTGCCGCACAGACCGCCCCGCCCCATCGGCCGGGACCGGCCGTCCGACCCCACTGCACAGTGGAAGGTGGAGGCAGATTGCGCCGGTCACGGCATCCTGTCCGATCGCGGCGTTGAGTCCCCTCAGGCACTCGACGTCTCTTGATGGCCATCCCTGCCAACCTCCGCCCCGTCAGTCAGACAGGCGTCTTGCCGCAACGCGGGCGCCGTAGCAGATGCTGCGAGAGTGCGTCAAACCGTCCCGAACCGGTCCAGGACGAACGCTTCCATGATGCTGACCACGAACTGGGAGAACACCCGAACGGCCGTCGAGGCAACGAAGTCCTGGTACTGCAAGGTCGTGATCCCGCACCCGCCGATCAGCAGCATCCCCGTCATGGGCAGGACCTTCGCCAATCTCACCCATTGTCGCCGCATGCCAACTCCCTCCCCACGGTGTCGTGGGCCATCGGTCACCTCACCGAAGCGACACGATCAGGTTGTCCAAGTAGAAGACCAGCGTCTCGTTGACGATCTGCAGAACCGCCCGCAGATACAGATCAGGGTCGAATAGAACGCATCCCCTCTGGAAGAGAATCAGCGGACCGACCGCGCCCGAGAGCAGCAGGATCTTCCTACGGAGCTTCCGTGTCATCTGGGTTTTCTCCACGTGCCCGAGAGACGTCATCGACGCGCCGCGGAGAATCGCGGCGGACCCTGATGGACGCACCCAGTTCATTGTGTCGACAAGCTTGCCGTTCTGGCTCCAGCCGGCACCCCGCACCGGCGCACACCATCGGTGCGGCTGGGGGGCGTCCATACACACCCCTTCCATATTCGCGGTCCTTCATGAACCGCAACATTGGGAAACGCGGTGTGGCTTCCCTTCGCGCACCGACCACGCCGCCCGTGCCCGACAGGGTCTCCCAGACCGACATTCTACGCAGGGGGCAGCTGCGATCAAGGGGAAAAAGCATGACGGGACGCGGTGCGATCTGTTCGAAACTCCAGGGTGCACACGCGCTTAGCTCTTGCGGCCTGCAGGCCTCCGGTTCTTAAGGCACGGGCGTGGCCACGATGAGGAACCACTTATCGCCGAGCTTGTCGTCGATCCGCGGACGGTAGAAGCTGGCTTCTGCCGGCGCATCGCGGATGATGCGGATACGCTCTGTCATCCCCCGCAGGGCCGAGAAGACCCCACTGGTGACGTCCCGATCGCGATAGACCAGCAGATCATCCTCGAAGTCCCGCAGAACGAAGCTGTTGAAGGCCGTCGGCTGGGACAGCTTGGTCCGCCAGGGGCCTCCCCAGAGCTTCCTGACCCCGCTTCGGTGGCCGCTGCCGCTGGCGAACGACGACGGCGGCGACGCGAGGCTGACGAACGTCCACAGGCCAGTCTGGCAGGTCAGACGGGGTCCCGTGCACACGTCTCCCAGCTTGCCCACGCGCATCCGCTTCGGCTGCATCGCGCTCGCCGTCCGTTCGGTCGCGGGATCGAGCACCGACAGGACCGCATCGACGGGCGGGAACGGCAACCGGGCCATGGGCACGAAACACAACGGGCCGTGCGGGGCGATCGCCACGCCGAACGACGCCGTCCCCGCGTCGGCGGTGAAGAACCCGGTTTCGCTGACGATCGGCCCCAGCAAGCTGGTGCCAAGCGCTTCGCCGACCGTACCCGATGCGACCGCCTGCTTGATCTGCTCGGTCATCCCAGCCGCTTCGCCTAGTCGGACGTACCGGGCCGCGATGGTGGCACCGTCCGCACGCCAGTAGAGGGCGTGGACGTGCTTGGGGCCCCAGAAGTACTCGATGAACCGGTTCGGCTGAGCCCATCCCCCGGTCCGAGCGTTGAGGGCGATTCTCAGCGAGTTCGTCCGGGCTGCCAGATCACCCATCTTCGCTTGACCGGACGCCCACTTGATCTTGGCCAAGTCCCCGAGGTAGCCGGTCGCGCGGGCCAGGTCGTCGAGCGCCTGCGGCACGCCGACCGCCGCCCCGGGGAAGTCCTTCAGGAGCTGCTCCTCTAGGACCTCGCCCTTGTCGATGTCGGGCGCCGGTGTGACCCTGAGTCTGGCCGAGGCGATCTCGCTCTCCTTTAATCCCTCCCTGAAGGCCCTGGCCTTCACCGTCGATGTCTGGATCAGCTTGAAGGGTTCGGTGTACTGGGTCGCGTCGGCCGTCGGATCGGTCCCATCGGTCGTGTAGCGAATCGCAGCTTCAGCGTCCTGACACGCGAGCGTCACCGTCACCGATCCGGGGAACGACCCCTTGTTGGGGCTGATCGTCACCGCGGCTACCGTCGGAAGGGGCGTGATGGTGAACTGGGCCGATGCGATCTCGCTGGGACTCGCGCCCTCCTTGAACGCCCTGACCCGGACCGTCGCTGTTTGCGTCAGCTCAAACGCTCGCGCGAACTCGGTTGAGCTGGCCGTCGGATCGGTGCCGTCCGTGGTGTAGCGGATCGACGCCTCCGGCGTGTTGCACGCCAGCTCGATCGACACCGTCCCGGGGAACGTCCCTCCGTTGGGGTTCATCGTCGGTGTCGCCACGGGCGGAAGCGGCGTGACGGTGAACTGGGCCGATGCGATTTCGCTGGGGTTGGCGCCCTGCTTGAACGCCCTGGCCCGGACCGTCGCGGTCTGGGTCAGCTTGACCGGCTCCCGGTACCCCGGCGAGGCGGCCGTCGGCTCAGCCCCGTCGAGGGTGTAGCGGATGGTGGCCTCCGGCGTCTCGCAGGACAGCGTCACCTCGACCGAGCCAGCGGACGTGCCGCCGTTCGGGCTGATGGTCGGCGCGGCCACCGTCGCCGACGGCGTGAGCGTGAACTGGGCTGACACGACGCCGCTGTCGTTCGCGCTTTCCTTGAACGCCCGGGCCTTGACCGTCGCCGAATCGGCCAGCTTGAACGGATCGGCGTACTGGGTCGAGTCGGACGTCGGATCGCTCCCATCGGTCGTATAGCGGATCGTGGCCCCCGGCGTCTCGCAGGCCAACGCCACCGCCACCGAGCCGGTGTAGGTCCCCCCGTCCGGGGTGATCATCGGCGTGGCCACCGTCAGGCTCGGCGCGATCGTGAACCGGGCGGTTGCGATCTCGCTGTCGTTCGCACCGTCCTTGAAGGCCCTGGCCCGGACCGTCGCCAAGTCGGTCAACTTGAGGGGTTCGACGTACTGGGGCGAATCGGCCGTCGGGTCGCTGCCGTCAAGCGTGTAGCGGATCGTCGCGTCAGGCGTTTCGCAGGCCAGCCTGACCTCCGTCGCGCCTGTGACGGTTCCGCCGTTCGGCGTGATCGCCGGCGTCGCCACGGCCAACTCCGGCGTGGGGGTTGCGTCGGCCCGGACCGGCGTCGACGGCGGCGTCCCCGGTTCGCTGGGCTCGCCCCCGGACAGAGACCAAAAAACGCCCACGCCTGCAGCCGCGACGACCAGCACCCCGACGGCGGCGAAGGCGAGGCGCTTCTTCCTGGCGGCGTCAAGCCCTTGGCCGGCCCGGGCGGCGACGTCGCCGGCGTTGGCGTGGAGGTCCGGCACGTAGGGATTGCCCAGGACCGTCTGCGCCGAGGTCAGGGCAGGACGGTACCTGCCGTCAGCCAGGGCCTCGGTGGCGGCCTCGAGCTGGCGATTGGCATCGCCCTGGGAGTCGACGATGTCCTTCTTGAGCCCTTGGACCTCCTCGGCGAGTGCGACGGCCTGCCGCCTCGCCTCGTCGACGTCGTGGAGGCAAGCGTCTTCGGCCAGGCCGGGCGTGTCCTCGGCGCGTCTGCGGGCCTCTTCGGCCATGCGCTTCACGCCCTCGGTCAACTCGGCGGTCTCGTCGAGCGCGTCCAGCTCGGCCGGCTCGTTGCGGGGACGTTCCTCGAGTCTCGCACGGGCCTCCGCCAGGGCCGTCTCGGTCTGTTGCTGATAGGACTGCAACAGGAAGCGCCTGAGATCATGGCCCATCTCGGCGGCGGTCTGGTAGCGGTCCTCCAGCTCGTAGGCCATGGCCCGCTCGCAGATCCGCCGCAACGGCTCGGGCGCGATCGGCGCCGCCTGTGACAGCGGCCTGACGTGCGAACGAAGCGTGTTGAGCAGCGTCCGCGACACGGACGGCCTCGAACCGGGCCGGGACGATTGGGTGTGCTGGAACGGCGGCGCCTTCGCCAGCAATCCGTAGAGCACGCAGCCCAGCCCGAAGATGTCCGCGCGGTGGTCCACCTCGTTGCCCATCGAGGTGATCACCTCGGGGGCGATGTAGCCCGGCGTCCCGCACAAGCCCGTGTTCGCCCGTCGGTCGTAGATGGTCCGCATCCGCGCCAGTCCGAAGTCGATCAGCCACGGGCCCTCCTCCGGCCCCTCGCCCAGGTAGATGTTCTGGGGCTTGACGTCGCGATGCAGCACGCCCTGCTCGTGGGCGTACGCCAGGGCCTCGGCGATCGGGGCGAGCGTCTCGGCGATCTCGCGCGCCGACAGTTCGCGGTCCCTGACATGCTCGGCCAGGTCGCGGCCGCGGATGTAGTTCGTATTGAAGCAAGGCCGGTCGTCGATCACGTCCAGGCTGTTGATGTGGATGATGTGGGGATGGTTGAGGGCGGCGATGACCTTGGCCTCGGTCCGCAACGCCTCGGCGAGGGCGTCGTCCTCCGCAGCGCCCTTTGCCGGTGCTGGGGCGAGCTTCAGCGCCACTTCGCGATCCAGCGACAGATCGCGAGCCCGGTAGACCTCCCCCATCCCGCCGCGACCGAGGAACTCGAGGACCTCATACTTCTCGCCGAGCCGTTCGCCCGGCCCGAGCGTGTCTGCGGGCGGCGCGGGATTGGCGAGGACCGTGCAGTCCTGCAGGAACGTCTCGAAGTTGGCCAGCGTCGCCACCATCCACGCCGGTGCGGTCCGGGAGAGACCCTCGTCCAGGGGCACGCCGTCCAGATCGGGCGTCTCTTGTTCCAGGCCGGCGCGCCGTTCCAGATGGCTTTCCATCCCCCCCAGCAACGCCTCCGCACGCAACGCGGTGGCCCGCCTCCGGAGCAGGACGGCCGCCGAGCCGGGCGGCTGGTCTGTGTCCGGATGGTTTTGCAGGATCCCGTCGAACGCCTGCATTGCACCGGGATAGTCCTGCTGATCGACGAGGGCCTGGGCCGCCTCCAACTCGGGGAGCTGACCGAGGACCCGCTTGGCGCCCTCCTGGACGTCGCGCTCGGACCGCCGATTGGCCAAGACCGCTTCTGCGCGCTGCCGAGCCGTCGCGATGTCCCCGTCCCGAAGGGCAGCGAGCGCCTGGTCGTGGTCGGCGATGGCCTGCAGCCGGGCCTCCTCCGCACCCATCTGCGCGACGCGGGCGGCCTCGATCTGCTCGCGGGCCTTGACGAGAAGCGCCTCGCCCGCGCACGCGTCGTTCGCCACGACCTCGGCCTCCGCGATAGCCTCGTCGAAGCGCTCCTGGGCGAAATGCTCGGCCGCCGCCTCCAGGTGCTGGCCGAGCTGGGCACGGTATCCCTCGAGTGCGACCGAAGCCCTGTGAAGGGTTCGCTCAGCCTGTTCCCGCATGTGCGGGAACTCCGAGTCGAGGACCTCCTTGGCCCTCGCTTCGGCCTCCCCGAAGCGCTCTTCGGTCAAGTGTTGTCGCGCCTCGGCGATGTCGACCTCCGAGCGCCGCAGTCGTTCGATGGCCCCCTCGCTGTAGTCGAGGACTTCCCTGACCCGCTGCTTCTCGGCGAGCACGTTGCGGAGTTCCTCAGCTCGCACCTGCAACGCCTGCGGGATCCTAGGGACCCGCATGGCGTGTTCGACGCGGAGCTTCGCCCGCGCCAAATCTGAGACCGTGTCGGGCGTCACGTCCGGTTCGCTGGCGTCGAGCATGTTCTCGGTCAGGCCGCTGCTCATGTCCGTCCGCAGTGCTGCAAGCCGCTTCCCGACGGCTGGCAGGTAGGGCCCGTCGGCCTCCAGGCGGTCGAGCCGGTCGTGCAGCGGGACGAGGGCCTCCAGGAGTTCCTCCATGTCCGAGGCCACCGATGCGGCGAAGACTGCCTGGATCTGGTCCAGCTCCTCCCACGGCCCCAGGTCGCCGTCGACGACCTCCTTGATCTCGCCCGCCCTAAGCGCAATGGATTCGGGCAGGCCGTCGATGCCCAGGACCTTGTCGACCAACCCGGCGGCGTCCCGCCACGTCTCGCCCTGCAACGCCTCCCTGGCAGCGTTCACACGGACGAGGGCGTCGGCCTGCTCGACGACGTCGGGCGGGGCGGCCTCACTGTCGCGGAGCCTCGTCGCACGGCGGGAGACGTCATCCCATGGAACGTCTTCCGCCGGGCCCTCCCCGAGCTGGGCGCAGACGACCTCGAACCTGTGCCTCAGCACCTCGGCCAGGCCGGCCGGACCTTCGTATTGACCGAACTCCTCCGCCAACGCCGAGGCCGACGGACGATTCTGCGGAATCCGGTCGACCATCTTGGCGACCAGCTCGCACCAGAGCCTGACCGCCGGGTCGGAGGATTCCTGAAGCTCCTGCCGCCGCGGCGTCGTCGGCCCCCCCATGGCCATGTAGTCCGCCACGTCCACCATCCGGTGCAAGGTCGGGTCGTCGGGGAAGTAGGGGTGGCGGCGCTCGGCCAGGAGGTGCAGGAAGATCCCTGCCGCGATGATGTCCGACTGACGCTCGAACGTGTCATACTGGCCCAGCCCGCACTTCTCGGGATCGATGAACGCACAGATGCGATCGTCCCGATCAGCGACGCCTGGCGCGAGCGCCTCCCACACGCCGGTCGCCTGCTCTTCGTCCGGGCCCTCGGTCCGCGGACTGACGGCCAGATTGAGATAGCCATCGACCCCCAAGACCGCGCAGAGGGCCGGCGCGAATCCGAAGTCCGTCACCTTGTCGATGCCGTCCGGGTTCTTCACGATCACGCCCGGGCATATCCCGCCGTGAACCTGCGGCCGATCCCCGGACGATCCGTGCGTCACCCGCAGGGCGTCGAAGAGCGCCGCGGCCATTCGCAGGAGGATTCTGTCGGCAGGCGGCGGCAGCTCGGGATTGAAAAGCTCGGCCACGGGAAACGGCGTCGCCGGCTCGTGCTCGATCCAGAAGGCGTGTTCCGTTTCTTGGATGCCGCCCACGAGCTGGAGCACGTGGACGGATCTCGAGGCGAACTGGTTCTGGAGGTCGGCGGCGGCCGACAACAGATCCGCCAGCCTCGATCGCTCCTCTTTGCCGAGTTGGGCGGGCTTCAGGATGATGCGTCGGTGCGCTTCGGCCATCACAGCTCAATCCATTTTCTGTACCGAAGTCGCCGCGTGTTGGTCAGGCGGGTTCACGACTCCATGTCCGGCGATAGGACGCCCTTCCGTGCCGCCATCATATCACCTGTCCGACCCCGACGCACCTCGCCGATCCCCTCGTCCGAGCGGCGGGATTCATCCCGCGTGGGTCGTCCCGCGTGACGTGAACGCTATGGCTCGGACCCTCGCCCGAGCGTGTCGACGCGCATGTCGGCCACGATCTCCCGGGATGGCCGGGCCACGACGGCGTCACCGGCCGCAACCCCCTTGACGATCTGCGCCTGGTCGTCGTTCATCAGGCCGACCTGCACGTCGGACAGGTGGGTCCTGCCGTCCCGAACGATCATCACCTGCCACTCGCCGGCCTCGCCCCGGAACAGGGCCGTCCGCGGCAACGTCAGGGCGTCCTTCGCCTCGGCGTAGTTGATGCGGACGTGGACGCGGTAGTCGACGCCCAACTCCGGCGGGCGCCGGTCGAGCTTGATGGCCACCTTGACCCGCTGCTGCTCCACGCCCAGCGAGCTGATCTTCTTGAAACCCGCCGGGAAGACGCGGAGCACCTTGCCCCCGACAGCGTCGCCCGGAATCGCCTCACCGAAGATCTCGACCGGATGCCCCTTCCTGATCCGCGTGGCCCGCTGCGTGAGGACCTCGGCCGTCACCTCCATGTCGTCGAGCCGGCCGACGGCCAGCAGGGGGGTGCCGGCCGGCAGGAACTGGCGACGCGTCTGGAGACGTTTCAGGACCACGCCGTCGATGGGACACGTGATCTCGGCGCGCCCGAGGTTGCGCCTCTCCATCGCCAACTGCGTGCGGGCCTCCTCGAGCTGCTTGTCCAACGTCGCTAGCTCGAACTTCTTGCGGTCGATGTAGTCGTGGATGAACTTGGGGCCGATGTAGCTGACGGCCGCGAGCGTCTTGAGCGCCGCCAGCTCCAGCCGGTCGCCCTGGTACTCGGCGTTGGCCCGGCGGGATTGGGTCTCGGTCTCGCGGAGTTCCCGCTCCGAGGCTGCCCCCGACGCGACCACCCGCTCGAGCCGCTTGACCTCGGACCGCGCGAACTCGAGCACCGCCAGCGACGCGCCGAGCTTCGCCTCCGCCGCCTTGACCGTCTCGTCGATGGCCTTCACCGTCGCCTCCGTCTCGACCAGGGCGTTCTTCTCGAGCCGGTGATCCTTGGTCTTGGCAACCTGCGTCTCGAGCACGGCGATACGCTGCTCGACCTGACGGACGTGATCGGCCAGATCGTCGGTCTCGAGCCGGGCGACGACCTGACCCTTTCGGACGGCGTCGCCCTCGCGTAGGTCGATCCGCTCGAGCCACCCGGCGATCGGCATGGATATCAGGGTGTCATGCGGCAGCTCCGTGACAGCCTGCTCCTCCACGTAGGCCCGGATCGTGTCGACCTTGGGATGGATGACTTCCACGGTGGCCTCGGGCCGTGTGGCCCTCCAGGCCCACAACCCGGCGATGACGACGATGATGACTAGGACCACGATCCAGGATTTCTTCATGGCATGCGTCCTTATTCCTTGACCTTCACGCCTTCCAGCCAATCGAGTTTCTTGATGTGGCGATGGATGACCCCTTGGACGATCAGCACGAATGCTGACGCGATCACGCCGGTCAACACGACCGTAGACGGCTTGATGAACACCGGCATGCGAAACAGCTCGGAGTCGTACGCCGACGCCAACCCGACCACCATCCCATAGCCGATCGGTATGGCGCCGATCAGCCCGAGGATGAACGTGATCAGGTTCTGTCGGAAGAAGATGCCGGCGACCTGCCCCGGTCCGTAGCCCATCACCCGGAACGTGGCGATGTCACGGAGGCGGTCGCTGATCTCGACCATCGAGTGGTTGAGCATGCTGCCGAAGGCGATGACGCCCGCGAACAGGATGAGCAGCCCCAACATGACCAGCATCGTCTTGACGAACGTCGATTCGATGTTCTGCCGGGCGTTGGCGGTGACGCTGACGCCCTGGGCGTTCGGCAGCTTCTTGACGGTCCGGTACAGACCGCCGGCGGCGGGGGCGTTGACGGCGAGCTGCACGGAATTCATCGCTGCTGCTTCCCCGACCAGCCGGCTGAGGTAGTGCAGGTCGGCGTAGCACTCCAGCCCGAGGAAGCCCTCGACCGTCGAGGCCAGCCGGACGGGCACGGTCCGGCGGCGTCCGCGGACCGGTGTGAGTTCCAAAGTGTCCCCCACCCGCACGCCCAGGACCTCGGCGAGCTTGCCGGACATGACCAGGCCGTCGGAGGGAATCTTGATCGGCTGTAGGTCGGCCTGCACCGGTGTGGTTAGCCGATGGCCCCGGGCAAACCCCGCAATCGTCATCCGCCGCGAGCGACGGCCGTGGCGGAGGTCGCACCGCAGGCCCAGCGAGGGCTCGGCGTAGTCCACGCCGGGCAGGTTGCGGCCCTCGAAGAGCGCGGCGTATGACTTCTCGTCTCGCATGCCGATGTTGACGTCGCTGTGAAGAACGCGCTCGAACTGGAACTGCACCAGGAACGCCATCGAGTCGTACATGATCAGCGACGTGAGGATGATGGCGGTGGCCAGCGACGAGGAGATGACGGCCGTCACCGTGCGGACCGGGTTGCGGACGAGGCTCCGAAGCGCAATATGCGTTCGAAAGCTCAGCTGCCGCCACAGCAGGCCGAACCGTTCCAGGAAGATCGCCCCGCCCCGCTCCGGGGGTTTCTGCCGCATGGCCTCGGCCGGCTGGAGCCTTAGCACCGCCCACGCCCCCTTGGCCGTACCCACCACGGCGAACCCCACGCTGATCGCCATGCCGATCGCCAACAGGTCAACATGCGTTTGGTAGACGAACCTCGGGAACTGGAAGAACGCCTTGTACATCTCCACCAGCCCCGCCGCCGTCACGATTCCCAGCGCCGCACCGGCCAACCCACCGGCCACGCCGACCACCATGCCGAACGATAGGAAGTGGAGCAGGACCGCGCGGTCCGAATACCCGAGCGCCTTGAGCGTGCCGACGATGACGCGTTGTCGCTCGGCGAACCGCGTCATCAGGATGTTGAGCACCAGCGCCGCGACCAGCAGGAAGATCGCCGGCATGAAGGCGGCCGAGATGCCCAACCCCTCGATCTCGTCGGACAGGAACCGGTTCGATGCCTGCCGGTCGCGCGGCGTGGTCGCCAAAACACCGTAGGGGTGTAGCATGCGGTCGATCCGCTCCAGCAGCGTCTCGACGTCGGCCTCCGCGCCCGGAACCAGCCGCCCGACCACCTGGTTGCAGGCGTCTTGGAAGTCCAACACGTCGCGGGCGTAGTCCTCCTTGATGTAGAGGATGCCGAAGTGCTGCGGGTCGGGGACGTAGTCGCCCTCGCCGCTCACCATGTAGACGTACTCCGGGCTGATGGCCGTGCCGACGACCACGAACGACTCGCGCTTCCGGTTCAGGATCAGCTCGATGCGGTCCCCCGGCGCCAGGCCGTGCACCTGCGCGAACGCTTCGCTGAGGATCACCTCCTCGTTGCGGTCGGCCGAGAAGCCCGATCCCTGGATCAGACAGATGCCGTTGATGGCCTTGTCGAACCCCCGCTCCGGAACGGAGAGCAGTTGCCCCCTCAGCGGCTCGACCACGCCGGGCAGGTCCACGATCACGCTGAAGACGACGCGCGTCTCGATCGTAGCGATGCCGGGAAGCTCGGCGATCCGCTCGACGGCGCTGAGCGGCGCCTTCTTGACGTCGACCCAGAAGTCGGCGAACCGGTACTCGCGGTAGTACGCCGCCTGGCTCGCCGTCAGGATCCGCTTGGCCGAGCCGAACGCGATGAACGAACCCGTGCCGACCGCGATGATGGCGACGATGGTCAGAAGGACGCCCACGCTGCCGCGAAGGTCCCGACCGAGTTTGCGATGCAGCGCTGCCATGGCGTTGATCGACCGGTTACCAGGTGACCTCCTCGGCGGCGATCGGCGTTTCGTTGACGCGCGACTCGGTCACGCGCCCGCTGGCCAGGCGGACCATCCGCCGCCCGATGGCCGCGATCGCCGGGTTATGCGTGATCAGGATGACCGTCAGTTCTTGCGTCCGGTTGAGCTGTTCCAGGATCGACAGGACCCGCCGCGCCGTCTTCAGGTCGAGCGCCCCCGTCGGCTCGTCAGCCAACAGCAGCTCCGGACGCTTCGCCAGGGCGCGGGCGATGGCCACCCGCTGCTGCTCGCCGCCCGACAGTTGGGCCGGGAAGTGGTCGGCGCGGTCTTCCAGCTCGACCAGCGCCAGCGCCTCGGCCGGATCGATCGGGTCGTCCACCAGCTCGGTCGCCACCTGCACGTTCTCATAGGCCGTCAACGTCGGCACCAGGTTGTAGAACTGGAAGATGAACCCCACCTTTTCCCGCCGGTATTCGGTCATCGCCGTGTCGTCGATGGCGGCCAGATCGGTTTGGTGATGCCAGACGTGCCCCGTCGTCGGGCGGTCCATCCCCCCGATCAGGTTCAGCAGCGTGCTCTTGCCGGAGCCCGAAGGCCCCAAAATGATCAGAAACTCCCCCGGATCGATCGTCAGGTCGACGTCCATCAGCGCGTGCACCTCCACCTCCCCCATGCGGAAGATGCGGCTGACGTTCTCGATTCGCAGCACCGGCGCCGCCGCTGTGTCCACCATGGTCGCCATCGACGCCTCCCCTGCTATCCGCGCTCTTGGTCTTGTAGCCGGACCCAGGCCCGGCCGATGCCATTGTCGCCCCTTTCATGATCGCGTCCACCCCGAGCGGGGAGGTCTCCATTTGCATGACGATCGGGTACCATGGCTACGCATTGAGGGAGGACGAGCCCATGAAAGCGGAGTTGGTCAGCGAATCGATCACGCCCGTCTCCGGCACGACCGATCCGCGCGGCATGGCGAGGGGCGAACCGGGACTGCCGCGGCGCTTCACGTGGCGAGACGATGATTACGACGTCGCCGAAGTGCTCGAGGTCTGGAAGGAATCCGGGCCTTGCCGATCCGGCAGCGCCGAGAAGTACCTCCGCAAGCACTGGTTTAAGATCAAGACGACGTGTGGCCGGGAGATGACCCTCTACTTCGAACGCCAGCCCAGGTCCAAACCCCAGGCAAAACAGAGATGGTGGCTGTACACCGCGACCGCGCCCTGCGCGTAGAGCCCTGCATGTGGATCGGCTTGCCGATTCCCACCGCCCTCGATTTGCCCTGAACGATCAGCGCACCCACTGCGATCCGAAGAACAGCGGCAACTCAGCGGCGCAGATGGGCCCCACCTCAACGGGTCTGTGCAATCCGGCGGACAGGCCGTCGGCAAGCGAGGCCGCCAGGCCGGGCAGGATCACGCGACCGGTCGGCCCGCCCGCCAAACGTCGGTCAATCTGGATCGCATGGACGATCGCCTCGGGCGTGAGGGTCTTGTAGACCAGCGACATGTCGACCGTATGCCCGCCGGTGTCGACCGAGAGCATCCACATCGGTGCGGTCGTCGTCGACAACACGGCCAGCAAAATCTCGTGGGTCAGGCGTGAATTGCCGGTCACCAGGAGCGGAGCGTCGGCCGCCGGTTCGTTCAGGTCGAACAGTCCCACGTCCGCCGGCCGGGGCACGTCCAGCGACGGGATCTGCGGCAGGACCTCGCCGGCCTGGATGGCGTACTGAAACGCCTCGACCCGCGCCGCTGGCCAGTGCGGACACACTCCGGCGCAGATCTGACCGCCGCGCAGCCGCTCGACCAGCTCCGCCAGCGAGTCTACCCGACAGACCTGACAGGTCTCACCGGGGGCGTAGCGGTCCAGATCAATCCGATCCAGATACAAGTCAGCGTGCAGTGGCATTGTGTGTCATCCTGGGCAGCTACGTCTGCGGCGGCAGGTATCGCTCGCCATCGATCCAGACCCCCGTCGGATCGACGTCGTTCTCCAGGAGATCCGACAGGGGATCGTCGACGTCCCGCCCCGACAACGGGACGGCGACGAGATCCGCGCGCTTGCCCGGCGTGAGCGAGCCGATCTGCCCGTCGAGGCCCAACGCGCGGGCCGGGCTCAGCGTCGCCATCGACAGAAGCGTCGCGGGCGACACGTCGGGGTGCTCGCGATGCAGGAACCGCAGCTCGTCCAACACCGACAGCGTTGCCCCGGCCGGCAGAGACGCCGCCGAGTCCGTCCCGATGCACACGGTAACGCCCGCCTCGAGCATGTCCCGCCATCGATGACGCTTGTGGCCGAAGAAGCGATGCGACCTGGGGCAGTAGACCACGGCGGCCGATCCTTCTCGCAACCGATCCAGCTCCTCGTCGGTGATGTAGTTGACGTGGGCCAGCAGGGCGGGCATGGACAGCAGGCCCAGGCGCTCGGCGTACACGATCGGCGGGCATCGCGGCGACGAGATCGAATGGGCGCCGCCCAGGGTGCGGATCAGCGCCCCCAACACGCCGCCGCCCCGCATCAGCCAGCGGCATTCCTCCCGGGTCTCGGCCCAGTGCGTGGTGAGGGGCCAGCCGCGGCGCCTCGCCAACTCGACGGTCTCGGCCAGATGATCGCCCCGAACGGTGTAGGGCCCGTGCGGCGAGACGCCGGGCAGGAGGCGATCGTCGGCGGGCACGGCCTCGACGGCCTGGACAAGCTCGGCGGGGCACCGCGGCGGATGCTTGGCCAGCGTGAGGAGTTCGGCGAAACACACCTTGCGAACGGGAGCGTCTCGCAGGCCGGACCAGGCGTCTCCGCGGCGGGAGATGTCAGCGATACAGGTGACACCGGCTTGAAGGGATTCGGCTGCTGCGCGGGCGGCGCTGGCCTGCTCATCGCGCGGGTCCGCCTTTCGGCGGAGTCTGACCAGCCGCGCCAGCCACTTCCACAGGCTGGAGGGCTTGAGCCGGCCGGCGTAGCCGCTCAGCTCCAGATGGGTGTGGGCGTTGATCAATCCCGGCAGCAGCGCCGCGTCGCCGAGGTCCTCGACCGGTCCGCCCGCAAGGTCCGCGCGCGGCGCCACGTGGGCAATGCAGCCGTCCTGGATGCACACCCCCCCTTCCCGGATCGGCGGTTGCTCGACGGGCACGACGTATCGTGCCGTCAGGACGGCGCTTCGCTCCGATCCGTGCTGAACCACGTTCGCCAATCCTCGCCGATCTCGCCTCGGGCGATGTGGTGGCCCATGGAGGATCTGCAACCGCAGGTCTGGGGGGCCCGGTTGAGCGGTTCGACCAGCGTCGAGAGAATCGACGGCAGCATCTCGACGGCGTCGCTGACACGCTGTTCGTCGGTCACCATGCCCAGCGCTTCGAAGAGCCCGCCCGGTTCGTAGGACCGGTAGTCGCCGCCCGATTCGGCGTAGTCGGTCACGTAGGCCAGTCCGGCGTAGCAGAGCTGCAGCTCCTTGGCCAGAAAGGCCTCGGGCACGAGGCTGTTGCCCACCAGCTCGGCGCCCATGAGTACGTACTTGCGCAGTTCGGCCGGCGTCTCGTGGCGGGGGCCTTCGGTACAGAGGTAGACGGCCTCATCGGTGTAGCGGGCCTTGTGGCCCTCCAAAACCTGCGCCATCACCTCGCGGAGCGTCGGGCAGAAAACCGGCCACTGGCGGATCGTACCCAGCCCGGAGTTCTCGAAGAAGGTGCTCTTGCGGCGGCGCGTCTCGTCGATGACGTCGGTAACGATGGCGTACTGGCCGATTCGGAAGTTGTGACTGATGGCCCGGACCGCCGACCAGGCCATCACCGCCTCTACTTCCAGGTTCTTCAGCGCGTAAAGATTGGCGCGGTAGTTGACGAACGAGCTACTCAGATCGTAACCCGCCTCGCCGTTCCGGGGCAGGAACAGGAATCCGTGGCTCCCGTCACATTCGTAGATCGGTCCGGAGGTGCCGAACGGCGTGTCCATCGGCCCGAGTCGTCGGGCCTTGAACCCCCCCTTGTCCAGCAGCGTGGCTGCCCCGAGACCGCCGATACACGCCAATCGCGCCGCCATGGGAGTCTTCCCCCGTCAATCGTTCGATCGTCCGCAGCCCGCCCGCGCCCGACGCGCCGCGAACTGGCCCTGCCACGTCAGCAAGTCGCTCGAGGCGGCGCCGGTCGATCCCCCGCCGACACGCCGGTCAGCTCCGCCAAATCGAGCGCGTCGAGGTGGTTTCCCAGCGCCTCCATGAAGGGATCCATTGCCGCCAACCGGCGCCACGCCAGCTCGCGCACCGACTCGAACCGTATCCCGTCGCGGATCCGCGCTTCCCAATAGTGGTACTCCTGTTGTCGGTGCCAGGTGTCCAGCGCGTGACGCAGCGTCCGGCCCTCGATAAGATCGCGGCGGAGGTTCTGCAGGAACCCGACCGGTCCGATCTGATCCAAGTTGTCCGCGTCTGACACGACGTGTGACTCGGGCAGTCCGGCGTCGTGATCATTGATCCGCCGAATCGCTTCGCTTGCCCGCGCTACGGTCTTGGCGGGCAGATCCCCGGACAGCGAATTCTCGACCAGGCCCGCCGCCAGCTCCCGCTGCACGTCATTCGTGGGCCGGGTCAAGACACGGTGGGGGGAGATCTCCTTCCCTTCCACCTGCACCGCCCAACCCGCATCATGGTAGAGCGAGACGATCCGGAGTACGACGGGATCAGTCCGAAGGTCCGCCACCTCCGGCAACTGTGCGATCAACTCAGCGCCGGCCATCACCCGCAACGAGTGCTCCCACAACCTCAAGTCCGGTGGGTCCTGCCCCCCACCCAACGTCAGGGCCGACCGCGCTCGCTTCAGGAGCCGATCGTGATCGACCATCTGCGTCTCCCTCCTGCCCGACGCGATGCCGTCAACGCAAGTCGCCCTCGTTCCACGTCTCGGTCACCAACCCGAACGCTACGCCGCCTGTCGCGATCCATCCCGGATCACGCACGCGCCACAATCCCGATAAGCTTACTCCAACAACTGGTAGTAGCCGTTTCGCCTTCGCGGATGCCACCCGGCTTCCGTGATCAGTTCCCGTATATCTCCCTCGCTCAACTGGTACGTCGTCCCGGCTGCGGACACGACGTTTTCCTCCATCATCACCGAGCCCATGTCGTTCGCACCGAAGAACAGCGCAAGCTGACCGACTTGAGGCCCCTGCGTGACCCAGCTCGCCTGCAGGTTCATCACATTATCCAGATATAGCCGCGCCACGCAAAGCATCTTTAGATATTCATGCGCGTCGGCCAGGACGAGATGCCGCCCGTCGGGTGGGACGTCAGGGTCCGGTGGCAACGATGGCGCCCGCCCAAGCGCAGTCCCGGCCGGTTGAAACGTCCATCCAATAAAGGCCGTAAACCCTCCTGTCTCGTCCTGAAGTTCCCGTATCCGCCGCAGATGTTCGATACGTTCCGGTATCGTCTCGATGTGTCCGAACATCATCGTAACACTTGTTCGCATCCCGATCAAATGCGCTTGGCGCATGACCTCGAGGTATGCCTCAGTCCGGGCCTTGCCCACGCTGATGCGGTCGCGGACGCGGTCCACGAGGATCTCCGCCCCCCCGCCGGGGATGGTGTCCAGCCCCGCCTCGCGCAGGGCGAGCAGCACGTCGCGAATGGGCATGTCGAACCTCTGGCTGAAGGCCAGGATCTCCGGGGGGCTGAACGCGTGCAGGTGGATGTCAGGGGAGTGCTGCTTGATGAACCGCAGCAGATCGCAGTACCACCCGAAACCGAGCATCTCGCCCGGCACCAGGCCGCCCTGCAACAGGATCTGCGTGCCCCCGATCGCGAGCAATTCGTCGATCTTCTGGACCAACTCCTCGCGGCTGAGCACGTAGCCCGACGGACTGTCGGGCCGGGCCTTGAAATTGCAGAACGTGCAGTGGGCGGTGCAGATGTTCGAGTAGTTGATGTTCCGATCGACGACGTAGGTTCGGTAGGGCTCGGGGTGCAGGGACATGCAGGCGGCGTGGGCCATCCGACCCAGTTCGAGGAGCGAGCCCTCCTCGAGCATGGCGATGGCATCGGCGTCGGTGATCCGCTTGATGGGGCGGGCAGCGTGATGGGCTGTATCGGTAGCGGCCATGTCTTTGGCGCCCTCTGGCGCTTGGTGACGCCCGTTGCGATAGACCCCTGAGGCAGGAGCGGACCGGGCCCGCCTGTCCTCATGCGCGTCGGGCCGGGGCGTCTTCGGTCTGCCGATCGTCGGCGGACCCCAGAAGGCCCAACTCGGTCGCCGTCTTCAGGAACAACGCCATCCCGTTTCGGTGGCGATCGGTCAGTCGGTAGTCCATGTATTCGGTCAGGTACCGACGGGCGATCTCCACGGGCCAGCCGGCGGCGGGACCCTCCACGTCGGCGATCTGGGCCGAACGGCTGACCCCCAGATCGCGCGACGCCGACAACCGCTCCGCCAGATCGTCGACGCGCGTTCCCGCCAATTTCGCCCATACCGCGTACACGAACGGCAGACCCGTCAGCTCCCGCCAGGCCGCCCCGAGATCCATCTCGAAGGCGAACCCCCGCGGCCTCAACGTGATCACCTTGTCGCCGATCAACAGGACGCCCTCTTCGTTGGCCGGCGCGGCGTGCGGGGCCAGCGGCATCGTCTCGGCGATGTGGCCGAACATCTCATGCCACAGTACCTTCGCCAGCACGACGGACGTTCGCGAATCTCCGTCGACCTGAAGCCGCCGGACCCGGCTGGGCGGCACCCGTGAGAAGACGCGGACCGTCAACGTCTCGCCGTCAGACGCGATGCAGGCGTCCGAAACGGGCTCGATGGCCTGGGGGGCGGCGAGGCCGACCACCGGCACCAGCGCAGCGTCCACTTGCCCGCTGAGCAGCCAGTCGCCCAGGACGGACGGGACAGCGTAGTCCAACCGAATCCCCTCGTCCTGTTGCAGACCAGCGACCAGGGGCTTGGTGTTCAAAAACGACACCGCGCCCAGAACGGCCTGAGGCGACGGGCCGCCGATTCCCTTGGGTCCTTCCGACATCCGACGATTCCTCGAAGATTCCCGGCGTACGACACCATTATAGGACCCTCAGTCGGTCCCACCAGGGCCCGATGGACGCGAGGGCTGTTCTGGACGGGTCGCCCGCAGATTCCGCGGACGCACATCCCGCCAGGTAACTCCTTAAGGCGGACCCCGCCAGAACCGATGTCTTATGCGATGGCGTAGATGACCACCGGGGGGATGGCCATCGACGACGCCGATTCCGCAGACGGGATGAAAGGGCGATGCATGCCTGATTCCCAATTCACCGAGAGACGACGTGAGCCCCGATACCGGCTGTCCCTTCCAGTCTGGTGGCGGGCGCCCGGCCAAGTGGGTACCCGGCACGGTTGGATGCTCGACGTTTCCGCCCACGGCGCCGCCTTGATGACGTCCCGCCAGAGCCGCCCGGCCGTCGGCGACCGGGTGGACGTCTCTCTGGTCGACCCCGACCTCCGCCCGGGGTCCGCCGTCTCGTCGCATTTGCTGAAGCGGGCGACCATCCACAGGCTCGATCCGCTCGCCTCTTCGCTGGACCGCGTGGCCCTGCACTTCGACAGCGCGCTGTGGGACCACGACCCCGCCCTTCAGATGAAGGACCTGACCGAACTCCTCCCCGACGAGATCCCCGTCTGATGATCTCGAGCGGCATGCGCGAAGCCCCTTGATGATCGGGTACAATCAACCGTCAGTAGGGCTGTGTGCGGGCGCACCGTGATGAGCGATCGGGCCGAGAATCGAGCCAGGGGTGGGAGCGCGGGCGAGCACCTGGATTTCCGCGACGATGCGCTTCTGGCGGCGTGTGATGTCCATACCTATCGCGCTAGCGGACCTGGGGGGCAGAAGCGGAACAAGACCTCGTCGGCCGTGCGGCTGCGACATCGTCCGACAGGGTTGACGGTGGTGGCGACCGAGAGCCGTTCGCAACATGAGAACCGTGTCCGGGCCATCCGTCGGCTCCGCGAGGCCATCGCCCTGAACGTCCGAAGACCGGTGGATCTGGACCGATTCGTCATGCCCGAGGCGGTTCAGGCCTGTCTGGGGCGCGACGGGCGGCCCCACGTCGGCCAGCGGGATCCGCGTTACCTGCCCGCCGTGCAGGCCATCCTGGACCTCCTCGAAGCGACAGACGGTCGTCTCAGCGAGACGGCCAGACTGCTTGACCTCTCCACCGCCTGCTTGTCGGCCTTCCTGACCCGCGACGGGAAGCTCCTCGCCGCCGTCAATCAGATCCGGCGCGAACACGGCCATCGTCCGCTCCATTCGTGACGTTTCTCGACGCCGTCGCGCCGAATTGACGCCGCGTTGGCCGGGCAGGTCTTGCCAAACGGGCCGATTTCGACGATCTTCCCTCCCGTCATGGCGTGGTGGCGTGAGAAACTTGGCGGACCGCGGGACCCCGACGACGTCCGAATGAGCTTCGGCGAGCACCTCGAGGAGCTGCGGACGCGGATCATCCGGCTCCTGCTCGGCGGGTTGATCGGGATGATCGCGTGCTTCGTCTGCCGCAACTTCCTGATGAGGTGGATTCTCTGGCCGCTCGATTTGGCCCTGGCCTATCACAACCTGCCCAGGGAGATCGTCTTCATCGACCCGACCGAGAACTTCGTCGTGGTCATGAAGCTATCGATCTACTGCGGACTGATCATCACCGCGCCGTGGGGGCTTTATCAGCTGTGGGCGTTCGTGGCCGCCGGGCTCTACCATCATGAGAAGCGGTTCGTCCGGCAGTTCTTCCCGATATCGGTGGTGCTGTTCGCGACGGGCGTGGCGTTCTGCTTCGCCATCGTCCTGCCGCTGGTGTTCAGTTTCCTGATCGGCATCCGAAGCTGGATCCCCGCCCCACAGGCCCAACACAACGTCTTCACCGAGTTCCTCCTGAAGCGCACGCCGACGTCCCTGCCCACGACAAGCGGCCCGACGACGTTGGCGAACCTGCCCCTGCTGGACAAAGACCCGACCGACCCCGTCGTCGGGCAGGCCTGGATCGACGTGCCTCACCGCCAACTCAAGATCAAGCTGCCCGACGGGATCTGCACCGTCCCGCTCACGCCGACAACGGGCGAGTCCTTCGTCAAGCCGCAGCTGACGCTGTCGTACATCGTCAGCTTCGTGACACGGCTGGCGCTGGGGTTCGGGATCGGGTTCCAGGTGCCCATCGTCGTCGTCTTATTGGCGATGATCGGGATCGTTTCGGTCTCGACCATGGCGCGGGTGCGGCGCTACGTCCTGTTGGTGATGGTGGCACTGGCGGCCGTCGTCACCCCGCCGGACGTGACCAGTCAGATCCTGCTGGCCGTCCCGATGTACCTGCTCTACGAAGGCGGTCTGGTCGCCGCCCGGATCGTCGTTCGTCGCCGCCAGGAGGAGCGCGAGCAGGAGGCGGAGGGCGGCTGATGCGGCCGCGTTCCGTGGCCAAGCCGAGCCGACGACGCGTCCGGACGATCGTCCGCCGGCTGGAACGTGCCTACGGTCCCCGTCCTTGGCAGCCGCGCGGCGATCCGCTGGGCGGGCTGGTTCGGACGATCCTGTCGCAGCACACCAACGACACCAACTCCCATGCGGCCTATGAGGAATTGCGCCGGCGATTCCCGACCTGGCGGGGCGTTTTGGAGGCCCGCACCCATGATGTCGAACGGGCCATCCGACGCGGCGGGCTGGCGCGCCAGAAGGCTGGCCGCATCCAGGCCATCCTGGCCGCGATCCAGGCTGAACGCGGCCGGCTTGATCTCGGCTTCCTCGCCGATTGGCCCGCCGAGGAGGCGGTCGCGTACCTGTGTCGCTTCAACGGCGTGGGACCCAAGACGGCCGCGTGCGTCCTGATGTTCAACCTGGGCCGACCTGTCCTGCCCGTCGACACCCATGTCCACCGCGTCAGCCGCCGACTGGGCCTGATCGGTCCCGACGACACGGCTGACCAGGCCCACGAATCGCTCCAGTCGATCTGCCCGGACGAGCTGGTCTGGCCGTTCCACGTCCTTCTTATCGAGCACGGGCGGCAGACCTGTCGCTCGCGCCAGCCCCAATGTGATGCCTGCTGCCTGGCGGACACCTGCCCCGCGGCGGGGGGCGGGGTCGAATGAAAATGTTAATAACTTAACAATTATGTTGCCTCTCTCACCCGAACCTAGTAGGCTGTTATGTTAAGAAGTTAACATTTAGAGGGCGGCGCCATGGAACTGACCGATCGCGAGGTGGCCATCATGCGGGTCCTGTGGGACGGCGGACCTCAGACCGCCGCCCAGATCCAGCGGGCCCTGCCGGGGCGACAGGACAACAGCAGCGTGCGGACGTTCCTGAGGATCCTCGAGCAGAAGGGCCACGTGGCCCATCGCAAGCGAGGTCGCGCCTTCGTCTACCGGGCCCGCATGCGCTACGACCAGGCTGTCCGGGGGGAGGTGGATCGGCTGGTGGGCCGGTTCTTCGACGGATCGATGGCGGCCCTTCGCCAGTGGGTGAGCGCCTCGTCGACACGGCGACGCCGACCCGCAGCAGAGACGAAGCCCGAGGTCACCAAACCTGACGACGAACCCACGCCGGCTGAGGACCCCCACGCGGACAGTGTCTGGCTACTGTGAGGTCGGCTCTGGACGAAACGCACGGTCGACGACGGTCAGCCGGGCCGGCCCCTTGATCTTCCAGCGCGGGAAGAACCGGAGCTGCGTGGTGGCCGTGCCGGCGTCGTAGTCGAACCCGCAATCGCCGTCGATGACGACGGCTGTCCCCTGCTCGTGGCGTTCGATCCGTTGGACGACGTAGCCATGGGTCCGGCCATTCCCATGCGTCACGAGGGCGATGCGCCCGGCCAGTGACGGTCCGATGGGCAGCTTCATATCCGTGATGAGTTGCGAGGGGTGGTCGCCGCCCGCCCGAAGCAGCGCCCCGGTCCAGCGGGCTTGGCCGCCAAGGGTCATGTCTCCCCATTTCAGCGAGGTGCCGTCCAGGAGGTAGGCCCAACGACAGCGATCGCCGGCCAGGGAGACGACGCCGATCCGTCCGGCGACCTCCAATGCGGTACCCGCGGCATCGACGGTGCTGCGGCCTGCGTGATCCGGATTGATGACCACCCAGTCGCGGCCGCCGTCGCGGTCGATCTGGAGGACGAGCGACGGACCGACTTCGATCCGCCGGACCGACTTGATGAACCCCTGGCCTTGCGCCGGCTCCAGGACGCTGACGAATCGGCTCGTCAGGTCCTTGCCCTTGCGGCGGAGGATCAGCGTGGGCATCCAGTAGCGGTCGAGCTTGGCGTCCTCGCTGCGGGCACGGCGGATCGAGGGCGAGCGGCCTGCGAGGACCTGGCAGGTCCCCACCGGCAGGACGTGGGCTCGCAGACGGACATCCCCCGCGGCCAACCGGAACGTCGCCACAAACGGGTCGGACGTCTCGGTGGCTGTGACGTCCCGAACGAAGTCGTAGGCATGGAACCGGTTGCCCTCGACGTCGAGATCGCTCTCGCCCCGATAGGTCCCTCGGCCGCCCCAAGACGGAACCAGCGTGGGGACCTTCTGGTCGCAGGGGATGCTCAACGCGAGCGTCCCGTCCTCGTCGGCGCACCCGTGCAGGAACAGGTCGTGGACCTGGCCACCGACCACGTCGAACACGTCGACCACGTAGTCCTGGCCGTCGCCGGCGTGGACGTGCACGAGTAGCCTGCGATAGGTCTTGCAGCGATCGCTGTATGCGGGTAGGGCATCGACCTCGACGACCTGGACCCTCGGGCCGGTCATGTCCATCAGCAGCAAGTTGCCGTCGCTGGGCTTGGCGGCGTTCTCGGGCTGCGTCAGGTCCTCGATCAGCTCGCCATGCCGCTGCGAGCGTTCGTCGACGACGACGAGATTGTGCGAGGCCGAGTTGATCGTCCAGTTGCGGTACCTGGTGTGCGTGTAGCCGATGTCGCTGAGCAGCTCCTTGCCGTGGGCGAACAGCAGGATGCTGCCGTTGTCGTGGTGCGTGTGCCCATAGCCGCCAGACCAGTTCAGGTGGACCTGGAACTGGTTCGCGCCCGTGCCCGCGCCGAGCACGGCGTGTCCCACCCCCGCCCACAGCCGGGATCGAGATGACTTGGTGGCCCCGTAGTTGCCGGACCACCACGTGTCGTTGATGGGGATCGGCCGGCCGTTGGGGAGCACGAAGGCGCGTGCCACCGCCCTGGCCTTGGCGATCATGGGGATGTCCCGCTCGAGCCGCAGGTTGACGAATCGTTTCTCGCCGGCCGGCGGTTGGGTGTCGGGCGGGTCGGAATAGCCCTTGGCCACCTGGGCGACGCGGGCCATGTTTCCGATGGTCTGCGCGTGGTAGCTCGGCGCGCCCTCGCGCCACCACCCGTCGAAGAAGAACTGCCGCTGCATCAGCATCCTGGCGCGTCGAACGGCCTCGTGGACGAAGGCGGGCTCGCCCAGAACCCGCCCTGCGACGACGAAGTCGGCGTACATGCCCGGCGACATGTTGCCCAGGCTGTCGCGATGTCCCTGCAACCACACCACCGCTGCGCGGAAGAAGTCGTCCTCGATCCGCTTGCGGATGTCCTTGCCGAGCAGGTCGGCTTTCCGATCGAACGCGCCGCTGTTGTAGATCTGATCGTAGCTTCGGATCAGCTTGTCCGGCACATCGCCGTAGGCCCACCAGTAGTACTTCGCAGCGCGATACGGCGTGATCCCCGGGACCGGCGACTTCGTGTCGGCGGGCCAGAACCGGACGGGACGATAGGGGTAGTCGAACCGGATGGCGTAATCGGGGAAGACCTGCGCGAACCGCCCGATGATGATGGCGGCCCGATCGGCGTATTCCTGCTTGCCCGTCAGGGCGTAGAGGTCGCCCAGCAGCCAACCGGCCTGATTGAGATATCCCCACCGCCCGTACCAGCCGCGCGCTTCGAAGAAGAACTGCCGGCCGTCGGGCGACTCGTGGTACCGGTAGACCTGTTTGACCCCGGATGGGGCGATGATCTCGATCTTCTTGTTGGCGGGGAACTTCTCGTTCGGCATGACCATCTTGCAGTACTTGCAGCGGACGATGTTCGGCTCGTCGATGTTCCAGGCGATCTCGTGTTCCTGCGAGCCGGCGTTGCAGTTGGGACAGCCGCAGTAGTAGATGCCCGAGCAGGTCGGTACGAGGTCATACAGCTGCCGCTCGGACAGCTTCATGACCGGCTCGACGGAGCGGATCAGCGACGCGACGCCGCGCTTGGCATGCTGGGGCGGGAACACGGGGTGTTTGACCTCCGCAGCCGCAAGTGCGTCCTGTTCCGTTGCCGCAAACGCGCAACATAGCCAGACCAGCCATACACCGTTCGTCGCGATGCGCATGCCTCGGATCTCCGAAACGGGGTCAAGATCGATGGTGGGCGTCGGTCGAGCGTGCGGCGGCCTCGGGAACGCGCGAATCGGCGCTCAACCCCTAATAGGCGTGTTCGCCGAAGAGCCGCTTGAGCGTTTGCCAACCCCTGTCGGTGAGGTCCTGCCACGCCCGGTCGTCGAAGAAGTCGAACCCGCGCCACTTGTCGGTCATGATTCGCGTCAATTCTACCACCTCGGCGTCGTCGGGAAACAGACGCAGCAGTCGCCGGCCGGTGAACTTCGACGAGAAGCCGATCCGTTTGTAGAGCGTCATGCGTTCGGGGGCGTGCCACTTGGCGTTGTAATTGTGGCGGCTGAATTCCGACCAGTCCTCCAGCCTATCGGGCATCTCGTCTTTGAGCGTCTCGCCGATCTCCGTGCCCGGATAGGGCGTGAGCAGATAGAAGGTGTTGTTGTCTGCCTCGGGGTTGTCGTCCAGGATGCGAAGCGACAGGTCGATCGTGGCCCTCAGATCGTCCAGCGTCTCGTCGGGGAACCCGGTGATGTAGTTGTACCACGCCCGAATGTCGGTCCGGGCGAGGCGCCTGTTGGCCTCGAGGAAGTCGTCCACCGTCTCCCGCTTCTTGATCTGCTCGAGGATCTTGGGCGAACCGCTCTCCAGCCCGATGCCGAAGCGGCGGGCGCCCATCCTGTCGAGGAAGCCGAGGTCGTACTTGAGCAGGGCGTCAGCCCGGACCTGCGCGGCCCAATCGAACCGTCCGTTGATCCGACCGGCCATGTCGTTGAGCTTCTTGGGATTGACCAGGAGGTTCTCGTCCTGAAAGAAGATGCCGTCGAGGCGATACGCCTCGAGCATTGCGTCGATGTGGCGCATGGCGACGTCGACGCTCATCGTCCGCCACCTGCCCTTGCTGATCGCCGGGTTGCAGCAGAACGTGCACTCGTACGGGCAGCCCCGGCTGAACAGGAACGGCAACGATCTGCCCTCCAGGGCGGCGGTGTGGACGTAGGCCTCCACGTCGAGCCGCTCGTAGGGCAGGGGCGGGAGCTCGTCGAGGTCGGGGGTGCCCAGGTCCTCGCCGGTCACGATGGGATCGATCGGCCTGTCGCGCTCCAAGGCCTCGAGCAGGACACGGAAGGTGAATTCGCCATCACCGACGACGACGTAGTCGACCCGCGGGTCCTGCTGCGTCTGTCCGGGCAGGATGGTGGGGTGTATCCCGCCGAACACGGTGGGCAGGCCGCGATCTTTGACCCGCTGGGCCAGGTTCAGCGCGAAGCGGATCTGGGGGCCCGTGAAGATGGAAAACCCGACGCAAAGCGGATCCTGGTCCAGCAATTCGTCGAGTCGTCCCGGTGTTTCGGTCCGCTCGTCGTAGAGGGTGACCTCGTAATCGGGTAGGGCGGCGGCGAGGTACAGCAGCGACAGCGGCGGGTGCAGACTCACCTTCCTGGCGTCTGCCCCGACCCGCGGGTAGACCAGCAAGATCCTTCGGTTGGTCCCCATGGGGCTCGTCTCGACCTCCAGATCGGCGCCTTCGTCCTAAGTGACGGTTCGCAGGGCTTGCGCGCCCGTCTTGACGTCATGATACTCGACCTTCGGTCGGATGGGACCACACGGCGCCCAAATCCGCGCGGGTCGCCAGGGCGGTCGCATCGGTCTTGCCCGGCCATAGTGGGTAGGCTATCGTGCCGGGGTCGACGGGGGTTGTCTGCGTTTGGGGGGCATTGGAGGCGTGGGGTGCGATGAGTCAAGCGAGTACACCGAATCGTCGTGACTTCTTGAAGAAGACGGCCGTGGCCGGCGCGGGTCTGATGACCGCGGGCGCGCAGCGGGCTGCGTCCGCCTCGGCCAGCGATCGGATCAACGTCGGCGTCATCGGCTGCGGGGGCATGGGCAATGCCCATCTCAGCACGCTGCTGAGACTCAGGAAAGACGGGCTGGTCAACATCGTCGCGGTTTGCGACGTGTTCACCAAGCGTTTGGACGCGGCGGCGGCCCGGACCGGGGCCAAACCCTACAAGGTCTGGACGGACGTGATCGCGGCCAAGGGGATTGACACCCTCTCGATCGCCACGCCCGACCACTGGCACGCGCCGATGTGCATCGCGGCGGCCAAGGCGGGCAAGGACATTTACTGCGAGAAGCCGATGACCCACTGGCAGCACCTCGATCTGGCCAAGCAGGTCGTCGATGCCGTCGCCGCCAACAATCGCGTCATGCAGGTGGGCACGCAGTTCATGTCGGACGACGTTTGGGACTTGGCCAAGGCGAACCTCGGCAAGCTCGGCAAGCCCATCCACGTGCAGAGCACGGATTGCCGCAACGGCGCGATCGGATGCTATTCGCCCAAGAGCAACGACCCGGCGGCCGTGCCGGGGAAGACACTCGACTGGGACATGTGGCTGGGTACGGAGACGACCCGGGCACCGAAGCGACCCTACGAGCCGGGGCGGTTCTTCGCGTTCCGTTCGTTCTGGGATTACTCCGGCGGGGTGGGGACGGACTTCTTCCCGCACATCCTGACGCCGTGGGTCAAGGTGCTGGACCTGGGCTTCCCCAAACGGGTGGTGCAGGCGGGCGGTCGGTACTTCTGGGACGACGGCCGCGAGGTCGCCGACATCGTCAACATGTGCATCGACTACGCCGGCGGGCCGACGGTGGCCGTGCTCGCGTCGTTGGCCACCGAGCAGAACCTGCCCTGGCTGATCCGCGGCCAGAGGGCGGCGTTTGAGTTCAGCGGTCCGAGCAGCCCGTTGAAGATCCTCCCCGAGAAGGCCGCCGGCGGCGGCAAGCCGACCGAGATCAAGGGCCAACGCCGCTGGTCGCTCGACAATCACTACCGCGACTTCTTCGATTGCGTGAAGTCGCGCAAGAAGCCCCGCAGCCACGAGGTCTTCGGCTATCGCGTCATGGCCGCCCTGAGCGCCGGCATTCGCAGCTACCGCTCCGGCAAGGCGATGACGTTCGACGAGAAGACGGGCGAAGTGCGTGCACTGTAGGCGCGCCGTCGACGTGCGTGCCGTGCATGGCATGTGACAAGCGCGCAACGCCCCAAGAACACGGGCCCTGCGCACAGGCAGATACGCCCTGTCCCGTAGGGACAGTTGAGAATAGCCCAGGACTTTTGGTCCTGGGAACCGGCGGTTCTCGAGGGACGCAGTCCCGTAGGGACGACTGAAGGACCCATCCCGGTTCAGCCGTCCCTACGGGACTCGGCGCCGTCGTCGCATCCCATTCCCCAGGACTAAAAGTCCTGGGCTATTCTCGCCCGTCCCTTCGGGACTGCTCAACACGACCAAGCACTGTCCCCCACGTCGGGTGTCCACGGGACATCGGGCAGGGGATCGCAACGTCGCATGGCCGACACGATCGAACCACGCCTGGCGGAGCCGCGCGAACGGGGCATCTCGTTCCGTTCGATCATCTTGGCCTGCGCGCTGATTCCCGCCAACGCCTTGTGGGTGGCTGAGATCGAGCTGATCTGGTACACGGGCCATCCGACGTGCGTGTCGTTGTTCTTCAACGTCGTGTTCATCCTCGTCTGGATCGCGCTGGCGAACCTGATCGTCAAACGTTACTGGCCGCACCGGGCCTTCAGCCGGGCCGAGTTGATGACGATCTACGTCATCCTGTGCATCTCCTCGACGCTGGTCAGCCACGACTTCCTGCAGGTCTTCACGCCAATGGTGGCGTACCCGACCTACGCCGCTAGTCCCGAGAACCGTTGGGATGAGTTCATCCTGCCGCACGTTCCGGAGCAGTTGATCGTGACGGACAAGGAGGCTGCGGCGGGTCTGGCCTCCGGCGGCGTGGATCCGTATCAGTGGAAGATCATCCGGGCGTGGGCCCGGCCGCTGGGCTACTGGACGACGTTCATCCTGGCGCTGGTCATCGGGTTGCTGTGTCTGACGGTGATCTTCCGCCAGCAGTGGATCGAGAAGGAGCGTCTGAGCTACCCGGTCATCCAGATCCCGCTGGAGATCGCGAGCGGCCTGGGCAAACTGCTCCGCAGCCGGCTGTTCTGGTACGGATTCACGCTGACGGCGGGCATCGACATCATCAACGGGCTGCACAGCCTCTACCCGAACATCCCCGAGATCCCCATCGCCAACGCGTTCGAGTTCCGTGAGTATCTGGTCCGCCGTCCCTGGAGTGCGATCGGCTATACGGTCATCAACCTGTATCCGTTCGCGATCGGGTTGTGTTTCTTCCTGCCGACCGACCTGGTCTTCTCGTGTTGGTTCTTCTTCGTGGTCTGGAAGGGCGTGGAGGTGGCCAGCGCAGCCGCCGGCGTCCGCGACATGCCGGGCTTCCCGTTCATCCTGCAGCAGACGGCGGGCGGGTACATGGGCTTGGCCCTGATCGCGATCTGGCTGAGCCGGCGGCATCTCAAGGCCGTCGTCTTGAAGGTGCTCGGGCGCGCCGACGCCATCGACGACAGTCGTGAGCCCATCCGCTATCGAACGGCCGTGTTCGGGTTCATTCTGTGCAGTGCGTACCTGGTCGGCTTCGGCATGTGGGCGGGTGCATCCCTTGGTGTCATGCTGGTGTTCTTCGGCGTCTTCTTTTTATATTCGATCGCCATCGCGCGGATGCGCGCGGAGTTGGGCCCGCCCGCTCACGACCTGCATGGGGCCGACCCGGGCCGGCTGATGACCGAGACGTTCGGCAACCGGCAGATGGGCGCGAGCAACATGGCGGTCTTCTCGCTGCTGTGGTTCTTCAACCGTGCGTACCGGGCCCATCCGTCGCCGCACAGTCTGGAGGCCTTCAAGATCGGCGAGCGTCTGGGCCTGCCCAACCGCCGCGTCCTGATCGCCCTGATCGTCGCGGTGGTGGTCGGGCTGCTCGCCAGCTACTGGGCGCTGCTGCACGTGCTGTACGTCAACGGCTACACCACGACGCAGAGCGGCGCGGGGATGGCCTTCGCGACGGAGACCTGGAACCGCATGAACGGCTGGATCCGCGTCGCCCACAAGCCCAACTACCCGGCCGGCATCGCGGTCGTGCTGGGCGTGATCGTCTCGCTCGTCCTGGCAGCAGGTCGGATGCGGTTCTCGTGGTGGTTGTTCCACCCGGTGGGCTTCGCGACCTCGGCGAGCTGGTCGATGGGCAAGCTGTGGTTCTGCATGTTTCTGGGTTGGCTGATCAAGGTGCTCATCACACGGTACGGCGGTGCGCGGGCGTACCGCCGGGCCATCCCGTTCTTTATCGGATTGGTGTTGGGTGAGTTCATGATGATCAGCTTGTGGAGCATCTACGGCGCTGCGAAGGGCGTCCAGGTCTACCACTTCTGGGGATAGAACGCCGACGTGATCGCGAACGAAGACAGACATGCCGACGTCGGACCTGGCCTGGCGCGTCGGTTGCGGTCTGGGTTGGCCTGGACGGTCGCGGCGGGCGCGATCCTGGCGGTGACGGGGAAGCTGTGCTACGAGACATCGCGACCCTTCCCCCCGCCGATCCCCGGTGTCAAGGCGACCGTGCAGGCGGAGATGCCGTTCGACATGGCTCGCATCCGGGGCCACGTCGCGTTCCTGGCCTCGCAGGGCACGCGGCTGGCTGGCACCCCCGGCAACGCCGCCACCGCCGAGTACATCAAGCAGACGCTGCGTCAGGCGGGCATCACCGACATCCGCTCTCAGCCCTTCACGACCGTGACCCCTGCGGTCGGCGACGAGCCCGGCGTCACGCCCGACGTCGAGGCGGCCTCCATCACGCTGCCGGACGGACGGCGTCTGCCCCTGTATCCGCTATGGCCGAACGGGGCCCGGACCTGCCAGACGCCCCCCGAGGGCCTCCAGGGGCATCTCGTCGATGGCGGCAGCGGGTCGCTGGCGGACCTGAGCGGCAAGGACATCAACGGCGCTTTCGTCCTGGTCGACTGGAACTGCGACCGCCAGTGGCAGCACGTTCCCGAGCTCGGCGGCCGGGCCGTCCTGTTCAGGCCCAGCGACACGACCTCCGGCTATCAGGCGCGGTCCAAGGCGCTGACCATCCCGGCGGACATTCCGCGCTTCTACGTTAAGCCGGACCATATCGGTGTGCTCGAGCGCGCGGCGCGCGCGAGGCAAGTCGACACGTCAACACGTCGACACGTCGACATGGGGGGGTCGACGATTCGTTGTTCTATGCGGTGGGGGGCGGTCGAGACGGAGAACATCATCGCGCATCTGCCGGCCAACAGTTCTGCGAGCGGGACGTCGATCAGCGAGGAGGATGACAAGCCGCTGATCTTCCATGCCTACTACGACAGTATCAGTATCGTGCCGCAACTCGCGCCGGGGGCGGAGCAGGCGTGCGGGGTGGCGGCGCTGCTGGATCTGGGGCGTTATCTGGTCAAACGCGAGCGGACGCGCGACATCGTGCTGCTGTTCACCAGCGCACATACGCAGGCGTGCGGCGGGATGCGGGCCTACGTGGCGGAGTACCTCATGCCGCCGCCGACCGGGTCGAAGTTCCGCAAGTTCGCCGAGCCGAAGCAGCCCTGCGCCCTGCTAACGAGCCTCGACCTGACCAGCGGCACACCGCAACTCGGCGTGTTCTGCAAGGGATACTTCTGCCTGCAGCCGGACATCTTCGCGCATCAGTGGTTCGCGCTGTTGGGCCGGACGCTGGCCCAGTACGTCCAACCCGTCGTCGACGCGATCGTGGCCGATCGGCCCGCGGGCCTGGAACCGCAGGACGAGAAGGACAAGCCGGATCTGAATCTGTTCGTCGACGGCATCAACGCCTCGAAGGGCGCCAACTGGTCGACCTACTTCCCGTTCATGGTCGCGTTCGAGACCGAGCTGGCCAACCTGGGCGGCATCTCCGCCGTGACGCTGGCCACCCCGAACGATTCGCGGGATCGGATCGACTCGCCGATGGACACGGTCGACCGCGTGCGCTTCGATCGCCTGGCCATCCAGATGCGGCTGCTCGCCCCGACCGTCGACGCCCTGCTGAACTGGCGAGGGCCCTACGCGTCCAAGAAGCTCGAGAGCCTGTGGACCACGCTGAAGGGCCGGGTCGTCTACCTGCACCCCACGCAGAGCTACGTGCCCGACTTCCCGCTGCCCAACGCCCTGGTGGTCCTCAAGAACTACAGCGCCGTGTGGAACCAGGTCGGCGTTCGGGCGATCCCGATGCTGCTGACCGACCAGAAGGGCGCATTCGAGATCGGCGGGCTGCTGCACCAGCGCTGCGGCGGGTACTGGCGGTCGGAATACGACGTCGAGGCCTTCGGCGTCGACCCCAACACGGGCGCGATCACGTACGCCAACAACCGATCGGCCATGACGCTCAAGGATTATCCTTGCACCGTCCTTCTGGACGAGGAGGTGCGGAGCGTCAACGTGGTCGTGTTTCCCTGCATGGGCACGACGCTGTACGGCTTGACCGAGCCGCGGGAGTATCTGCCCCTGTGGAGCGTCGAGATCTTCGACGCGGCGACGAACAGCCCGCCGTTCCGCTACGGATACAGCTGGCCCGATCCGGGTCAGTACGGCAACTGGGAGACGGCCACCACCCTCTTCGCCCCACCGGACACGACGCTCCGGCTGGGGTTGGGGACCAGTCCGGTCGGCTTCCAGATGGTCCTGACGAACGCCCGACCGGACAACGCCCTGGGCGACGGGTTCGACATCCGCCAGCTCGCGACGATCCGGGCCATGGCGCTGCAGGGCGCCGGCGACATGTGGGCGCTGACCCAGGAGCGCTTCGACAAGCTGCATCGGTACGGCGTGCGCAATCCGCGGGCCGAGCGACTCCACGCCGAGGCGGGCGAGTTTCTCGACCAGGCCCGCGAGGCGTTGGACCGCCACGACTACGTCGGCTACCGCATCGCGGCGGAACGCGCCTGGTCCTCCGAGATCAAGGCCTATCCCGAGATCCTCAGCGCCGCCAACGACATGGTGCAGGGCGTGATCTTCTACCTGGCCCTGCTGTTGCCGTTCGCCTACGCGATGGAGCGCCTGCTGATCTGTGCGCCCACCATTCGCGGCCGCATCATCGGCATGCTGAGCATCTTCGTGGTGGGTTTTCTGGTGTTGGCGGTGGTGCATCCGGCGTTTCGGTTCACGCTGACGCCGGCGCTGGTGTTGCTGGCCTTCGTGATCCTGGCGTTGGTGGTGACCGTGAGCATGCTGGTGTGGAGCAAGTTCGATGCGATGCTGCAGGAGGTTCGGACGGCGCGTCTGGGCATGCACGAGGCCGACGTCAACCGTGCGGGTGCGGCCGTCAGCGCGTTCGACCTCGGGCTGAGCAACGTCCGACGGCACCGCCGCCGGGCGATCCTGACGGCTACGACGGTCGTGGTCGTGACGTTCACGCTGCTCAGCTTCACGTCGATCACGCCCACGCTGGCGGTCCGCGGCGCCCGGTACTTCCTGGGCGAGCCGTCGTATTCGGGCCTGCTGATCCGCGACCGGAACTGGTTCCCCCTCAGTCGGAAGCGCTACAAGGCCTTCCTTCGCGAGATGGGCGGGCACGCGCCGGTGGCGGCGCGGGCGTGGTACGAGTCGCCCATGGTCGGCGAGTTGACTCGGATCGAGGTCCGGCGACACACCTCACCGCCGCGGCTGTTCGTGGCCCGTGCGCTGGTCGGCATGACCGCCAACGAGCCGAACGTCACCGACATCGCCAACAAGACGATCGTCGCCGGGCGGTGGTTCAAGGATGATCAGGAGACGGGCATCCTGCTTCCGCAGCGAATGGCCGAGCGGCTCGGCCTGCGTGCCGAGGGCGGCCAGATCGTGACCGTTGACCCCGAGGTCGGCCTGGTCGGTTCTGCCACGGGCCCGGTGAGTTCGCGTCCGTCGGCTGGGCCCCCGACCGTGGAGATCTACGGTCGGAAGCTGCCCGTCATCGGCATCTTCAACGAACGGAAGTACGACGACATCCTCGACCTCGACGGCGAGCCGCTCACCCCCGTCGACCACGTCTTGATGGCCGAGAAACGCCGCACCGAGATCCTGCAGGACGCCGAGCAGATCGAGGAGTACATCCATTTCACCTGCGACGCCGTGCCGATCGTCCCGCTGCGGCTGGCCCTCGACCTGGGCGGGTCGATCCGCAGCATCGCGACGCACCTGCCGCCCGATCAGGTGCACCCGTGGACCCAGCAGCTCAGCCGGCGAACCGACCAGACGATGTTCGCCAACCTCGGCGGAGACGTGCGGCTGTTCAGCACGGTCTCGCGGACGCAGTTCGGCGGCGTCTGGTCGGCGGCGGTGCCGATGGCCATTGGGTGTCTGATCGTCCTGTCGACCATGCTCGGCGCGGTCTACGAACGGCAGCGCGAGATCTTCATCTGCAGCAGCGTCGGGTTGGCGCCCAGCCACGTGTCGAGCCTGTTCCTGGCCGAGTCGTGCGTGTACGCGATCCTGGGCGCCGCGCTCGGGTATCTGCTCGGCCAGGCGCTGACCAAAGTGCTCATGACGCTGGGGCTGTTGACGGCGCTGAGCCTGAACTACTCGGCGATGTCGGCGGTGCTGGTGACCATGGTCACGATGCTGGTCGTCGTGGCGACGACGATCTACCCGGCGCGGGTCGCGTTTCGGGCGGCCATGCCCGAAGAGCCGCAGGCCCGAAAGGACGGGGCGAAGACCGGCGGCGATCGTTTCGTGCTGGATCTGCCGTTCCTCGCGTCGGCCGAGCACCTCGACGGCGTGCAGGCCTATCTCTATGAGTTCCTCGACGCCCACGCTGACGTCTGGATCGGCAAGCTGAGCGTCGATCGGCTGCATGCCTGCCGACGCCAGTTCGATGGCGCCGTCATCCCCGTGTTGGAGTTTCGCAGTTGGCTCGTGCCGTTCGATCTGGGCATCAGCCAACACGTCGAGATCGGCGCGGTCTACCGACCCGACCACCACGCGTTTCAGTATCAGCTGATCGCCACGCGCAGCAGCGGCGACTACCAGAACTGGCGCCGGCTGAATCCGCACTTCCTCAAGATCATCCGCAAGCAGCTCCTGCTGTGGCGAATCCTCTCGCCCGAAGAGAAGCAGCGCTACGTCGACCGCGGCCCGCGGGTCTTCGGGCACACCCTCGAGGTGGGCCAGCCCGTCGACGGGCCCGACGCGGAGGACGGCACCGGGCCGGTAGGTCCGCCCGTCTTCGGAGGTCCCACTCCGTCGCCGGCAGGAGGTGCGATTTGAGTCGGGCACCTCAGGGCGATGCTCTGCCTCCCCTCTCGGACCCGAACGAACCGTTCGTGGACGGGTTCAATCGCCGGACCATGCTGGGCGGGCTGTTCGTGGCCCTGGTGATGATGCCGGGCACGATCTACCTGGGACTCGTCGCGGGCAAGACGCTGGGCCCGGCGGCCGAATGGGTCACCATCATCCTGTTCGCCGAGGTCGCCCGCCGCAGCTTCTACACGCTCAAGAAGCAAGAGGTGTTCGTGCTGTTCTACGTGGCGGCCACGTTGAGCGCGTCGTCGCTTGTCCTCGGCGACTACCAGCTCGCCGGCGGGCCGTTTACGGGACTGATCTGGAACCAGTATCTGGTCCAGTCGCCGGAGATGGGGGCCATCTCCGACCAGATCCCCGCGTGGGTCACGCCGCGGGCCACCTCCCCGGCCATCCAGCACCGCACGCTGCTCCACACCGACTGGCTGTGGCCGATCCTGCTGGTCCTGGCCGGTCAGATCCTCGGTCGGATGAACTGGTTCGGACTGGGATACATCATGTTCCGCATCACCAGCGACACGGAGCGGCTGCCGTTCCCGCTCGCGCCGATCGCCGCTGAGGGTGCGACCGCCCTAGCCGAGGCCACGACCAAGGAGGAATCGTGGCGGTGGCAGGTCTTTTCGACGGGAGCGGCGCTCGGCCTGGTGTTCGGGGCGATCTACGTCGTGTTGCCCGTGATCACCGGCCTGGTCATGACCAAACCGCTCATGCTGCTGCCGATTCCGTTCGTGGACTTCACGCAGAACACCGAGAGCCTCTTTCCGGCCGGGCTGATCAGCATCAGCTTCGATCTGATTCTCGTCATTACGGGGATGATCCTGCCGTTCCCCATGGTCGTGGGCATGTTCATCGCGTGCATGCTGACGTCGTTCGTCTTCAACCCCATCTTGCACCACGCGGGGATGTTCCCCCATTGGGAGCCCGGTACGCGGCTGATCCCCACGCAGATGACGCTGGGCTTCGACTTCTACCTGAGCACGAACATCGGCGTGGCGATGTCCGTCGCGCTGCTCGGCATTGGCCGGATCCTGCTCGTCTTCAAGCGGGCTGCCTCACGCCGCCGCCGCACCGCCATGCCCGACCCGCGCGAGCCGATCGGCAACGACCGACGTCCCAGCCGCGAGCGCGGCGACATCCCCATCTGGGTGGCCGCCCTGCTGTTCATCACCGGCACGTGCGGCTACATCTACCTGTGTCACCTCCTCGTGCCCGATTTCAGATTGTGGATCGTCATCGCGTTCGGGCTCCTCTGGACGCCCATCAACTCCTACGTCTCCGCCCGGATGATCGGCATGACGGGCGCGCCGTTGGCCGTGCCGTTCCTCAGGGAGGGCTCGTTCCTGCTGAGCGGCTACGAAGGCGTGGACATCTGGTTCGCGCCGATCCCGCTGACCGACTACGGCCCCATCGCCCAGCGATTCCGCGAGCTCGAGCTGACGCGGACCAAGTTCACCAGCATCATCAAGGCCGAGCTGTTCATCGCCCCGCTCAGCCTGATCGCCAGCTTCCTGTTCTGGGCGTTCTTCTGGCACCTCGGCCAGATCCCGTCGGCCGACTACCCTTACACCGCTCGCATCTGGCCCGTCCACGCCCGCGCCCAGTTCCTGTTCTACACCGCCACGGTCGAGGAGAACCCGATGCTGCTGGAAGCCCTCAAGCCGTGGCTGATCGGCTGCGGCCTGGTGGGCGGGATGACCTTCTACGGTGTGTGCGCGCTGGTCGGCCTGCCGATCACGTTCTTCTACGGTTTCATCGGCGGCACGGGCGCGTTCTTGTACGGCGGGGTCAGCATGTTCATCGGGGCCATGTTCGGGCGATACTACTTCGCCAAGCGATTCGGCCCGGAGCGCTGGCGGCGCTACGTCCCGGTCGTCGCCGCGGGGTTCGCCTGCGGGATGGGCCTGGCCGGCATGGTCTCGGTGGCCTGCGCCCTGGTGGCCAGGTCCGCGTCGGTCCTGCCGTTCTGACTGCGGTAGGATCACCCGCGCGTCGCGGCTGTACATCGCCTGTGTCGATGAGGACGAAAGGACCGCCATGACGGAAATCGACAGACAGCGTTTTGCATCCATGGCCGAGGCGTACGACGCGATGGCGCCCTATCTGCTGCCGCAGTACGCGTTTCTCCAGGAGGAGATGCTGAGGCTGGCGGAGCTTGACGCGCTGGCCCATCCCATCGTCGTCGACTTGGGGGCAGGCAGCGGCCGGTTCCTCGAAAGGGTCCTCGAAAGAAACGCGAGAGCGACTTGCTACTGGATGGATTCGTCCCACGACTTCTGCGGCGTCGCCAGGCGAAGGCTGGCGCGGTTCGACGAGCGCGTCGTCTTTATCGAGTCCGCGCTCGAGGACGCTTGGGAGGCGGACGTGGACGGCCCGGTCCACGCGATCTTCTCGATGTCGGCCATCCACCATCTGGAGAGCGACGACAAGCGGAGGCTTTACCGCAGGTGTTTCGATCTGCTCGTGCCCGGTGGCTGGTTCGTCAACACGGATGAGATGCAGACGATGTACCGCGACGCCTATCTGGCCAGCCTGCACCATTGGGTCAGACACGTGGACGACAGCAGAGAGGTCATCCCCGCCGATCTCCTGGAGTCCTACGAGCAGTGGCAGGGCCACTTCGACCGCTGGAAGAAACGAAACATCGAGCAGGCCGATGCCCCCAAGACGAAGGGCGATGACCTGCACGAGGGGTTCATCGAGCAGATGACGTGGCTGAGCCAGATCGGCTTTGAGAACGTGGACGTGTTCGTGAAGCACCACCTGTGGTGTTCAGTCGGCGGACGCAAGCCCGCATGACCGACGCATGCGTCCGTCCACAGTGCCCCGCGAATCCGTTCGCGGCGAGTAGTAGCCTGTCCCCATAGCCCCCACAGTGCCGAGTCTTGCTCCTTGATGATAGGGGCGATAGCCCGGGTACGCAGAAGCGTGTAGAATGAAGCATGTTCCTGCTTCTCGCGCCTCACTTGCGACGCGAAAGGAGAAGAGGGCGATGCCCATGATCGAGCCGCCGATCGAGGAGATTGTCCGCAAGATCGCGGAGGCGTTTGGGCCGCGGCGGATCGTGATGTTCGGCAGCCGGGCACGAGGAGATACCGACCCGGGTAGCGATCTGGACCTGATGGTGGAAATCGATACCCACGACCCACCGGCGGAGCGCGTTCGGGCGATAGACGCGCTGTTCGGACTACGTCGGTGGGCGATGGACTTGGTCGTGTACACGCCGGAGGAACTCGAGCAGCAGCGCCAATATCGCAACTCGCTCGTGCAGGTGATCGAGTCGGAAGGCAAGGTGTTGTATGAACAACCCGGATGATCCGCGAACCTGGATCACCAAGGCCGAAAACGACTTGCTCAACATCCGCAACAACCTCCTTGCTGAGCGGGTTCCGTGGGATACGATTTGCTTCCACGCGCAACAGGCGGCGGAGAAGGTGCTCAAGGCGTTCGTGGTCTCCCGGGGCCACGCCGCCAACCGCACGCATGACTTGGTGGCTCTGCTGGCCGACGCCGTTGCGGACGGCGGGGCGCTCGACGTGCTGGAATCGGATTGCCGGCTGCTTGCGCCCTACGCGGTGATGCTGAGGTACCCGGGCGCGCCCGGCGAGCCGTCGGAGCAAGAGGCCCGCCAGGCCGTTGCGGCGGCCGAACGGATCTACGAGCAGGTCCAAGCAGCTCTCGAGTAGCAGCCGGTTGCCCCCACCGATAGCCCGGATTGTGTGGTCAGGTGACGCGGATAGTAGTTGGCTGTGTTCGTCGGTGCCGAGAAGTAGGCTGTCCCCACAGCTCCTCCGTCTTGCTCCCGCCCGATGCCCCCCGTTACCATCGCGGCACGATGCTCATGCATTTGAAGTGGCGAACAGTATTCGCTGCCTTCGCCGCGACAACGGGCCGATGCTTCAGGAAGTTGTGTCCCTGGCAGAAGATGCCTGCCCCCTTTCTTCGGTTCAGGGATTGAGCAGCGAATGAAGGCCAGCCGACGATCCAGCCTGCTTGCCGTTTTGACGCTCGTCTCGCTTGCGGCGGGGGTCGCGGGTCTCGTTGCGTGGCGGAGTCTTCGCGACGCGTCCATTCCGTTTCTGAGCGCCCGTTCGCCGGCCGCGTGGATCGTCTATGCCATGCCGTGGCAGCTGACGGCCCGGCAGGTCAAGGAGCGTCGGGTTCGATTCCGAACGGAGTTCGATCTGCCATCGGAGCCGGGATCGGGTTCCATCCGACTCCGCGCGTTTCGCGGGTACACGCTGTGGGTCAATGACGCGAAGATCGGCGGCGTTCGAGACCTGGCTGCCTCCTGGAAACGCGTTCAGGAACACGGCGTCGCGAGCGCCCTTCGATCGGGACGAAACGAGATTCAGGTCGAGGTGACCCACAACACCGGCCCGCCGGGCCTGTGGCTGGTCCTGCAGGCCGATGAGACGACGGTCAGCAGCGACGGTCAGTGGCAGGCCCGAATCGATGGCGGCGATTGGACGCCCGTCCGACTGGCCACCGAGCCGATGGCGCACCCGATCACGCAGACGTCGCCGAGCGTGGCTGACGGATGGCGCGAGGCGTGGCCGCTCGTGACGGTGTGGACGGCCGTTGCCGTTGGTGTGGCCGCCGCAGTTTGCTGGATCCGCCGTCGCCGACGTCCTGATGGGGATGACACGCCGCGGCCCTGTCGACGCACTGAGCTGGCCTTCCTGGGCTTGGTCACGCTGCTGTGGTTGCTGCTCTGCGCGAACAACCTGTACCGACTTCCGCCGGTCGTCGGCTTCGACTCGCCCGCACATCTCGACTACATCACTTTCGTACAGACGCACCAGAAGCTGCCCCTCGCCAGCGACGGGTGGGAGATGTACCAGCCGCCGCTCTATTACGTCCTCAGCGCATGCGCCATCCCCCTCGGACGCGCCGCCGACTGGGCGGACGCCGAGACCGCCGTGCCCAAGCTGATCAGCATGCTCAGCGGACTTCTGCAGGTGGTCCTGGTCTGGTGGGTCTTGCGGATCATGTTTCCCGATTCGGTGCGGGCGCGATCCGCCGGCCTGATCCTGGCCGCCGCCATGCCCATGAACCTGTACATGTCCCAGTACCCGTCCAACGAATTGATGTCGGTCGCTCTGGTGACCGCGTCGGTGGTCTTGGCGCTGCGGATCTGCCGCGACGAGGCGGCGACGTGGGGGCGGTATGCGATCTTGGGCGGTGTGCTGGGTCTGGCGATGTTGGCCAAACACACGGCCTTTTTGGCCGTGGTCGTCGTCTTGACTGTCTTGGCCGGCCGCGTGGCGGGCGGCGGCGTTCGCAGGTGGCGAGGGGTGTTCGCCGGCGTCGGCGTCACCGCGGTGACGTTGCTGCTGGTGGCCGGATGGTTCGCTTACCGCAATTGGTCCCATTTCGGCAATCCCCTCGTCGGCAACTGGGATCCGGTCAGCGGCAACGCCTGGTGGCAGGACCCGGGCGTCGGGACGTCGGCCTACTACCTGCGATTCGGCCGGTCACTGACCGAGCCCTTCCACAGCTGTCTGTACTCCTACGGCGACGGCATCTACTCGACCGTCTGGGGCGAAGGCATGTGTGCGGGCATTGCCGACGTCCGGTTCCGCCCGCCGTGGCACTACGACCTGATGGCCGTCGGATTCTCCCTGGCGTGGTTGCCGACCGCGCTGATCGCCGTGGGCCTGGTCGCCGCCGTCGTGCGATGGATCCGACGACCCGAGCCGACCTGGGCGCTCCTGGTCGGACACGGGCTGCTGGTGGGCTTCGCCGTCTTCTACATGACGCTCAAGCTGCCCTACTACGCACAGGCCAAGGGATTCTACGGCCTGACGGCCATGGCGTGTTTGTGCGTGCTCGGGGCGTGGGGGTTCGATTGGGTCAGCCGGGGCATCGGGCGGTTGGGCGTGGGGCTGTGGATCGCACTGGCCGTGTGGGGCCTCAACGCATACGCCTCGTTTTTCGTCTGGCCCGTCGACGCCCAAACGCACTACAACCTCGGCCACGTCTTCGGCTACCAGGGCAAGTCCGACCGCGGCATCGAGCACTTCCGCCAGGCGGTCCGCAAGGACCCCGATCTCATCGATGCTTACGCCCCGCTCGGGGGCCTGCTCAGCAATCTCGGCCGGTACGCCGAGGCCCGTCAGGCCTGGCAGGACGGGCTCGGGCGCGATCCGAACCACCTCGAGCTGACAAACAACCTGGCTTGGCTGTTGGCCACGTGTCCCGACGCAACGGTCCGCAACGGCCCGGCCGCCCTGAAGCATGCCGAGCGTGCATGCGACGCAACCGGACACGAGAATCCCTTCGCCCTCGATTCCCTCGCCGCCGCCCAGGCCGAGAACGGGCAGTTCGACCAGGCCGTCAAGACCGTCGAACGCGCCATCGAGCTGGCCGGCTCGCAAGGCCACCACAACGCCCTGTCCGGCATGCGATCGCGCTCGGCGATGTACGAAGCCGGTCGCCCTTATCGAGGGCCCACAGCCAACGCCGCACGGACTGAAGCGCCGAACTCCGGACCTTAAGGAGCCCCCCATGACGCGCCGCGAACGCTACATGACGATCCTGAGCAAGGGCAAGGCGGACACCATCACCTGGGCGCCCAACTTCGACCACTGGCTGAACGTCAACCGCGCCAACGACACCGTCCCGGATGAATTCAAGGGAATGAGCCGAAACGACATCGTCCGCGCGGTCGGCGGGACGATCTGGGCGCGGACGGGCGTCATCCGCTCGGAGCAGCCCAACGTCCGCGTCACGCAGCATGAAGACCCAGGCAAGAGCATTCGGACGGTCTATGAAACGCCCGTCGGCTGCGTCGAGACGCTGCAGCAGTACGCGACCGACCTGACCCGCGCGCTGTTCCTCAAGGAGCACATGATCAAGCGCGTGGAGGACATCGAGGTCGTCAAGTTCATGGCCCAGGACACGCAGTACACGCTGGACGTCGAGCCGTTCCATCGATGCGAGGAAGAGGTGGGCGACGATGGGGTCTCGTTGGTGGGCCTGCCGATCTGCGTTCCCTTCATCCAGTTCGGCAAGACCGACGCCGGTTGGGTCCAGGGCGTCTATCTGTGGTACGACCATCCGCGCGAGGTCGAGGAACTCCTGGAGGTCTACTCGGACAAGAGCGCCGAGTCCGCCAGGCTGCTCGCCGCCAGCCCTGCCAAGATTATCCACAGCGGCGACAACATGGACGAGCTGACCATGCCGCCGGACCTGTTTGCCAGGTACGCCGTTCCTTATTACCAGCGGATCGCCGAGATCCTCCATGAGGGCGACAAGATCTTCGAGGTGCACTGGTGCGGCCGGACCCGGCGGCTGCTGCCGCTCGTGCCGGGCACGGGCATCGACGTGGTCGAGTCGATCGTGCCCGTCCCGATGTCGGACCTGACGGTGGCCGAGGCCCTCGAGGTCTTGCAGGGCAAGGTCGTTTTGCAGGGAGGCATCCCGTCGATCCTGATGTGCGAGCAGGGCGGCACGCGCGACGACCTGAGGCGGTACGTGGCCGACCTGCTCCGCACCGTCCCGATCGGCGAGTGGTTCGTGATCGGCATGAGCGACAACGTCCCCCCCGACGCGGACTTCGATCGGGTCCGCATCATCTCCGAGATGGTCAACGCTCTCGAGCCGACCGGCGCGAACTAATCGTACGTGCTTCGTGTCCCTCGATTAGCCCCGCCGCGTGCGGCGGGCAAGGGGCCGCACGCGGCCCCGCTAAAAGCAGTTGACCGTAGACACTCACCATCGTGTGCGCCTCGAACTGCTCGCCAAACACGTGCTGGGGTCCGGCACGCAGATGTCGTCTTTGCCTCACTGCGGACTTCGCCGGCTTGTCTGGGACATTCGGTAGCAGGGGGGCGTTGGGAGGGCTACACGCGTGCGGCGGCGACGCAGTTTCTGCCCCGGGACTTGGCGGCGTAGAGGGCGGCGTCGGCGCCGCGGATGAATTCGGCCGGCCGGGTCTGACCGTCGTAGCGACAGACCCCGACGCTGATCGTGATCGGAATGTCGATTCCCTGCCACCGGCAGGGAAGACCGGCGACGGCCGCCGCCAACCGATCGGCGGCGTGATGGGCCTGCTCCAGGGAGGTGTTGGGCAGGATGACGGTGAACTCGTCGCCCCCGTATCGGCAGGCAATATCGATCTCCCGGATGGTCGAGCGGATCCGTTCGGCCACCTCTCGGATCACCGCGTCACCGGCAAGGTGTCCGTAGGTGTCGTTGACGTCCTTCAGCCCGTCCATGTCGATCATAACCAGCGACAGCGCCGTGCCATACCGCCGGGCCCGCATGATCTCGCCGCCAAGCATCGGCGCGAAGGAGCGTCGGTTGACGAGGCCCGTCAGGCTGTCCGTCCGGGCCTGCTCCTGGACTTGTTGGAACAGCTTGGCATTGCTCAGGGCGACGCCGATCAGGCTGCATGTCGGGCCGATCAGGCCGACGAGCTGCGTGTCGAACCCGGATGGCCCGGTCGGGTCTGCCAGGTTGACGATCCCCTTTAGCCTCTCGCCGACCAGGATAGGGGCGAGGATGCAGGCCTCGGTTCGGTAGGTGTCGGCATGGGGACGTTGGACGTCCTGTCCGAGGAGCGGGGGGGCCTCCTGCCAACTGCCGACCACGATGAGCCGTCGGGCCTTGGCCGCCCGGATGATGGGCTGACGCTCGTGGAGGCCCAGCTCGATCCGCTCGTCAATGGGGTAGGGATGGATCTTGCCGGCGAGGATCAGGCAGTCGCCGCGATCGTCGACCTCGTACAGACTCGCCAGCCGGGCGCCGAACCAGGTGGAGAGCTGCTCCAGGCTGGTTTGGACAATCTGGGAGTACTCGAACGTGGCGATCCGCTGGGCAAATTCGCCCACCTGCCGCGCCCAGACAAGCCCGCGGTCGGCGCCACGCCCCACTGTTTCCTCCGCCGCCCCAGGGCGTGAGGGCTGGCGATTGGTGTTCTTATCGCCGGTGATGATCCTCTGTAAATTCTTTTCTAGACGGGCTTTAGGTAGGAATCTCCCTGCGCTGAACCCGGAGGGGTCGTCGGCGGAAGGCCGTTCCTCACTGGCGGTGACGATGATCTGGGCTGCGAGGGCCTGGATTTTGGCCTGCCAATCGCCACTCTCGTTGCCGATATAGTCCAGATCTGCCACGATCCAGTCGTTCAGGCCCAGGCCCGGGGGGATGCGATCCGGGTGCAGCGCGCGACGGGCCGGTCGGAGGTGGTCCGTCCGGGCGGCCACGGTCTGGCAGGCCCGGATGACCTCGTGGTCGTCGCTGATCACAACGAGTTGAGATCGTCGCGCAGGCACGGCGGGCTCCTGGGAGAGGCCGTTGTGGACCCGCGTCTCTCCCCCGGCGAGAAGCCATACTTAAGTCGTTATCGGTCTGCAGGGAGGGGGAGTCAAAAATTCCGGACGAAATGCCGATGATACCTGGTGGCGGTTGATCGTGACCGCATGCAGGCAAGTGTGTTATCGCCGCAACGCCAAGGGGCGGGAGTTGCCAAATCGGTCTCGCCATCGACCGAGTCGCTGGCCGATAGATGTAGTGTAAGGCTTGTCGGGTCGGTCGTGCCGGATAGGCAGCACGTCGTCACTTGCCGCTGACCCACGCGGTAGACCAAGCCCCAACGATCGCCGGGGTGCCCAGCCGCCGGGCTGGGCCGCGAAAGAGCGGGAGCCCATTCGGGCCCAGGACGTTGGCTCGATTGGGTCGCGCCGCCTTGTCAGGAGGACGAGGCAGGCAATGCTCAGGACGGGCGCAGCCAGTTCGCTCAACCAGTTCAAGCAGACGCTCTCCAATCGATGGCAGATGCCGTTGCTGGGCGTGTCGCTTGCGCTGTTGGCCATGGCCGTTCTGCGGGTCATGCCGCCGGAGCCCGCCCCTTCCTTCCAACAACGACTCGACCAGATCGCCGCCCTGCAGCGCGGAGGGTTCCTCACCGAGGCGGCCGAGACGATCAGGGGGCTCCTGGACGAAGAAGGGCTGGCCAACGAGGAGCGCGGGGCCCTGTTCCGGGCAATGGCCGAGACGATCTACCTGTCAGAACGTCCCCGCCAGCATCACGAGCCAAACAATGCCGAGCGGATCATCCGCAACCACAACCAGTCGCAGGCGCTGGGACTGGCCGCCACGCCCGGGGTTCATGAGCAGCTAGGCGCGGCGTACCAGTGGCTGGGCGCGCCCGACGAGGCCATCGCCCAGTTCCGCAAGGCCATCGCCGGCGGCGGCGAACGGTCAAGTCGGCTCCGACGCGAGATTGTCGAGCTGCTCCGAGAGAGCAGGGGGGGGCCGGAGGAGAACATCGAGGAGGACTTGGCCGGCATCCTGGACGACGAAGGGGCGGACCCGAAGGATCTGCTCTGGGCGGTCGAGCAGCGGGTGGATCTGCTGATTGCCCGAGATGGATTAGGCGAGGTCGAGGAACTCCTCGATCGGGCCGAGCCGCGTCTGGCCCGGGCCGGGCTGGGCCGCGAGGTCCAGTATCTTCGAGCTCAGTTGAGCCATCTCAATGGCGAGGCGGACCAAGCCGAGCGGATCCTGCTGGATCTGCGAAACAAGCTGGTGGACCACGAGGAACTGGCGGCCAAGGTTGGCTGGTTGCTCGGGCGCGTGCACTTGGGGGACGGCCGACCTCAAGAGGCGTTGGCGGTGTTCCAGGAGGTCACTCGCTGTCAGCCCTCGGGGGAGTACTTCCTGGCCAGCCGGCTCGGCATGGCGGAGTCTCTCGCCGCTCTGTACCACATCGACGAGGCCGCCGACGTCTACGAAGAGGTCGCCGGCCTCGCCGCGAGATACGCGGACGGTCGCGTCGTGGATCGCGACGCGATCCGTGCGAGCCTGACGAGTCTGTATGCGGTCCTCCGCAAAGAGGGACGGCTAGACGCGGCGCTTCGCTTCCTTCGACTCGCCGCGGCCCTTGCCCCGCCCGGCAAGCAGGAGGTGCAGGCCAGGAACCTCCGCGATCTGGCGGAGCTCTACGCCGCCATCGGCGAGGAGCGCTTGGCCAGGGCGACGGCGAGCCATCCGACGACGGAATCCCCGGCGACGACGACGGCGCCCGCGACGTCGGAGAAGCGAGACGATGCGCTTTCGAGCGCCCATGAGGCGTTTCAGAAGGCCGCCGAAGCTTACCTTCAATTGTCCCGCCTGCAGGTGACGACGCCGGCCCGATCGTCGGAGGCGGCTTGGTTGGCGGCGCGGTATCTCGACAAGGCGAATCTGCCGAGCCGACTGATCGCGGTCCTGGAGGATTTCCTGGTCACCTACCCCGACAGCGCCAGGCTGCCCGAAGTCCTGTATGCCCTGGGGGAGGCGTCTCAGTCGGAGGGGCGATACCGGCAGGCCATCGACCGGTACGCTCAGAATCAACGACGGTTCCCCCGGACGCCAGCGGCCATGCGATCCCTGGTGCCGATGGCACAGTGTTTCATGGCGCTGGGCCCGGCGTCCTATCCGGCGGCGGAGAAGGCGCTGTTGACGATCGTGGAGCAGCCGGCCGTCTCGGGCCGGTACGATCCGGCGGCGTTGGAGTATCGCGAGGCCCTGTTCGTCCTGGGAGATCTCTACGATCGTTGGGGAAAGTCCGCCAAGGCGATCTCGCGGTTGGAGGAGTTCCTGGAGCGGTATCCCCGCGACACGCGGGTCACACAAACGCGGTTCGTGCTGGCGAACGGGTACCGGAAGAGCGGGTTGGCCCTCCTGACTGCGCGTGGTCAGGCGGCAGGTGCGCACGGTGGGGACGTGGCGCGATCTGGCCGGGCCCGACTGGGTCGCGCCGAGTCGCTGTTTTCCGAGGTCATCCGGACGTTGGAGGGCAGGCCTTACAACGCGCTTCAGCCCATCGAGCAGCGCTATCTCAAGTACAGCTATATGTACCGGGGGGACTGCGCGTTCGACCTGGGGGCGTATGAGCGTGCCCTGGCGCTGTATGAGGAGGCCGCCCGACGCTTCCGTCGCGACCCGGTCTGTCTGTCGGCCTACGTCCAGATACTCAATTGCTATCAACGGTTGGGCAGGGACGCCGAGGCCCGTGCGACGGTGGAGCGGGTCAAGTGGCTGCTCAAGAGCATCCCGGCGGACGGGTTCGAAGGGACCTCCGGAGATCAGGATGCCGCCGCGTGGCAACGGTTTTTCGATTGGCTAGAGGAATCAGGCCTGTTCAAGGGCGAGACAGGATGATGGAGGACTGATGATGAGCGAGAAGACCGATGGGCTGCCGGACGCCAACGAGCGAAGCACCCGGCTGATCGAGTTGCTCGAAGAGCAACGCGGGTGCTACATGGAGTTGAAAGGACTCGCCGAGCGGCAGCGACGGCTGATCACCGATCAGGACCCCGAGGCTTTGTTGAAGCTGCTCGCCGAGCGCCAGGGCCTGGTCGATCGGCTGAGCGAGCTGAACAAGGCGCTTCAGCCGTTCCGGCAGGAGTGGGCGAACACCTACACGCAGATGAAGTCGGATCGGCGCCAGCACGTCCAGCAGGTCCTGGACGATATCAACACGTTGCTGGGCTCGATCCTGGTGACCGACGCGGAGGACAGCCGCTTGCTGGCGGCGAGCAAGGAAGGTGTCCGGCGCCAGATCGCCGAGACGGCGACGGGGCGGCGGGCCAATTCGGCTTACGCGACGCAGGCGTATCAGGCTGCGGGTACGGCCACCCAAGGCCGCGAGGCGTGAGACATGAGCAGTGAACCGGTCTGCTTGACGCCGCGGGAGCGAGAGCTGGGCGCGATCGTCCTTCAGTACAACGAAGTGACGGAGCGTTTGAAGGCCTCGCATGAGCAGCTGTTGTCCGAGGTGGGGAGGCTTCGCGAGGAGTTGGCCCACAAGAACCGGGAGCTGGAGCGTCGCGAGCGGCTGGCGGCGCTGGGCCACATGGCCGCCGGCCTGGCGCACGAGATCCGGAATCCTCTCGGCAGCATCCAACTGTTCGCGTCGCTGTTGGGACGTGACCTGGTCGATTCGCCCAAGCAGTTTCAGCTCGTCGAGAAGATCAGTCGGGCGGTTCACCTGCTCGACGGACTGGTCAGCGACGTCCTGACGTTCGCCAAGCCCTGCGAGCCGCAGCGAAACGAGGTGGTTTTGGGCAGGATCGTGGATGAGGTCGTCGAGTTGATGGCCCCCAGGCTGCAGCAGGCCCGCGTCGAGCTCCGCGTAGACGACGACTGCCACCGAATCAGACTCTGGGCCGACGACAGACAGCTCCATCAGATCTTGCTCAATACGCTGATGAACGGGCTGGAGGCCGCCGGCGACGATGCCGGGGACGGCGACCGGAAGGGCTGGGTTTCCCTGTCGGCCCGGCTGGCGGGAGACGCGGATGAGGACGTGGTGCTGACCGTCGCCGACAGCGGGCAGGGGATCGCCCCGGAGTCGCTGCATCGCGTGTTCAATCCGTTCTTCACCACGAAGGAGGCCGGGACGGGGTTGGGACTGGCGATCGTGCACAAGCTTGTCGAGGGGCACGGCGGCTCGATCACGGCCGGTCCGCACGCGGACGGCGGCGCGATGATCACCATTCGACTGCCGGTGGGCGCACCTGCGCACGCAGAGCAGGCGGCGTTGCAGGAGTAGAGCGATGGCACGGGTTTGCGTCGTGGACGATCAGGAGCTGATGCGGGATTCCCTCGCCGAGACGTTGAGCCGGGAGGACCACGAGGTGGACACCTTCGGTCTTCCGGCCGAGGCGCTCGAACGCATCAAGTGCAGTTCCTATGACGCGATCGTGAGTGATCAGAAGATGCCGGGGATGGACGGGGTCTCGCTGCTGCGGCACCTTCGGGCGGCAGGGCTGGAGACGCCCGTGATCCTCATGACCGCCTACGGCACGGTCCAGTCGGCGGTCGAGGCGATGAAGTTGGGGGCGTTCGATTATCTCACCAAGCCGTTTGACGCGACCGAGTTGTGCCTGCTGGTGGATCGTGCGATTCAGCACGGGCGTCTCCGGTCGGACAACGAGGCGCTGCGACGCTCGATGAGTGATTGGCAGGGGGAACGAGAACTCGTCGGCGACAGCCGCCAGATGCGCCAGGTGCGGCAGGCGATCCAGCAGGTGGCGCGGTCGTCGGCGACGGTGCTGATCCAGGGCGAGTCGGGCACCGGCAAGGAGCTGGTGGCCCGGTGGATCCATCAGGCCAGCGTCCGATCGGACCGCCCGATGCTGTGTCTGAACTGTGCGGCGCTGTCGACGAATCTGCTGGAGAGCGAGCTGTTCGGACACGAGAAGGGGGCCTTTACGGGCGCGGACCGGCTTCGGAAGGGCCGGTTCGAGCTGGCCGACGGGAGCACGCTGATGCTCGACGAGGTCAGCGAGGTGCCGATTTCCCTGCAGGCCAAGCTGCTGCGTGTGTTGCAGGAGCGCGAGTTCGAGCGGGTCGGCAGCAGCGCGACGCGTCGGGCGGACGTTCGTGTGCTGGCGACCACGAATCGGAACCTGGTCGAGTGGATCAGCCGAAAGCGATTCCGCGAGGACCTGTACTACCGACTGAGCGTCCTGCCGGTATTGGTGCCGCCGCTCCGGGAGCGACTGGAGGACATTCCTGCCTTGTCGGATTACTTCCTGGAGCGGATCGCCCGTCGTGAGGGGCGTGAAGCGGCCCGGTTCTCGGCTGCGGCGTTGGACCTGCTGACGGGCTACGAGTGGCCGGGCAACGTCCGGGAGTTGGAGAACATCTGCGAGCGAGCGGCCGTGTTGGCCGGCGACACCCGCATCGAGGCCGACACGATTCGCCCGTGGCTGGCGGTGAAGCTGCGCCCGGCGCGGGATGCAGAGCGATCCGGTCGGCATGGCCACATTCTCAAGGACCTGGAGCGGGAGGCGATCGAAAGGACGCTGGTGCAGTTCAGCGGCAACCGGGAGCAGACGGCCAAGGCGCTGGGGATTGGGCTGCGGACGCTGGGGCTGAAGTTGAAGCGATGGCGCGAAGAAGCCCAACAACCTGGGTGAGGCGTCGGGCGTCCAGGGAGGCGCGCGAGCGCGAGGGGCGCAAGAATTGCGCGGTGCGCAGATGTTGCGCCGTCCCTCGAGCGCCGTGGGGCCGGGTCGTGCTGGTAGGCGCGACGCGAGGCGTGGCATGTGGCTTGCTTGTAGAGACAGGTGGAACGTATCCGCGCCGTCGGGGGCCTGGAAGCGTGGCGATTCCGGGGATGCCCACGGTCCGGAAGGTGCGTTCGATTGAGCGGCCGGCGGAGCCGGCTGGGGGCCTGTCAAGGAGATCAGCGCGATGCCTCTCGAGGCCCTGATCAACTACGGGACGTTGCCGGTGTTGGAGAAGGTGGCCGCCTTCACGGAGTCCCGGCACCAGGTGCTGGCTGAGAACATCGCCAACATCGATACGCCCCACTACCGGGCCAAGCAGCTGGACCCGAAGCTGTTCCAGGCGAAGCTCGCCGAGGCGATCGAGGAACGGAGTGATCGATTCGACCGGCCCGTGCGGCTGCGGACGACCAAGCAGTTCTACACGGATGATCAGGGCATGTTGAGGGTCACGCCGACCCTCAAGCCGACCGAGAACATCCTGTTCCACGATGGGACCAACGCCATGATCGAGCGCCAGATGGCCGCCCTGGCCGAAAACACCTTGATGCACCAGGTGGCCGTGGAGTTGATGCAGGAGCGGTTCACGAGCCTTCGAAAGGCGATCGTGGGGCGCTTGTAAGCGTTGCCGTTGGGGGCGTGCGTCGGCGGAGTCCGACGGGGTACTTGAGGTGAGCGTGTCATGTTCGGAGCACTAGACACCAGTACGTCGGCCTTGGTGGCCCAGCGGACCCGGATGGACGCCATCGCTGGGAACATCGCCAACGTGTCGACGCCGGCCAACCCGGACGGGCAGCCCGGGCCGTATCAGCGTCGCGTGGTGGTGTTCGCCCCGGGAAATCCCGCGGCGGGTCGGGACGCACCGGGGGTACACGTGGCCAAGATTCTCAAAGACCCCTCGCCGCCGGATCTGGTTCACGATCCGGGACACCCGCTGGCGAATCAGGAGGGGTACGTGGCCTATCCGAACGTGAAGCTGCCGGTCGAGATGATCAATGCGATTGAGGCCAGTCGCGCCTACGAGGCCAACGTGACGGTCATGCAGGCGACGAAGGGCATGATCGCCGCATCGCTGAGGCTGTTGGCCTAGCGGCGGCGGTCTAGCGGGACCGAGGTGATGGTATGGCAGACCCGTTTGAGATTCGCGGGGTGGGGGCGGGCGGGCTCCAACCCACCCAGGGGCCTGGGGCGCTCCCCGGCAGCGGGCCGATCGAGGGAAAGGACTTCCAGTCGTTCCTGATGGAATCGCTGGAGAAGGTCAACGCGTTGTCGAAGGAGGCCGACCAGGCGGTTCAGCGTTTGGTCACGGGCCAGACCGAGAACGTCGCCGAGGTGTTCACGACGGTCCAGAAGGCGGGCATCGCGTTCGATTTGTTGATGGAGATCCGGAACAAGTTGCTGGATGCGTATCAGGAGATCCGGCAGATGCACGTCTAGGGTCGGGGATGAGGCAGACGCGCGTGCCCAGGGACGGGTCGCCGAACCAATCAGCCGGGATGCGGGGTGCTTAGGAAATGGACTTCCTTCGCAAGATGATCGCCAACACCCGGGCCCACCTCGCCGGTCTAGGGACCAGTCAGAAGCTGGCCATCGGTCTGTGCGTCGTGGTGATGGCCGGGGCGCTGTTCTGGATGTTCCAGTGGTCGGGTGAGGCGGAGTGGGTTCCGGTCCTGCCGGGCCAATTGTGGAACGAAGAGGAGCTGGAGTCGGTCAAGAAGGTCCTGGCGGAGGACGAGTACCGGGTTTCCGGCAGACAGATCCTCGTGCCGGCGCATAAGCGTCGGGCGGTTCGCAGCAAGCTGGGCCAGGCCGGCGCGCTGCCCAGTGACACGCGGTTGGGGTTCGAATCGCTGATGAAGGAAAGCAGCCCCTGGAAGTCGCAGACCCAGCAGAGCCGCGAGTGGGTGGTGGCCTACGGCAATCAACTGGCGATGGATCTGGAGGGGTGGAAGAACGTTCGCAGCGCCCAGGTCATCCTGCAGATGCCCAAGCGCCGTGGGTTGGGCAGCAAGGCCGTCCGCCCCTCGGCGAGTGTCAGCGTCGGGTTGGAAGCGGGCGCGGCGGTGGACCGGGGGTTCGTCCTGGCGATCGCCAGCTTCGTCAGCGGGGCGACGGGGATGCCGTCGGAGAACGTACACATCGTGGACACCGACACGCACAAGTCGCATCGCGTGCACGGTCCGGGCACCCCGCTAGGCGACGATTTGCTGGAGCTTCGTCGGCAGAAGGAGCAGTACTTCCAGGAGAAGATCGAACGGCACCTGGCGATCCCGGGGGTGCGCGTGACGACGTACGCCGAGCTGGAGACCGATCGCCGCCGCGAGACCGAGCGGACGCCCACCGAGGGCAAGTCCGTCGAGTTGCGAGAGACCAAGGAGGAGACGGTAGAGAACCGCAAGCCCTCGGCGACCGACCCGGGGGTCCAGCCGAACACGGGGGTGGCCCTGTCCGCGTCCGGACAGGTGGAGGAGATGGAGAACACCAGCCGAACGACGGAGTTCAATTCTGCCCTGGGTGAGAAGACGACGACGACGGAATACACGCTGGGCGCGCTGAAGAAGATGACGGCCTCGATCAACGTGCCAAGGAGCTACCTGGCGGGGATTTTCGAGCGTCAACAGGAGAACGAGGGCAAGACGCCCGCAGACAAGGACATCGAGGCGGCCGCCGCGAAGGTGTTCGAGAGGATCCGCAAACAGGTTCTCAACGCCATCGGCGCCACAGACGAAGAGCTGGTGGCCGTCGACTGGTACAACGATCAGATGACGCTGGTCGCGGGGGGCGACGAGGTGGTTGGTGCGGCCGAGGGGGACACGATCGTGGGGATGCTTCGGGCGTACGGCCGGCAGGCGGGCCTGAGTCTGCTGGCGGTGGCGAGCCTCGTGATGATGCTGATGCTCGTCCGCAGGGGGCCGGCGAGCGCCTTGCGTGCGCGAGACCGGCATCCGGCCATGTCCGAGTCACAAGAAGAGCTGGGCGTGCTGGGCACGGGCATCGAGACGATCGGGGAGGCGGCGGTCTCCGAGACCGCGATGGAAGGGCATGAGGTGGACGAGAGCACGCTCCAGACCGAGCAGCGGGTCGAGCAGGTGGCGTCGTTGGTCAGGGAGGATCCCGAGCTGGCGGCCAATCTGATCCGCAAGTGGGTGGATAACGGGACGTAGGCGCATCGCTTGATCCGGGGAAGCGGCAGGCATGGCGAAAGGCAACGAAGAAGAGCCCGATCTCGATATACCCGGCATCCGCAAGGCGGCCATCTTCCTGGTCTCCTTGGGCAGCCAGGAGGCGGCGACGATCATGCGGCGCCTGGACCGTGAGATGGTCGAGGACGTCGGCCGGGAGATCGCATCGTTGGAGGGGGTTGCGCTGGAGGACCGGGAGAAGGTCGTTGCCGAGTTCTACAACCTGGTGATGGCCAAGGCCTACGTCGATCGGGGCGGGTTGGGGTACGCCCGCAAGCTGCTAGAGGCATCACTCGGGAGGGACGAAGCCTCGCGACTGATCCAGCAGATCGAACACCAGGTCCATCAGCAGCCGTTCAGCTTCCTGCAGAAGACCGAGAGCGAGAACCTTCTGACGTTTATCCAGGACGAGCATCCGCAGACGATCGCGATGATCCTGGCCCACCTGCCGCCGTCGAAGTCCAGCGAGATCCTGGTGGGGCTGGCGGCGTCCAAGCAGATGGAGGTGGTGGGCCGGATCGCCAACATGGAGCAGACCTCGCCGGAGGTGATCAAGGAGGTGGAGCGGGGACTGGAGCACCGCCTGAGCGGTATCGTTGGCGCGCGGTTGGCGAAGGTCGGGGGCGTGGAGCACGTGGCGGAGATGCTGAACCTGGCGGACCGCAGCACGGAGAAGAGCATCCTGGAGGCGCTGGAGGCGGAGGACCCGGACTTGGTCGAGCAGATCCGTCGGCTGATGTTCGTGTTCGAGGACATCCTGCTGGTGAACGACAAGGGGATCCAGGCGGTTCTGAAGGAGATCGACAACGAGGATCTGGCCCTGGCGCTCAAGACGGCCAGCGACGAGCTGAAGGACAAGATCTTCAAGAACATGTCCGAGCGGGCTCAGCAGCTGATCGGCGAGGACATGGAGTACATGGGGCCGGTGCGACTGAGCGACGTGGAGGGGGCGCAGCAGAAGATCGTGGACGTGGTTCGCCGCCTGGAGGACGCCGGCGAGATCATCATCGCCGGTCGGGGTGGCGAGAAGGAGTTGGTGGTTTAGATGCACGGGGGCCTGGGGAAGCCGTCATGGTGAAGTTCGCTGAACTAGAAGGCGTGAGCGAGAAGATGATCGATGGAATCTTAGAGAACGTGGATCACGCGACGCTCGCGACGGCGCTTCAGGGCGCCAGCGCTCGCCTGATCGATCGCGTACTGGGCGGCCGATCGCCGGAGGCGATCGAGCACGTCCTGATGCAGGTGCACCAGCAGCAGGCGGCCAGCCTGGCGGAGATCGAGACCGCACGTGAGCAGGTGGCCAAGATCGCCGATGACCTCGAGGCCGCCGGCATCCCAGCTCGGGACCTGGCGGATCGTGTCTGAGGAAAGGCGGCTGACGTGGCGGGCGTGATCAAGGCTGAAGAGGCACATCGGCCGGACTGTCGGCATGGCGAGTTCAGCCTGGGCGATTTCGCGCTGGAGGGCCGGCAGATCGTCGCGGCAGCTCGCGCCCAGGCCGAGCAGTTGGTGGAAGAGGCGCGGGCCGTGGGCGCGCAGATCAGGCAAGAAGCACACCAGCAGGGCTACGAACGCGGTCACCAGAAAGGCCTGGAGGAAGGGCGGGTGGCCGGGCGGCAGGAGGCGCTCGAGAAGACCTCCGCCGAGTTCGAGGCGCGGCTGGTCCAACTCGCGTCGGCGTGCGAGAGCCAGTTCCGCGAAGTGGATCGCCGCAAGCGCGAACTGCTGTTGGCCAGCCACCGCGATCTGGTCGCACTGGCGGTGGCCGTTGCGGAACGCGTCACCAAGCGGATCGGACTGGTCGACCGCCAAACCGTCACCGACAACCTGCTGGGCGTCATCGATCTGGTCGGTCAGACGAGTGACATGGTCGTTGCGGTCAATCCGGTCGATGCCGAGACGCTGGAGCAGTTCGCGTCGGATTTGGTGGCCCGTCGGGGCGATTTGAAGCATGTGGAGGTCCGGCCCGACGACGGTGTCCACCCGGGCGGATGCGTCGTCAAGACTTGCGGCGGTCAGATCGACGCCACGCTCGAGACACAGCTGGCGCGGATCGCGCAGGAGCTGGTGCCCGACCCAGGGGGAGGAGAGGCAGAGCAGCGGGACGGTGAGGCCAAAGAGGACGGGCCGGCCCGATGAGAGGTCGGCTTGTCGGCGTATTGGAAGACAGCGCGATGGCAAACTCGAGCAACGTGTTCGCCCATCAGATCCAGGCCGTCGTGGAGGGAATCAGCGAACGGCTGGTCGGCCAGGTGTCGGGCATGTCCGGGTTGACGATCGAGGCAGAAGAGTTCGCCGCACCGGTCGGCGCATTGTGCACGGTGCGGAGTCGTGCGGGGCGGCGCATCCCGGCGCAGGTGGTGGGCTTCCGAGAGCGCAAGACGTTGCTGATGCCGCTGAGCGAGACGGCGGGGGTAGGTCGCGGGGACGAGGTGGTCTGTGACGCGTCGCGCCAAACGGTGGGGGTGGGCGACGGGCTGCTGGGGCGGGTGATCAACGGTTTGGGCGAGCCCATCGACGGCAAGGGGGGGATCCACATGGGACAGTACTACCCGTTGATGCGGGAGGCGCCGCCGGCCATGACGCGTCGACGGATCGACCAGTGGCTGGGCACGGGGATCCGGGCGATCGACGCGACGGCGACGGTCGGGACGGGCCAGCGGCTGGGCATCTTTGCGGGAACGGGCGTGGGCAAGAGCGTGCTGATGGGGATGATCAGCCGGTACACGTCGGCGGACGTGATCGTGGTCGCGCTGGTCGGCGAACGAGGTCGCGAGGTGGGCGATTTTCTGGCGAGGGATCTGGGCACGGAGGGGCTGGCCCGATCGGTCGTGGTGGTGAGCACCTCGGACGAATCGCCGGTGCTGCGCGTGCGTGCGTGCTACCTGGCCACGGCCGTGGCGGAGTACTTCCGGGATCAGGGCAAGGACGTGGTGCTTTTGATGGATTCGCTGACGCGCCTGGCGATGGCTCAACGTCAGATCGGCCTGGCCGCGGGCGAGCCGCCCACGACGAAGGGATACACGCCCAGCGTCTTCGCCATGTTGCCGCAGCTCCTGGAGCGTTCGGGGCGGACGGAGGCGGGCAGCGTCACCGGGTTCTACACGGTCCTGGTCGAGGGGGACGACATCACCGAACCGATCGCGGACGCCACGCGTGGGGTGCTGGACGGGCACGTGTGGCTGTCGCGAGAACTGGCGAATCGCGGGCAGTATCCCGCGATCTCGGTGCTGGACAGCATCAGCCGGGTGATGGTGGACGTGACCGACTCCGAGCACCAGGCCGCCGCCCAGACCGTCAAGGGCGTCCTGGCCACGTGGCAGGAAATCGAGGATCTGGTCAACGTGGGTGCCTACGCAGCCGGGACCAACCCCGAGTTCGATCTGGCGGTGTTTGGCAAGCCGCTGATCGACAAGTTCCTGAGGCAGGACATCGAGGAAGGAACGACGATGGAGCGGGCCCGCAGGGATCTGCTGGCGTTGGCGCAGACCTTGGATCAGCGAGCCAGGCAGCTCCGGGAGGGGTCGCGAACGCGCCAGCCGGCGGCAGCGGCGGTGCGCTAGGCGAGGTGGGAAACGGATTGATGCGTCGGTGAATCGAGGGCCCGTGTTTGTGGGAGTGTCGCTGGCGTGGCGAAGCGATTCAGGTTCAGGCTGGAGACCGTGCTGAAGATCCGCAAGCGGCGTGAGGACGCGGCCAAGCGGGAGGTGGCGGTCCGTCTGGGCGAGATTGCGCGGGTAGAGGGCGAGATGGCGGCGCTGCGGGAGCAGATCCGCGTGGAGATCGACGGGTTCCGTGCGTCGCATGCCACGGGACAGATCAACGTGACCCAGATCGCACGACACCGCCACTGGCTGGTCCATCTGGACCGGGGGGTGCTGACGTGTGAGAACCGCCTGAGCGAGCTTCGGGACCGGCTATCGGAGGATCGGGCGGCGCTGGCCGAGGCCCGCAGGCGGGTCCGCGTGTTGGAGAAGCTCGAGGAGCGTCAGCGCGAGCGATACATGAAAGACCTGAACCGTGCCGAGGTCCGTGAGCTGGACGAGATCAGCAACGCGCTGTTTATCCGCCAACGCGCAGCGGCCCGGTGCTAGGTGAGTACCGTGAAGCAGGCTTTTCACATCGTGGCATTGCTGGCGATCCTGCACCTGGCGGGGTTGGCCGGGTTGGGGGCGTACATGCTGGCCTCGGGTCGGCTGGACGCCGAGAAGGTCGAGAAGATCGCGGCCATCATGCGGGGGGAGGACCTCGAGGGCGAGGCGAAGGTGGCTACCAGTCAGCCGGTGGCCACGCCGGTGCTTGCGGTCGCCGCACGTGACAAGATCGCCGCACGCCAGACGACAGACGAGGTGAAGCGGCTGATCGGCGAGCGCCTGCTCCGTGAGGCGGCCGATCGGAATGCCCTGGCGAACGCGGCGATGCTAAAGGTCACCCGGCAGCTCGAGGGGTTGGCGAAGGAGAGAGCCGAATTCGCGGCGTCGCGGAAGCTGGCCGTGCGAGCGGATCAGGAGACGGGCCAGCAGGCAGAGTTGGCGATCCTGTCGAGCCTGAGCGAGAAGCCGGCCCGCGACTTGCTGATGGCCAAGCCGATGCCTGATGCCGTCAGGATCCTGATGAAGATGAAGAAGCGCTCGGCGGCGGCCATCATCGAGGCGTGCAAGACGGAAGCCGAGAAGGCGTGGGCGGTCCAGGTGCTCCAGGAGATCGCTGGCCAGGACGAAGACCGGGCCAAGGCCTTGGCGAAGGCGGCCCGCTAGGAGGTCGTAAGACCGATGTCGGACGTTCAGAACCTGAACCTGCTGAACGGCCCCCCGACCGCGTCGTCGGTGCCGGAGCAGACCGGCGAGGCGCAGCGCGCGGAGGCGCCGTTCGTGTGGTTGCTGGAGAACCTTCAGATTGACGTCAAGCAGCCTGGCGAGTTGCTCTGGCGCGGGCGGCTGTCCGGTGGCGCACGAACGGATGCATCATCGGCACACGTCGGCTCCCGTCGTGCCGACGGGGACGATCGGCGAGACGAAGACCGCTCGAAGGAGCGCTTGTCAGATACGATCCGCTCGCGCAGGGAGCGCGCAGAAGCGCTGGAGGCACGCACAGATCGGTCGCAGGGCGCGGATGCGTCGGATTCGTCGCGTGCCGGGCGGCCCGAGAGCCGCGCGGACCGCGCTGCAGAGGCCGCGGAGGAGGCGGCGGCGCGGGAGCCGGAGACGGACCACGACGAAGACGACGAGGACACCACGACCGAGGCCCAGCACGCGTCGGTCCTGTTGGCCCAACTGCAGTCGTTCATGAGTTCGGTGTCAAAGGCGACGGGTGGAACGGGACAGTCTCAGGGGGGCTCCGGCGCCCCGACGGGACAACAGGGAGACGCGGGAGGGACAGGTTCGTTCGCGCAGGGGTCCAGTCAGGCGTCGGGCAACGCGTCCGGGTCCGGTTCGCCGTCGGGTCAGGCAAGCGGGGGATCGGCAGGCAAGGGGGGCGCGTCCGACGCGGGGAGCGGTGGGAACAGTCTGGTAGGCGGGAGCGTGACCCGGATGTGGACGGGTCCGGCCAAGACGGATCTGGGGGCGTCGGGACCCCCAAGCGCCAAGGGCGCGCAACAGAATCAGGCCCTGGCCGCGGAGGCGACGCGACAGATCGCCCGGTTCGCGCTGGGGCCGAGGGGGCAGGGGCCGGCGCTGGTGTCGTCCGAGTCATCGCCACAGACGGCGTCGAGCACCTCGTCGTCGGGCGTCGCGCTGACGCAGACCGGCGCATCGTCGGGGCAGGCAACCGGCGTGGGCAAGACGTCCGCATTCGTGCCCCCTGCCGAGACGAGTTCTCAAGAGAACATCGATCGGATCGTCCGCGTCTTGCGGGCCCACGTGGGGGATCGTGAGTCGCAGGTGCGAATACAGCTAGACCCCCCCGAGCTGGGACGGGTCCGGATCGACATCCGGATGCGAGACGACGTGCTGCTGCTCAACGTCGAGACGGACACGGCGGCCGGCCGTGACCTGCTCAAGTCGCGTCTGACTGAGCTTCGCGAGGCCCTGCAGCAGCAGGGCATCGTCGTCGAGCGGGCGAACGTGGAGCTGCGTGAGGCTGTCCAAGAGGCCCCGCAGAACCGCGAGCAACAGCAGTCGTCCCAGTCGGATCAGCACCCGAATCAGGAGGCTCCGGGGCAGCCGGCCCATCAGTCGCAGGATTCCGATGATCGCGACGGGCCCGCCCAGGGAGAGGACGTTTCCGCCCCATCGTCGCAGGCTGAGGCCGATGGATCGGCCGACGCCGAAGACGCCGTCGACGTTGCCGCAGGAGGCGACGAAGACCCGGGCGGGGGTAGCAACGCAGGAGCCGCGGCGGAGTCGTGGGTAGACCTGGTGGCCTAGACGGGCCGCCCGGGATGGAGGTCCCGCATCATCGCATGATGAATGCGAGGAGGATGACGTGTCCGATGTTGCAGGCATTGCGTCCTCGGCCTTGACGTCGTCGACGGACACAACGTCGACGAATGGGATAGCGTCGATGGATGCGGAGGATTTTTTCCAGATCCTCATTGCCCAGCTGCAGCAGCAGGATCCCATGAACCCCATGAGCAACGAGGCCATGGTGCAGCAGATGGCGACGATTCGGGACATGGAGATGTCCTACACCCTGACCGAAGCCCTCCAGCAGATGACGGGCGAGCAGCGGTTCGCCGGGGCGGCGGGGCTGATCGGCCACTACGTCCAGGGCGTGGTGGAGGATTCGGAGGGCACACAGATCGCCCTGGAGGGCGTGGTGACCGGCGTCCGATTCACCGGGTCAGGCAAGGCGATCCTGGAGCTGGACACCGGGGAATCGCTGCCGTTGGAGAACCTGACGCAGGTGTACGCGGTCGTGTCCGACTCCGAAGAGGTGGCGGAGGAGGACGGCGATGCGGCGGCGCTGGCGTCCAAGGCCATCCGGCAGAGCCGAACGCGTTCGGCCGCGGGAGGGACGCCCCAGCTTGGTACGTTGGGGACGTTCGGCCTTCAGAACGCCGATGGCCTGAACATCGGGGTGACGTTGGGATAGGACGATGACCACGACGGCATCGGTGACATCCGGACTGGCGGTCGGCTTGAGGCCCGAGGCGGGAGCGATCCCGGGCCAGCCGACTGCGGCATCCGAAGACGTCGGCTTCGCACGCGAGCTGACCCGGGCCAATCAGGTCCGTTTCAGCGCGCACGCACAGCGGCGACTGGCCAGTCGCAATCTGCGGCTTGACGAAGGCCAGTTGGCGGGGATCGCCCGGGCCACCGATCAGGCGGCGGCCAAGGGGGCCCGCGATTCGCTGCTGCTGATGGACGATCTGGCCTTGGTCGTCAACGTTCCGAACCGGACGGTGGTGACCGCGCTGGATCCGACGCGGATGCAGAATGGGATCGTGACGGGCATCGACGCGACGGTGTTCGTCTCGCCCGAGCCTACATAGATGATGGGGCTGGCCCCCGCCGGTCGGAGACCGGTGGGGAGGCCTCGAGGGCCGACGACCGACTGAATCGGCCCTACGTGAGTGGAGTTCGAACAGATGAGTCTGACCTCATCCATGTTCACGGGCCTGACGGGACTGAACAGCAACCAGTTCCGAATCGATACGATCGGCAACAACGTGGCCAACATGAACACGACGGCCTTCAAGCAGAGCCGGGCCATGTTCGAGGACCATTTCCCCCTGACCCTCAGCGCCGGTACCGCGCCCAGCGACATCAGCGGCGGGACCAATCCGCTCCAGATCGGTTTGGGGTCGGCGCTGGCGTCGGTGACGCGGGTGCACACGGCTGGCACGATCGAGACGACGGGCGTGCCGACGGATCTGGCGATTGAGGGCGACGGGTTCTACATCGTGTCCAAACCCGACAACACGCAGGCCTACACCCGAGACGGGACCTTCGCGCTCAACAGCGACAACGAGCTCGTCTCCCAGGATGGTTTCTACGTGCAGGGCTTCGGGATCGACGCCGAGTACAACATCATTCCCGGCGCGCTGACCAACCTGGAGATCCCCTTGGGCTCGATGAGCATCGCCAGCGAGACCGACAACGCCGAGTTCGACGGAAACGTCGACGCGGATGGCGTGGTGGGCACCCAGGGCAGCGTCCTGTACAGCCAGCAACTCGTCGCGGATGTTGGCGGGGCTCAGGCGGCAGTGTCGACCACGCTGCTGACCGACCTGCGCGACGCGGCCACGCCCGCAACGACGCTGTTCGCCCTGGGCGACACGATCACCGTGACCGACGATGCGACGAAGGGCGGCCGGAGCATCACAGAGGCGAGCTTTACCGTCGACGCAGCCGACACGCTGGACGACCTGCTGACGTGGATGAACGGCGTGTTCGGCCTGAACCAGGATACCGATGCGCCCGGAACGCTGCTGGACGACGCCGATCCGACGTCGATGCAAGAGCCAGGTTGGTACGTCAGCACGGGCGGAGCCGGGGAGCCGGCCGCCGGATCACTCTACGTCGTCGGGAACCATGGGACCGAGAGCGCCCTGGGCCTTAGCGACACGGCGATCACCGTGACCAGCGGGACGACCACCAGCGCGCCGCTCGACTTCACCGAAGACAAGGCCGCCGACGGGGAAAGCGTCTACACGAGCTTCGTCTTGTACGATTCACTGGGATCGAGCGTCGAGGTGAGCATGACGCTCGTGATGGAAAGCAAAGACGACATGGGGGTGACGTGGCGGTGGCGGGGCGAGTCCGTGGACGACACCGGGACCGGTCGCGCACCCGGCGTCGACGGGCCCGACCGTCTGATCGGCCAGGGGACGATCGAGTTTGACCAGGACGGCCAGTTCGTCCGGGCCTCGAACGCCGACGTCGTGATCGACCGGGACGGCACCGGCGCGAGTGATCCGATGGGCGTTACGCTGGACTTCCAGAACGTGACCTGCCTGGCCACCGGCGCGGACGCGGGGTCAGGGGATTCGACCGGATCAGTGATGGTGCTGTCGTCCCAGGACGGGTTCCCGGCCGGCACGCTGCAGAGCTTTGGCGTTGGGACGGACGGCGTGATCACGGGGACCTTCTCGAATGGGCTGCAGCGAACGCTGGGACAGGTGGCCCTGGCCACGTTCACCAACCCGGAAGGGCTGGTGGCCGAGACGAACAACACATACGCCGCCGGCCCCAACAGCGGTCTGCCCGTCATCACGGCGCCGATGACGCTCGGGGCGGGTCAGATTGTGGCCGGGGCGCTGGAACTGAGCAACGTGGATCTGGCGCGGGAATTCATCGGGCTGGTGACGGCCTCGACGGGCTTCAGCGCCGCCGGGCGGGTGATCTCGACGTCGGACGAGTTGCTGCAGGAGCTGATGGTGTTGGTCCGGTAACCGGGCCGGCGGCAAGGCGGTGGATCGGCCCGGGTTATCGGGCGGCCGTCGCCCGGCGTCGGGCCCGGGGGGCCGGGCGACAGCGGGCGTGGAACAGGGGAGTGGGCCCATGATCGTGTTGACGAGACTCAACGGGCACAAGGTTGTGGTGAACGCCGAGCTGATCAAGACGGTGGAACAGACGCCCGACACCACGCTGACGCTGATAAACGGGGACCACATGCTGGTAGCCGAAGAGCCCGAGGAGGTGGTCGCGCGGGCGATCGCGTATGGGCGGCAACTGCGGGCATTCGCCAACGTGTAGGATGACGCGAGCGGAGGTCAACTCTCGGATGACTGGCGCCGATGAAACGAACAAGGCGCACACCGCGCAGCGTGGGCTGAGGCAAAAGGGCAAGGCCTAGCGATGGATATTGCCACACTTATTGGTCTGCTGTCAGGCGTGGGGCTGATCGTTTGGGCGATCATGCAGAAGAGCGATCTGGACAGCTTCGTCGACCCGGCCTCGGTGGCGATCGTGATCGGGGGGGCGGTGGCTGCTGCGCTGATTGGCAATCCGTTGAAGGACTTCCTGGGCGTGGCCAAGGTGATCAAGAACGCCTTTTTCGCCAAGGCGTCGGACCCCCGGAAGCTGATCGAGGATTTGGTGGGTTACGCGGAGATTGCACGGCGGGACGGAATCCTGTCGCTCGAGAGCACCACCAAGGAGATCGAGGACGAGTTCGTCGTTCGCGGCATCCAGATGGCCGTCGACGGCACGGACCCGGAGCTGATCGAGCAGATCCTGACCAGCGAGGTGGATGCGCTGGTCGAGCGGCACAGCCACGGCAAGGCGCTGCTGGACGGCGTGGGTCGGTACGCACCGGCCTTCGGGATGATCGGCACGCTGATCGGGCTGGTGTGCATGCTGCAGGACATGGACGACCCGAGCAAGATCGGCCCGGGGATGGCGGTGGCGTTGCTGACGACGTTGTACGGCGCCCTGTTGGCGAATCTTGTGGCCCTTCCGCTGGCGGACAAGCTCGGGGTGCGGAGTGACGAGGAGCTGCTCAGCAAGATGATCATCCTTCGGGGCGTGATGAGCATCCAGTCGGGAGACAACCCGAGGATCGTCGAGCAGAAGCTCAAGACGTTCCTGCCGCCGGTTCTGCGCGGCGGGGAAGGCGAGGGCGAAGAGGCCTAGGGACGAGGCGTGGCAGTCATGGCCAAGGAGAAGAAAGACCCGACCGCCGCCCCTGGGTGGATGGTCACGTATGGGGACATGATGAGCCTGCTGCTGTGCTTCTTCGTCATGCTGGTGGCCATGAGCACCATGAACGAGGTGAAGTTCATGGAGGCGGTCAAGAGCATCCAGGACGCCATGGGGTTCGAGAACAGCTTCGGCCAGATCCCGACCCTCACGCCCAGCCAGAACAGCATGATGCGTCGGCTGGAGTCGATCATCATCCCGAAGCGAATCAAGAACATCGGCGACAGCGACGACGAGGGGCTGGAGGGCAAGGAGTACCGGGTCGAACAGATCCGCGAAGGGTTGCGGATCACGGGTGGCATCCTGGAGTTCGACCGTGGCAGCGCAGAGCCGCGACGGGCGACCTCAGACGTGGTGGCCCGGCTGGCCACGGAGATTCGTGGGCACACCACGAAGATCGAGATCCGGGGACATGCGTCCCTCGAGCCGATACCGTCGGACAGTCCCTTCAAGAACCAGATGGATCTCAGCTACGCGCGGGCCAAGGCGATTGCCGATCTGCTGGTCAAGCATGGGGTACAGGCCCGGCGCCTGAGGTTGGTGGCCTGCGGGCACTGGGAACCGATCAGGACGCAGGCCTACAAGGAAGAAGAGCACGCCCGGAACCGGCGCGTGGAGGTACTCGTGACCGAGGCTTTGGTTAGCGAGTTGGTGGGTGAGGCATCGGCCGACAAGCAGGAGACGTAGACCATGGCGGAAGAACCGGCCAACGCGGCCTCGGATGGGGCGGGTCAGGGCGCAGCCGCAGGCAAGGGCAAGCGAAGCATGCTGATTGGCGGGATCCTTGCCGGGGTGATGCTTGCTGAGGGCGTGGGGTTGTACGCGGTGATGAAGGTGTTTGGGGCCGGTCCGCAGCAGGCGCCCGCGGCCGAAGGAATGTTCGCCCTCGAAGAAGGGAAGGATAGCGCCAAGCCGGAGATCCCGATCGTCACCATCAAGGTCCCGAACCGGACGACGGGCAAGACGTACCTGTACGACGTGGAGGTGGCCGCCACGCTGAACGTACCGAACGGCAAGGCCCCGGAGGAATTCAGGAAGACGGTCATGGAGCAACTGGATGAGCGTGAGAACGCGGTTCGGGATCGGATCGGTTTCCTCATCCGCAGCGCCGAGCCGCAGCACCTCAACGAGCCGGGGTTGGTGATGATGCGTCGTCAGATCAAGGCGGAGCTCGGCAAGGTGATGGGCAATGAGACGCTGTTCGATGAGATACTGCTTCCTCGCTGGACGCCCTTGCGTGCGGATATGTAGGGGCGGACAGGCGTTGATGGGTTCAGGACAGTCCGGGTCCACGGAAGGACGAGAGACATGGCCGACGAGGAAGAACTGACCGGCGGGATGTCACAGGACGACATCGACGCGATGGTCTCAGGGGCGGGAGAGGACGCTGCCGATGATGGCGCTGGCGCCCAGTCCGCCGAGGATGAAGCGGAGGGGCTCTTGAGCCAGGCCGACATCGACGCGGCCATGGGAGGCGGGGCATCCGAGGATTCGGACTCGGGCGAACTGAGCCAGGCCGACGTTGATGCGGCCCTCACGGGTGCTCTGGCGGAAGGGTCTGAAGCGGGGACGCCGGAACCGTCCGAGGACAGTCGCGTGGATTCGGCTGGCAATCCATTCGATGACATCGCGGCCGCCATGGCCGACGCGATCCAGTCGGACACGGCGGATGCGCCAGCCGCGCCGACAGCGCCAGCGGAAAGCGCCGCAAGTGATGCGCCCGCGCCTGTCAATCTCGGCGGCGCGTCGCCAGATGCGGCCGACATGCCCGACTTTGCGTCATTGGCGTCGGAGTTGGGTGCAGAGAGCCAGATCGATTTGCTCGAGGACGTGGAGCTCGACGTCAAGATCGAGCTGGGCCGAACCCGGATGATGATCGAGGACGTTCTCAGGCTCGACGACGGCTCGGTCGTCGAGCTGGACAAGCTGGCCGGCGACCCGGTGGACGTCCTGGTCAACGATCGGCTGGTGGCGCGGGGCGAGGTGCTGGTGCTCAACGACAACTTCTGCGTTCGCGTCAACGAGATCATCTCACAGAAGGGCGAGGCGATCCGGAGCTGACGCCCGGCCGGATCCCCCAAGCAGGTGGACCCAATGCTCAATCGCCGAATCAAGACACAGATGGCATGCGGAGTTGTGGCGGGGTTATCGGTCGGTCTGGTCGGTCCGGTGGCGATGGCGTCCGAACCGACGCCATCGGTTCGGCCAGTCGGCCCGACAGAGACGGTGGCGGCCAATGCGACCGTTTCGGTCGAGGCGGATCCGCCCCGGACCGTGGTCCGACGGGGGCAGGCGCCTGTGACCCGGCGCGACCTGGTGACCCGTCGGCCCTCCGGCGATCGAGCGTGGTACACCGACGGTTTGATGGCCCTGGCCGTCGTTCTGGGGATGATCGTCGCTGCGGCGCTGGCCGTGAAGAAGTGGGGGGGCAAGGTCCGGATGGCCGTCGGCGGCGGCGGGGAGAACCTGGAGATGGTCTCGCGTCTGGCGATCAGCCCCAAGCAGAGCGTCTGCCTGATCCGCCTCGGGCAGCAGATGGTGCTGGTGGGCGTGACCCCGGATCAGATCAGCCCGTTGTCGATCATCGATGATCCCGAGACGGTCGGCGAGCTGTTGTCCTCGGCGGATCGTCCGAAGGGGGAGGGGGTGGGTGCTGGGTTCAACCGATGGTTCGCCAACGCGACGTCAAGCTACGAGAACGACGGGGAGGCGGTGGGCCCGGCGGCGGAGATTCCGCTGGCGGGCGAGGATGGACACTACCGGCAGGCCCGGATGGAGCTCTCGGGTCTGTTGGACAAGGTCCGGCGGCGCGACCGTTCGATGACGACGGAGCCGGCGGATGCTGACGACGGTGCCGGCCACAACACGATCGCGATTGCCTGACGCCGGTCGGCGGACAATTCGAAGCGCTAAGGAGTAGCGCGATGGCTGCAGAGCATGGACGCTCGAGACGCGTGTGGGGGATGGCGCTCGCCGCGGCAGTGGCGACGCTTGGCCCGGCAAGCGTCTTCGCGCAGCCCATCACCGCGCCCGACCCGGCGCCTGCCCAGGCCGATGCCCCCTCGCCAGGTCAGACCGTCGCCGACAACCCCCTTGGGATTCCCGATCTCAGCAAGATCGCCCCGCCCGCGACCGATCGCAAGGGCGTGGTCTCGACGCTCCAGATCCTCGTCGTCCTGACGGTGCTGTCCCTGGCGCCGTCGATCCTGATCCTGACCACGTGTTTCACACGGATCATGGTCGTGCTGGCCATGCTCCGGCAGGCGATGGGGACGCAGCAGCTGCCTCCGGGCCAGGTCATCACCGGCCTGTCGCTGTTCTTGACGTTCATGGTGATGGCGCCGACGTGGCAGAAGGTCTATCAGACCGCGCTGGTGCCCTATCTGGATCAGGAGCTGTCGCAGCGGGAGGCGCTGGAGGCCGCCATCGTTCCCGTCCGGACCTTCATGGTCAATCAGATCGAGACGGCGCAGAACGAGGAAACCGTCTTCATGCTGATGGAGTACCGCAGGGGCGAGCCGATCCCCGAGGAGACGGTCCTGCAGTGGGGCGACGTGCCCACCAGCGTGCTGGTGCCGGCCTACGTGCTGAGCGAGCTGAAGGCCGCCTTCATCATGGGCTTTCGCTTCTACCTGCCGTTCCTGGTGATCGACATGGTGATCGCGACCATTCTGATCTCGATGGGCATGCTGATGCTGCCGCCCGTGCTGATCTCGCTGCCGTTCAAGGTGGCGCTGTTCGTGCTGGCCAACGGGTGGCATCTGGTGGTCGGATCGCTCCTGATGAGCTTCGGCTGATCCGGTGCTCGGGCCGAGGATGAGGGGATCGTGCGCGGGCGTATCGCCAGAGAGGAGCCAATGCAGTGGACCTAATGGTGGCCATAGATCTGGGGCGTGATGCCCTGCTGCTGGTGCTGACGATCGCCAGTCCGGTGCTGCTGATGGGCTTGTGCGTGGGGTTGCTGATCGCGGTCTTCCAGGCCATGACGCAGTTGCAGGAGCAGACGCTGACGTTCGTGCCGAAGATCGCGGCGATGGCGTTGGCGGCGGTCTTCCTGGGGCCTTGGCTGGCCACGCGGATGCTGGAGTACGCCGTGACGTTGTTCGGCGAGCCGCCGTGGTGAGGGGTGATCGTTCATGCCGTTTGAGCTGCTCGAACTGCCGCTCATGCTGCCTGGGATGGCGCTGGTCCTGTTCCGCGTGATGGGACTGTTCTTAAGCGCGCCGATCTTCAGCTCGACGGCGATCCCGCGACGCGCCAAGGTGGGGCTTGCCTTCGTTGTCGCCTTGATGACCTATCCGCTGGTCCAGCCGACGTTGCCTTCGGACCTGACGATGTCGCAGGCGCTGGTCGGCGTCGTGTCCGAGATGATGATCGGGCTGGCGATCGGCTTCGGCCTGTCGATGATCTTCGTGGCCACGCAGCTCGGGGCGCTGATGATCGCCCAGCAGGGGGGATTGGCCTTGGGCCAGGTGTTCAATCCCGCGCTCAACAGTCAGACCACCCCCCTGGGACAACTGTTGTTCCTCGTCCTGACGGGCATCTTCCTGGGAATGGATGGCCACGTGGCGGTCGTCCGTTCGCTGCTCGAGAGCTTCAGCTTCGTCCCGCCGCTGGCGTTTCGGGTGACGCCTTCGGTGGTCGAGCTGATCACGGGGATGGTGACCAGTTCGTTCGTCACGGCGATCCGGCTGGCCGGTCCGGCGTTGACGGCCCTGTTCCTGGTGACGTTGGCGATGGGGTTCATCAGTCGCACCGTCCCGCAGCTCAACATCCTGGCCGTCGGGTTCAGCATCCGGTCGACGATGGCGTTGCTGATGACGGCCGTCTCACTGACCGTCATGCAGGACCTGCTGGTTGACGGCGTGGTCGAGACGATGGATGCGGTCAACGCGATTCTTCGAGGAGTCGTCTGATGCCCGGCGACGCCGGCGAAAAGAGCGAAGCCCCGACGCCGCGGCGCCGTGAGGAGGCCCGCAACGAGGGTCAGGTGGCCAGGAGCCAGGACCTCCCCGCCGCCATCACCCTGATGGGGGGCATGATCGCGCTGAACGTAATGGGGGAGGGCATTCTCAAGACGCTGTTGGAGGGGCTGGGGTTCTTCTTCGGCCGGACCGAGCCGGTCCCGCTGACGACGGGGCAGATCCAGGGGCTGGGCGCCGCGGCTGCACGGATGCTGGCAGCGATATCGTTGCCCATCATGGCGATTCTGGTGGTCTTGGGTATCGCGGTGGGGCTGGCCCAGACCGGGCTGCTGTTCACCGTCAAGCCGCTCCAGCCCAGGCTGGACAAGCTCAATCCGATCGCCGGCGCCAAGCGTCTGATCTCGGCCAGGGCGTTCGTCCGGCTGGCCATGAGCATTCTCAAGATGCTCATCGTGGCCGCCGTCGCGTACCTGACCATCGCCTCCAAGATGAACCAGATCGTGTTCGCGATGGGACTGGACCACTGGGCGCTGTTCGCCTCGTCGGCCGACCTGGTCTTCACGCTGGCCATACGACTGGGTCTGGTCCTGCTGATCCTCGCCATCATCGACTACATCTACCAGCGCTATAAGCACGAAGAGGACCTCAAGATGACCAAGGAGGAGGTCAAGGAGGAGATGCGGAGGATGGAGGGCGACCCGGTGGTCAAGCAACGTCAGCGCCGGGTGCAACAGCAGCTCGCGCTGCAGCGGCTCCGTGCGGACGTGCCCCAATCCGACGTGGTCGTCACCAACCCCACCGAACTGGCGTTGGCGATCAAGTACGACGCCGAGACGATGGCCGCCCCGAAGGTCGTCGCCAAGGGGCAGGGGTCCATGGCCGCCCGGATCCGCCAGATCGCCATCGAGGCCGGCGTACCCATCGTCGAGCGGAGACCCCTCGCCCAGGCCCTCTACCGCGCCGTCGAGGTTGGCCAGGAGATCCCGCCCCAGTTCTACAAGGCCGTCGCCGAGATCCTCGCCTACGTTTACGAACTCGCCGGGCGGAGCTCGCGTCGCGAGCGGACCGCCGTTCCAGTGTAGTCCTCCCGCGCCCGCCGGTGTTTGATGCGTGCCGCGGCGCTACTCCGGTCGGTCGAACGGGATCGACCAGTCGCGGCGGGCTTCCTTGAACGACAGCTCGTGCATCCACAAGCGACCGGCGACGTGCGTCAGCCGCGCGGACTTGTCGGTGAGCGGGAAGTCGAAGTGGGGGGTGAAGCCCGGCGGGACGTCGATGAACAGTCTGCCCGACACGCCCGCCATCCGCTCGCACGCGCCCGACAGCGTGTTGGCCTTCGGGTCCCAGGTCAGTCGCTTGATCTCGTGATGGCCTTGCAGGACGTGCATGTCCGTACCGATGACCTGAGGCCGGCCGGTCAGGCGGCGGATCGACAGGATCCGGCTGGACTGCGGCGGCAGACTCATCTTGATGCGTTCCTTGCAGATGCCCACGAGCTCCTCCCGCCAGAACTCGAACACCGCGGCCTCTGCGTCGGCGGGCAGGCCCAGCGTTGCCCAGTCGACGGTTCGTTCCTGGAGGGCGTCCTCGAAGTTGAACAGCCCCACGATGTCCCATTCGTCCGCGTCCGTCTTGCAGTGGATCCACCAGATCGACGGGATCGTGCGATCGAACAGGTCGATGGGCCGCATCGGCGGGCCGGCGGGCGGCAGGCACTGCTGCATCATCCGGATCCGCGAGGGGGGCAGGTACTGCAGCTCGTCGCTGAACGAGACGCTGCAGCCGGCCAACGCCATCATGGCCAGCCGCATCCGCACTTCCTCGATGTCGGCCTGCATCCGGACGCTCATGTCGCACACCTCGCGGTGGTACCAACGATCGTTCAGCCAGTACCCGGCGGCTAGCGAACGGGCGTTGGTCCGCAAGACCTCGATCTTGCCGCCCAGTCCGGCATCGAGCGTGTCGCACCCGCAGATCGTGCTGCTCGCCAGGCCGGCCGACAGGAGCGGCGGGGTCTGGCAATAGCGGATCCACGCGTCCGGGCCGGCCCCTTTCCGCAGCGCCTCCATCGACCGCCGGAGGACGGACCAACCGCGCGTGACCTTCGGATCGTGCTGATGGAAGTGCTCACCGCCCGATGAGGCGATGAAGTCGATTTTGTAGTAGCTGACCCCCCACGCGGTAAGCTGCGCGAATACCTCCTCGATCCATTGGGCTGCCTCGGGGTTCGAGGCGTCGAGCACGTAGCAGTTCGGGTTTGGTGCCCAATACCACTTCCAGTTGAAGTGGGGCTCGCCTTTCTCGTTCTTGAGCATCCAGTCGCGGTGCTTCTGGAACGTCTCGCTCGTTTCGGCGAGGTCGGTGGGGGAGATCCAGACGCCCAGCCGAAGCCCGTATCGAGATTCCAGCTCGTCTGATAGCCACTTCAGGCCGTGCGGAAACCGCTTGTTCGGGACCCAATCGCCGGTGACGTCGCCGCGCTGCCAGCCGTGATCGAGCTGCATGATCTCGAACCCGAGCGGCTTGAAGTGCTTCGCCGCGACGGCTGCGTTGGCCAGGACCAGGTCCTCTGTCATCGCCATCCGATGCGCGTACCAGCTGCACCACAACGCCGTCGCGCCGCGACGGACGGGTTGCTGCGCGAAGACCGCGGCGCAATCGCCATACGCCTCCAGTGCGGCGTACGGGTCGTCATGGGCGGCGAGGTAGACGGTATCCAGGTCGATCGACTCTCCCGGCCCCAGCCTGCGTCCCAGGAAGCGCTGCGACGCCTGCAACGACGTGCCGCCCTCGCACAGGCGGAACCTGGCGTTGAGATCGGGTCGGGCCTCGAACGCCGTGAGGTATCCGAACGCCAGTCCAGTCGTCGGCCCGCGATTGGCCAGCGTCAGGATCCCCGTCCCGCCGTAGGACCGGTCCGCGGCGTCGCTCGGGTCGCCGCCCCGCGCGGGCTCGCACAGCAACGTCGAGATCCCGCCGACGTAGACGGCGGCTGGCGATTCCCACACGTGCCCGACGTGCCACCCTCCGGCAACCGGATCGGAGACGTGGACCAGTCGCGCGGTTCCCAAGGACACGTCGCGGTCCTGCGTGTTGGTGATTCGCCCGGAGACGGCCACCGTCGGTCGGCCGTCGTAGATACGGACGGTTCGCTCGACTCGGACGCCGTCGCCCCAGGTCTGTTTGATCTGCTTGCCGGTCCCGAGCGGATCCTTGAAGGGCCCCACGTCGGCCTTGGCGTCGCTCGGCGTCAAGGTCTTTCCGTCAATCTCTGCACTGGACACGGCCTTGTGGACGGCGGCGTCGACGGACCCCAGCCACGTCGCATACATGGCCCCGTCGCGTTCGTCCACGCTGACGAACACGGCCTGGTTAGACAGGCTGATCCGACCTCCGTCTCGTTGGCTGGTGACCTGCTGAGTCGTGCGGAGGTCTGCCGCCGCCTTGCGGGCGGCTTGGATGGCCTGCCGCCGCGCGGGCCAGACGTCGGCCGACCGCGCGAGCCGCGCGGTCAGGCGCTTGATCCTCCCGGCGGCCAGCTCGATTTGGCCGACGAGGCGATCGCGCTCGTCCGGACCCAGCGATTCCCACTGTCCCAAGTCCTCCGAGGCCCGTCTGACCTGTCCGTCGAACGTGTCGAGCGGTGTCTGCAACGCCTTCGGCAGTTTCGCGGAGTCCTGCCTGAGCGACTGGGCCGACTTCCGGGCGGCTTGCAGTCCGTTCCGCGCTGCGGCCAACCGTTCGTCGGCGTAACGTCGCAGCTCAGCCGCGGACATCGCTGGACCCAGGACCTCGATCTCGTAGACGTCCGTGTGCGTCGTCGGGCCTGCCGATCGCGTCACGACGAGTCGCACGGCCGACGTCTTGACCGGCTTGAACGTCGCCAGCCAACTCGCCGAATCGGCGCCCTGGACCGAGGCCACCGTCTGGAATTCATCCCCCGTCGGGCCAGCGACCTGGACCTCCGCGTCCAGCACGCCGTCGTTGTCGATGCGCTCGCCGAACACCGCGACAGCCGTCACCGCCTGCTCGCCGCCGGCCAATGTCAGCAGGGCCCACTGCGGGTGCTCCTTGCTCGGCGCGGCCGAGGCGACCCACTTGGTCTTGCGATTGCCGTCGCACACCTGTGACGGCACGTAGTCCTTCCCCAGCGTCGTCGACGCGGTCACCGATTCGACCGGGATCCGCCGATACCGACCCGCTTGCCACTCTCGGGGGATCTCCATCACCGTTGCCTCCCCGGTCTGCGTGATCACGGACGACCACAGCGCCGCGCCCAGGGCAAGACAGGCATGCCGGGCTATCGCACGACGCGCCCTCCGCGAGCTGACCGTGTCTTGTCGAGCTGCACGCCTTGCTGTGTCCATGGATGTCTGGTCCTTCCTTGTGCACCGGCGGTCCCGGCGCGATCACAAGCCGAGGAACTGAATCGCCAGTCCGCAGAGGCAGATCGTCGCACCGGCCAGGGCGTGGGTATACCGCTCCAATCGCGAAACGGGTAGGAGGTTGATGCCGAACGTCGCGATCAGGACGACGGCCACCATCGTCGCGATCGTGGTGACGCCGAAGATCGCCGTGACCAGCACCAGTCCGAACACGCTGCTCTTGGCGGCCGGATACATGAGCATGGGGATCAGCGGCTCGCACGGGCCCAGCACGAAGATCGTGAACAGGACCCAGGGCGTTACGTCGGCGGAGCCCTTCTTGGTATGGACGTGCGCGTGCTCGGTGGTGTGCGTGTGTTCGTGCGCGTGTTCCAGGCCGTCCCCGTGGTGATGGCGATGCACGTGCGGTCGGTTCTTCCATGCCCTGCGGGCCCCCCAGATGAAGTAGACCAGCCCGAAGGCGATCAGGACCCATGCCGCCACATCTCCACGGATGGATTCGACCCCTTCCAGCCCCGTGACGGCGAAGCCCAGCGCGACCCCGATCACGCCGAGCAACACGGAGCTCATCACGTGACCGATCCCACACACGATTGTCATCAGCGCCGTCTTCGTCAGCGACCAACTCCGGGCCCGGGCCATGACCACAAATGGGAGGTAGTGATCCGGCCCGAACAGCGTGTGGATAAACCCGATGGATGCGGCACTGGCTGCGAGGATGGCCAATTCCCGTGACATCTGCGGTGTGCTCCTGTGGACCTGGCCCGCACGCTCTGCCGAGCATCCGTTTGGCCTGATCCGCGGCGGACGCCATCGCGCCCATAGCATACCCCCAACGGGGCGCGCGTCACACCCCGCGGCTCGGGCGAGGGCGTCCTATGGAGGGATCGGGACTTGCTGCGGCTGAGGAAGTGCACCGTCAGCTGCGGGGAGGCGCCTCGTTCCATCTCAAGGTGGCGACGACGGGGCGGTGGTCGGAGCCTTCGGCCGAGAGCACGCGATACTGTTCGCACGCAAAATGGGACGTGGTGAAGATGTAGTCGATCCGGAGGGGCCAACCGAACGTTCGCCTGGTGCCGGTGGTGTCGCCGGCCTGTTGGGCCACGTCCTGGTAGTGGCGGCAGGCCAGCCGATGGGCGGGCGTGCCGCGTGTGGTGTTCAGGTCCCCTGCGACGATGGCGGGGCCACCCAGCTGGAGGAGTCGGTCCACCGTCCAGGCCATCTGTCGGTAGTGCATCGGCATGACGAGGGGATAGCCCAGGATCAAGGGCCTGCGCACGCTGGCGAAGTGCACGGCGGCGACGCTGACGGGCCGCCCGCCGATCTCGACCCGAGCCGACAGGCCCGTGGGTCGGTCCGGCGGTCCTTGAATGGGGGTAGGTTCGTCGATGCGACCGGTCGTCAGCAGCGCTAGGCCGATGTCCGTCCCGCCGCGCCAGACGAGTCGCTGAAAGGCGAAGTCCATGTCGAGCTCGCGGGCGAGGCCCTCAGCCTGATGCCACGTCCATCCGCGGTAGCGATAGATCAGCAACTCCTGCAGGAAGGCGAGGTGTGGACGGACCTCGCGAACGAGGCGCGAGACCTCGTCGAGCCGCCGGCCCATGTACGTGTTGAACGTCAACACGCGAATCGCGGTGTCGGTTCGGTTCATCTGGGGGGTAGGCGAGGAGGCATCAACCATGGTCAACTCGGCGGGCGATCCGCCCGCCCACATTCTTGACCAGGCCGGCCCGATTTCCAAGGGCAAAACACGCCCATGTGACCTGCGGCACCTGGGAAATGGCGAACTCGCACTTGACGGGCTCGAAAGTTTGGTGTATGTTAGGGTACAAACATGGCGTTCCCCGAACGTGCCGTCGGCCTGGCGAACCGACTCGCGGGGTCACGCCTTTCAAGGGGTGCCCGAACCGTGCCCGAAGGTGCGTCACGCACCGAGAGCGGCGCGCGGGTCCACCCACTGGGGCGAAGGTCGGTTCCGCGGTCACACCGCAGGTGTGGACGATCGCTGCGGCAAGACGTGCCGTCGTGACCCATTCGGGGGGTGAGGTCGACGGGTCCCCCCTTCGTCGAGATTCCCCATCGAAACTGAGTACTCGCAAGAAGCGGGCACCCCGCCCGCCTCTGCATCGGAAGTCTAGCGCGGCGATCGTCGGGGTCCGCCCGACTTGTGCGATGGCTGCCGATGCCAGCGACGTGGAGGGCCACGCAACGTGAAGCTTACCGAAACAGAGCAGAAGCTGGTCGAGGACAACCTCGGTCTGATCAACGTCCACATCCGGAGGTTCGTCGCGGTGCCGCGGAGCCCGACTCGTCAGCGAGAGTATGACGACCTCTACCAGGAGGGGTGCCTGGCGTTGATGCAGGCCGCTCAGACGCACGATCCGGATCGTCACGGGCCGTTCGCCGCTTACGCCATCCCGCGCATCCATCATGCCATCAGCATGGCGCTGTATGAGCGGTTCTCGACGGTCCGGGTGCCGGCCAAGTCGATCAAGCGGGCCCGCGAACGACAACGCAGTTGCAGCGCTGCGGACCGGCATCGGCCCGAGCCGGCGCTGGTCGACACGTACAGTCTTCCGGACGAGTCCCTGGACGCATGCGTGTCGGTCCAGGCCCGCCACCACCCGCGGACGGGTGCCCCTGGCGCGGGTCGGCCTTGGCGGAAGGAACGGGCGACGATTCGCAGCAGGCTTCGAGCGAAGTACGAAGCGGCCGTTTTGGAGGCGGCCCGGCGGCTGTCCGCGACGGGACGCGGGCGGGAGGACCGGGCTGCGTTGATTCAGCGCTTCGTCGAGGACCGGCTGCTGATCCCCGAGCCTGACGCTCAGACCTCGAAGCGGCAGCTGGCGCGCGATTTCGACTGCTCGATCGGGCGGATCCAGAGCTGTGAGGACGCGCTGATGGACGCCATTCGGGGTTTGCTGACGGCGGACGACGAGTTCCAAGCCCTGGTCAGACTCGCCCGTCAGGAAGACGAGGGGTTGGACGCGGCGCTCGACGAGCAGGCCGGCGACAGACTGGAGCGGGCCTCGCTGGACGGCTTCGCCCGGCGGTTCGCCCGTTTAGCGTCCGACGACCAGGCGGTCGTGCTGCGAGCGCTGGTTTGCCAGACGATGGGGTCGCTGAGCGGCTTTGCCCGCAGGCTGTTCGGCCAACTGGACGTCAAGAGCCGTGCCACGTTTCTGGGGGCGGTCTTGTCCGGAGAGGCCCGGACGGGCGAGCCCGACGCGCTGGCTCCGCCACGATCGGCGCGGGCCCGGCGGCCGGCGAAGGCGACGTCGTCTCCTCGACGGGCCACGTAGTCGAGAGACCGTGACTGCGGAAGCGCACGTCCCGTCCTGTGTTCTGTTGCAGTCGCCGCCGGGGCGCATAGACTGGGCGCAGCGTGGAGGTAAAAACCATGATTCGGGACGCTGTCTTGATCGCGGTCGCGATTGTGATCGCATCTGGGGACGCGACGATGGCAGGCGAGGCCACATCCGTGCCGGACTGGATCAAACCGCTGCAGGCGCCTCGGGAACAGCCCGACGGGGTCAAGCCGCCGGTGCTGCGCGACCTGATGATTGCCCCGGACGGTTCGAAGATCACGTCGCCTGCGGCGTGGGCGCGACAGCGGCGACGCATCTTCGACAAGTGGGTCAAGTTCCTGGGTCAGCTGCCCAGGCCGCGCTGTCCGCTGAATCCGAAGCCGATTGAGACGACCCCCCTAAACGGCGGGATCACACGCACGAAGTTTCAGCTGCAAGTCGAGCCCGACGTCTGGATGAAGTGCTACTTGTTCGTTCCGCCCGGGAAGGGTCCGTTTCCCGCCTGCGTCTGCCTGCACTCGACCTCGGACGAGACGATCCGGCAGCCCGCGGGGCTGGGCAAGCAGCCCGAGAAGGCCTTCGCCCTCGATCTGGTCAAGCGAGGCTACGTCACGATCGCGCCCGAGAACTTCGAGTGGTGTTACCCGGGCATGCCGACGACGGGCAAGCGGTGGGACCGGTTTCACGGCGTCGCCAAGGTCTTTCTGGACAAGTATCCGGGCGTGAAGGGCATGGCCAAGATGGTCCACGACGCCTCGCGGTGCGTCGATTACCTGTGCACGCTTCCGAACGTCCGCAAGGACGCGATCGGCGCGATTGGGCATTCACTCGGCGCGAAGGAGGTGACGTACCTGCAGGCCTTCGATGATCGGGTGGTCTGCGGGGTATCCAGCGAGGGGGGCGTGGCCTTCGAGTTCACGAACTACCACGACCCGTGGTATCTCGGCCCGGACGTCCGCAAGAAGGACGTCGGCTTGTACGCCCACGAGGTGGTGGCCTTGATCGCGCCGCGGGCGTGGCTGCTGATCGGCGGCAACCACACGGACGGGAACAAGAGCTGGCCCTACGTCGCGGGGGTCCTGCCGGTGTATCGCCTGCTCGGGCGACCCGCGGCGGCGGGGTTGTTCGTCCACGACAAGGGTCACGCCGTTCCGCCCGAGGTCCGACGGATCGCCTTTCGCTGGCTGGATTTCCATCTCAAGAAGTAGCGGCTGCGGCCGATGGCGTTCGCCGGGTGGCGTGAGCAGGCGGACTTCTGGCCCCGTCCGTCCGCGTCGTTATGGCTCGGCTTCGTCCTCCTCCGACGGATCGTCGGCCTGGTCCAAGCCCAGCCGCCTGATGAAGTCCTCCGCGTACCACTGCGCCAAGCCGTCGTTGGACAGGGCCATATCGAGTTGCTTTGTCATGATGCCAAGCCGGCCGAGCATGCGGAGGTTCTCGACGACCTGGTTGGGCTCCAAGTGGGTGGTGATGGCGTCCAGGAAGTCCGCCTTGGCGAGGCTGTCGAATCCGGCCTTGTCCAGGATGTCCACGATGAGTCTGATGCGTCGGATCCGCCGATCCAGTGGTGCACCACCTCGGCTGAATTGCATCCGGATGTAGTTCATGCTGGGGCTTGGCGAGCACATGGCCTCCACCATGGTGATGTGATAGCCCATGTGCAGGCTGACGATCATGTACTCCTTGCTCAGGAGGGCGAAGCTTCTTTCCGCGAAATCGGCCGCCTGCGGCGTGGACATGGTCGTGGCCAACACGGACATGAACCCCGCAACACTGGCCCGCTGTGTCTGCGACGGCCAGCCCTCCTGCAAGAGACCTTCCCAGAAGGCCCGCATTGGCTTCGACTCGAGCTCGTCCACCTCGACCCACCGCCTGCTTTGATAGTCGGACGGATCCCGATCGATGTACAGGATGTCGACTGGCAGCGGGATGTCGCTCCTGAGCCGTACGCCGATGCGGCCCTCCTCGGCCATCCCGTGGCCGGCTGAGAACATCTCCTGCATGGCCTTCTGGTGGGCGTACCGGGCGATGTCGCGAAACGTCTGGCAGTTCTCGGGCACGAAGTCTGCGTCGGAGGGATCCATGAGGGCCAGGGGTGTGATCCGCGTCACGAACTGCCTGATCAGCGAGTCGTGCGTGTCGTGCTCCGTATCGGCTTCTACCGGCTCAGCCGAGTCGGTCTTTGCGGAGGATGCGTTCGCCGGGATCGTGGGTTCGTTGGCCTCGATTGGTCCCTGTCCCTGAAGGTGTTGGCATAGTTCTTCGTCTATCGACTCGTATCGGTTTATAAGGGGCGTGTACTCGTCTCCGCCCAAGGTAATGATGTTCTCGACGGCTTGCCGCAGGCCTGAGCGGATTGGGTCCAGGTTCGCACGGAGCTCAGCCGCGTCGAGCTGGGTGTCAGCTCGAAGCGCTTCGTCCAGGTCGCCAATCAGCTTGATGACTTGGTTGTTTCTCTCGAGCAGGGCGACGAATTCGACGAACCGTTCCTGGACGAGCTTCAGGGCCGCGTCCGGCTCCGTGCGAGCGCTGCGGAAGATGTCGCGGAACCATTTCATGCGAACGGTTCCCCAGTCCATTCGGCACGTCCCAACCGGACCACCACCCCGATGGGCGTCGGATTCGGGTCAGGACATCGCGGGGAGAACGGCCGACGGTGCGGATTGCGTCGCATGGTTTGGGAGTTCCGGAGATCGAGTGGCAACTCTGCAACCGATTGCGGCCGGCGTCGACCCGGTCAGCCCGGCTCGACGCGCGATGGTCGAACAGAGAGCCGACACAGGACTCTTTCCCCTTTTCTCTCGAGCGGTCAGTCGAACGACACCTGGACTGGACTGTACCTGTACCCGTTGGGCAAGTCAAACGCTTGCGTCAGGTTGCGCGTATGCCGAACGTGTTCGCTCGACAAGGGCGACGATCTGGGGGGCGCCGCGCGTCGTGCGCCGCCCCGGGATGGGCCAAAACGCCGACCCGGGCGTGTCAACCCGCGAATCGAGGTGTTAGAATGCGCCGGTACCGGGTGTCGGCGCCGTTTCCGCACGGGACGCGGCTGCGCGGGGCCTGGAAAAGCGCGTGCCGGAGCGTTCAGGTGGTTCTTGGCCATATTCGTCGGCTGTTCAAGCGCGCGAGTCATCGCCGGGCCTTGGCCTTCCAGATGAAGTATCGCCACTTCAAGGCCTTGCTCGAGGCCAACACCGCAGTTCTGGAGATCATGGCCCACGTCAGCGACGTGCTGGCGGGGTCAGACTGCTTCTCGATGGGCTACGTCCGGAGCCGTAGTACGGCCCTGTTCGTCGAGGCCTGCAAGCTCGTTCGGCATACGGAGGCCATCTCTCCGCGAGACGGGCGGGGTCTCGCGGAGCGGCTCGAGGAGCTTCAGCAAAGCGCCACCCAACTCCTGGCCGCGCCGGCTGGGTCCGTCGGCGCGCCGTACATCCTACCGATGGAGCGGATCGACCGGTCTAAAGACCAGTGGGTCGGGCACAAGCTGGCTTGGCTCGGTGAGATGCGCGCAAAGCTCGGTCTGCCCGTGCCCCCCGGCTTCGCCATCACCGTTCGTCTCGACGAAGACCTGCGCGGTCAGGCCCATCTGCAGGACGAGATCAACAAGGTCATCACCGCGCTCGACTACGAAGACCCCGCGGCGGTTCAGGAGGCGGGTCAGGTCATCCAATCCATGCTCGTGGCGACCCCCCTGCCCGACGGCGTCGAAGGCGAAATCCTGAGCGCCTACGATCGGTTGTGCGAACAGGCGGGGCGGGACCTCCGCCTCGCCGTCCGCAGCAGCGCGATCGGCGAGGACGACCCACGCTGCAGTTGTGCCGGCCTGTACTACAGCGCGATGAACATCCGCCGCGACAACCTGATCGACGCGTGCTACGAGGTCCTCGTCTCGAAGTACCTGCCGCGAAGCATCATGTATCTTCGGATGAACGGCCTGCGCGACGAGGACATGCCCATGTGCATCGGGTGCATGGCCATGATCGACCCGCGGGCGAGCGGGGTCCTCTTCACGCAAGACCCGATGGCCAAAGCGGACGTCGGGGCGATGCTCATCCAGACCGTCGCGGGCCTCAGCGTGGGGCTGGTCAACGGTCGCGTCTCCCCCGAGCGCTACACGGTCTCGCGTGAACCGGCGGGACGACTGATGGCGTTCGATCCCGGCGGACAGAAGGTGGTTTTCCGACCGGGCTCGGGAGGGGGCGTGGCCGAGGAGCCCATGTCATCCCGGCCTGCTGATTCGCCGAGCCTCACCGAGGATGAGTTGGCTGAGCTGGTGCGGCATGCGCTGGCAATCGAGAACCTGTTCGGTGGCCCGCAGGACATCGAATGGGCCATCGACCAGGATGGCCGCATCTGGATCCTGCAAGCTAGACCCTTGAGGATCTCCTGCCCGCTCAATCTGAGGCCGCAGACGTCTCGACGCGTTCAGCTCGAGGGTCGGTACCGCACGCTGGCGGAGGGCGGGGAATGTGCGTCTCCCGGAACGGGCATCGGACCGGTGGCGATCGTCCGCTCCATTCGGCACTTGAAGGACTTCCCCGACGACGGGGTGTTGATCGCGCCCCGAAGCACGCCGGAACTCACGCAGGTGCTTCACAAGGCCTCCGCCGTCGTCACCGAGGTCGGCAGCACGACGGGCCACCTGGCGATCATGGCGCGGGAGTACCGGGTGCCGTGTCTGATGAACGTGCCGAACGCCACCGGGCTGCCGCCGGGCGAGTGCGTGACCGTCGACGCGACCGCCGGGCGAATCTACGTCGGCCGCGTGCCTGAGCTCGAGCCGCTGCCCAGCCCGACGCCCCGCGCCCATCCGCTGGTCGGCACGCCCGTCCATCAGGCCCTGAAAGGCATCGCCGACCTGACCTTGCCGTTGAATCTGACCGATCCCGATGACCGCCGCTTCACCGCGGAGAATTGCCGAACGCTGCACGACATCAGCCGCTTCGCTCACGAGACGGCCATCGATCGGATGTTTGCGCTGAGCGACGAGGAGGGTCGCAGGGACGGCCGCGTCCGGCGGCTGGTCTTCCTGGTGCCCCTGGCCGTCTTCATTATCGACGTCGGGGATGGCTTGATCGCGGGAAGTCCGTCGCGCGAGGTGACGCCGGAGCATGTCGCTTCGGTGCCGTTCCAGGCCCTCATCCGCGGCATGACCGCCGAGGGCGTCCGCTGGACCGGACGGATGCGCATCGATCTGCGCGGGTTCATGAGCGTCGTCGCCAGCACCATGGCGGACGGCGATCGTCTGAAGCGCGGTCTCGGCGATCGTAGCTACGCCATCATCAGTCAGAACTACCTCAACTTCTCGTCCCGCCTGGGCTATCACTTCAGCACGCTGGACGCCTACGTGAGCGACGCCCCGCACGCGAACTACATCAGCTTCTCGTTCGAGGGCGGGGCCGCCGACAGCGTTCGACGGGAGCGCCGGGCCACGTTCCTTGCCCGCGTGCTCGAGCGACTCGGGTTCGCCGTCGTACAGAAGGGCGACCTGGTCAAGGCCCAGATCAGGAAGGTCGGGTGCGACGAGGCGCTTCACCAGCTGGACATGTGTGGCCGGCTGATGGGAGCCGCCCGACAGATCGACGCCGCCATGACGACAGACGGCTTGATCGGCCCGTGCGTGGAGAAATTCATGCAGGGCGATTACTCGCTGGGGTTGGCCAGCGAAGGGGGGTAGAATCCGCAGGGCTCGTCGTTCCGGCCCCACGGCGAACGTGCGGGGCACGGTTCGGTCGGCGCCCGCAGGATCCCGGCTTCGATTCCCTTGTGCACCGAGGAGCTGTGGCACGTGCCTGTCCGGTTGCTCATCGTGGATGATGACGAGACACATCGGCGCTCGTTGGCCGAGGCGTTTGATCGGCCGGGGTATGAGGTGTCCAACCTTCCCGACGGCCGTCAGGCGGTCGAACGCGTCCGCCGGGAGGACGTTGACGTGGTGTTGCTGGACGTGCTGATGCCCGGGCTGAACGGCTTGGAAACGTTGGTGCAGATCAGGGAGCTTCGCCCGCTCACCGAGGTGATCTTCCTGACGGGACACGCAGACGTTCAGACGGCCGTCGAGGCGATTGCGAAGGGCGCCTTCGACTACGTGGCCAAACCAGTTGACCTGCCCGAGCTGATGGGCAAGGTTGAGGCCGCTTGCGCGAATCGTCAGTTTCAGCAGCGCCTGGCCGCGGCAGAATGACGCGGCCACCTGATCCTTGGGGCGCACTTCGTTGGGCGAGACCACGCAATCGGCCGATGTCACAGGAGAAGCAGCGATGCCTGATCAGTCATCCTCACGACGTCAGTTTCTGGGACGTACTGCCGTCGGCGGCACGTTGGCCCTCGTCGGCGAGCGTGCGGTTGCGGCGCAGCCCGCCACCAAGCCGGATGCGAAACGGAAGGTCGGCGTGGTCGGGGTCGGCGGCCGAGGCTGCGGTCATCTGCGACTGCTTCGCAACTTCGCGCAGGTCGCCGAGGTCGTTGCCCTCTGCGATGTTCTGCCCAAGAGAATCGAGCGCGGCAGACGTCTGGCCGGGGGGCAACCTGCCGGGTACGCCGATTTCGGCGAGATGCTCGAGCACGAGGGCCTCGACACCGTCGTGATCGCCACGCCCAACCACGTCCACAAGGACCAGGCCGTCGCGTCGCTGGATGCGGGCTTGTACACCTTCGTGGAAAAGCCGATGGCCTGCACGGTCGAGGAGTGCAACGCCATCATCGACGCCGTCCGGCGGAATCGGCGGAACCGCAACAAGGGCCTCTGCCAGGTCGGGCTTCAGATGCGCTACGCGCCGCTCTACCGTCGGATCCACCAGATGGTTCGGGAGGGGGCCATCGGCCAGATCAAGTTCGTCTGGGCCGAGAACTTCCGCGGCGATTGGCGGCAGGTCTTCGACGACGCCGAGGAAGATCGACGGCGAAACTGGCGGTACTTCCAGCGGCTCTCCGGCGGATCGATCACCGAGAAGAATTGCCATGACTTCGACGTCCTCGGCTGGATCATCGGCGCGCGTCCGCTCCGCGTCGCCGGCACGGGCGGCGTGAACTTCTACACCGGACGCCAGACGCTCGACCACTGGGCCGTCACGGTCGACTACGAGAACGGCTGCAAGCTGGCGCTGGGCACGTGTCTTTATGGCGCCGGCCGGCACGACACCGTCATCGTCGGGTCGAAGGGCACGCTCGAGTTCCCGCGCGGCGGGGATCATCTGGTCCTGCGACGACGCCGGAAGAAGGACGAGCGTATTGACGTCAAGGCCGAGCATGGCGTTGCGACGGGCCATAGCGGAACGTATGAGATGTTCGCCGACTTCTTGGCGTGTATGCGCGAAGGGCGGATGCCCTCCTGCAACCCGATGATCGCCAAGGGGTGTGTCCGCGTGGCCCTGGCCGGCGAGATGGCCGTCAGTCGCCAGCGGTCCGTCCGCCTGAGCGAGCTGCCCGCCTGAGCCGCGGTCCGTCCGCCGCTCTCGTCCACGTTGCTCGGGCGAGCGGGTCGTTCGTCTCGATCAGCGACGCCGGTACCGATTGCGTGATCGCCTTCGGGATGCGGCCTGGACCGTGTACAGCCCAGCCCGATGTGGGGTATACTTCGGGAGGATAGTCCTCGGACGCGCGCGCCCGCTCGTCGACGGACGGTGCCGGGCGTCCTTGTTCGAAGGCCCCCGTAGCGGGGCCCGCCGCCACTGTAGCTCAATTGGCAGAGCAGCGGTTTTGTAAACCGCAGGTTCCCGGTTCGAGTCCGGGCGGTGGCTGTTGCGAAACCCCTTGGTTTTCCCAGAAAATACCAGTATTTTCGGCGGTTCCGCTTCTGTTCACATCCTCGCCCACTGCGCACCCAGATGAACCGTCTTGCATGGTTTTGGGCCCCGTCGCGCCCACTGGCGCGCCCACATTACCGATGTCGTTGTCGGCAATCACACCGTGGGGCCCGGTCGGCTCCTGAGTAGCCACCATCCGAACCGGCAGCTCCCCGCTTGTGAGTGCTGAGCTGCCCTTGTGGCCCTTGAGGTAACAAGCAGCCACGATCCGGTTGACGCCTGGTGAGCTACCGGGTACAAGCACGCCGGCAAGGGGAGGGAGTAGGAGGGAGAGGGTCGTCCGGGGCTGTTTGGGTCAAGGACACATCTCCCAACGGCACATCAAGACATCACACGGGGATGGGAGGCGAGCGATGAAGGTGCGAACCGGCTTGGTCGTCGTTGCTGCGTTGATGGGGCTGGCTGAATCACGACCCGCTCGGGCCCAGTCCAATCTCTTCGAACCCAACCACTATCCTGTGGGCGACCATCCAGTGGGAATCGTCACGGGCTACTTCGACACTGACGCGTGGCCTGACCTGGCTGTGGTGAACACCCATGACGACGATATCACCATGTTGTACGGCCAGTCGGACGGGAGCTTTGTTCGCGGGGCCAATGACTTGCCGGTTGGGGACGCGCCCCCGCGTATCGCCACGGGCGACTTCGACAATGATGGGTGGCCCGACTTGGCCGTGACGAACCAAGATTCCAACAGCATCAGCGTGCTGCTCAATGATCCCTGCGCCCCGGGGACCTTTCTCCCGAAGCAGGACTTCGCGGTTGGGTACAAACCGCACGGCATCACGACCTGCGACCTCAACAACGACGACCTGCCCGACCTGGCGGTCACGAACTTCGGCGATGGAGCGACGGACGATGACGATATCACGGTTTTGCTCAACGACCCCAACGCTCCCGGCACTTTCCCGGACTGTGCGAACTACCCGGTCAGAGATCGTCCAGAAGGCATCGCTTGCGGTGACTTCAACGGGGATGACTTGCCGGACCTAGCAGTAGTGAACCAGTATAGCCACAACATCAGCGTGCTGCTCAACGACCCCAACGCCCCAGGGACCTTTCTTCCAGAGCAGGTCTACGGGGTTGGCCCTAGCCCCTGCTATCCGATTGGCATCGCCGTTGGCGACTTCGATCGGGATGGTCTGCTGGATTTGGCCGTGGCGAAGCACAGCACCACAAGTCAGGGCGTGGCCGTGCTCTACGGGCAGCCGGGCGGCGCCTTCGGGTCCCCCAATCACTACGATGCCGGGACTCGCCCCCATGATGTCGTCGCTGTCGACCTCAACGGTGATGGCTTGCTGGACTTGGCTGTCACGGACAGCGATCCTCCCACTTCGGGAGTCGACCTGCTGTTTGGCAAGCCCAATGGGGAGTTCGAGGCGACTCCGTACCACGCAGCTGCCGCAGGAAACGCCGGAGGTATCGTCACCGGTCACCTCAACAGTGGCAATCTGATCGACGTGGCCGTAGCCTGCCACGTTGGCGATAGCGTCACCGTCCTCTACAAGGCGCTGGCTGCGTTGACGGTAAGGGAGATCAACGATCCCTGGGGCGATGTCGACCTCGATCCGGCACCTAACGCCTCCGTCCCCCCTTCGGATTGGTATGCGTTAGGCCTCCCAGTGACGCTGACGGCCGCACCGATCGAAGGCAAGTTCCTCAAACACTGGATCCTCTACGACCCCAACCACCCCAGCGACGCCAACTACGCGGCGTACGACCCGAACAACCCCGTCACGGTGACGATGAACGGGGACAGGGAGGCTACGGCGGAGTTCATTTCCGGCTACGCTCTAACGGTTCATACCGTCGAAGGCGGATGGGGGAGCGTGGTTGTCGAGCCCAACTTGCCCTACTATCTCCCGGACAGCAATGTGGTGCTCTATGCTGAGCCAAACCAGTGTCGTTCGTTCTCGTATTGGCAAACCTACGACCCCAATCACCCCGGCGACGCCAACTACGTCGACCCGAACCATAACGACCCCAACAACCCTCTGGCGCTCGTCATGGACAGGGATCGAGAGGTGGCGGCCGTGTTCGCATGGCCCAACTACGTTCTGTCGTACGACATCGTCAACTCCCCGTGGGGGTCCGTTGATGTCGACCCGTGGGCACCTGGGTACGAATACCAGGCGTGCAGCGAAGTGACGCTCAATGCCGTGCCTCTTCAGGGCAAGTCGCTGAAGTACTGGATCGTTTACGATCCGAACTTCCCAGGTGACGCGAACCACGCTGTTTTCGACAGCAACGTTTCGACCACGATTGTCATGATGGCGGACCGAGAGGTAACGGCGGTGTTCAAGTGCGGCAGCAACGTGGGGGCGCTGCTGCCGTTGATGGTGGGCTTGTTGGGGTTGTTCGTGTTGTTGAGACGGAGGGGCTAGGGACGAAGGAGAAGGCCAACTTCTTCTTCCCGGCCGTTGGCGCCCTGCCGTTGCTCCGCAAACGGCGGGGAGGTGACAGCTCCGCGGATTGACCTATCCCGGCGCAGCAGACCCGGACGTCATCGAGAGGGACAACGTCGACCACAGACGCCCCCTGTGCCTGAATACCGCCCCGCTGTCGCGCTTCTTGTCAGGCCCGAGCTGCCCCGTTGCACCGAATCCCCACGAGGGCCCGCCCGGGGTCATGACTTGGTCCTCCCTGCCGCGCTTAGCCCCACTACCCAAGAGCCTGGCACTGAAAGACTGGCGAACCTTGGGCCCTGACCCGCTGGTTCTCCCCAGGTTCCCGGAAGGCCCCATCGCGTCTCGTAGACGACGTCGGCACGTCAGCACCTTGGGTCTGGAATCCCCTTGACGCACAGAGGGTGCTGCGGGGACACTAGGTTCCCTGAGAAGCAAGTGCCTTCGTAGGATGGTTGGGGAAGGGGGTCCTTTCTGAGAAGACATCTTCCGGCACATGAACCCAGCGCCTTGGGATGATTGGCCTTTGGCCAACGCGCGCACGGCGCCATGGGGCAGATCGCAGGGAAGGAGGAACGCAGCGATGAAGGTGAGCCGATGGTGGGCGGTGGTTGATGTTGCGCCATGTTCAGACGGGAACCCACGGCCAAGCCGAAAGGGGATGGGGCAGCGCATCGCTCAGTGCCTGCTTGTCGTCAGTGGCCTCCTGCTACCAGCCCCCCAGACGCAGGCGGCGGGCCAAGCGTGCTCCGCGTGGCTTGATAGGACTGGCGGCCCGTCGCCTCGGAATAACCACGCGATGGCGTACGACAGCGCCCGCGGCGTGACCGTCCTGTTCGGCGGGGACGCAGGGTGGTGTGACGGGCAGACGTGGGAATGGGACGGGACGAGTTGGACGCTCCGGAGCACCACCGGCCCGTCGCCGCGCTGCCGTCACGCGATGGCGTACGACAGTGCCCGCGGCGTGACCGTCATGTTTGGCGGCTCCCTCGAAGGCTACGACCGGAGCGGCGAAACGTGGGAATGGGACGGGACGACCTGGACGCTAAGGACCGGCTCCGGCCCGTCGGCACGGCGCAATCATGCGATGGCGTACGACAGCACCCGCGGCGTGACGGTTCTGTTCGGGGGCGCCGACGATAACTGGGACGGCGAGACGTGGGAGTGGGACGGGACGACCTGGACGCTCCGGAGCACCACCGGCCCGTCACCACGGGATTACCACGCGATGGCGTACGACAGTGTCCGCGGGGTGACTGTCCTGTTCGGCGGGAGGGACGAGGACTCCAAGGATGGGGAAACGTGGGAATGGGACGGGACGACCTGGACGTTCCGGAGCACCACCGGCCCGTTGCCAAGGTATTACCATGCGATGGCGTATGACAGCGCCCGCGGCGTGACCGTCCTGTTCGGCGGGTACGATGCCGACGGTGATGACGGGGAAACGTGGGAATGGGACGGGACGACCTGGACGCTCCGCAGCAGCAGCGGGCCCTGGCCACGGTCTTTTCACCGCATGGTGTACGACAGCGCCCGTGGTGTGACCGTCCTGTTCGGCGGGGAGAAGCACTCGCAAGGTCATGACGACGGGGCGACGTGGGAATGGGACGGGACGAGTTGGGCGTTCCGGAGCACCACCGGCCCGTCGCCGCGGCACGTGCATGCGATGGCGTACGATAGTCTCCGCGGCGTAACCGTTCTGTTTGGCGGGGACTCCGGTTCTGTGGACAGCGAGACGTGGGAGTGGGACGGAACGACGTGGACGCTCCGGAGCACCACCGGCCCGTCGCCACGTGCTTGCCATGCGATGGCGTATGACAGCGCCCGCGGCGTGACCGTCCTGTTCGGTGGGATGTACGATGATGACGGTGAAACGTGGGAATGGGACGGGGTGAGCTGGACGCAGCAGAACGTCAGCGGACCGCCCCCACGGGATTTCCATGCGATGGCCTTCGACAGCGCGCGTGGCGTGACTGTTCTGTTTGGGGGGTCGTCCCCCTTGGGGTGGACTAACAGCGAGACGTGGGAATGGGACGGGACGACCTGGACGTCACCGGGCTGGAACGGACCGTCGAATCGCGCAGGGCACGCGATGGCGTACGACAGTGCCCGGGGCGTGACCGTCCTGTTCGGCGGCGCTCGCGGCCTGAGCCTTGAGGGCGACACGTGGGAATGGGACGGGACGACCTGGACGCTCCGGAGCAGCAGCGGGCCGTCGCCACGGGCCTACCACGCCATGGCGTATGACAATGCCCGGGGCGTGACCGTCCTGTTCGGCGGACTTGGCGAGAACGAAGACTACAAGGACGACACGTGGGAATGGGATGGGACAAACTGGACGCTCGGGAGCAGCAGCGGCCTGTCGCCACGGGATTTCCATGCGCTGGCCTACGACAGCGCGCGTGGTGTGACCGTCCTGTTCGGCGGCCATAAGGGCTGGTATTACGGCGACACCTGGGAATGGACGCCGGTCTGCCCCACGCTGCGGCTGACAGTTAACAGCCCGATGTGGGGCAGTGTCGAGTTGGAGTCGAGCGATTCGAATTACTCCCCGTACCTCTGCCCGCTCGGCACGGAGGTGACGTTAACGGCCACGCCGATCGAGGGCAAGGTCTTCACTCACTGGAAGATCTACGACCCGAACCATCCGGGCGACGCCAACTACGCCACCTACGATGGCAACGAGGCAACCACGATCATCATGAACGCCGACCGGGAGGTCACCGCCGTCTTCGAGTGCGGCGGCAGGATCGGCCGATTCCTCCCAATGATGCTGGGCGTCCTGGGGCTGTTCGTGTGGGTCCGACGAAGGACCTAGGTCAGCGAGGAACAGAGCAGCGCAGTCTACGAGGCAAACCCACCGGGGTCAGTCCCGGATAGTGTTACGTCTGCATCGGCCACCGCAGGCGGTGGAACAGCGTCCCCTGCCCGGGCGGCCTGGAGCCGCTGTCGCTCGTGCAAGGGCCGGTACTGGACGGTCTCTATCGCGTGCTTGTACCGGCAGCGCTTCATGAAGAACGTCCGGGCCGTTGCCGTCGGGGCTGAAGGCCACGCCCGGGCCCACGTGTGTGAGGGTTAGGTACGCCTTGGGCCGGAGTGCCGATCTGCCCTTGTGACCTTTCAGGCGACAAAGGGCAAACAATTGGTTGACGCCTGGTGCGTTGCGTGGTACAAGGATGTTAATAGGGGGACAACAGGAGGGAGACGATCGTTCTGGGCTGTTCTGGCTCCGGACGCATCTCCCGACCACGTCAAGATCTCAGGGGGGCGCGGGAGGCGAAGCGATGGGCCTCCGGATTCCTGTTGCTGCGGCGGTGGCGATGCTTGTGGCGGCCCAAACACTGGGGCTGAGCATCGAGACGGTCTTCGTGGGCAATCCCGGGAACGCCGATGATACAGGGGGCGACGACCTCGGGGGTGTGGACTACCCGTACACCATCGGGAAGTTCGAAATCACGGCCGGTCAGTACTGCGAGTTTCTCAACGCCGTGGCCGCGACAGATACGTACGGGCTGCACAGCTACTCGATGTGGTTGTCGGGCTACGGATGCAAGATCGAACAGACCGGCTCGCCGGGCAGCTACACCTACAGCGTCGCTGCGAACTGGGCGGACCGACCGGCAAACTACGTCTCATGGGGAGACGCGGCGCGGTTCTGTAACTGGCTACAGAACGGTCAGCCGACGGGCGGGCAAGACCTGACCACGACCGAGGACGGGGCGTACTATCTGAACGGCGCGATCACCAACGAGGAACTCTCGGCCGTGACTCGGAAACAGGACGCCGTCTGGGCCATCCCGACCGAGGACGAGTGGTACAAGGCGGCGTATCACAAGAACGACGGCGTGACGGGCAACTACTTCGCCTACCCCACCCGCAGCGATACCACGCCCAGCAACGACCTGATCGATCCCGACCCGGGCAACAACGCGACGTTCTATGACAGCGGGTACACGATCGGCAGCCCGTACTACCGGACCGAGGTCGGCGCTCACGAGAACTCGGAAAGCCCCTACGACACGTTTGATCAGGGCGGGAACGTGTGGGAGTGGAACGAGGCCGTGTGGTTTTGGTATCGCGGCATGCGGGGCGGGTCGTTTCTCAATGACACCTACGGCGTAGAGAAGGCGGGCCGGTTTTACGACCCGAACTCCGGGGACAGCAACCTGGGTCTGCGGGTCGTGCGTCTGGGTCGCATCCTGACGGTCGTTGTGGAGCCCAATGGGTGGGGGGACGTGGATATTGACCCGCTGCTTCCGCTCTATGAGCCGAATGCCGTGGTGACGCTCTGCGTTGAACCGAACGCGTGTCGTTCGTTCTCACACTGGATCATCTGCGATCCCAACTTCCCTGGCGACGCGAATGTCCCGCCGGCGACGATCGATCCCAACGTCTGCATCACGATTGCCATGGATAACCATCGACAGGTAACCGCCGTGTTCGCGTGGCCCGACTACGCCCTGACGATACACAAGGTGAACCCCGCGTGGGGAAGCGTCCACCCGGTTCCGTACGAGCCAGACTACCTGTACGCGGCCTGCACGGAGGTCACGCTATACGCTGAGCCCGAACCGGGCAGGGGATTCAGCCACTGGACCCTCTACGATCCCAACCACTGCGGCGATGCGAACCACGCCGTATTCGACACCAACACCGCCATCACGATTGTGATGGATTCGGACAAATGCATCACGGCCGTCTTCAAATGCGGCAGCGGCATCGAACCGTTGCTCCCGATCATCCTGGGCGTGCTGGGGCTGTTTGTGTGGGTCCGACGAAGGGCGTAGATCGGAGAAGAAGATGGCGGCGCAGTCTGCCGAGGTGACCGACCGGGCCTTGTCCTGTTCACTGTCCCCAGCTCTGAGAAGGATCCCTCGTATCCCAAGCGCGAGCCCGACGGTCCTTCGTGGCTTGTCGACGCCCGACATCCGCCAGGGGGCCCGAGCGACAGCTACCTCCAGGGGTCTCTGACAGTTGTTCCTGGTCAGCCGGCTTCCCGATGATGCTCCTTCCACAGATTGCTATCGCCGGGTATACTTCCGACTTCCATGCGGTGGGGAGGGTCAGGCCATCCCATGTTAGACAAGTCGTGTTGCTTGTTGGGGAAGGGAGGTAGTTCCATGTGTCTTCGGCTTTGGCCATTGGTGGCTGTAGTCACGGTTCTTGTCGGTTCGCACGTGTCGGGTGCTGAGTGGGTCGTCACGCAGCTCACCGACAACGGCTACCAGGACTATGAACCCCAGGTTTCGGGCTCGCGCGTTGTCTGGAGCGGGTACGACGGGAACGACCACGAGATCTTTCTTTACGATGGCACAACGGTCACCCAGCTCACGGACAATGACTACTACGACTGGCACCCCCAGGTTTCGGGCTCCAGCGTCGTGTGGGAGGCCGGCGTCGACGGCGACCCCTACACCTGCCAGATCTTCCTTTACGACGGGACCACAGTCACGCGACTCACGGACAACAGCGGCCATCACAACGGCGACCCCCGGATATCAGGCTCCAGTGTCGTCTGGTTCGGAGGCGCAAGCAGCAACGAAAGAGAGATCTTCCTCTACGATGGCACAACGGTCACCCAGCTCACGGACAATGCCCATTGGGACCAGAACCCCGACGTCTCAGGCTCCAACGTCGTGTGGCGCGGAGACAACGAGATCTTCCTTTACGACGGCGCAACCGTGACGCAGCTCACCGACAATGGCTACTTTGACGCAGGCTGCCATGTCTCGGGCTCCAATGTCGTGTGGTTTGGAGGAACGTATCCTGATTACGAGGTCTTCTTGTACGACGGGATGACGACCAGGCAACTCTCGGATAACGGCTATGAGGATTCCTACCCGCAGGTCTCGGGCTCAAGCGTTGTCTGGGAAGGCGGGGGCGAGATCTGGCTCTATGACGGAAGCACCACGACGCAACTCACGAGCAGTGGGGGTCACGTGGACGCTTATCCGCAGGTCTCGGGCTCGAACGTTGTTTGGGAAGGCGAGGGTGGGACCGAGATCTTCCTCTACGACGGAAGCACGACCACGCGACTGACCGACAACGACTACAACGACTGGATGCCTCAGGTATCGGGATCCACGGTGGCCTGGTACGGGTTTCCAAGTGGCGAGTATGGCGGCTACGCGGCCGAGATCTTCGTGGCGACGTACGCCGTTCCGGTGGCCCTGTCCCTAACGGAGATCAATGGATGTTGGGGCGATGTGGCGATGTTCCCCAAGCCGTTGGATTCTAACTCGCCGAGGTTCCCGCTCGCCATGCCAGTCACACTGACAGCCGAGCCAATAGAGGGCAGGCAATTCAAGCACTGGATCGTCTACGACCCCAACCATTGCGGTGACGCGAACTACGCCGTGTACGATTCAAACAACCCTATCACAATCTTGATGGACACCGACCGTGAGGTAACCGCCGTGTTCGAGTGCGGCAGCAACATGAGTTCGTTCCTCCCGTTGGCATTTGCGATGCTCGGGCTGTTCGTGTGGGTCCGACGAAAGGCGTAGATCAGCGAAGAAGAGGGCGGCGCAGGCTGTGAAGCTCTCATTGTGGGGTGGGGGTCTTGCCGGACGGGAGGCCTGGCGGTCTGCGCGATGCTGTCGGAACGTGGTAGCCTGCGCTTCTGAATGCCGCCCCGATGCATCGTCCTCTGCCGGGACTGGGTTGCAGGGCCTCACCAAGCCGCCACGAGTCCCCGTCGCGGGCAGGGACCCTAGTGTCTTTGGCAGAGGAAGAGCCCGTAGCCTAACGGGCTGAGAGCCGAAATCCCGTGAACCCGGGCCCTGCCCTATTTCCTTTCCTCTGGCCGCCCGCAGGGCCCCGTCGGGCTACCAGGCAAGCCCCCGACGGCCCGTTAGGGGCCCCCCCGTCTGACGAGCCCCCCGGCCGCCACCAGCATACCCGCCGACCTGTGCCGCCCGTTCGGCTTCCCGATCGTGCCCCTTCCCGAACCGGCCATCGCCCGATATAATCATTCATCAGGTTCGGGCTTGGAGGGTCGAGGCATTTCATATCAACCATGACGCGTCGCCCTGCAGAGGGAGGGATGTGCTGTGCGCCTGCGCGTCCTTGCCGAGAGGCGGCTGTTGCGGTGGCGGTTGTGGGTCCCCGAGTGTTGGGAGCAGAGTAGGTCGCGTTCGGAGGGGCCTGTGGGTTTGCGGTGTGTGGGGCCGGTTCGCGATTGGCCAGCCCACAGGAGGGGACGGCGTCCGGTCGAGGTGACGCGCTGGGGCTGGAGAAGGCCCTGTCCTGGACGACCGCCGCCGGAGGGCCGGGCGCGAGGATTGGGGAGAGGGGTGCGGGGGACGGGGTGAGTCCTGGCTCCCCGCGCGGGGTTTCTCTTGCGTGTCAGTAGGTGTGCCGTTGGCGTGGAAGCGGATGCCTTGTCCGCTCTTGGAGGTGCATCGATGACTCTCCGTTCTGGTGGGGGTTCGATGTCGACGCGACGGCGGCTCAAGCGGCGTCTTCGTATCGAGCCCTTGGAGCCGCGGCGACTGCTCGACGTGAGCCACGTCTCGGGCGAGCTGCTGACAGACACGACATGGTCTGGCACGGTCGTTGTGGATTCGACGGTCTTCGTAGGCGAGGACGTCAATCTGACCGTTGAGGCGGGGACGATCGTCAAGTTCGCCGAGGATGCGGGGCTGAACGTCATGGGCGTGCTCGACGTTGGGGGCACGGCCCAGAAGCCGGCCGTCTTTACGTCGATCAAGGACGATTCGGTCGGTGGCGACACGAACGAGGATGGCCAGAGCGCCGCGTCACCTGGCGACTGGCGGGGTCTGAGGCTTCGCAACAATGGCGCGCCGAGCGAACTGGATCATTTTGAGGTCCACTACGCTTCTTACACATGGGAGTCGTACGCCGGTGAGTCAGCGATCGCCCTCTACGGACGGGCCGTGCTGCAGAACGGCCTGATTGCGGACAGCCAAGGTATCGGCATCGTCATCGCGTCGGGGGACCCAACGCTGGCAGACGTGACGATTCGCGATTGTGGATCGGAGGCCATCGCTGGCAATCTGACCGCCCAACCTGAGGTCAGCGACGTTACGTTCGAGAATAACGGTATCAACGCCCTGGGCGTTACGTGGCAGAAGGGGGATCTGCCGGCGAACCTGACGTGGGACAACGACGTGACGTACTACACGACCGGTGTCGAGATCCCGGAAGGGACGACGTTAACGATTTCGGGCGGGGCAGTCGTCAAGGTCCGGGCGGGTGGCGAAATCGAGGTGAGCGACGGGAGCACGCTGAAGCTCGCGGGGACGGCGGACGACCCGGTGATCGTCACGAGCGTCGTCGACGACACGGTGGGCGGTGACACGAACAACGACGGTGACGATACGGCGCCGGCCTACGCTGAGGCGGAAGGGATGTGGGACGGCATCATGGTGCACGACGGCGAGTTGATCGCTGACTACGCCGACGTGCGCTGGGCCGGGGACCGTTTCGGCTCCTGGTCCTATGGAGGCAGCAGCATCACGGTGCAGAACGGGTCCGTGACGCTGCGGAACACGGTCATCGAACATGGAACGAATGCCGCGTTGTTTCTTCGCGGAGCAGGGGCGGACTCGCCGGTTGTGGGCACGGTGAGTGATTGCCAGATCCGGGACGTCGTCGCGCAAACGAACCTCGGCGCGATCCGGCCGATCTGCTCGGCGATCTACGTCGGGCAGAACGCCGCCCTGGATCTGCAGCGAACGACGATCGAAGACTTGAATTCGCAGGGCCAGGACATCGACGCGTACGCGATCATCCTGGAGGACACCCCCCTCGGCGCGCTGACCGGTTCGGGCAATGAGGCCCGCAATTGCATCGGCGCGGTACAGCTGAGGGGAGAGTGGTCTGGCAGTGTCCCGCCGGACCCCGCCGCCGGGTTTCACATCAGTCAGGACGATGCGCTGTCTCCCATGCTAGGCCTGGCCTACACGGGGGACGACGTCGTCGTGGACGAAGGTGCGACGCTGACGATCGGGCCCGGGACGATCCTGAAGGACTTCGATCTGACTGTGAACGGCAGGCTGGAGGCGTTGGGCACGGCGACCAGCCCGATCATCTTCACCAACATGGCGGACGACACGGCTGGGGGCGACACGAACGGGGACGGTGACGCCACCGCGGCGCCCACAAGCACGGTGTACAACCTCTCGGTGTCCGGCGACGCCGTGCTCGAGCACGTCGAGCTGCGGTACGGGGCGGGGTCCTGGGACGCCAGATCCGCCCTACATGTTAGGGGCGGCGAGGTGGAGTTCGAGGGCGGCGTGATCGCCGACGCCCGCGGATATGGCGTGTACGTGACGACTGATGGCGCCACGCCGGGTGAGGTCGCGCTGCGAAACGTGGACATCCTTCGACCCACCAGCGACGGCGTCGTCGTGGGAGCCGGCTGCACGGGGACGCTGGAGGACGTCATCATCGACCACCCGGGAAGGTACGGAGTCTACGCGTACGGATCCAACGGGCCGAATGAGATACGTGTGCTGGACTGCCAGATCGTCTCCAGTGCCGATGACGGTATTCATGCGGACGGTTCAGGCCAGAACCCGGCACAATTAACTGTGGAGAACACGGACATCACGGATGCGGGTGGCAGGGGCATCGAACTGACCAGCGACGTGGACGGTACGTTGACCAACATCCTGATCAGCTCGCCGGGGGAGCAGGGGATTTGGGCCGCCGCCGACAGCAGCCTCTTCCTGACCAACGCCGTGATCGCCTCGCCCGGCGAAGAGGGGATCTGGGCCGGGAGCGGAACAGACCTCATCCTGACCAACAACACGATCGATGGGGCGACGCTTGGCGTGGTGCACGATACTGGGGACCGGCTGGAGCTGGTCAACAACATCATCTCGAATTGCACGACGGTGGGGATCGCACTCGAACACGGAACATCGGCCGACGTAGTCCGCTACAACAACGTCTGCAACCCGAAGGCGTCGTTGGGCAACTACATCAACATGGCGGACTACACGGGGATCGATGGGAACATCTCGGTCTCGGCGCGATACGTCGATCGGAAGGCGGGGGACCTGCGCTTGGGCGATGGTTCGCTCTGTGTGGACGCGGCCGATGGCGATCTGGCCCCCGCGCTGGACCAGCTTGGCCTGCCCCGATTCGATGACCGAGGCGTCGACGACACCGGGGCTGGAACGCCGACCTACGCCGACATCGGCGCCCTGGAACGATGGGGCGACTCCACCTCCCAGATCGATCTGGTCGTCGTCGAGGATTCCGTAACGGGGCCTGGGGCGGCCATGGTCGACGAGATGGTCACCATCAACTGGACGATCACCAACATCGGCGAGGTGCCGGCGATCGGCCCGTGGCATGACGAGATCTCGTTGGTCCGCGATCCGGACGGCAGTGCGACGGTCGTCGTTGTCGATGAGGTTCAGGTTGGTGAGGGCGTGACGCTGCTGCCGGGGCAGGAGCATGAGGCGTCGGCCCAGGTTCGCGTGCCGGCCGCCCGCAACGGCGACTACTATTGGCAGGTCGAGACGAACTCGCAGCATGACGTCGTTGAGGGGACGAACCGCGAAAACAACACGACGCGGTCCGCGGATACGGTGGCCGTGGCCGTTCCGGCACTTGCGATGGGCGAGTCGGTGAAGGGCACGTTGGCGGTGGACGGCGACGCCAAGTACTTCGTTGTCCCACTTGCGGCTGGCGAGAAGGTCGCGCTGGGGCTGAACGATGCCAACGATCAGGGGATCAATGAGCTGTACGCGCGGTTCGATGAGCTGCCCACTCGCAGCGACTACGACGCCCGGCACTCGTCCAACCTGTCCGCTGATCAGCAAATCCAAGTGTCTTCGCCCTGGCCGAGCATGTGCTACATCATGGTCTACGGCAAGGAGGTACCCGACGCGCCAGGTGAGTTCACGCTGTCGGCCTCTGCGGCGGGCTTTTCGATCAGCGAGGTGTCGCCCGATTCGGGGGGCGACACAGGGGACGTGACGGTTCGGGTCACCGGAGAGGGGTTTTCCGACGGCGACGCGGTGTACCTCGTCGCGCCGGATGGCGAGACGAGGATCTGGGGGTACCCGGTCTGGATCGCCGATGGGTCGAACCTGTACGCCACGTTCGACCTCACAAATCGGGCAGGCGGGCTCTACGACGTGGTTGTCGAGCGGCCCGACGGGACGACGGCCTCAAAGAAAGACGCCTTCAGCGTCGGCGAGGGCGTGGGGCCCCATTTGAGCGCCAGTGTTGTTGCGCCTTCGCTGTTGCGACTTGGACAACCGTTCAGCGTGGTCGTCGAGTACGCCAACACGGGCGATGCGGACATGGCCTCGCCGTTGCTGAGGCTGACGTGCAATGAGGATCTGAGCTTCGGTCTCGAACCGAACTCGGACGAGTTCACGGGCTCGGTCGAGTTTGTCGGTTACAGTTCGACGGGCCCGGCCGGGGTGCTTCAGCCGGGTGACCGGGAACAGGTAACGTTCCACGCCCTCGCGGACATCATGGAGGGCGCCTACGACTTTCGGCTGGAAGTGATGACGGGTCTCGGCTCGGACGCCGACGGCGCGACGGAGGTCGCCTGGGACGCATACGAGAGCTGTTTCGATTCTTTCCTCTACGAAGACCGGACCGAATGGGACGGGATCTGGCAGACGTTCACCTTCGAGATGGGCCAGACGTGGGGCGACGTCGTGGAGAACCTGGCCGAGAAGGTGACGGCGGAGGGCGTTGCTCCTGGCGCTCTGCCGCTGCTGTCCGATCTGATGGGCGAGGTCTTCTCGGATGCCGTCAGTTCGGGCGGCGGGCTGCTCGACAGCAGGTGTCCGCTGGTTCTGACGCGATACGGTGTGCTGTCCGCCGAGGGTGCGCTGGAGGGCGTGGATGTCATCTTCAGCGAGACGATCGACGGAGACACATTTACGGCGAAGGATGTCACGCTTACCAATCCGGACAGTAGCGCGATAACGGACATCACTGTGGAGCGCTGGTCCGACCGGCTGTACCGCATCTCGTTCCCTGAGCAGACGGCTGCGGGGACGTACACGTTGCAGATCGGATCGAACATCGCAGACACGGTCGGGCTGGAGTTGGATCACGACCATTCCGGCACGGGCGGGGAGGGGACCGACGACGCGTATCTGACGGTCCTCGAGTTCGAAGGCGTGAAGGAATCGCCTGGGAAGAGCTCAACGGGTACGACGAGGGGAGGGCTGTGGCCGAGCAGCCTCAGCGTCCTGGCCCAGTCGGTCAGCGGGACATACGATCGGCTGCCGGGGCTTGGCAGCTTCTGGGTTGACTTCAACAAGCCGGTCAACCCCAGCAGCTTCACATCAGGTGACGTCCAGATACTGGAGAAGCTGAACCCCCTTGGCGACCCGTACTTCATCGTCAGACGGATCACGGCCACAGAGTACATCGTCACCGTCCGAGATCCGACGCATGGCGGAAGCAACAGCTTCGGTACCCCGGGGAACTACCAGCTCGAGATCGGGCCTGACATCTCGAGCGAAGGTGTCAGCCTCGATGAGCCGGACTTCGATCAGGATCCGTGGCCCGTGAACCCCGGGCAGCAGTCCTACAAGTCCGGCTTCGAGATCATCGATGAGACCGGCCCACGGGTCATCGATATGAGCGTCGTTGACGGCTTGGGCTGCGGCTTCGCCCATCCCCCCGTCAGTGCGGTGGACATCACCTTCAGCGAACCGATCACGAGCTTTCCGAACTCTCAAGTATCGGTTCGCTACAGAGTGGACGGCGAATGGCACTACGTCGCCATCGTGGGGACGCCGAGTGATCCGAACCCCGAGTGTCTGAACCCTGCCGACCCGCTCCGCAGGGAACCTCTCGAGGACGAGAACACAGTCTGGCGCGTGACCTTCTACGAACCGCTGACCGAGGAAGCGGAGTGCGAGGTGAGCGTCGGTCCTGATATCACGGACTACTACGGATACCGTGATCAGCCGGGCCTGTCCGGTCCGCGGAAGAACAAGATGGACCAGAACGAGAACGGGACGGACGGTGAGGCCGCCGACAGATACACGGGTACGTTCGAGATCATCCAGCCGTATGGCGAGGTCGAGGGACGGGTGCAATACAGCGGCTACCTGGCCGGTCTGTTCGGGTCGGACATGCATGCCTCGGTGCAGCTCTGGGAGAAAGACGGCAGCGTCATCGACATCGGGACGCACGGCGATCCGTTGGAGCAAGACGACTTCATCAGCGACTGGAACGAGCTGACCAACGGATGGGGCATGATGACCGCCGATCTGGAAGCGCAAGAGGGTCGACGGGGCATCCTCACCCCGGACGGGCGGTTCAAGTTCACCAGGACGCACGACGGCGAGCTGATCGATTTCCGCGACATCGACGACGACGAGACGGGCGTGCCGGCCGATGAGAAGAACATCCCCGAGTTCTACGTCGTCGTGATCGCCAAGAACGAGTACAGCTACATCATCGATGAAAGCGCGATCCAGTCGACCGACCCCGACTCGCCGATCTACATGCCGGTCGGTCTTGAATGGGGCCGGCTGATCTTTGACCTCGACGAGAGCAAGGTGCTGCAGCCGGAGACCAAGGACGACGAGGACATCGATTTCGGCACGATCACCGTGGACGATCATCTGTCGGCGTTCGGCATAGCCGAGTGGATCAGCTACGGCGCCGAGTGGCTCCACAGCGAGTTGGAGCTGGGCGACGATGAGCGGGTCCGAGAGCCGATCCCGGTGTCGTACGGGCTGTGGGAGGACAAGACCGGTTGGAGCTTCTATGAGGAGGACCTGGCCTATCAGCGCGTTCGCGACTACATCCGCGCCGACCTGAACGCGACGGACCCGTTCCAGATTCTCCGCGCGTACGGCCATAGCATCTACCGCTTGAAGGCGGGTTACTGTCCCGTCAACCCGCTTGACCCGTGGGGCATCCTGCTGATCAGCCTCTCGGAAGATACGGCGGTGTACGAGGCCTGGGCGAACCTCTTCGCGGGATTGGCGCTCGAGAATCAGACCGGTGCGACGGCGTATATGACGCAGACCAGCCTGAATCGGGCCGCGGGGCAGTATTGGGAGAACAACAACTTCTGGATGGCCTCCGACGCCTACACGATCGAGCACGCCGATTACAATCCTGAACTAGCATACGACAACAGGATCGTCGCGAGCGGCCTGGCGGGCGACTTCGTGGCGCAGGGCGCGCTCAATCACTTCGAGAATACGGGTGAGAAGGTCTGCGGCGCCCGCCAGAGCATCTACTGGGACATCGCAGATGAGGCGAACGATGACGAGGTGAACAACGGGCTTCGGTCGATCTACGAGAACCTCGGCAAGGCGTATCCGCTGGACAATGCCGTCCGCGCGATCTACATCGACCACGGCATCCCCATCACCGACGACAAGCACGAATCGATCACTCTTGGAGAAGACCTCGACGGTCCCCTCCCGGGGGAAAAGGGATGGGAAACGCTCAACGGCCCGAAGAAGTACAGCCATATCATGGCCGAGACCAAGGATGGGTACGGCGACTGGCACGGCTACATGCTCAGGACCAAGGGCAGCGGCGAGGAGGACGAGGAGGACGTGAAGCTGACGGTGACGCTCACGTTCGATCCCCAGTACGGAGACCTGGATCTATGGGTGCGGGCGATTGACCAGTTGGGCGCGGGGGAGATGTTCAACGAGAAGAACCTGATGCGGGGGCCCGGGACGGTGAGCTTCGACCTGTCGCTGCCACCGGGCGGCCCGCTGCTGGGCAAGGAGTACTGGATCTTTGTCGGCGTGGGCGGCCACGGTGCGTTCCACACGAGCTATGGCTATCGCATCTGGGTTGGGGACATGCATCCGTACTACGAGCTGTCGATCTCCAAGACCATGCCGTCGACGGACGACATGGAGGAAGAGGACGGCGATGACTACGTCTTCCCGCCGCCCTGGGTCATCATCGGTACTGTCCCTGTGCCCGTCTTCTGGGGGTTCGATCCGAACGAGAAGGTCGGGCCAGCCGGCGCGGGCGACGGCGGCTACATCGCGCCGGGCGGGCTGATGCCGTACACGGTCTACTTCGAAAACGACCCGGAGAAGGCCAACGCACCGGTCCAGAAGGTCGTCATCACCGATCAGCTCGACGCCGATCTCGATTGGGGCACCTTTGCGTTCGACAGGATCTGCTTCGGCGAACGGATCATCGACGTGCCCGACGGCGTGCTCCACTTCGAGACCGACACGACGGTTCCCTACGATGAGTATCCGGTCCACGTGATGGCCGACTTCGACTCGAAGACGGGCGTGATCACGTACGAAATGTGGTCGTACGACCCGGAGACGGGCGAGCTGCCGACGTATCCGCTGGCGGGCTTCCTGCCGCCGAACGACGAAGACGGCCGGGGCGAGGGTTGGGTGACCTTCACGATCGATCCGAAGGCCGGCCTGAAGACCGGGGACGAGATCCGCAACAAGGCCAGCATCGTCTTCGACGTCAACGACCCGATCATCACCAACCAGACCCTCAACACCATCGACGGCAGCGCGCCTGCCAGCAGCGTCCGAGCCCTTTCAGCGACCACCACGAAGGCCAATTTCGTTGTGAAGTGGAGCGGACAAGACGATGCGAAGGGGTCGGGGATTGCCGCCTACGACATCTACGTCTCGACCGACGGCGGCAGCTACCAGCGCTGGCTGACGGGAACGACCAAGACGCAGGCGACCTTCAGCGGTCAAGATGGCCACACCTACGGCTTCTACAGCGTCGCGACCGACGCCGTTGGCAACAGCGAGGCCGCGCCGAAGGCCGCGGATGCGAGCACCCGCGTGGACACATCTGCTCCCACCGTCCTGGACGCGATTGTGGCCGGCGGTCTGACGCAACGATCCGACGTGCGAACCGTCGAGCTCGTGTTCAGCGAAGACGTGGACATCGAGGTCGCCGACGTGACGCTGATGCGGTATGGCTTGGACGCGTCTACGGGGGCGGGGACGCCGGTGACGCTCAAGGCGGCGAACTTCCAGTACGACCCGCAGCAGCGTACGGCAACGATTACGTTCGACACGCCGCTGGCGGACGGCTACTACGTGCTGGAAGTCAAGGGCAACGGTGTGACGGACCTGGTCGGAAAGAAGCTTGATGGTGACGGCGATGGCACAGCTGGGGGCGACTACGTCTACGGCTTCCATCGCCTCGCGGGCGACTTGAACGGGGATGGGGCCGTCAACGTCTTGGATTGTGGGCAGCTCCAGGCCGCCATGGTTGGCGGCTACGCTGCGGAGGCGGATGTCGACGGGGATGGCAAGCTCGACGGCTCGGACGCGACGGCGCTCATGACCGGCTTGGGCGCCTACATCATTCCACCTGCAAACGGTCAGGCCGCAAGCAAGCCAATCGGTTTGGCGGCCAGGGCGAGATCGGTCGGTGAGCAAGCGCGCGTGGGGTCGGTCGGTTGGTCGTTTGGCGACACGATCCGTGTCGACGACGGCGCCGAGATGGAGATGCCGGTCCTGGCCGCGAACGTCGCGAGCGACCTGCCCGGCGACCGCCTGAAGTGGCTGGGCCTCGAAGACGCGGTTCGGCATCTCGAGGAACAGGACCGGGCATCAGCTTGGGACGGTGATCTGATCGCCCGTCCCTCCGATGCCACGGTCGACGCTGAGACCCGTCCGGCGGTGGGCGCCGTCGAGCCACAGCCGATGTCCCGCAAGCCCGAAGAGGACGCAGTGCTGTCGTCGCCCGCCCAGATGTCGATGTCCGACCCCTCCGCGACGAGCTGGGCAGCCCCGCTGGGCAACTGGGCTGCTGCACTGCTGCCCGAGAGCGCTGGGGCGATGCTCGGCGGCCTGGACGATCAGGTGGCGGACAGAAGTGACCCACGCGTCGACCTGCTGTTTGTCTAGCCCTTCAGCGATGAGGGAGGAACGAATATGACGATGACGCCCAACCGGCTGATCTGCTCCGCGGGCACATGGGGGGTCGTCTTGCTGACGATTCCGGGTCCCTCTCGGGCGGCAACGGTCTCGGCCGTCGCGGAGCCTGCCCAAGTGACGTCCGGCGAGACGGCGGTGGTGACCGTCCGGGTCAGCTCGAGCGTCGCGATCTATGGCTACACGCTGAGGATGCGCCTGACGCCGGAGGAAGGGGCGACGGGCGCGGTGACCTTCAACGCGGCCGAGTCGACCTTTGGCGATCCGGAGGCCCTCATCGGCGAGGCGTTGCGGGCGGAGAATTTCACCGAGATCAAGCTGGCCGACAGCGACCTGGTCGTCAGCACGAATACGGAGGATCAGAGCGCCGTCAAGCCGGCCAGCAAACGGGATGTCCTGGTGCGTGCGGCGCTCACCACGTCGGCCGACGCAACCGGCACGTGGACGCTCGAGTTTGTCAGTCCCGTCAGCGTTCTGGCCGACGGCAGCTTCGAGGCCATCGAGACTGAGTGGGGAACGGCCACCGTCGCGGTCACGTCCCCATCCAGCGGGGGATGCTGTTGCGGGTCGGCCGCGCCGGTTCTCGGCGCGCTGCTCATCGGGGCGACGGCGCTCGTATGCCGGCGTTCCCCGGATTGCCCACAGGTCGCATGTCGACCACCGCGATGACCGCCCGCAGATCGGCGTCGTTGGGCGGCAAGGGGGGCAGTCGCCCACTTGGCCGGGCCTGGTGTGTATCAGACAGAGCCTATTGCCCGGACGGGGCGAGGGTTTCGCCTGGAACGGTGGCGCCGCAAGATGCCGCCGCGATCGGTGTGGCTTTCCCGGACGGACGCGCGTAAGTGTTTGCCAAAGCCTGCCAGAAGCACTGCGTCTGCAGCACCGCGGTGAGGCGCCGGCCGTTGACGAAGACCGTCGGTGTTCCGGATACGCCTGCCCGTCGCGCCAATCGGATGTCTGCCGCGACGATTCGTCGGACGGCGTCGCTGCGCATCTCGGTCAACAGCAGGTCGGCGTCCAAGGGCTTGACGAAGCGGGCGTTGGCCACCGCCG